>JAFLSN010000016.1 GCA_022510905.1 Treponema sp.
GAGCCGCCCGCCCAGCGTGGATATCCGCCCAGCGTCTTTGACCTCCTCCCAAGGCTGCTTGAGCGTGCGGGCACCAATGCGAAAGGCAGCATCACTGCGTTCTATACCGTGCTAGTTGACGGCGATGACATGGACGAGCCGATTACCGACAAAGTTCGTGGCACAGTTGACGGGCACATCGTTCTTAGCCGTTCCCTTGCGCAGCGCCAGCATTATCCCGCAATAGATGTCCTTGCAAGCATCAGCCGCCTTTCCCGGCGGGTGACAGGGCCTGAAACACAGAGGGCCTGCACCCAGGTGCGCAGGTGGATTGCCACATATTCGGGGCAGGAAGAAATGATCCATGCCGGCGTTTACCAGAAAGGAAACAACTCCGCCATCGACGAGGCAATAGACAAGCACGAAGAGATCGAAACATTCTTGTGCCAGGAAGAAACTGATGAATGCCCCATTCAGGACACCTTGCAGCGGCTTTCCGCGCTGACCGGCATAGCCATCCCCGAATCTGAGTACAATGAAGTTCCGGCCCTTGCACGAAAGCTTCCGCAGGACATGGTGCAGTCCACATGAGACATTTTCAGTTTTCGATGGAAAAGATTCTGGAAATCCGCCGTTTTGAGCAGCATGAAGCCGAGCTGGCCTTGGGCGCTGCGAACGCCGCTGTTTCGCGTATTCAGGAAAAACTGGACGCAATCGCGCAACAGCGCGTGGCAGTAACCCGCCAGACTGACGAATCAGATGACATGGCCTTTTATGCCCATGCCCAGCAGTACTTTTTGTTTTTGAACCAGCGCGAGGAGCTTTTTTTGCGCGACATGGCAAAAGCCCGGCTCGTGGTTGAAGAAAGGAGCGCCGCCGTAAGAAAAGCCATGCAGAACGTGAAGGTGCTCGAAAAATTCCGAGAATCAAAATTCAACGAATGGAAAAAATCCCGCCTAAAAGAAGAAGAACAGCTGCTAGATGATGTGGTGACATACCGCGCCAAAAAGATGGCCTAGCAGCAGCCCCTTGGTGTCTAAAAATACGCCCCATCTCCGTATCAGCCATCTGCATTGCCGTTTATGCGGTGGCATGGCCGTATTCGGCAGACAGAATGGCAATGAATAAGGCTTTCGGCACCCCGCGCGGTTCTGCGGCTGGACGGCGCATACAGAACAGGTTTAAAGTCCATGGACGCGGAGACAATTCCTTTTTAATCCTGTGCCATGCACGCCCATAAAAAATAGGCTTCCTTTTGAGAAGCCCATTCAAACGACCTGCAAATGACATGTCTCCGTACGTTTTTTATTTGAAGTCCTTTGGTCTGCGTTCAGTGCGTTTGCATTTCTGGCATTCCGCGATATTGCGTAGTCTGCCGCTTTCAAACAGGGTCTTCATGATTATTTCACCACCGCAATCGGGGCATATGAATTTCTGCGTTGCAACAGTCGTGCGAGAGTTTTTACTGGCTCCAGCCATGGCGCTCCTCCATAGAATAACATTGACATTCAATATAGCAAAAATCCCGCACCTATGTCAAGTGCCGTAAAACTTGTTTGCCATGGCAGCGTAAACCGCAGCCGGTATTTTGCTGGTCAAAATGATTTGTGAGATGAGGTTTTGCAGTACAAACATGGCCTGTGGCGGTGCTGGACTGTCGCCGCAAATCGATTTGTGCCGGGCTGGAATCCATGCAAGCAGTGCGCATACAAAACAATTGCGGTATGACATGCATGTGCAAAAAGGTTTTGTGCCATAACAGTATTGCGGGAACTCGAAAGGGCCGATTTTGGCAGAAGTTCTGTTTTGGAGCCGATTTCCTTGATGACTGCCGCTTTTCTTTTGCACCAAAAAAAAGGTTCTACAGGTACCGATGGAAGAAATCCGCAGCGGAAAGCCTGCATGTGTTCAGACTTTTTGTGCGTTCAATTCTGGCAGGGCGTTTTGGGCCGCCGTTCTGGACGCGGAAAATAAAGTCGGAACGGAAGTATGCGCTGTTTCTGTTTTTGCGAACGGTTTGTTTATCCATGCCAAAACGCATGGGGCATGGCTGCGAGAGGCCGTGTCTTGCTTTGCAACTCTTTTGGCATTACAGGGCGCGTCTTTGGCCAGCGGTGCCTTGGTTGTTTTTATGTGGATGCACACCCAGCAACGTTTGTGACATTGTTTTGAAACTTGTATCTGCAAAATCCCATGGATTTTATGCTTGCTCAACTTTTTGGGGCGACAGAAAATCTTGGAAGGCCTGTCCTTGTTTTTGCGCATTGACTGATATCGCCTTTCTTTACTATACTGTTACACATGAAAATGATTCGGACTGCACGAAAAACGGTGCTTTGCATGCTGGCGGTGATGGCGGCTTGTTTTTCTGCGATGGCAAAAGATACAACGGACTACATGGCGCTGGCAGAGACAGGCGGCGCGGTTGAATTGCAGGAAGCTTTTGAACGCCGGGGAAAGCTGAAGACACAGGTGTTTGGCCCAAACCGTGAGACCATGCTCATGCTGGCGCTGAAATATGACCGCGACCGCGATGTGATCGCTGCCATGCTGGACATGGAAAACAGATCTAAGTCCAAGGTAAAAGAAGGCGACTCTTCGCTCATGGCATCCGCAGAGCTGAATTCTACGACCTATCTCATAAGGGCAAAGGCAAAGGACGGGCGTACTCCGCTCATGTTCGCCGCAGAACATTCAACCCATCCAGATGTAGTGGAGCTGGTCATTACAAAGGGCGCCGTTCTAAAGCAGAGCCGGAAAGAGCTCTGCATTGCCAAAGACAAAAACGGGCTGTGTGCATTTGACTATGCCCGCAGAAACCCGGAAACGGAAGTGTACAACACTTTGCTCCGCTATGCAGATGATCCGTCGATGGATTCCCCAAAAAACGAGCCTGTCGTGCTTGCGGTTGAAGATTCTGAACCTGAGCCACAGAGTGAACCCGTATCTAATTCTGAAGAAACGGAAGAGCTTGTTCCATCTGTGTCAGGCGTGAAGCCGTCTGAACCTGAAACCGTTTCTACCGATGCCGAAGAAACCTTGTCGGAATTGGCAGAGGAGCTTGTTGCTGAAAACTCCGCGCCATCGTCCGCCATAAAGCCTTACACGCAGACCTACCTTTATGATTTTATTGCGGAACCTGTTCCCGAGTCCGAGGATGATGGCCATCCGGCTGTTTCGTTCATATCAGATCCCAACCTGCGCGACAAAAACGGTGTGTCGCTCCTCATGAAGGCGGCCAAGGCCGGTAACGACTGGGACGTGCGGAACCTGCTTGCACAGGGTGCCGATGTGCAGCTCCGAGACAACGAGGGATGGACTGCGCTCATGTATGCCGTGCGTTACCAGAACACGCTTGAAGTGGTGACGGCGCTGGTTGACCATGGTGCCCATCTTCGTGTGCGCAACAAGTACAATGCCACGCCACTTCTTTTGGCAGCAGATTATTCGCAGAATCCTGAAATCATCGCGCGGCTTCTGCGAGACCGTTCAAGCACCGAAGACGAAGTGTTCAAGGCGTTTATACTTGCGCTCACCAGCACCGCAGGAAGCGAACATATCCAGCGTAGCAAGGTGAAGCTGTTTTTGGACATGTCAATTCCCGTGAACCGTGTATGGAAAGGAAAAACCCCGCTCATGTATGCGGCCCAGTATGCCGCTTCCACCTCTGTGCTCAAGATGCTGCTGGATTCCGGGGCACGGGTAGACATTAGGTCGTCGGAAGGAAAGAGCGCCTTTGATTATGCAAAGGAAAACCACAGGCTTTCCCGCGATTCAGTGTACTGGTCGCTTAACGGGACACGGTAGGCACCATGCGCATTACAGGAGGACTCCTGAAAGGCCGCAGCGTTGTATTTCCCGGTGGGCGCATGGAAATCAGGCCCGCCATGGACATGATGCGTGAGTCTGTGTTCAACATAATTGCGCCGCGTCTTGCTGGAAGCTCGTTTTTGGATTTGTTCAGCGGTTCGGGAACAATCGCCATTGAAGCCGCATCCCGGGGCGCGTGTGCTGTGGAGCTCTGCGAAATGGACAAGTCAAAGGCAAAGGTGATTTTACAGAACGTTGCCATGACCGAAAGCCTTGGACTTACGGTGCGGTGCCATTTTATGGCAGTGGAGCTGTTTCTCAAGCGCTGCAAAAAGCAGTTTGATTTTATTTTTTTTGACCCGCCGTTTCCGTACAAGTATCGCCGAAGTCTGCTTGAAACCGTAGAGCGCCGCCAGCTGCTTGCACCGTCGGGCGAAGCCATCATCCATTATCCGCAGGAATCTCCGCTTCCCGGTCAGATCGGTTCGCTTTCGCGGCACGACTTACGTGTGTACGGGCGGTCCTTGGTGGGCTTTTACCGGGCGGAACGGTCTCAGGTTCCATCGGGCGCCCCTGGACAGCCTTAGCCACAAAGCTATTATGTCCTTCCGCATTCACCGCTACATGCAAAATTCACTTTGGCTTTCTTGGTTTTCAGTTTTTCTGGATTGGAATATGCATTTTGCGGGATATAGGACTTGGAATGGAATGGCGCGTAAGCCATGGAAACAGGTGGTAAGCCGCCACGTGGGGCAAAACGCCATATGTTTTGGGCACCTGCCCGCAGAAGCTCCATATGCGCATGGCCGTCCAAAAACTTTATGTCCGCCTTTTCTGCGCCCTGCTTTGGATGCCCACAGGGACACGGCTTTGGGCGCGCAATTAGTTTTTTGCAACTTCAAAACCGCGTTTGATGCACGGCATGGCTAAAAGTCTCTGGAAGCTTTGTGTCGGCATGCTCCATCTGCGGTTGCGGTTCAGTGCTTGGCCCGGCTTCGCTCTAGCACAGAATATGGTTTTATGGTATACTTCTAGCCATGAATGTAGGCATTGACACCTTTGGCTGTGACCATGGCAAAAATGGCACAGGTTCCTATCTTCGGCACCTTTCTGCGAAACTTCCGGACGATGGCGTTGTGCGCTACGAGTTGTTCGGGTCAGAAGTTGACCGCTATACCTACTCAGGGAATTTCAGGAGCGTATCTGTTCCAGACAATATTGCCGCCGAACGCTTTTGGCACCTGTTCAGGGTGAATGCATTTGCCACCCGCAGCGGCTATGATGCCGTGCTGTATGTTGCAGGCAGCCGACTGCTTCCCCGTAGTTTCGCCGTACCGGGTGTCGCAGTGGTGAATGAATTGGTGGCAAGCAGGGCCAAGGCTTCCGACTGGAGGTACCGCCGCCATATACAAAAAAGCCTTTCCCGCGCTGCATGTATTGTCGCCGCAAGCCAGGCCGTGCGCAAAGACCTTGAGCGTGTCGGTATCACTGCGCCTGTGGAAGTGATTCACAACGGCGTTGACCACAGCCTTTTCTATCCTGAAAACCGTTTGACCGAACGTCTCGAAGTAAAGCCTTTTGCGATTAAGAGACCGTATTTTGTTTATGCAAGCCGGCTTTCCGGTCCGGAAAAAAAACACATGGAGCTTATCAAGGCGTTTTCGCTGTTCAAGGAACGCACCGGGCTTCCGCACCGTCTTGTGCTTGCCGGAAGTGAAAGCGGTTATGGCGATGCAGTGCGAAAGGCCGCTTTTTCTTCGGGGGCTGCAAGCGACATTTTCATCACCGGATATTTTCCCCATGAAAGTTTTCCCGAGCTGTACAGGAATGCGGAGGCATGCCTGTTTCCTGCGGTAAACGAAGGGGTAGGGCTTCCCGTGCTGGAAGCCATGGCAACCGGCATTCCTGTGGCGTGCGCCAAGAACGGTGCGCTTCCAGAGCTGGCCGGAGCCTACGCGCTTTACTTTGACAGCGACAGTCCAGACGATGTTGCACAGGCCATGGAAAAAATCTCCACAGATACGGCTCTGCGTGAAAGACTTTCTTCTGGTGGCATTGAATGGACGAAACGGTTTTCATGGGAAAAAACTGCCGCCGCCACACATGAGCTTCTAAAACGGGTTGTGGCTAAAACGTAACTTTGTTTCATGCAGACAAAATATCAAACATTCGTCAATCTGATTCATTCGGAAACCATGCTTACGCGAAGCTGGCCACTGGCTTGAAGCCTTGCGTTTTTATAGCAGTGCACCTGCTGTATTTCATGCTGGAATATTGCACACCTAGGCTGTTTTTTGGTCTATGAGCAGTGTGTTCACATCCAGAAGCTGATGGCTGTTCACGATGTCGCGAGTAATCACAAGCCGTTTTTTGCCCTTGATGCTCGGCACTTCAAACATGATGTCGAGCAGAATTTTCTCAACGATTGCGCGGAGTCCGCGGGCACCCGTTTTGTTTTTGATTGCGATGTCCGCGATTTCTTCGATTGCATCATCATCAAAGCTCAAATCAACATCGTCGATGGCAAAACTAGCCTCGAACTGTCGTGTGATGGAATTCTTGGGTTCGCGCAGAATGCGTTTAAGGTCATCACGGTTGAGCTCTTTAAGGGCGCATGTGATTGGGAGCCGCCCGATAAGCTCTGGAATAATGCCAAATTTTACAAGGTCATCGCTTGTAACTTGGTTCAAAAGCTCCATGCGCTCTTCTTCGCTGCGGCGTGTTCCTGTGGCGCCAAAACCGATTGAGCTGGACGAGAGCCGTTCTTCTATGATTTTGTCGAGCCCTACAAAAGCACCGCCGCATATAAAAAGAATGTTCGTGGTGTCGATGTCTATCATTTCCTGGTTGGGATGTTTGCGGCCTCCCTGGGGCGGCACGGAGGCATGTGTTCCTTCAAGGATTTTGAGAAGCGCCTGCTGCACCCCTTCGCCCGAAACATCTCGCGTTATGGAAGTGTTTTCGCTTTTGCGGCTGATTTTGTCTATTTCGTCAATAAATATGATGCCGCGCTCTGCCGCCGCCACATCGCCGTTTGCGTTGTTTATGAGCTTCAGAAGCACGTTTTCCACATCTTCTCCCACATAGCCGGCTTCTGTCAGGGTGGTGGCATCGGCAATGGCAAAGGGCACCTTGAGCTTTTGCGCAAGTGTACGGGCCAGCAGGGTTTTGCCGCTCCCCGTAGGACCTAAGAGAAGAATGTTTGATTTTTCAATCTTTACATCGTCCTCGGCGTTAGGCTCCGCACCGGCTGAAAGCTGCTTGTAGTGGTTGTACACCGCCACCGACAGCACTTTTTTTGCATAGTCCTGGCCGATTACGTACTGGTCAAGATAGGCCTTGAATTCCTTGGGCGTTGGAACTTCTCCCATGTTGATTGGTGAAAGTGAATGGCGTTCATCGCTGAGAACGCTCTGGCATGCTGAAACACAGTGCTCGCATATATAGACTGGAGCGTTGGGAGATTTTACCACATGGCGGTTTTCATCGGCAGGCCGCCCGCAAAACGCACAGATGTTCTGTTCACTTTTACCAAATCCGCGCATCAGTTCCGTTCTCCTTTTTTTGCACTTTCCATGATGAGGTCAACAATGCCGTAGGCTTTTGCTTCCTCTGCGCTCATGTAAAAATCTCGTTCCATGTCTTTTGCCACTTGTTCTTCGCTCTTTCCAGTCTGTTCCGCAAAATACTTTATGGAAAGCTTTTTGAGCCGCACAATTTCCTTGGCCTGAATCGCGATGTCGCTTTCCTGTCCCTGCGCTCCGCCCCAAGGCTGGTGAATCATCACACGGCTGGAGGGAAGTGCGTAGCGCTTGCCTATGGTGCCGCCTGCAAGCAGTATGGCTCCCATGCTGGCGGCCTGTCCCATGCAGATGGTCTGCACATCGCACTTGATGTACTGCATGGTGTCGTAGATGGCGAGCCCGGCCGTTACAGAACCGCCCGGGCTGTTGATGTACATGTTAACGTCTTTGTCGGGATTTTCGCTTTCGAGGTACAGAAGCTGTGCCACCACGAGATCTGCGGTCTCATCCCGGATTTCGCCGTCAACAAAAATGATTCGGTCGCGCAGCAGCCGGGAATACAGGTCGTAGGCACGTTCCCCATTTCCACTGCGTTCAATCACGGTGGGAACCAATGCATTCATATAGGCATTCATACAGTCAGTTTCCTTTTGCGCGGGAGTGCCGCACAGGTCGGGTAAAGCTGTCCGACAGCGCTGGGGTCGCGGACAGTCCGCACATCGAGGGCCAATGGCCATGCACTGATGCGTGTCTGCGGAAAAGGCACCACGGATGGCACCGTTCCATTTTCTAATATACACAAAAAAAATGGGATGCGGCAACAGGTTTGTTCACCGCGCTCCATTTTTTTTGACGGCTGTGCGTCAGTTCGATTCTGCCTTGAACAAATCCGCAAAGGAAACCGTGTCGCCTTTTTCAATTTTGACCTGCTTGTACAGTTCTTCGTACAGCTTGTTTTCCTTGGTGTCGTCAATCAGGTATTCTTTGGCCTTGATGTCTTTGTAGTGCTCTTTCACCTCATCAACCGTAAGGCCGTTTTCCTGCGCAATTTTTTCATACTGCGCGTCGATTTCTTCAGGGGTAACGGAAATGTTCCGCTCACGGATGAGGGTGTCCACAATCACGCGGCTTTTGAGCATTTTTTCGCTGTCGCCCGTCCACTGCGTGAGCATGGCCTCTTTTGTCTGTCCGCTGGAAGTGACCATGCGCTCCAGCTGTTCCGGTGTGGTCTGGAACTGCTGGGCCATCATGTTCCAGCGGTGCTCAAGCTCAGCTTGTATGAGCGAGCGTGGAAGCTCAAACGGGTTCTTTTCGACCAGCTGTGAAAGAAGGCTCTGGCTTTTGAGCTCTGAAAGCTTTCGGTTTTTTGCGGTTTCCATGTTGGCGCTGATGGCTTTTTTGAGGTCATCGAGAGTCTTGTATTTTTCGTTTACATCCTGGGCAAGGTCATCGTCAAGGGCGGGGAGGTTCCGCACTTTGATGGCGGTCACAGTTACGCTTATTTTTTTTGTAGTTCCTGCAAGATCCCTGTTGCTGTCATCGGCGGCATATGTTTTTACAATTTCCTTGGTGTCGCCCTTTTTCATGCCGATTATGTCGTCATCTATCTTGTATATGTCCTCTCCGCTTCCCACGGTAAAGACAAAATCCTCCCGTTCGCTCTTTGGCACTGTGTTTCCCGAGTCGTCAAGCTCCTTGTAGTTGATTGTGACGATGTTGTCCTTTTCAACGCCTTCGCCGTCTTTCTTGTCGATTACCATTGCGTTGCGTTCCTGTATGGCTTTGAGCTCCTCTGAAAGCTCTGCCTCGCCAATGGAAACCTGCGGCTCCTTGACCACGATTCCGCCGAAGTTTGTGACAGAAACCTTTGGAAACACGTCATATGTAACGGTAAAGGTGAAGTCCTTGTCTGCCGAAAGCTCGGGCATGGCATCACCTTCAAGCCGAGGCTGTGAATAGGGAAGGGGGCGCACATCCTTGTTCGCTTCGTCTGAAAAAATATCGTTGAGCACTTTGTCCATGAGGTCTCCTGCGATTTCCGCTTTGAGAGAGGCGCCGTATTTTTTCTGAAGCACTGAAACCGGAACGTGCCCTTTTCGGAAGCCAGGCAGCTGGATGTTTTTTGCGTACTTTGCAAGGCCTGCGTTGTACTCTGCGGCTACATCGTCTTTTGCAATAGTGGCGGTGAGTTTTACAGCTGAATGCTCGATGCTGGTGATTTCTTTGGTAACGTTCACTTTTGGAATCCCCTTTGGCAAAATATACAGAGACAGACAGTGCCGTGTCCCTGTGTAAAAAAAAAGCGATTCAGATTGCTCCAAATCGCTTTGATTAGAGCGGGAAACGGGAGTCGGACCCGCGACATCCACCTTGGCAAGGTGGCGCTCTACCACTGAGCTATTCCCGCAAAATTGATTCTTGCGCAGAAGAAAGCCAGCGGGAAACGGGAGTCGGACCCGCGACATCCACCTTGGCAAGGTGGCGCTCTACCACTGAGCTATTCCCGCAAGTTGTGATACAATTATGGAGAAATGCGGCAAAAATGTCAAGGGGTGGCGCGGAGGATTTTTCTGCACGGACAGCAGAACAGAGAGTTATTGCCTTGCACCATCGCTATTTTTCGTCCATATGTTTCCACCAATAAAAAAGTGTCAGTTTTTTCATCGCTGGAAACACCGTTTCGCAGCGGAGTGAAAAACGGCAGTAAATAACCGGGTTTTGAAAAACTCGGGGTTAAAATCTGCAACGCCGTTTAAGTTGCAGATTTTAAACGTTCCACGAAATTCAATGACGGCGCCCCTCAGCCAATGGCATTGACCGTCCTGTATCTCTCCGCGTGCGGTGTATCGCAGTGGGGTAGTGGCTTGTGTTTTGCCAGAAAAGCTTATATACTGAATGCGCTTTTTTAAGGAGGTTTTGCTATGGATGTTTCAGAAAAAAGAAAAGCTAATTTTGGATCATGGCTTGTATCTCCGGATGGCGGAGATGTAAGCGAAGCTGTAGCATACGGTTATCTATCTAGGATTAATTCTTTTCAGAAAGCACTTGAAAAGGATTTTTATTCGTGTTCAATTAGTGAGATAGATTACATCATAAAATACCTTAAAAATAGTTCTGAGATAAAAAAGTATCGGGATTTTTTGGAAACTGCCTGCGCTGTCGCCATGCCTGAAGAAATGGAATGCATCGACAGCTCGCGCTATATGATAGAATCCATGTTCGTGGCTTTGTTCGCAGAGTCTTTAAAAACAAATTTCCCCGGTTATACGGTATACAGAAAAGCGCAGGCAATAAGCTGCAAAGGTTTTTCCCTCCTCCTGGAGCATCACGATGAAAACAAAGTGCTGTTCGTTGTCCTAATTCCAGATTCCACAGTTCGGAAATATGGCCTCTTGGAAGGCATAAAAGAAGACTTTAATAGATTGCGCAGATTGATTGAAAAAGAAGGCAAGTCGTTTTCTGTGTTGGTGGTGGCAAGAAAGTTTAGGACAAAGTTCAAAAGCAATGCCGCAGCAGAAATTCCGAACATAAAGTTCATGCGCTACTCTCTGCGTGGCTTGGACTTGCAGGACGAAAAATAAGGCAAGAATGAACTTCACAACACACACCGATGTGGAAGCAAGGCTTCAAGCCGGCTGGCTTTACAGAAGCACTGCATATACCCCGTTCCGTACGAATAAACGGAGTTTTATCATCGCGGGATTTTACTGCCAAACTGCTCAAGCGATTGCATCGGAATCGCTTGATACTTTTTTATTGCAAGGGATTGAAATCTGCGAGAGAAGGGACTTGAACCCTTACGCCGAAGCACTAGAACCTAAATCTAGCGTGTATGCCAATTTCACCACTCTCGCGTGTCGTATCGGCAACGGCGAACCGAGGGAACAATGCGTTCGGTTCTTGTCCGATTCTTGAGCGACCGGGGGATCGAACCCCGGACCCACAGATTAAGAGTCTGTTGCTCTACCAGCTGAGCTAGTCGCCCGTGATGGGTGGTCTTGCGACCGTCAGTTTGAACTGCATCAAACTTTGCGTCCGACACGTCTCGAACGTGCAACCTACGGATTCGAAGTCCGTTGCTCTATCCAGTTGAGCTACGAACGCTAATCATCGGCTACAGTCCGGACAGTCCAGTGTGGGTGCCTGGTGGGTTTCGAACCCACGACAACCAGATCCACAATCTGGGATTCTACCACTGAACTACAGGCACCATGTAATCGACATGCAACACTATATCAGAAAAACTCGCACCGTGTCAAGCAGGAAAGGACAAAAACACCGAAAACAGTTTTGCTCCTGGCTGGCTAAATCATTCGTAACAGGGGTTGACTGGCGATAAGGCAAAGACGTGTGACACGAAAAAACAAGAGTTTTTATGCCTCAAGAACGACCCGGCGGCGGCACATGTAGCGTACATCTGTGAGGTGAACCGCAACACGGTCAACCGCCGCTACAACCTCCTGCGCAGGGCAGGCCTCAGGCGGGAGCATGCTGGAAGCGGGGCAAGGCAGGCGCACCCTTGTTGACACGGGCAAGAGACCAGTTTTCGGGCTGCTCAGGCACAGCGATAAAGTATCCGTAGCGGCGGTGCAGGACTGCTCCGGGGGCAGCCGGCTATTTGCACAGGGGGCTGAAAGCCGTTTGGCTGCTACAGATACTGCCGCGTGTGCGCGGGGAGCTCCGCTGCATTTGGCGCGGGGAGTTTCGCTGTATTTGGCGCGGGGAGTTTCGCTGTATTTGGCAGTGGTGTTTGTGATACATTCACCAGTGGTATGGGTGTCGCAGTACAACCATCTTTGCTGTGGTTTGTTGCATTTTGTCAAGAAGCTGTACAGGAAAACGTATCTTGATTCGTGCGGAAAGTTTACATACCGTGTTTCTGCGAATCCTGCCTTGGCTTGGACATTTGCTGCAAGTAGGGGCAAAATGAAGGGTATGCACCCTTGGCTGCAATATCTTGTAATAACGACACCCCGCACCCCATGAAGGCTTCTTTACCACTGCTAATTTACCAAGTTTCAGAAAAATCATACCTGCATTCTGCAGAGGTGGTGTGTTGATTAGGGAATGCTTGGGATTCAACAAGTCAGGAGCCACTGTTTTTTTTAGATGTTGTGGCTGTTTGTACGTCCAATCTAAATGGACAGCTCTCATGTGGTACGGTTGCTCCGTCTTTAAAATCATCTGAAACAGAATCTTCGTGATGTCCGCAAATGGCGGCAGCCGCATTAAAAACTGCCTGGTGAATGAGTCTCTGGTGAAATAAGGTGCATTTCATCTGCTGCCGGTACATGGGTTTCGTGCGGCATTTTGCAGGGTGCTTTAGTTGTGCTGCCGGGCCTCGTGCTGGCGCTCGGCTTCGCTTTTGCGGAAGTAGTTCGGGCCGTCGTAGTCGGCGAGCGGCGGTTTGTGCCCTGCATGGCGGTCTGCCCCCATGGAAAGGAGGGTTTCGGCGCTGTCGGTCTGGTGGCCCAGGCTGTGCAGGGCATAGAGCGGTGTGCGTTGCGAAACGGCTTCTAAAAACGCGGTCGCTCCCGGGCCGCATACTGTTACATCAGCCTCCGGATCAAGTGTTTTGAGTATAGCTTCTACGTTCTGCTGCTCTGGCTCGGAAAGCTTTTGTTCCCGCAGGAACGGAGCATAAAAGAATTCGCCGGACTTTGCCTCCAGGACTGAAAGCACGGCTTCCGTGGATTTTCGGAATGGCCAGGCCGCTGCATCGAGTGTGGGAATGCCGTACAGGGGAATCCCGTGGGAAAGGGTGAGAGCTTTGAGTGTTGAAAAGCCAAGCCGGAGTGAAGTGAAACTTCCCGGGCCGCTTGTGACGGCGGTAAAGTCCAGCTCGGCCGGCGCAAGGGAGAGCTCGTGCAGCACGGCATCAATCGCGGGAAGCAGTTTTTCGGCCTGGTTTGTACCGGTCACAAGCGAAAGGTGTATCAGGCTTGTTCCTTTTTGCGCCGCAATGCCGAGGCGGGCTGTGGCGCAGTCGATGGCAAGGGCGTTCATTCAAGCTCTCCATATGGCCATGGTGAAATGTTGACGGTTCTGCTTCCGTCAGATTCAATGGTGATTGTCAGAAAAATGGTGCTGGAGGGAAGCTCCGTGCGCACCTTCTCGCTCCATTCGACCACGCACACGCCGGAGCCGTACAGGAATTCTTCCGCGCCGATGTTCGCAAAATCATCTGCGCCCTCAAGTCTGTACACGTCAAAATGGTACAGCGGAAGCCTTCCGCCTTCATATTCGCTTACAAGGCAAAACGTTGGGCTTGTGATGGTTTCTGAAACGCCGAGCGCCTGTGCAAGGCCTTTGGTGAGCGTCGTTTTTCCGGCCGCGAGGGGGCCTGTCAGGGCAAGCACATCGCCTGCCTTGAGCCGGGCCCCGATTTTGCGGCCAAGCAGAACTGTGTCTTCTGCGCAGGTGGTACGTATGGTCACGGGAGCGAGCCTTCTTTTGACATTTTGTCGATGAAGGCTTTTAGCGCTTTTTGCACAGGAATCACGGGGTAGTCAAGCGAAGCTGGCAGGGCGTCAAGCGTGATTTTCCGCATGCCCAGCGGGTTGATTTCTATTGAAAAACTCACGGGAACATCCACTTCTTTGGCCAGAATGTCAATCACGGCTGTTCCAGTGTAATAGTTGAAATAATAGATGTAGCCTTCCTGCTTTGTGATTGATTTTATTTCCAGCACTTTCATAATGATTCCCTCGTGTACCCGCGAAGTCCTGTTGTCCGCCTGGCACACATTCCTCCATCATGCAATATAGTCATAAATGAGCGCATAAATTTTGTTACGCATCGAAAGGTCGATTTCTATAAACTGTATGTGCAGTATATAGACTGGATCCGGTGGACCTTCTGTCTGTGTTGTCATTACGATGAGCCCATATACTTTTTCGGTATGAATATCGTCAATACTGAATTCTAAATAAATATTCTGCCCCTGCGAAATCGGGAGATGCGTCTTGAGCCGGCAGCCGCTTGAAGAAATGTCCTGCACGATGCCGTCGTAGCGCTTCGGGAGCGGCTCAAAGCTTGGAACTTTCTTGTGCTTTCCGTTTGAAACCTGCGACAATGTTACCGCTGAAAACTGGCAGGGTTTGTTTAGCTCCATGCGCTTGGTGAGCCTCCTCTGCATGGCCTTGAGCTGAGTGGAATGTGCCGTTATAAGGATGATGGTGTTGTCCGCGAGGGTTGAGGTGCGAATCACGCGCAGGGCAGTGTAGTAGCTTATGCCGCTCTGCAGACTGAACATGACCTTGATTTTTGAAAGACGGTCAGGCATGGCCTGCCGTATGTCAAAAAACTTTGGCAGTTTTAAAAGCAGCGCCTGTGCCGTGTTTTTGATGAGCGTAAGGCGCCATTCATTTTTGTTCGCATCTTTGTAGATAAATTCCTGGCCTTCTTTGAGTGTGTGGGTGCTGTTGATGAGCAGCGCATTGTTGTGGTGCTTTTCAAGCTTGTAGCGCAGTGAAAACAGTTCTGTTTTCTTGGGTTCCATGTTTTCCTGCGAGCACAGGTACTCATATTCTGAGGCGAAAAGCCCGTCCACTTCGATTTCGTCCCGCAGGAGGTATTCGATGTTTCTGGCCTTGTGGCGTTTACAGATCTCAAGCAGCATGGCCTGTTCACTTTTTGAAAGGCCCGCTTTTCTGGCTACATGTGCCACGTCTTTTGCGCTGGTGGGGCGGTTTTTGATTTTTTCAAGGTATTCCGAGGATTCGCGCAGCTTTTTGAAGTGCAGGAGTATGATCCGAATTACAACAAGGATGAGCGCAAAGACGACCACACTCAGCGCCACGATAAAAATAACCGGGCTTTGGCGGTTTTCTATGAGCATTCCGTCATTTCTCATGTGCTGGCCTCCGTGTCAAGTGTTCCGATTGCAGAAGCCAGCTGCTCAAGCCGTGGCGCAATTTCGTATTCGGCGAGGTCTCCCACTGTTACCGTGTCTTTGGCGGCCAGAGCTTTTTCAAAATCTGAGAGTATCGGGGCGAGTTCCTCAAAAAAAGCGCCCGCTTCCGAGCCTGCTATGTTCAGCGTGCGGTAGGTGTCTGGAAACAGTGCTGCCAGTGTTGCTGTATGGCAGAACTGGTCTATTTTTGACGCGAGGCAGGTGATGATGCTGTTTGCCTCGGTGTCCTTTCCGCTTTGCAGCAGTACGCTCACGGAGGATAGCTGGCGCGAAAGCTCCGTGAAAGCTTTGCGGGCTTCCGCGAATTCCCTGTTCAGCTCGGCCTGGCTTATCACTTCAAGCTCCAGCACGGTCGTGTCGGTCAGCGGCTCGTTAGCGGCTTCTTCAAATGCTTCCGCCGGAATATTTTTTCCGTTCAGGGTGATGCTGACGGTAGTGGCACCGTTTTTGTCGGCTTCCGCCTCAAACGCTTTTAGCACTTCTCCCACGGTACGCTCGTCTTCCAGTGTTATGTCTATGTGCTGGCCGTTTACTTTCAGTTCCATTGCGTCTCCTGTCAGCGGTTGTTGTTGCCTGAATTGACCCAGTTGTTCATGGTGCGCTGCTGTGTTTCAAGCGAATTGAGCGTACCTTCCATTTTTGTGTACTTGTCGCGCAGTTCCGCCTCCTTGCGGTTGAGCTGCGTTTCAAGCCTGGCGATTTTTGTGTTGGAGCTTTTGATGCGGTTTTCGAGGGCGGCGTTTTTGGTAGAAATGATTCCACCGGACTGCACCCAGGCGGTAAGCTGCCTGTCCAGCTGAAATCCTATGCCGTTGTCAATGATGAGATCCCCGTCTGTGTCATAGCCGAACAGGTTTTTTATCTGGCGCAGATTGGCGGCAAGGTTTTCATCAAGCTTGCTTTCGTTTACTTCAAGGTATCCGCGCATCTGTGCGGCGTTGTATCCAGAAGCGCCTGTGCTCGCGTTTGTTGAGATTCCGATCTGGCTCAGCAGTGTGATTGTGGCATCATCTGTGAACCTGTAGTTTGTTGACACTGTACGCATGAGGGAAGATCTGCCGGTGGAAAGCGAAGTGTCTCCCTGGAACATGCCCAGCCGCTTTGTCTGGAGCTCCTGCTCATCGTTCGTGAGATAGTCGAGTTCGCTTATGATCTCAGGCTTGTTCTGCGACAATATGTTTATCTGCGCGAGCACCTGGTTGTATTTTCCCACAAACGTGATGAGCGCGTCTTTTGCGCTTTCGGTGTCGGGGTCAATCTTGATTGTGGCGGTCTTTTCGGTGGGGGCGTGCAGATGGAGCGTTATGTTTGGAACAATGTCATCGATATCGTTGGAAGGTCGCGTTATGGTGATTCCTTCATATTTGAGCTGCGCGTCCGCCGCTTCTGAAATGGCATGGACGGGGGAGACTCCCCTGGCCTGTCCTTTGTCGGCGGCCTGTGGCACGGAGAGCGTCAGATTCTTGCCGGTGTTGCTGTTGCGAATCACGATGCTCTGTGCGTCCGGATATTCACTGAGTGGAATTGTTACCTGGGTGGCTCCAGATGAATCTGTCGGAAACTGCGACATGTATAGTGGCGTTTCTGAGCCGTCCACGTTTTTTATGAACACATAGTTTCCATCGTTCACAGGCGAAAGCTGCGGCCGTGGCACTTCTGTATATGGGGGGAGGGTGGTGTCGCTCGGGTTGTTGGAGACGGTCACGCCTTTGTAGCTGATTCCCCCCGGATTCGGTAGCACCGGTTCGTTCTGCTGGCCGTTTAACTCGTCGATGATGTCATAGGTATCGGAATCTGCAAGCGAAAAGGTGATCACCTGTCCCGGAGTGTTTTTGATGGATGGAGGAATGTCAAGCTCAAATCCGCCTCGGGGTCCCATTGAAATGGTGTCGTTGTCCACCTGCACCGTGCTGGTTGAAAGCGGCGGCAGATCCTTCTGGTCTCCCGTTGATGCCGTCGGCGCCCTGAGATTGCTTTGCGAAACGTCAAGACTTTTGGAGCCAGACTGCGCGTCCTGCAGCATGCCTATTTTTTTCGCGAAATCCAGTGCCGCATCTTCAAAAACAAGTCGGTTTTCTTCGCCCGTCTTGAGGCTTTCGATTAGCAGGGCACGTTCTTTTGCAGTTATACCGATGAGGCTCGCTTTAAGCGTGTTGCCCCCCCTCCTGTTCAAGGCGGTTACAAATTCTGTGAGCTTCCCCCCTTTCCAGTTGAGGTCTATGTGTTTGTCATTTATCGAAAAACGGTAGAGGCCCGCAGGAACATCAAGGTTCTTTTCAACATTTTCGCTAAGAAATTTGTCGGTTGTGGCGGGGCGGATCACGTCTATCTTGAAGCTTCCGTATTCTGCGTCACGTCCCGCGTCTGCTGTCACGGCCGCTTCGTCCGACGACGATGCGAGCTTTGAACTGAAAGGATTGTCGAAAGAATAGAGTGATTTCACGCTGTCACGCAGAGAAGACATCTTTTGGTTCATGTCACGCCACGCGCTCTGCTGGTTTTTAAAACCTTCCAGCGCATCCTGCTCACGGGTAAGCGGAATACGCTCCACCGCCATTAGGGATTCCACGAGATCGTTTGTCTTGTATTTGTTGCTTACGCCCGGTATGCTAATTCCGTCGGCCATGCTCCTGTCCGTTCCCTGCTTTTCAGGTTCCTCCGCCTAGGTGGGCTGGAACCGTCCGAAATCCCGTTCCACAGGGAACGGGGGAGGCACCGCGCACTGTCACGGCGGGTGGGGTGGTGCCCGGGTGAACCGCCGCATGCGCAGCGAGTCCGCGAAACCTGCGGCCCTGTTTTGCCCCTGTGGAATGTGCGAAACAGCGCCGATAGCCAAAAAACCACCGTGTGTTTTAGGGCTGCTTTATACCAAAAACCTGCTGAAATTTATTAAAGGTGCAGGCCTTTTTCTGAGTGTTCAAAACATATGTATGAAAGGAAATACGCCGCCTTGTACCAGCGTATTTCCTTGTCAAACCATTTCATCAAATAACAGGCTCATCGTCTGCCTCATGCGCGCATGAAGCTTCTGTACATCCTGCGACGGAATTTCCCGGATCACTTCGTCTGTGCGGGAATCCACGACTTTGACGACAACCTTCCCAAGCTCATCGTTCACATTGAACTGGAGCTTGTGACCCATCACCATGTCCGAAAGCTTTTGCAGCTGCTGGACATTTTCTTTTGTCTGGGCCAGATTCTGGGCAATATTCTGTGCCACTTCGGCAAAACCAGCCGGCATGGTACCGGTTTGAGGAACCTCAACCGACTGTTTCCGCTTGTAGGCGGTTGCAGCATTGAAGTAAGTGCGGCCATCCATTGCCATCATCTGTCCAATCATACCACTGCTGATAGTATTCATGACAGTTCCTCCTGAATTTTAGGAAAGAGAGGGGGAGGGGGCGCACCCTTCCCCTTTCTTACATGTTTTTTGTCAAAAAGATGACATCCAGTTCTCTTTTAAGACAAATCTCGCGGTTTACTGCAGCAGAGCGAGCACGTTCTGTGACTGGTTGTTGGCCTGGGCCAGCATTGCAGTTCCAGACTGTGTCAGGATGCTGTTCTTGGTATATTCTACCACTTCCGAGGCCATGTCAGTGTCGCGAATTCCAGATTCCGCGCCCTGCAGGTTCTCGGCTGCCACCGCAATGCCGTTTGAAGCCATTTCAAAGCGGTTCTGGTATGCGCCGAGGTCCGCACGCTGCTTTGACACAGTTTTGAGTGCGGCATCGATGGTACCGATCGCCATGTTGGCCAGATCCGGCGTTGAGATGCTGAGCTGCTCATCGCTTCCCTGTGTGCCACGAAGGCCGAGAGCCTGAGCGGTCATGGTGCCGATGAATGCGGTCACGCGCTGATCCATGTTTGCGCCAACGTGGAACGTCATCACCTGGTTCGTTGCTGAATTCTCAGCGAAGCGGCCGGTGAGGATGTTCATGCCGTTGAACTGGGCCTGGCTCGCAATGCGATCGACCTCAGCCACCAGCTGGCTCACTTCAACCTGGATCTGCATGCGGTCCTCTTCGGAATAGATTCCGTTGGAAGACTGCACTGAAAGCTCGCGAATGCGCTGGAGGATGTCTGTAGTTTCCTGCAGATAGCCTTCAGTTGACTGGATAAAAGAAACGCCGTTGTGGACGTTCCTGTTAGCCTGGTTCAAACCGCGGATTTGGCTGCGCATCTTTTCAGATACGGCAAGCCCTGAAGCATCGTCTCCTGCTCTGTTGATTTTCTCGCCAGAGCTCAGCTTTTCTATGTTTCCCATCAGCTGGGCGTTTGACACGCCCAATGTGCGGTTGGCAAACATAGAACTCATGTTGTGATTGATAACCATAAGTAGTGCCCTCCATGATTCTCTACGTAAGGCATCATGCCGTACGCCTGTCTGTGCGGGCGCGCCCCAGCTTTGCGCCTCTGGAACGTGTTTTAGACCCTTGCAGCAGGAACCGTTGCTCAGCGCCTTTAAGCCTTGTACAAAAAAGCAAGAGCAACCGTCCATACTGTCACAGACCTATGAAAGGCGGTTTTTCAAAGATCTTGGCCCTGTCTAAACGCAGGGCAAAGCGCTTTCTGCTAAAACGGTTTTTGTTTGTACGGGGAGTTCCCTGGCATGTCCAAAAATCCGCGCAGTCAGCGAAAGCGTTATACACACTTTCGCTGACTATTATACACTACTATCTCAACAATGACAAGACATTCTGCGTCTGACTGTTGGCCTGGGCCAGCATAGCCGTTCCTGCCTGTGCAAGCACCTGGTTCTTCGTGAAATCCACCATCTGGTGAGCCATGTCTGTGTCGCGGATTCTTGATTCGCTCGCCTGCGTGTTTTCGGCGGCGACGTCAAGTCCCTTCACGGCATACTCAAGGCGGTTCTGGTAAGCACCGAGATCAGCACGCTGTTTGTTGATCTTTTTGAGGGCTTCATCGAGTGTTCCGATTGCGCGGTTGGCCTCGTCCGGTGTCGCAATGTTCATGGGCTCTTCCGTGCCTACGGCGCGGATGCCAAGTGCTGCCGCACTCATGGTGCCGATGAATACCTGCATGCGCTGATCCATGTTCGCGCCGATGTGGAGCCACATGGAGGCGGTGGGCATGTTTTCACCGGTAGGCTTCGCAAAGCGGCCTGTGAGCATGTTCATGCCATTGAACTGCGCCTGGCTTGCGATGCGGTCTACTTCAGCAACAAGCTGGCTTACTTCAACCTGGATCTGCATGCGGTCCTCGTCGCTGTAGATGCCGTTTGAAGACTGGATTGAGAGTTCGCGGATGCGCTGGATGATGTCAGTGGTTTCCTGCAGATAACCTTCGGTTGTCTGGATGAAGCTGATGCCATTCTGCGCGTTCCGTGAAGCCTGGTTCAGGCCTCGAATCTGCGAGCGCATTTTTTCGGAGACTGCGAGTCCCGATGCGTCATCGCCGGCGCGGTTGATTTTTTCGCCAGAAGAGAGCTTTTCCATGTCTTTGGTGAGCGCGCCGTTTGTGACGCCCAAAGTACGATTGGAATACAGTGCGGACATGTTGTGGTTGATGACCATGTTTTTCCTCCGTGGAAAGGTGTCAGGCAAAATCCTTTCTGCCTGTTTGTAAAAGAATGGGCATCTGCATTACAAGGCTACATCTGCCCTTCTTTTACATGAATCACCCGAACGTTGTCGCCATACGGTGTTGAGCGCCCGTGGCTCTTCGTTTATAATATCGGAGCGGTTCCGAAAGAACTTTAGGATTTTTTTTTGATTCTTGCGGAAAGGGTGCATACCGTGCTCCTGCAAGGCCGGCTTCAGGCTTTAGGCCTTGCTGCAAAATAAGCGGGAAATGAAGGGCGTGTGCCATTGGCTGCGATACCTTGGTTGAGAACAACACAACCAACGAAGTCCAAAGATTTTATTGACCACTGCTAAACGGTCTTTGATTTGTCACTAGTTAAACCCTGTTCCGAATGATTTAGCTTGTCAAGCCCCCAACGCATAAGGCGAGCATGTTTTTTTTGAAATTTGACTTACGGCATGACGGAGAAACAGGAGCGTTTTACGCTTCAATAACGGCCAGGCGGATGATGTCTGCGGGATGAACCGCAACACCGCCAGCCGCTGCTGCAATCTCCTGCGCAGGGCGGTAATCAGTGAGAGCATCCAAGAATCGAGGCATGTGTGCCGCATGCAAGACACCTGTGTTCGGACTGCCCCCGTCTGTAACCGATACCATTCCCCGGTTGGCTGATTTTAAGGCAGCAAGCGATTTACACTGGCGGCTGGAAGTCGTATGCCGGCCCCGTTTTCAATTTTACGGCAGCCATCTGTAGTGGAAAAAACATTCCGCGTTATGCAAGGTCGTCCTGGGCTGCACGGTTTTCGCGGCTCAAGGCTTTTTGCCATGCTTCGTGCATGCCAAGGCTGAACAGCGCGGGCACCAGCACAAGGATCCGTCTCACCGAGACTTTTCCTCCCCGCGCCCTCCACGCGGTTTCGAGCTGCCTCCACTGCGCCGCCAGCCGGGGAATGAATGTGAGCGTGAGTGAAAGCGTGTCTGCAAGCGGCGTTGTTTTTTTTCGTGTCACGGCGCGTTCTATGGCCGCGCAGCCTTCGTGGAGCTGCACTGTGCTGGTCGTGCGGAAAAAAAGCGATGTGACTGAAAGGGAGCAGCCCAGCTGGGCAAGGAAGGGTAGGTATGAACCGTCAGGGGCAAGCAGCCTTGCAATATCCAAAAGCGAAACAGATGTGTTGCTCCTGCAGAAAGCCGAGAGGCGCACGCAGAACCCCGCGCACCACATGAGCACCGCATAGAACGCAAGCGGCTTCTGGTCCTCAAGCATGTCCCGCGCACGGAGCTTTGTGCACAGCCCCGCACAGAACAACGCTGCCCAGAGAGCGGCTGCCACGGCTGGAGGTACCCAGAACGCAAGCGCCGCCAGAATGACCATGGCGACTGTCTTAATGGCGGGAGGCGTGCGGTGCAGCACCGAGGAGCCTGTCTGGTAATGGAAAAATCCCGAGCCTTTCATTTTTCATCTCCAGACGAGGTCTGAAAGTCGTTCATATCGAGACAGTGGATTCCTGATTCCCCAGCTTGAAATGTCCCTGGAGAGGGCATCTTCCGGGTTTCCGTTGAACACCAAACGTCCATGCACAAGAACCACAAAATGGTCGGCCAGACCGAGACATTTTTCAAGCTCGTGCGTCAAAAGGAGCACGGTCTTTTTTTGGGCATGAAGCTCGGACACAAGCCGGTTCACGTCAAGCACCCCCGGATAGTCAAGGTTCGCGTAAGGTTCGTCAAAGATGATGATGTCCCGCTGCATGGCGAGAATGGAGGCCACCGCCAGCCTCCGCTTTTCGCCGCCGGAAAGAAATTCCGCAGGGTAGTCGGCCTTGTGGAGCAGCGACACGGCGGAAAGCGCGCGTTCCACAAGCTGCGCGACTTCAGCCTTTGGAACGCCCTGGTTCCTTGGACCTACCGCCACGTCTTCCCGGGGGGTCGCCCCAAGAAGCTGTGTGGCCGCGTCCTGAAAAACCAGGCCCGGCCTGCTTTTTGTGTGCACGGAGCCGGTGGTGGGCGAAATGAGCCCTGCAGCCATCAGCATGAGCACGCTTTTTCCGCTTCCGTTCGCCCCTCCTAGCACAGCGAGGCTTCCTTGCGCAACGCTGAACGACACCGAGTCAACCGCCGTCACGAGTGTGCCGTCAGCTCCGTTTGGAAAGCGCTTCGTCACATCTTTGAAAGTGATTGCGGCCCCGCTTTCGGCTTTTTCCATCCGGCTAGAGCCTCCCTTCCTTTTCGAGCCTCTGCTTTAGCTCGTTGAACATCCGTTCATCTTCGTCGGCAGGGTGAAGGTAGCGGGCCACGACAGGACGGAGCACCGCCGCAAGCGGGACTGTCACGATGCATTTTATCACGTCGCCAGGAATGAACGGAACGAGCGTCCACGAGAGTGCGGTCTGAATGTCAACGGATTTGCCCCTCGATGCCATCACGGAGATGAACCACGGGATGGCTGGAACATATACAAGCGTGAATCCCACGGCAGAGGCCGCCATGAGCCTGAGCCATGTCTTCCAGCGGAAGCGTTTTTCGAGCGTGGATGGGGTGCCGGCTATCAGGCCGGCAGCGAGCGCGCCGATGAAGTACCCGATGAAAAAACCGCCGGTAGGTCCTGCTATTATTCCGATGCCGCCGGTCATTCCTGAAAACACGTGCAGCCCCAGTCCTCCAAGCGTGATGAATATGCCGACAGCGCCTGCGCCGTGTATGCCGCCTAGCACGCACGCCCCAAGTATGGCGAACATGTTCTGCACGGTAATAGGAACGCCGCCTGGCAGTGGAATTGAGATGAACGTGCCAACGCAGATTAGCGCCGCGAACAGCGCCGTGAACGTGCTCCTGAGTGTCGAAAGTTTCATTGCGATACCTCCATATTGTTTTTTGCCCTGTTCCGGCTGGTGTCAGGAGAGGGCTTCTCCGGCTGTTTCCGCGGTCTGCCGCGTTTCCTCGGCGCCGTGGCTTTTTCCGTGTTCGCCTGCGTTTTTTTAGGTCTTCCCCGTTTTTTGGGCTTCACGGCTTCTTGCGTGCCTGCGCGCGGGGGTTCTGCTCTTTCAGCGCCCGGCCCTGACTTCCGTTCGGCCGGTACGTCCTCTGGCGCGGAATTTCCAGCCGCATCCATGTTTTTTGGAGAATGCGGGCCGCCCTTCATGTCGGAAGATTCGGCCTGTCCATGCTCCGCCCCTGGCACAGAACGTTCCGCGGTACGGCACTGCACGGTCAGGGTGAATGTCCAGCCATGCCGCTGTTTTGCGGGAATGTAAAGGCCTTTGAGCACCCACAGGCAGTAAAGTCCGATGGCCGAAAACAAAAGATATGCGAACCAGTCTCCGAACCGGGCGTAAATGGTTTGGCTCCGGCGGTAGATTGGCACAGGCACGGTTCTTGCCGCTTCCGTGAACACCGGTATGTCGGCAATTATGCGTCCTGCGGGGTCAACCACCACGGAGTAGCCTGAATTGGCGCAGCGCACGAGCGTTGTCCTGTATTCTATCGCTCGGTAGCTTGCCACCACAAAGTGCTGGTATTCCGCGGACGGCGTTTTTGACCATGAGTCGTTCGTGATGTTCATGAACACTTCGCTTCCAAGCGCGTAAAGCCGGGAGCATACGTCGGAAAAGGCGTCTTCAAAGCAGATTGGCGTGGTAAACGAGGCGAACGCGTCGTTTGAAAGTTCCTTGCTGCCCAAGTAGCGTGCGGTCGAGTCTGAATCGGCATACCCGTTTCTGTCAAGGGCAATCACCGACTCCGGTTCAAGGCATTCCTCCAGCGGTTTCATGAGGTCTTTTTTTTCGTGGAGCGGAATCCTGAAAAGCACCAGCTGCCTTCCGTGCGCCCATCCGCTTGAAATCCTCGCCACCTTGCTCATGAGCTGCCTCATGATTGGTGAATCCCCGTAGGGAATGGCCTCGGCGAACGGAACAAGGTGCATCTTAGAATAGAAACCCGCGTAGGTGCCGTCGCTTGCAAAAAGCACCGCCGCGTTCGTGTGGTGCCGCTTTTCCCTGTCAACCATCGCCTGCCCACCGATGATGAACGGCACGTCCATGCGGCGCACAAAGCTCCCAAGGCTGTTCTCGTCGTGGAAATTCTCGTAGGTGAAACGGCTGTTTGGAAACGACTTCGTGAGCACGCCTTCGCTCCAGAGCACCAGGTCCGCCTTTTTTCCAGCTTCTTTCAGCCCGGAGACTTGATTCTCTGTAAGATGCTTTGAAATCTCGATGGAACTGGATTCTGAGACTTCCCACGGGTCTATGTTCTGCTGCACAATCACCGTGTTCAGGTGCTTTACGGGCGTTCTGGGCATGAAATACGATACCAGCCCGTACACGGCGCATGCCGCCGCCACCGCCGCCACCATCTTTCCCGCCTGCGCGTAGGATGAAGCCATCAGCCTCCGGTTCTGCGCGCGGGGAAGTTTGTCCAGCACAAGCACACCTTCGCCGATGAGCGCGTTTGCGAGCGCCCACAGGAACGAAACCCCCCACACCCCCGTTACCGCCGCGACCTGCGTGAAGATTTTCCAGCGGTAGGCCGCCATGGAAAGCGTCCCCCAAGGGTAGGCCAGAAACCCTGTTGACTTTATCCATTCCCAGAACACCCATGCCGCAGAAAACCACAGCATGCGCGAAAAGCTCCTGTACGCGCGTCTTCCTCCGCCTTCCCTCAGCGTCTCTTCATCGGAATTCCGGCCGGTGTACAGGTGAAGGGCGATGCCGCACAGCCCCCCTTCAAACGCGGTGCCGAGCGCGCTCGCGCCAAGGGTGAACACCGCGAAGTCCTTGAAAAACGCCAGCCAGAAGCTCGAAATCATGTGCACGGTGAGCGTTTGGAGCGCCATCAGGAAAAACGATTCCCTGCAGCTTCTGGTGCGGTATAGCGCCACGTAGAGCGGAGCAAGCGAAAACAGCGCAAGGGCGGGTGAGCCGAAAAGCAGGAGCTCGTTCGAAATGGAAAAAGCTTCCATGGCTCCCGAAAAGATTGCACAAAAAACTTGTAAAATAATGCGAATCATTGTATCATTGAGCAATCTGCGGCGCTGTTTTTTTATGTGCGTGGCACCGTCAGACTGCTTTTCCAGTGCCTCCGCACGGTATTCATAGGGGAAAGATGCGGCCTTCAGGACATCCGTCGGCCCATAGCGCATTGTATAACTTTGCCGCCATAATTGCAACATGGCAGGCAGAAAAGACGTCATCGGGTGGGAATCGATGGAAAACGTAGCAAAAGAGCACAAAAAGGAATATGAAAAAAAGCCTGAAGTGGTCGCCTCCGCGCCAGGGAGGTTCCACCTGATAGGTGAGCACACGTGGTTTTTCAAAGACAAGACGCTTTCCATGGCGGTTGACCTTCCGGTGCACGTGGCGGTTTCCCGCAGGAAAGACACCAACCTCCGCTTTTTCTACCCCCAGCTTGGGGAAAAAAAACGTGCGGGGCTTGCATCCCTCAAATACAAAAAAGAAGACAAGTGGGCGAACGCTGTCAAGGCCGTGCTTTACGGTTTCCAGAGCGGCGGGTTCGACTGCGCGGGCATGAACGTTACCGTGTATTCTGACATACTGCCTTCCGCGGGGTTCGGCATTACAACCGCCATCAAGGTTGCCTCCGCATGGGCCGTCCGTGAGCTCATGGCGTTCAGGCTGGACGACCGGCAGATGCTTCAGGTGATTGAACGGGCTAACCGGCTATTTCTGCAGTGCGAGGACTTCCGGGCCGACAACTTCGCCGCCATATATTCAAAGCCGCATTCACTTGTGCTCACCGACCACGCACGCGCAGGCTTCGATGTCATCCCTTTTCCTTTTGAGGAACGCACCGTCATCCTCACCGACGCGCGGGTGCCGAGGATTGTCACATGGAACGAAGAAAGCCTCCTTCAGCCTGAGAACGTGCTGCTTCTGGGGGAGCTCAAGGAGCGCCGTTCCAACATCTACGGCGGCTGGCACTACGAGGACAGGGCCTCCGAAGTGAACGAAGTGCTTTCCGTGGTGGGCGAGGACACCAGGCGCCGTCTTATGTGCATAATGGGCGAGCACCGCAGCGTGCTTGAAGCCGAGGCCGCCGTTCACAAAAACGACTTTTCGGCTTTTGCCCGTGCTGTAAACCGCAGCCACGAGAACATGCGCTCAGGCTATGACCTTTCATGCCCGGAGATCGACTGGATCCTAAAGCGTGTGCAGGAGCTTGGCGATGCCCCTGACGACCTGCGGGCCCCGGTGAGCTGCGGCCGCATAACGGGAAAAGGTTTCGGGCGCTCCGTTTACACAATCCTGCGCACCTCCGACGTCGAAAAATACCGCGAGAGGCTTTCGGAATACGAGCGCATATTCGGCTTCCATCCTGAATGCCATGTGGTGCGTCCTGCGGGGGGGGTGACTCTCCTGTGAACGTGCTTCTCACAAACGATGACGGCATAGATGCCGCAGGGCTTAGGGCGCTGTACGAGGCTCTCCGTGTCCGGCACACGGTGTGGGTGTTCGCGCCGGCGCATGACCGCTCCGGTACGTCGAACGCGCTCAGCCTGGGCCGTGACATGCTTCTGGAGGAGCTGGAAAAAGGGTGGTGGGCGCTTTCTGGCACCCCGACGGACTGCGTCATCTGCGCGCTGAAAAGCGGGCTCCTCCCCAAAAGACCCGATGTGGTGGTGTCCGGCATAAACGGCGGATGCAACATCGGAACCGATGTCGTGTATTCTGGCACATGCGGGGCCGCCAGGCAGGCAAGCCTTTCAGGAATCCCCGGCGTTGCGCTCAGTGTGCTTGAAGCGCCAGACTCGGCAAAGGCTGAAGCGGATTTGTCCGGCAGAATGAATGAAAAGCCCGTGCGCTTTTACTTCGAGCCGCTGGCCGCTTTTGCCGCGCGCAACCTGGAGCAGCTACGTGACATCTGCGGAAAGCCCGTGGAAGGCGGCCCGGTTCCGTATTTCGCTAATGTCAACGCTCCGCCCGAGGCTCCGTATGCGGGACTTTCTTTTGCCCCGCTTTCATGCCGCCTCTACAGCAACACCGTGTCCCGCGGCACTTCCGAAAACGGAATTTCGCGTCTCAGGCTGGAAGGCGAAGGCTGCGCGATAAGGGCTTTGGAAGACGGCTTTACCGATGCCTCATGTGTTGGCTCGGGACGGATTTCCATCTCGTTGGTTTTTGCAGAACCTGCATGCGCCGTGCCTGGCAGCGGTACCGGGCGTTTCGTGCTTGACGGCGCGGCATCTGCCTCAGTCTGACCGAGGAGCGGACATAACGGCCCGTTTCGGCGTGCCCAGGCCAACGGCCTTCAGCAAGCGGAACCTGGCCAAATTTCAATAAAAATGCGGAAATGCTGATGTAACGCGCGGCATGTTCCGAAACTGTAAGTGGAGGGGAATACCATGGAAGACAGCACAATTATGCGGGAAGGAATAACCCAGTACCTTGAAGGCAACTTCAACGGCTCCCTGACATATTTTCTTTCGCTGCCCGATAACTGCGGGGCAGATCCAATCGAGCTTGCCTACTATATCGGGCTGTGCTACACGCGGCTCAAACGCTATGACGACGCACTGCTTTACCTTGAGCAGGTGGTCACCGCTTCCGGAGACGACAGCCCTGCGGCAACGGACGAGCGTGTGCTCCAGTGCCGTTACCTGCTCGCCGTCATCTACTGCCTGAGCGGACGCAAGAAACTTTCTGAATTTGAGCTGAACAAGCTTCTTGAAACAGGCTTCAAGCCGGCCTCGGTTTATGCATCGCTTGCTTATATGGCATGGGAGCAGGGCGATGTTGAAAAAAGCCTTTCGTATTACGACCAGTCTCTCGCCGCCGACGATGAAAATCCCACCGCGTTGAACGGGCTGGGCTATGTGCTCGCCTGCGAAAGCCGTGACCTTACCCGTGCGCTCAGCTGCTGCAGGAAGGCGCTCGCCATTGCGCCAGAAAGCGCCGCCTGCCTTGACAGCATGGGCTGGATTTATTACAAGATGGGGTTCTACAGTGAAGCCCGTTCATTTTTGATGCAGGCGTACAAGCGTGACTCGGGAAACCCGATCATCGCCGAGCACTTGCAGGAACTGGAGCAGTCACAGGCATGACAAGACATAAGTTCATTGTGCGCCCCCGGCATGCGGCCGTTTCAGCGCTTTGCGCCGTATGCTTTTCGCTTTCCATTTGGGCGCAGCAGAATCTTGAGGACACATCCCGCACCACGGCACGGCGCAGCGCCGCTTCCGGCTTCGCGGAGGAAGAATTCAGGCGCGGGGTGCAGAGCTATTACCGTGGCGCATACAACGAAAGCATAGGCGAATTTGAAAAGGCGCTTTCATATCTTCCTGGGGAAAACCTCATACTTGACTGGCTAGGAAAAGCCTATTACCGCTCCGGCATCGAAGGCTCGGCCATACAGCAGTGGCAGTTCGCCTCGAACGCAGGCTATGGCGGCGTTCTTCTTGAAAACCGCATAGAAATCATCAGCGACAGGCGGCTTACCGCGGAAGACTACAGCTTTTCCCAGCGATACACGGAGGCAGGCTCGTTCCCGCGCATGAACGGCGATGTGCTTGTGTACAGCCAGCCAGTTTCGGCCCTGCCCAACGATGACGGCACAATATGGGTGCTTGCATACGGCACCAACGAACTGTTGCGCTACGATGTGAACGGCACTGTCATCCGGCGAATCCGCGGCCCCCTGAACGGCTTTGACCGCCCCATGGACATCATCAGGCTGAACGACGGAATGCTGCTGGTAAGCGAAACGTCTGGCGACAGGCTTTCCCTGCTTGACGCGGAAGGCTCATTTGTCAAGAACATCGGCTCGAAGGGGAGGGGTGAAGGACAGTTTGTCGGTCCCCAGTATCTTGCCACCGACAGTTTCGGAAACATCTACGTCACAGATTTCGGAAACGCCCGCGTCGTGGTGTTCGACAGCGAAGGAACCCCGCTGCTTCATTTTGGTGAGCGAAACGGACTGTTCCCCGGGTTCAAGTCTCCGACAGGGATTGCCGTGCACGAAGACCGCGTGTTTGTGGCCGACAGCATAAGCGGCGCAATCTTTGAATTCGACCGCTCGGGAAACTACCGTGGCCTTCTGGTGGCCGAGAAGACTTTTGTGCGCCCCGAAAGCATGAAAGCGTGGGGCGGGAGCCTGCTTGTCACCGACAGGAACCGTGTTGTCGCGGTAGACGTGTCCACAGGCTCCACATATGAAACCGCCACCGTAGGACGGGCCATGGCCGGCATCACGAGTGCTGTTCCCGACAAAAACGGAAACGTAATCGTCACCGACTTCAAGGCGAATGAAATCTACGTAATGGCAAAAATGACGGAGCTGGTTGGCGGTTTTTTTGTCGAGATAGAACGGGTCATCGCAGACGCATTCCCCTCCGTAGTGCTTGAAGTTCGCGTGGAAAACAGGCATCGCCAGCAGGTTGTGGGCCTGAGGCAGGAAAACTTTTTTGTCACCGAGGCAAAGCGTCCTGTCGCTGACTGCGTGCTCTCCGGCGCCGCGAACAACAATGACGTCGCGGATCTGGTGCTGCTCATCGACCGCAACAGCGACACAAAGCCGCTTTCTGCCGCCATTGAGAGCGCCGTGCATGAAATCGCGCTTTCAATGAATGGAAAAGGCCGCGTTTCCGTCATCAGCGCCGGCGCAGTTCCCGTCACTGAATTTACGGGAAGCCCGGAGGCGCTTTCAGACTTTTCCGTGCAGGCCCTCAAGTCGCCCTATGCAGATTCTCCCGCGCTTGACCTCGGTGTGCGTCTTGCCGCAAACGAGCTCATAAACGGGGAAAAAAAACGCGGCGTGATTTTTATTACAGCCGGAACCGTGGGCCAGCGTGCGTTTACGAGCTACGGACTTTCGGACGTTTCGGCCTATCTCAACAATAACTCAATTTCGTTCAGTACCGTTGTGCTTGACCAGCGCCAGCCTGCGCAGGAAATCTCCTACATAACGCAGAACACGAACGGCTCTGCCTACTACGTGTACAGGCCGGAAGGCTTGGGAACGGTCGTGTCGGACATCATAGCCCTTCCGTCAGGGCTTTACCAGCTTCGCTACACATCGGCTCTCAGCACTGAATATGGACGCAAATACCTCCCTGTGGAAGTTGAAACCTATCTGCTGAACCGTTCAGGCCGGGACGAAACAGGCTACTTTGCCCCGCTGCAATAAGCAATAGCGCCGTTTTTGTCTCGGAGCGAGCCTTCCCCTTGTTTTTGCTTGCAGACGACAATGACGCGGCAGAGGGTTCTGATTTATGGTAAGCCATGGGCTGTGCGAAAGTTTACCGGCGCTGATGCCGTGCCTTCCGCGCCGGCAGGCAATGGGCCGCGTTGATATTGTCATGCTGCGGCTCATTTTTGTTCATAAAAAATTGCGCCCTTTCACCCTGCATGCAGAACGTCTGCATCATGCGTACAGGCCTTTTTTGCCGCAGGGCAGGGAAGGCCTTCTTCAAGTCTTTCAGCGGAGACACACATGGAGCCGCTTTCGTTTCATGGAAAATCGCCGGACTGAAAATTTATTTGGCAGTTTGGCGCGCAGCAAAGCCATCTTTTTTTGAAGCCGCATTTTTCCGCATGTTGGCACCGGCAGGCAAAGCGAGGGGCCGCGGCGGGTTTGTTCTAGTAGCGGAATGCAGACCCTCCGATGAATTCGCGGATAATTGAATGCGCAGGCACAGCTGTTTCTGGAATAGTAGAAAAATAATTCAGGAACTGGAGAAGCCTTGAGGCTTCGGCATATTCACGCTGCAAGGGGGTCACGCAGTGGAGGAGCGGCTCTGCGTACACTTTTAGCACGGAGATTTCGTAGTCGAGGGCCGTGTTGAGCATCGCATCCGCGTTGTTTTGAAACGGAAATATGTGCAGCCGTTCACCCTTGCGCACATTGTTCCACATGGCAATCGTGTCCGCCGCGCTTTTTCCTCGGAAATGGGCATCGCGCACAATGCGCCGCACCAGCCGGTTGTCGCTTGTGGAAATGCGGTTGTGGTCGTCAAGGTTCAGCTGCGTGAGGGCAGAAAGATATATCTTGAATTTTTTTTCTGGAGGTATGAGGGGCGTAAGCTTGTCGTTCAGGCCATGGATTCCTTCCATCACGAGTATGTCATGTTCGCCGAGTGCCATGGTCTCTCCGCTAAAGTAGCTTATTCCGTCGTGAAAATCATATGACGGGGTCTTGATTGTTTTTCCTGCGAACAGGTCGATGAGGTTTTCATTTAGCAGCTGTATGTTCAGGGCCTCAAGGCACTCGTAGTCGTAGTTTCCGTGCTCGTCCCTGGGTGTCTGCTCGCGGCCCACATAATAATTGTCGAGCGCAATCACTTTTGGCTGGTAACCGACGGCCTCAAGCTGCATGGCAAGCTTTTTGCTCGTGGTGGTTTTTCCAGAAGACGAGGGGCCTGCGATCAGCACCACGCGCGCCGTGCCCCGTGCGAGAATCTGGTCGGCGATGCCGGCGATGCAGCGGGTCTGGAGCGTTTCCGTGATGTTGATGAAATCGTTCACCTTCCGGTCGTGTATGAGCTGGTTCAGCGAGGCGACCGATGTTACGTCGAGACGTTTCCCCCAGTCTTTGTAGCGCCGGTATATCTCAAAAAGCTTGGGTTCATCTTCAAACTGACGGAGCTTGTCCGTCTGGGTGTGCATGGGGAAGCGCAGCAGGAAACCTTCGTGGTAGCTCATCAGGTCGAACACTGAAAGCAGCCCCGTGCGGTATACGAGCGGGCCAAAATACAGGTCTGTGAAATCAGCCAGCGTGTTCACCCGCACCTGTCCGGGACAGCGGTAGTTGAGCTGTTTGCGTGTTTCCGACAGCCCCAGCGATTCAAAATTGTCACATGCGTCTTTGTACGATATGTAGCCGCTGGCTATAGGATGGTCTTCTGCGATCAGCTTTTCCATCTGGGCCTTGAGCGTGCGGGCCTGTTCCTGCGTGAAGGGTGCCCCGGTGTCAAGGGTGTAGTAGTAGCCGTGGCCAAGGCTGTGCCCAACCAGAAGCCGCGCACCCGGAAAGCAGATGTGCGCCGCGGCCCCAAGCACAAAGCACAGGGAACGCCGGTAGATGGCGGCTCCCGCCGGCGAGTTTGCGTATACGGGCTCGATGTTCGCGTTGATTGAAACGGGAAAGTCGAGCGGCTGTATTTCGTTGTTTACGCGGACGGCAAGGATTGCCTCATCTTTCTGCTCAAAATCTGAAAGCAGGGAAAGCGGTGTGACTTCGTTCCTGGCAGCGATTGTCCTTCCGTCCGGAAAGGTGATTGCGATGTTCTTGTCCATGCTTTTATTATATGGCCTCGCGGCGGAATTTGCAAACAAAAAGAGCACGCGACCCGTCCCTTTGCAAAGCAGGAAATCTACCGTACAGCCTACGTATGCGGAAGCCAAAGTAGATTTTCTACTTTACTGCTTTCAGCTGTTTCGGGTAAAATAGAAAACCTACCGGCCAGCCGCAGCCCTCGGGAGCAAGGTGGATTTTCTGCTTTGCTGCCGCCAGCGGTTTCGGGCAAGATAGAAAACCTACCGGCCGGCCGCAGCCCTCGGGGGCAAGATAGATTTTCTACTTTGCCGCCATGACTTGCAGGACGGTAGAAAATATTTTTATCACAAAAAGGAGGCATGAATGGAACACGCCCAGCTGCGATATTTTCTGGAAGCCGCGCGCCTGCAGCACATAACCCGCGCCGCGGAGCTGCTCCACGTGGCCCAGCCGGCGCTCACACAGGCGATCCACCGTCTGGAAGCCGAGCTTGAGCTTCCTCTTTTTGCCCCGAAAGGCCGGAACATAGTGCTTACGCCCTACGGAGAATATTTTTACAAAAAGCTCCAGCCGCTCATGCAGAGCCTGGACGACCTTCCTCGGGAACTGCGCACAATGGCGCGCCTTGAAGATGCCGCCGTGCACATCAACGTACTTGCCGCCCCGTCGCTTGTGGCGGAGGCAGTCGCTGAATACCGGGGCATCGATGATTCAGTCCGCATTGAAGTCCATCAGAACGAGCAGCACGACCTGTTCGACATCGGGGTTGCCACGCGCACTTTTTTCCAGCAGCCGGAACAGGAGATGGACGGCTCGTTCGTGTGCACGGAAGACATCTGCCTTGCGGTGCCGGACATTCCTCGCTTCCAGGGAAAAAAAACGGTTGCCCTGAAAGATGTGCGCCATGAGAATTTTGTTTCGCAGGAATGCTCCCGCCAGCTGCGTTCCATATGCGAAAGATACTGCGCCAGCGCAGGATTTTCCCCGAACATCATTTTTGAAGGAGACAGCCCCTCGGCCGTAAAGAACATGGTTTCGGCTGGCATCGGCGTCGGGTTTTGGCCCCGCTTTTCCTGGGGAAGAATGGACACCGACCGGGTGCTGCTGCTTGAGATCGAAGATCCGCCTTTCAGCAGGGACATTTTGGTAACGTACAAAAAAAACAAGCAGGACAACACGAAAGTCGAGGCGTTCTTTGGTTTTCTGACCGGCTATTTCCGGAACGCATCATGCCGCAGTCGCTGACATTCCGGGTTCCGCGCTTTTGTCAGCATGAACTTGAGAAATCCCGCGCCCTGAATATTCTGCGGGCCTTCGTGCTGCCATGCGGCCTGGAGGAAAATGTCGTTGCTGCACGGCCGGCCGTTCTGCTTGTTCGAAAGCTTCGGGTTCATGTTCATTTTGAGAGTGACAGAACTTGTTTTTTTTGATATGCTTGGAGCACCGTCTGCGTCAGGTTTTGGACCAGGACATTCGGGCGGTGTTCTGGAGGTGTCCGTATGTCTGTGTCGCGTTTTGTGCGCATGGCCCTTGGATGCGCGCTTTTGTGTGCCGCTGCCGCTGTGCCGTCTGTCCCCGCCGCTGCCGAAAGCTCCGGGAAACGCGATACGTTTCTGGACGATTTTGAAAGCCGCGCATGGGCTTCCGGCGAAGGGCTTCCGGGAAACATGCTCACAGACGTTATCCAGGATTCTCTGGGCTACCTGTATATCGGCACATACGAAGGGCTTGTGCGCTTTGACGGCGTGGAATTCGTCACGCTCAACAGCACCTACGACCCGGCTTTCAGTTTCATGTCCGTGCGCTCCCTGCATCATGACAGCGGGCGCAACATCTGGGTAGGCACCAACGATGAAGGGCTTGTGCGCATTTCTCCGGCCGGCGAGGTCGCCGTGTTCACCATGGACGACGGGCTTCCAAGCAATTCCGTACGCGCCATTTCGGAAGATTTGAGCGGCAACGTCTGGGTGGGCACATCGAGCGGCGTGGCCTGCATCACCCAGGCCGGAAGTATTCTGAGGCCGGACGGTCTTGAATCCTACGACGATGAGCAAATCATGGTGGCAGCCATGTACTGCGACACGGCAGGAAGAATCTGGATTTCCAGCGCCAAGCCGAATTCCCTGTACTACTACACTGAAAACCGTTTTGTGCGCTACAGCGGAATCAGCTCCGTTTCAAACCCTGTGGTGACCGCCATCGCCCAGGACTCCCGGGGCGCGTTCTGGTTTGGCGTTTCGCCCCATCTTGCGGTGCGCGTCGAGTCTGGTTCCGAGAAGCTGTACGACATCGGTTCGGGAAAGCAGCCCGGCACCTCCGTGCAGTCGATTTATCCCGACACGAACGGAAACATATGGTTCGCGCTAGACAGCGATGTAACCATACTGCACAACGGGAAGCTGTACTACTACTACCAGCAGAAAGGGCTCCTGAACAGCAATGTGAAGCGCATCCTGGAAGACCGGGAGGGCAACATATGGTTTGTGACCGACCGTGGCGGCCTTGAAAAGCTGAGCCTCGCAAAATTCAAGACCCAGACGCTTCCCACGGCCGTGAACGCCATCACGGAAGACGAAGAGCGCGGTGTGTTCTGGCTTGGAACCGACAGCGGACTGTTGTGCTACGATGAGAATCTGAATCCTGTGGAGAATTCGATCACACGCGCATGTGCCAACGTGCGTATAAGGCATGTAGGGCTTACCGCAGGCGGCGACCTTCTGGTGGGCACATACGACAGGCTGGGGCAGTTGCGGTTCAACAGGAACGGTTCCGTGCAGGGCTGGAACGCCGAGAACGGCCTTGCGGTGGACAGGGTGCGTGTCGCCATGGAAGCTGGGAACGGAGACCTGTACATCGGCACCACCATGGGGCTAGACATCGTTGACCATGAGACAGGCGTTTTAAAACACTTGAACCGCGAAAGCGGTCTTCCGCATGACTACATCATGTGCATGTACGAAGATTCTGCAGGAACGCTGTGGTTCGGAACAGACGGCGGCGGCGTTTTTACGCTCAAAGACGGCGAGCTTGACCGTGGCTACACAACGGAAGACGGACTTGCCGGAAACGTGATTTTTAAAATCGAAGAGCTTCGTCCCGGAGAGATATGGATATGCACCGGTACAGGCATTTCGCGTTTCAAGGACAATTCGTTCTTTACATTCAATGCGGCAAACGGGCTCGGCACAGGCTCTGTGTTCCAGATGCTGCTGGACTACACCGGCCATGTGTGGATGACAAGCAACCGTGGCATTTCTTCCGTGCTGCTTTCTTCGCTCGAAGACGTGGCGAACGGCATTTCCGAAAAAGCCACGGCACGTTTTTTTTCGCGCTCTGACGGCATCCGCTCAGGAGGAGTCACATCGACATCTGTTTCGATGAAAGACAGGCTTGGGCGCATCTGGTTCACGCTGATCGACGGCTTTGCCATCTACGACCCGGTGAAAGTTGCGTCGAACAAATCCGTGCCGGTGATTCATGTCCAGAAAATCACGGTGGACAATGAAGTCCGTGCCTGCAACGGGGAGACCATCGTGCTTCCCCCCGAGGCAAAGCGCCTGAACATAAAATACACGGGGCTGAGCTTTGTGTCGTCTGACCAGATACTGTTCAGCTACAAGCTCGCAGGTTTCGACTCTGAATATTCCGAATGGACGTTGGACCGTTCTGTTTCGTATACAAACCTTAAGCCGGGAAACTACCGCTTCACCGTGAGGGCCGAAAACAGCGACGACGTGGCATCTCCGCTTTCAGATGCGCTGGTGATAAAAAAGCTTCCGTACTTTTGGCAGCTCTGGTATTTCTGGTTCGCCGTGATTCTTATGGTCCTTGCAACGGCGGCGCTTGTCGTGCGGAACCGGTTCAGAAGGCTCAGCATGTACAAGGTGAGGCTTGAACGCGAGGTCGTGCGGCAGACCGAGGAGCTGCACAGGAAAAACGGCATGCTCGAAGATTATGTGCTGGAGCTGAGAACAAAAACGGAGGAACTGCAGAAAGAAAAAGAACGCTCGGAAAACCTCCTCTTGAACATACTTCCGCCTTCGGTTGCCAAGGAGCTCTCCGAAAACCCCGACAAGGTAATCGCGAACCAGTGCGACAATGCGAGCGTCCTGTTCGCGGACATAGCAGGCTTTACAAGCCTTTCCTCGTACCTCCGCGCAAACGACATCGTGCGGCTGCTGAACGACCTGTTCTGCAGGTTCGACTCCCTTGTTAAAGATGATTCTGTTGAAAAAATCAAGACGATCGGCGACTGCTACATGGCTGCCTGCGGGCTGTTTTCAGGCGATTCCTGCACGTGCGCAAGACGGATGGTGAGTTTTGCAATGCAGATGTTTGAAAAACTCCGTGAATTCAACCGCGAGAGTCCCATCAAGCTCCAGATGCGCGTAGGCATAAACACAGGCATGCTTATCGCGGGCGTTATCGGAAAGACCAAATTCATATACGACATATGGGGAGACACAGTGAACGTGGCAAGCCGGATGGAAAGCACGGGCGTTCCCGGAAAAATCCATGTCACAGAGGCGACTTACGCCCTTACAAAAGGGCAGTTTTCATACGGAAATTCGGTAGATGTTGAAGTGAAAGGAAAAGGCACCATGAAGACATACTTCATGGACGGTCTGACTTCGGCATCCTGACGATTCCGCGCTTTGGCATGGCAAAATATTTTTGTCATGCTATTGCCCAACCGCGATTAAACGGGTATATTGAGCAATACCCAGTTTTTTAGTAGTTAATAGGGTGCCTCTTGGCCGGACTGTCCGGTGCAGGGCGCCTTTCACTTTGACAGGCTGGAACGGCCTGCGTCCATGCGGGGCGCGGCCCGTCCAGTGGCATGGGAGAACCGTATGGCTGACAGCTTGCTTTCAATTAAGAACCTCACCGCCTGCATCGGTGAAAAGACAATCCTGCACGACATTTCTCTTTCCGTGGATCGAGGGGAAACCCATGTCCTCATGGGACCGAACGGCGCAGGTAAATCCACCCTTGGATACACGCTGATGGGAAATCCTGACTACACCGTGAGGCAGGGTAGCATTGTGTTTGACGGCGCCGACATAACAGCGAAGGAGGCTGACGAGCGAGCCAAGGCGGGCCTTTTTTTGAGCTTCCAGGACCCTCTTGAAGTGCCGGGGCTCACGCTGGAGTCGTTTGTCAGATCCAGCCTCCAGCAAGTGTCGGGCGCACGGGTCAAGCTTGTTTCGTTTAAAAAAGAGCTCGAGGAAGCCATGGACATCCTGCACATGGATCACGCCTACGCCGCGCGGGATTTGAACGTAGGGTTTTCAGGCGGCGAGAAAAAGAAGAGCGAGATTCTCCAGCTTTTCATGCTGAAGCCATCTCTTGCCATACTTGACGAAACGGACTCCGGCCTCGATGTTGATGCCGTGCGCACCGTGAGCCAGTGCATACGCGAGTACCAGACCCGCATGAACGGAGCGCTTCTTGTGATAACCCATTCCACAAGGATCCTGGAAAGCCTGCACGTTGACCATACCCATGTCATGGTGAAGGGGCGCATCGTGCACTCAGGCGGTGCCTCCGTGGTGCAGGAAGTGAATGAGCACGGTTTTGACCCGTTCATTCCGCAGGAAATAAAAGACGCGGAACGCAGGGAACGCCTTGCCGCCGCCGCAAAAGCCGCCATGGACGCCGTAAAATCCGCTTCTGGAACGGAGGCATAGACTGAAATGGCAGATGAGAAGACGCAGGTTTCAGACATAGACCGCTCCCGCTACGATTTCCGCTACGAAGAAAGTGACACGGATTTTTACAGAATCCAAAACGGCCTTGATGAATCGATCGTGCGCCGCATAAGCGAAGAAAAGCATGATCCTGACTGGATGCGCGAGTTCCGGCTGAAATCGCTTGCCATCTACAACCGGATGTCCGTGCCTGACTGGGGCCCGGACATCAAGGATCTTGACATCCAGAAAATCGTTACGTATGTGAAGCCGAAGACCGAAATGGCCGCGAGGTGGGATGACGTTCCTGCCGACATAAAAGACACGTTCGAAAAGCTTGGAATTCCAGAAGCCGAACGGAGGAGCCTCGCCGGGGTTGGCGCACAGTACGACAGCGAGCTTGTTTACCACAATGTAAAAGACGAAGTTTCTGAGCAGGGTGTCGTCTATACCGACATGGAAAGCGCCCTCACCGGGGAATACGCAGGGCTTGTGCGTGAGCATTTTATGCATCTTGTTCCGCCTTCCGACCACAAGTTTGCCGCCCTGCACGGAGCGGTGTGGAGCGGAGGCAGCTTTGTGTATGTGCCCAAAGGCGTGCATGTAAAGATTCCGCTCCAGTCATACTTCCGTTTGAACGCGGCTGGTGCAGGCCAGTTCGAGCACACGCTTATCATCGTGGACGAAGGCGCGGATCTGCACTTTATAGAAGGCTGCTCCGCGCCCAAGTACAATGTTGCGAACCTGCACGCGGGCTGCGTGGAGCTGTATGTCGCGAAAAACGCCCATCTTCGATACAGCACCATTGAGAACTGGTCCAAGAACATGTACAACCTGAACACAAAACGGGCCATCGTTGCAGACGGAGGCAAGATGGAATGGGTGAGCGGAAGCTTCGGAAGCCACATTTCCTATCTTTATCCGACCACCATTTTGAAAGGCGACCATTCCCTGTGCGAGTTCACGGGAATAACGTTCGCAGGAAAAGGCCAGAACCTCGACACAGGTGCCAAGATGATTCACTCGGGGCGATATACGTCAAGTGTCATAAACACCAAGTCGATCAGCAAGAGCGGCGGCCGCTCCACATACCGCTCCGCCATAGTGGTGAACAGGCAGGCCGCACATGCGAAGGCAAGTGTTGACTGCCAGAGCCTCATGCTGGACGACCAGAGCCGCTCGGACACCGTACCTGCCATGAACATCCTCACAGACGACTGCGACATCGGCCATGAAGCGAAAATCGGCCGCATTTCAAACAGAGCCATTTTTTATCTGATGAGCCGAGGCATCAGCGAAGAAGAAGCCCGTGCCATGATTGTGAGCGGTTTTGCTAATCCCGTGAGCAAAGAGCTGCCGCTTGAATATGCGGTAGAAATGAACAACCTCATCCGCCTTGAGATGAAAGGAGCCCTCTGATGGCCACAGCGCTAGATGTTGACGTAAACCAGTTTCCAAGCCTCACATGGCACCATCTTGCAATAAACCATGCGCATGTTTCAACCCGGCTTTCTCACGAAGCTCCCCTTGAGGCTTCGCGGCTTCCGGAGGGGGTTTCCTGCACCGTGCATGCCGCCCCTAGCCAAGGCGCGGTCGCGATACAGACCGGGCTGGGAAGTCAGTTTGACAAGAACTTTGACGCTGTCTGCGCGGCGCTTTCTGTTCCTTGCCGCGAATTTTCTGTGCGCGAAGGAATCCGTGCTCCTTTCGTGTACTGTTCCGTTGCGCCGGAACCCGACTCGCAGACCGCGCTTGACACCCTCATAACGGCGGAAGAAGGAAGTGACAGTACGTTTGTGTTTGATTTTCATGCCGCAAAGACCGCAGGTGGCGCGTTCACAAGTCGCATCCGGGTAGACGCAAGGCAGAACGCAAGGGTGCATATTGTGACAGTGAACCTGCTTGGGCTTGGAACAATCCATTGCAGCAGCCTTGGAACGACCGTTTCAGACGGCGCCTCCGTCCAGGTCACTTCGGTTGACATGGGGGGAGGCGAGGTGTACACGGGCGCTTTCCACGACCTTTCAGGCTACCGTGCATGTGTGAACTCCAGGGCCTCTTATGTTGTGCGGGGAACACAGTCGCTCGACACAAACTACGTGGCCCGCCAGCGGGGACGCGAAACCGAAAGCTCCATTGCCGTAAACGGGGTGGTGCTTGGCAGTGCCCAGAAGACATGGCGGGGCACGATAGATTTTGTAAAAGGCTGTGCCGGGGCAAAAGGTGACGAGCAGGAAGACGTGCTGCTTTCTGGCGACGCAGTGTTGAACAAAACGCTTCCCGTCATCCTGTGCGACGAGGAAGATGTGGAAGGCAGGCACGGTTCTTCAATCGGAAAGCTCGGAAAGGACATGCTGTTTTACCTGCAGAGCCGGGGCATCGACAGAAAAAACGCGATGGCACTCATGATTCACTCAAAAGTCAACGCCGTTTCCCGTTTTATTCCAGACAGCGCCCTTGTTGAACGCATCGAATCTTATCTTGAAGGAGCATTCTGATGGGAAAAGCGAGCACAGAGATACGGGACGATTTTCCGCTTTTTTCCAGTGCCGAAAATGCAGGCCTTGTTTATTTCGACAACGCGGCCACCACGCAGCGCCCGAGGCAGGTGATTGAGGCGATTTCAGATTTTTACAGGACTTCGAACGCGAACCCGCTTCGCGGTCTCTACGGGCTTTCGGTGCGCGCAACGGATGCATATGCAGCCTCAAGGCACGCTGTGGCAAAGTTCATCAATGCCGCCGAAGACGCGGAGATTGTGTTCACGCGGAACGCCTCCGAAAGCCTCAACCTTGTCGCATACAGCTGGGGGCTTTCAAACATAGATGAAGGCGATGAAATCGTTGTAAGCTCAATGGAGCATCACTCAAACCTGCTTCCGTGGCAGATGGTGTGCGCGGCCAAACATGCAAAGCTGGTGTTCCTTGAATGCACCAACGAAGGTGTCATCAGCACCCAGGAATATGAATCAAAGATTACCGCGAACACAAAACTGGTCGCCATCACGCATGTGAGCAACGTGTTTGGCATCACTAACCCGGTCAAAGAAATCGCCGCATATGCGCATCGTGTAGGAAACGCAGGAAAGGGGGCCGTGGTGGTTGTGGACGGAGCCCAGAGTACGCCGCACCTTGCCGTTGACGTGCGGGCCCTTGATGCCGATTTTTTTGCCTTCAGCGCGCACAAACTGTGCGGCCCCATGGGAATAGGCGTACTGTATGGAAAGCGCCAGATTCTTGAGTCAATGCCTCCGTTTTTGCGTGGCGGTGAAATGATTGAATACGTGACAAGGGAGAGCGTTACATATGCGGAAATTCCGCATAAATTTGAAGCCGGCACCGTAAACGCGGCAGGAGCCGTGGGGCTTGCCGCAGCAATAAATTACATCACCGACATCGGCCTTGACACCATCGAGCAGAACGACAGCCGCCTTTCTTCTGCTCTCATGCAGGAAATGTCCGCGATTCCACACGTGCATATAATCGGAAGCCCTGACGCGCACCGGCATTGTGGCATAGTCACTTTTACGATAGATGACGTGCACCCGCATGACATAGCTTCCATGCTTGACACGGAGCATATCGCAGTCCGTGCGGGCCACCACTGCGCCCAGCCGCTCATGCAGCAGCTCGGAGTCGGCAGCACTGCACGCGCGAGTCTTTACATGTACAATACAGACGCGGAAGTGCATGAATTTGTCCAAAAGCTTTCGCAGGTACGGGCCTGGGCAGGTCTTGCGGACTGAACGCTTGCATTCCACCCCTTGGGCTCATGGCCGTGTGCTTTTCGGTTCGGGTTCGTGCCACTTCCGTCTTCTGATTTTCCGCGTGTAATGACTCCCTGTATTGAAGCATAGATTTTAATGGACGAGGCCTTTTTACAGCGCGACTTGAAAGGTTCAAAAAGCATGCTTCTGGACGCGGTTTTTGCTTCTGGCGCATGGAAGCAAAACGGAGATAAATGCAAAAGTCCTTCCGCATGGTCAGAATTTGCTGCCAGAACCGTCTTCCCTGTCTGAGCTTCCCATCTACCCGTTCATGCAGGATGCGTGGCGCTAAAACCTGTCAGAATGCATCGCCATATTCCGCCTGAACATTCGATTTTTGAAACGAAATGCTTTGCGGCAAGATTCTCCTTTGCCCGCCGCGTTCCGTTCCCCATTGTTTCGCAGGCCGAAATGTGGTATACTCACACGCATGGACATAAAATCTCTGTATGCCGACATATTGAACGAGCACAACTTGAACCCTTCCCACAAGGGAGTGCTCGACCAGCCGACTTTTACGCTGCAAGGTGTGAACCCATCCTGCGGCGACAATATCTACTTGCAGCTCAAGCTTGATGAAAACAACATCATCACCGACGGCACTTTCAATGGCTCAGGATGCGCCATAAGCCAGGCGAGTGTTGACATGATGCTGGATTCCGTCATCGGAAAATCAAAAGATGAAGCGCTTTCGCTTGCAGCCTTGTTCACCGATATGATTCACGGCACAGAAACGGACGACGCAAAACTGGAGGCGCTTGACGAAGCCGCCGCCCTCAAGAACATCAGGGTCATGCCAGCACGTGTCAAGTGCGCGGTGCTAGGCTGGCACACCATGCAGGAGATGCTCGCTTCCGGAAAGACGGCAGGGCAGGGAGCGGCCCCCCACTGTGCGCAGGACTCTATGTGCATAAAATAAAGCCAGCGGATGCCATTTTTTTTGTACGGTGACCTGCATGTTCCAAGCTGTGCCAATAACACTTTTTATTCGCGCGGAAAGGGCACATACCTTATGAGAACAACACACCCAGCAAAGTCTAAAGTTTTTTATCACTACTCAATTACCAAATTTCAGTAAAATCACACCCTGCTTCACGGAGTGAAGCCTTGCTTCTGCGTGGGGGAGGGGGTGATTCATGGCTTTGGAAAAATCTCTGCGCGGTACGGGATTGAAGATCCGCCTGAAGGCCGTGTGTCCGCTGTTCCATAAAAGCCACGGGCTGTTCTGTTTCCGTGTTAGGAAGCGATGTAAGAATGCCCATGAATGCTGTTCTGTTTCCGTTTTCAGGGTGAAGCTCAATGGCACGGCGCAAGGCAAAAAAGTCAGGCTGTCCCGCACCGTTTTATTGCGCGGTACGGGATGCAGCCCGGAATCTGCTACTGGAACAGCTTGTTTGCCGCAGGAAGCGCAGGAGTCACCGCGTCAATCATTTCAGGAATGACCACCCGCGTGTAATACTCTGTCTGCTCGATGGTGGTGTGGCCTACGAGCCGTCTGACCAGATCCGTTTCCGCGTTGCGCCTCATCCGCGTTACATACGAAAAGCGCAGCGAATGTGGCACCAGCCTGCGGGAACCTTTTTCAATGTGAACACGCTTCAGCACCTTCTTGAATTCTGTTTCGGCATATTCCCGCCTTATTATGTTTCCGTTTCTGGTGAACAGGAACATTTCGCCTGAGAGGTTCCGTTCTCTCAGGTACATCTCGATTTGGGAAAGCGTTATGTCGGGAATGGTCACCACGCGCCATTTCTTGTCCTCATTCCAGCCTTTCTTGCAGTAGTCGGTTCTGAAACCGTCATCACGGCAAAAACCGTCTATCACCATCACTCGCTTTTCGATGTCTATCTGCCGAGCGAGAAGCCCCCGTGCCTCGCCCAGCCTGAGTCCGCAGGTGAAGGTGCACAGGTACAGAAGGTAAAGTTCCCTGCTGGGCCAATGCTCCGGGCGGAACAGCCTGTTCAGCTCCTCCGTGGTGAGCACGTCGGCTTTTTTTGAATTCCTCTTGAAGTGCGGAAACGGCGGCATAACAACGTTCATGCCCTGCCAGGCCGCTTCCTGGTACACGGCCTTCAGCGTTCCGATGAACGTGTTTTTCCAGCTTCCCGAACGATCCACCGACATCAGGTATCCGATGACATCCTGCAAGGTGAGCGAAGCCAGCGGGCGTTCACCGAACTGCGCGTTTATAAAATCAATAAAGCACCGCTTCTGCTGAAGCGTTTTTTCGGTGAATGTTTTTCCGAGCATTCCAAGACGCTGAACATGCTCCGACTGCGGCACGAACATCGACACGTCTACTTCTTTGACCAGTATTTCAGGTTTCATGGTCACCTCCATTTGAATTGATGCAGTGATTTTAAAACTGAAACGCTTTGTGCAAAAGGGGGTCGCGCCATCCATCCGGATTCCGTGCATGGAATGGCATGTGCGTGGGCCCTGCACGTGCCAGAAGGTTTTGCGTCGCTTAAAGTCCGCAATGCACAGCACTGTAAATGCGAAGGCTGTTTCTGTGGAACGGGATCACATTGAACCATGCTGAAAAAAAAAGCCGCGCCCACAAAAACACGGAACGCGGCCCTGCATGGCGTAAGTTGCTATTTTTTGTTGATGATGTCCTTGAGCGCTTTTCCGGGTTTGAACTTCGGTGTTTTTGAAGCTTCTATTTTTATTTCCTCTCCCGTCTTCGGGTTGCGTCCTGTGCGGGCTGCGCGGCTTCCAACCTCAAAAGTGCCAAAGCCGATGAGCTGCACGGCCTCTCCGTTTGCAAGCGTTTTTGCGACTGTCTCCGTAAACGCCTTGACTGCGGCTTCGGAATCTTTTTTTGTCAGACCGGTCTCTTTTGCGATGGCATCTACCAACTCAACTTTGTTCATACAATACTCCCTTAGCATAAGTTTTGCTCCCACCCATACAGTTTGGAGCGCCACAGACAGTATACCCCGAATCGCGTCTTGGTTTCAATAGAATGGCATGTTTTTGGGCCAGGTTCTGCAATGTTTTAAGACAAAGTATTGACATGGACTGTCATTTCTGCTATCATAATGAAACTTCTTCTGGCCGGTTAGCTCAGCTGGTACGAGCGTCTGGTTTACACCCAGAATGTCGGCGGTTCGATCCCGTCACCGGCCATTTTGAATCGGGACGTAGCGCAGCTGGTAGCGCATCTGCTTTGGGAGCAGAGGGTCGCTGGTTCGAATCCAGTCATCCCGACTGTTTGCCCCGCCGTTCAGAACGAATGTTTCTGTTCCCGGGGTTTTCAAGAGACTTTTATATATTTTTGCTTGAGGAAGCGGCCTGCCTGTTCGCAGGCATTCCGCGCTTAAATCAACACCCCCTGTAAAGCGGGACATATATCCTTTCCGCATGAATCAAAACAACAAACTGCGCTTTCGGCGTTTTATCATCTTTATGTACAAAACCTGCGGCCTTTTCAGGGCTGTTCCTGTGCATTCTTCGGTTGCATGCGGAAACTTTGTCCGCCCGGCAAAAAATCCGGTATTGCCTGGAATATTGCAGACAGTTTCCGGTAGAAATGACTTACACACCGATGGCCGAATGCAAGATGCCTCACATGTGGTAAAATATAAAAACACCCTGGAATTCCAAAATCCGACAAGGTGAGACTGTTATTGGCAGGGGAGCTTTGCCATATCTTAAAAATCTTTTTCTCTTATTTTGTCCGCAGCATTATCGGCTTTTTTGTTGCAGGAGCATACCTTTATGCACTTATAAAAAACGGCGAGGCCATGTAAAACGGGCGGAAAGTGGTCATACCAAAAAAGAGACCCGCCGGCGGCATGTAAGGGTATGCCACCGGCAGGTACGGAAAAATCTGTTTTGCAGCAGGGAAGGGTGCGTGTACTATGCGGTAATCCGCCTGAAAGCTTCAAGGACCGCCTCGTCATGGCCCAGGCCCCGTTCCTCCGCGCGGCCTATCTCTGTGAGCATGCGTTGGTAGTCGTTCGGAACTATTTTCTTGAAGTGCGGGAGGTAGCCTTCAAAGTCCGCGAGGATGCGTCCGCCGAGTGCGCTGCCGGTCTCCTGCACGTGCCGTCCGATAAGGCGGCGCAGGATGTCCACATCGTGCTGGTCGGTAACCTCCGCGGTGCTGACAAGCTGCTTGTTCACGCGCTGGTAGAGTGTATGGGATGTATCCAGAACATAGGCTATGCCGCCGCTCATGCCCGCCGCGAGGTTGCGCCCCGTGGGGCCGAGGATGACCGCAGTGCCGCCGGTCATGTATTCAAGGCCATGGTCGCCGCAGCCTTCAACTACCGCAGTGGCCCCGGAGTTCCGCACACAGAACCGTTCCCCCGCGATACCTGAGATGAACGCCTCTCCGCCGGTAGCTCCGTAGAGAGCCACGTTCCCTATGATGATGTTCTCCTCTGCCTTGTAGCCTGCGTTCTTTGGCGGGAACACCACGAGCCTTCCGCCTGAAAGACCTTTGCCAAGGTAGTCGTTCGCGTCGCCTTCAAGCCGCATGGTGAGTCCTTTCGGAATGAACGCTCCGAAACTCTGGCCGCCGCCGCCCGTACAGTTCACGGTGAATGTGTCGTCCGCAAGCGATGAACCGAACTTCGCCTGAATTTCGGAACCAAGGATGGTACCTACAGTGCGGTTCGTTGAGGAAATCCGGATGTCCACGGACGCGGGCTTTCCTTTTGCGATGGATTTTTCCATCTTGCGCAGCAATATACCCTCGTCCACGGTTTCACCCAGCCTGAAATCGTACACATCGGAAGGCATGAAGTGCGTTGGATTTTCCTGTGGATTTTCTTTTGCGTCTGTTTCAGGAAGCTGTGATCCTCCTGCGTTTCCGCTGAACGTTGTACACGAATCGACTCCATGCCAGCCGATTATGGGCGATACGTCCACAAGTCCTGCACGTGAGGACGGGGCTTTTTCTTTGAGCCTGAGCAGGTCGGTACGCCCCACCATCTCGTCCACGGTGCGGAGACCGAGCCTTGCCATGATTTCGCGCAGCTCCTCGGCGATGAAGCGCATGAAGTGCTCCACGTGCTCGGGTTTTCCTGGAAAGCGCGCCCGGAGTGTCTCGTTCTGCGTGGCCACGCCGAAGGGGCAGGTGTCCTTCTGGCAGACGCGCATCATGCGGCAGCCCATCGCGACAAGCGGCGCGGTGGCAAAGCCGAATTCCTCCGCGCCCAGCAGCGCGGCAATCGCCACGTCGCGCCCGCTCATGAGCTTTCCGTCCGTCTCGATGACGACGCGGCTTCTGAGTCCGTTCTGAATCAGCGTCTGGTGCGTCTCGGCAAGGCCCAGCTCCCACGGGAGGCCCGCGTGGTGGATAGATGAGATTGGCGCGGCCCCCGTGCCGCCGTCGTGTCCGCTAATCAGGATGACCTGCGCGCCCGCCTTTGCCACGCCCGCAGCGATGGTGCCCACGCCCGCCTCGCTCACCAGCTTGACGGAGATGCGCGCGCGGCGGTTCGCGTTCTTGAGGTCGTAAATCAACTGCGCCAAATCTTCTATTGAGTAGATGTCGTGGTGCGGCGGCGGCGAGATGAGTGCGACACCGGGCGTGGCGTAGCGCGTCTTGGCAATCCAGGGATAGACTTTCTTGCCGGGCAGGTGACCGCCTTCGCCAGGCTTCGCGCCCTGCGCCATCTTGATCTGGATTTCCTCCGCGGAGAGCAGGTACGCCTCCGTCACGCCGAAACGCCCGCTCGCAACCTGCTTGATGGCGGAATTCGCCTCCGTGCCCAGTCGCTCGGGCTTCTCGCCGCCCTCGCCTGAGTTGGACTTTCCGTGCAGGCGGTTCATGGCAATCGCCATGCAGCGGTGCGCCTCCTCGCTGATGGAGCCGTAGCTCATCGCGCCCGTCTTGAAGCGGCGCACGATGTCGTCCACGCTCTCAACCTCGTCAATCGGGATTGCGCGGCGCTCGTCGATGTTGAAGTCGATGAGCGCGCGCAGCGTGTGCGGCTTGTCCGCCGCGTCAACCATCGCCGTGTACTCCTTGAAGCGCACGTAGTCGCCGTTCCTGGTTGCCTCCTGCAGGGCGGTTATGGTTTCAGGGCTGTAAAGGTGGTCTTCGCAGCCCGGGCCTCGGCGCAGTTTGTGTCTTCCCACGCTGTCAAGCGTAGTGTCTACTGTGAGGCCGAGCGGGTCAAACGCCCTGTTGTGGTGCCAGGCAACGTCCTCTTCGATTTCCTTCAGGCCTATTCCTCCAATACGGCTCACCGTGTTTGTAAAATAGGCATCCGTGACACTGCGGCTTATTCCGACAGCCTCGAAAATCTGCGCGGATTGGTAGGACTGAATCGTGCTGATTCCCATCTTGGCCGCAATCTTCACGATGCCGCCAAGGATGGCCGCGTTGTAGTCGTCAATCGCCGTGTGGTAGTCTTTGTCCAGCACTTTCTTGTCAATCAGCTCCGCGATGCACTCGTGCGCAAGGTATGGGTTGACCGCGCGCGCGCCGTAGCCGAGCACCATCGCCGCCTGGTGCACGTCGCGGATTTCAGCGGACTCAAGGATTATCGAAATAGCCGTGCGCTTCTTTGTGCGGATGAGGTACTGCTCCACCGCGCTCACCGCGAGCAGAGACGGAATGGCAACGTGGTTCTCGTCCACGCCGCGGTCGCTCAGGATGATGATGTTGCTGCCCGAGTGGTACTCGCGGTCAATCGAGACGAACAGCTCGTCGAGAGCGGCCTTGAGCGAGGTGTTGGTGTAGTAGAGTAGGCTCACCGTGGCGCACTTTATGCTTGGCCTGTCAAGGTTCCGTATCTTAAGCAGATCCACGCCGGTCAGTATCGGATGGTTTATCTCCAGCACCGCGCAGCTCCTGCTTTCCGGCTGGAGCATGTTGCCGTCGCTTCCAAGGTAGACTGTAGTGTCCGTCACGATTTTTTCCCGCAGGCTGTCGATGGGCGGGTTCGTCACCTGAGCGAAAAGCTGCTTGAAGTAGCTGAACAGTGGCGGGTGCCGCTCGCTCAGGACGGCAAGCGGCGTGTCCACGCCCATGCTCGCGGTCGGCTCCACGCCGTTCTTCGCCATCGGAAGTATCATCTCCTGCACGTCTTCGTATGTCCAGCCGAACGCCTTGTAGAGCACATCGCGCTCCTCCTGCGTGTACACGGGAATCTTCTTGTTCGGGATTGGAAGCTCCCGCAGCCGCAGAAGATTCTGGTCAAGCCATTCCCCGTAAGGATACAGGTGCGCAAAATGCTCCTTGCATTCCTCGTCGCTGATGATTTTTTTGTTCACCGTGTCAACAAGCAGGATACGCCCGGGCATCAGCCGGCTCTTCCGTTCGATATTTTCCTCCGGAATGTCCAGCACGCCCACTTCGCTAGCAAGAATCAGCATGCCGTCTTTTGTGGTGTAGTAGCGGGAAGGGCGCAGGCCGTTCCTGTCGAGCGTCGCGCCGACCAGGTCGCCGTCGCTGAATATGATTGCGGCAGGCCCGTCCCACGGCTCCATCATGGTGGCCCAGTAATGGTAGAAATCCTGCCTGTCCTGCGCCATGGTGCCGTCGTTGCGCCACGGTTCGGGAATGCAGACCATCACGGCAAGCGGGAGAGGCATCCCGTTCATCACAAGGAACTCCAGCGTGTTGTCGAGCATGGCCGAGTCCGAGCCGCTCACGTTTACCGCAGGGAACACCTTGCGTATGTCGCCCTCGTCCAGGCACGGGGAGGCCAGCGTCTCCTCCCGCGCGAGCATTCGGTCTGCGTTGCCCCGGATAGTGTTTATCTCGCCGTTGTGCGCGATAAAGCGGTTGGGGTGGGCGCGTTCCCAGCTCGGCTGTGTGTTCGTGGAAAAACGCGAGTGCACGATGGCGAGCGCGGAAGTGTATTCTTCTGACTGAAGGTCGCGGTAGAACGTGCGGAGCTGGCCCACCAAAAACATCCCCTTGTAGACTATAGTCCTGCTTGAAAAAGACGCCACGTAGGTTTTGAGCTGCGAGTGCTCGAACTGCCGGCGGAGCACGTAGAGCCGCCGGTCGAACTCCACTCCACGCGCCACGCCATCAGGACGCGCGATAAAACACTGGCGGATTACAGGCATGCAGTCCCGCGCCTTTTTTCCCAGCACACCGGCATCCACAGGCACATCGCGCCAGCCAAGGAATGTGAGTCCTTCCTTTTTTGCCAGGAACTCTATCATCTTCTGCGCCTGCGCCCTTATGTATGCGTCCTGCGGAAAGAAGAACATGCCGATTCCGTAGTCGCGCTCCCCCCTGAGCTGGATGCCGATTTTTTCAGCCTCGTTCCTGAAAAAGCTGTGCGAGATTTGCAGCATTATGCCCACCCCGTCGCCGGTCTCGCCTGCGGCATCCTTTCCCGCGCGGTGCTCAAGCTTTTCCACGATTGAAAGCGCGTTGTCAACAATCTTGCGCTCCGCGGTGCCGTCTATGTTCACCACAAGACCTATTCCGCATGAATCGTGCTCAAAAGAGGGGTCATAAAGCCCCGGATTCATGATTCCCGCACCGTGAAGATTCTGCTTTTTTTCTGTTTCCATCTCCATACCAGCCCCCTTACTTGCCGTATGCCCTGCCTGTCCATGGCGGCGCATGGAACCAAGTCTCATGCCCCAATACCGCCACGACTTCCAGTGCAGGTCCAATAAAAAAAGACGCCCGGCTTCACGGCCCATTGCTGTGCGCAATAGCACGTCAAACCAAACGTCTTTGTTCGTGCACCCAGTATATACGTAAAAGGCAGGATTGTGCAAGTGGAATTCAGCGATTTGTGGGTGAAAGTTGCATGGCCAGAAAGCGGAATCAGTGTTTTTCAGGCCAACAAAAACTTTGCAGCGCACAATAAAAGAATAAAAAGCGCACCGAGAAGGCATGGACGCAATGCAGCCAATTCCGTACAACCTGAAAGATTCAACGCCGCCTCTGTTCATTAAAAATCAGCTTGTGCAGATTTTTCTGACAGGAAACATCTTTTTTCGTTCTCCATATTGAAAGGCATTTCCTTTGCAATTATTATATTTTCTTTTATCTCAAATTCGGGAAATTCCGCTTGAATTCTAATCAATTTATTTTTTAATAAATCATCAATGACTTCTTCTTGCCAAAAATTAATCCACTTGACGGTAACAGGAAACTTTCCATTCATGTGGCGGCCATACTTTCTTGCGATAATTTTATTTGATATGCATCCCCAAAAAAGGTTTAAATTGGTTTACCAGCATCGAAAACAAGTTCTTTATGAAAGCCACATTCTCAACTGAAGTCAAATCCATGTCTATGGGTATATCTATAACACAGGTGTTTACAAAGTGTATGTCCTTGTTTCCTATATGCAAATCAACTGAGAAATCAACGGCTTTGTCTTTTTTGGTGACAAAAGAAATATAATATCCTAAATCTTCGAATATCTGCCCCATTTTCTTGATTTACATTTGATTTCAAGAGGCTACAGAATGAATCAAATGTACTGGGCAGTTCTTCATACACATTAGCCGCTTCGTTAATGTAAAGGCAGGAAAATTAGCTTATTTTCTTTAGGTTTTCAATAAAAACAAATGCCCGTCTTGATGTTTCTTCAAATGTTACTGTTGAATTTTCCGCGCCTTTCCATAGAACGATTGAGTATTTTTGTATCATAATCAATGTCTCCCAAAAACACAATTTTTTCGTCATCCATATTTTAGTATTTTTATGATTTCTTTTTTTAAATTCTTTGAGCGCATCGCACCATTCATCAATCAGCAGCTGCAGTTCTTTTGTATCTACCTCACAACAAGTATTGGCATATTCCTCATCATCGTCTGCCAGATTGTCATATACTTTGGTCGTGGCAGGCGTTATATCCGCCCCGCAAACGTTGCCAAAAAACTTTTTTGCCTCGCATTCCCTGGAGAGGACTTTATCAAAATCTGATTTTATCGAATCCGTAAATGCCGGGACTTCGGCGGATAAGAAATGGAATCCATGCATACAGTATAGCATAATTTGACGGCACTGCGCGAAGAAGACCGTGCGGGTCTTTGCGGATTCATAACATGAAAACATGCTGTAACCTCATTGCACATCCAGTGTTAATTATATAGTAAGTCTGTAGGAAATATGTATTCAC
>JAFLSN010000017.1:0-27119 GCA_022510905.1 Treponema sp.
ACGGAATTCCACCGGCATCAAGCTCCACGGCCCGCGTAAAACCTCCAGGGATCCTATGCGAGCCGGGAGAGCTTTTCGCGGATGAAACCGCTTTTCGAGGAAAGGTCCACCGGGCCCGTCTGCATCAGGAGGCGGTTGGGATGGGCCGGATCCAGGCGAACACGCCCGGCCGATGTCTTTATCAGCCCCAGCACCTTGTCAACATTCACCTTGGCCACCTCGGAAAATTCAACCTGGACTACGCCATTTTTTTCGCGCAGGGTGCTTATGGAAAGCTTGTGGCATATGATCCGGATTTTTGCAAGATCCAAAAGGCTCTCGGCTTCTCCTGGGATAGGACCGAACCTGTCATACAGTTCAGCATACATGGAGGAAAGCTCGTCGTCGCTCTGTATGGCGGCAATCTTCTTGTAAATCTCCATCTTGGTTTCAGCCCCGCTCACATAGCTGTCGGGTATGAAGCCCGTGTACTCAAGCTCCAGCAGGACTTCATCGGGGGCATGCCAGTTCTCGTCCACAAGACGCTCGATGGCCGCGTTCAGAAGGTTCAGGTACATCTCAAAGCCGACTGCGTACACGTCTCCGCTCTGGTCGCGCCCGAGGAGGTTGCCCGCGCCTCGGATTTCCATGTCCTTCATGGCGATTTTGAAGCCTGAGCCAAGCTCGGTGAAGTCCGAGATGACCTGGAGGCGCTTCATCGCGACTTCTGAAAGCGCCTTGTTCTCAGGATAGAACAGGTATGCGTAGGCCTTGCGGTCGCTGCGTCCCACCCGCCCGCGCAGCTGGTAGAGCTGGCTCACGCCGTACATGTCCGCGCGGTCGATGATAATGGTGTTCACGTTGGGGATGTCGATGCCGTTCTCGATTATCGTGGTGGCGACGAGCACGTGGAAGCCGCCCATCTTGAAGCGGCGGAAGATGTCGTCAAGCTCGTCGGCGCCCATCTGCCCGTGCGCCACGTCGATGAGCATCTCGGGCACCAGCTGTTCCAGGGAATGGCGGGTTTCTTCCAACGTTTCGACACGGTTGTGCAAAAAGAACACCTGCCCGCCCCTGCCAACTTCGCTACGAATTGCACGGGCCACGCGCTCACCGTCGTACCCTTCTATCACGGTTTCTATGCTCTGGCGGTTCTGCGGAGGAGTGGTCAAGAGGCTCATGTCGCGGATTTTCAGGAGGCTCATGTGCAGGGTCCGCGGAATGGGAGTGGCGCTCATGGCCAGGCTGTCGATGTTCGTCTTGAGCGCTTTTAGCCGCTCCTTGTCCTTCACTCCGAAGCGCTGCTCCTCGTCCACAATCATAAGCCCAAGATCCTTGAATACCACATCTTTCTGCAGGATTCTGTGCGTGCCTATGAGGATGTCAACCTCTCCCGAGGCAAGCTTTGCCAGCGTTTTTTTCTGTTCCGCCTGGGAAACGAACCGGGAAAGCTGCGCGACGCTCACCGGAAAATTCTTGAAACGCTCCGTGCAGGTTTCAAAGTGCTGTTCCGCAAGGATTGTGGTCGGAGCAAGAAACGCCACCTGCTTCCCTCCCATAACGGCCTTGAACGCCGCGCGCATTGCGATCTCCGTTTTTCCGTAGCCGACATCGCCGCACACAAGCCTGTCCATAGGAACGGGTCTTTCCATGTCGGCCTTGATATCCTCCGTGGCCGTAAGCTGGTCAGGAGTGTCTTCGTAGGGGAACGCGGCCTCGAATGCGGCCTGCCATTCGCTGTCCTTGGGAAACGGAAATCCACGGGAGGCCTTCCGCTTTGAATAGAGATCGACAAGACGGGCGGCCATCTCTTCCGCTTTCTTCTGCACTTTCGCCTTGCGGGCGCTCCAGCTTTTGCTACCTATGCGATCAAGCCTCGGGTGCTCTTTTTCGCTCCCGATGTAGCGCTGCACCATGTTCACCTGCTCAATCGGGATGAACACAGTTTCATCTTCGGCGTAAAGGAGCTTTATGTAGTCGCGCTCGGTGCCGTTTGCCTTGACGCGCTCTATGCCCTTGAAGCAGCCGATGCCGTACTGCACGTGCACAACGAAGTCGCCGGGGTTAAGGTCAACGAAAGTGTCGATGGCGCGGCTTTTTGCACGGCGTGAGGATTTGGGCACAGCCTTCCTGCGTCCGAAAATCTCGTTTTCCTGTATTACAAGAATCTTCTGCCCCGACACGGAAAAACCTTCGCTGATTGCAGTCGGGAGCACCTGCGCTGGAAAGGTTCCGTCTTCAAAATCGGAAGCCACGTCTTTCAGCACTTCCCGGATGCGGAGCGCCTGGTTCGGATTGTCGGCAAACACAAAGATATGCCAGCCGTCCTTCTGGAGCGAAACCAGCTGCTCCTTCAAATAATTTATGTTGCCGAAATAGCTCTGGCCGGGCTCGCTCTGCATGCGGAATACGTGCGGCACAGTCCCGGCTTTGACCTTAGGAGGTGGCGCGTTTCCTGAAGATGAAGCAAAAAGCGGAGCCTCGTCGGTTCCAGAGCAAGGAGCCACGGGATCCTGCGTTGCCTCTTCCGTTTCGAGCGTGCGGAGCCGTATGGCATTCCGGCAGCCTGAAACAATCCTTGAAAAATCCAGCAGCATCTCGCGCGGACTGAGCACGGGAAGCCGCTGCCGCACAGTCCTGTACGACACGGCGAATTCGTTCCGCAAAAGCTGCTCGGCGTTGCAGAGCCTGTCAAAGTCAAAGAACATCACCGTGGAGTTTTTTGCGTAGTCAAGAACAGAGCTTTTTGTATCCCACAAAAGTCCGTAGAAAAGCTCCTCTCCTTCGCTTTCGCCCAGTTCAAGCAGCTCCAAAAGCAGCCTGTCCCGTTCTTTTTTTGCATGCTCCGTAAGGGAAAGGTGCACGGCCTTTTGGGATGTCTCTGTTCCTGTGGAAGCCGATTGGCACACGGCCCCACCAGCATTGGAAGATGCCGCCCCATCCAAACACCGGGAATATGTCGATTTTTGTAGACTATCACCTCTACCTTCATAGAAAAAGTCTGAATCTGTATCATTTTTTACACAACTACCAGCAGTATCGGCTTCGGCAGCCAAGGACACTTCCAAATGTGTATCATTTTCCAGACCGGCCTGCGTCTCCTGCGCAACAAAGCCTGCGCCGGTTTTGCTACCAGAGTCGGTGCGGGCGCGGTCGTAGGCGGCAAAACCGTTCTCTATGCCCTCCGAATCTTCCCTTGCCAACAATGTTTCAAGCCGTGCGCACAGCTCTTCAGTCCACAGCACTTCCTTCATCGGATACACGGTCAGTTCATCCAAGGTTTCGCGTGAGGACTGGGTTTCCGCGTCAAATGACTTTATCTGCTCCACGGTGTCAAAGTCAAACACAATGCGGCTGGCACAGGATTCTCCGCTCATAAACACGTCGAGCACTTCACCCCTAAGGGCAAATTCCCCGCGCATGCCAACCTTTGGAACCCGCACATATCCATACGCCGAAAGCCGTTCTGCAAGAGCCTGCACATCAAGCCTCTGACCTTTTCTGACCGTGAGAACCATCGAACGGATATATGAAGGCGGCGGCACCGGGGTGAGAAGAGCCCTGATAGTGGTGATAAAAATGCGTGGCCGTTTTCCGCTGTTGGAATGGCTCAGCTTTGAAAGCGCCCCCGCCCGCTGCCCGAACACCACAGAGCCTTTCGCGGAAGGCCGGTACGGCAGCATTCCCCACCAGGGAAGCTGTATGACATCGGCCCCGTTGCCAATAAAAGCCTCTATGTCCGTTTGGCAGGAATCAGCCTCTTTCTGGCCCGCAGTCACAATCACAAGGTCGCGTGGCAAGGAGGTCTTGCCCTGATACTGCGCCCGGTGGATGTCCTGCACCCGCAGCCGCTCAAGCAGGCGCGCGACAAAGGCACCTGCAAGGCTTCCTTTGAGGCCCACGATTTCCACATTCACATCTGGACAAGCCTCGGCGCAGAAGTCCGCGCAAGAAGAGAATTCAGTCCATGAAGAAAGCAGCGCATTCAGTGAATTTGTAGATAATGTATTTTCCATGTTCATCCGATAACTACTATTAGGAACCTCCTGAAAGAAAGCAATCTTGACGGAGACCTGACAGAAGCTTTGTGCCGTTAAGGAGTTTATTGTGAAACGTACACTGTTCGCCATTATAGCAGGTTTAGCGGTGCTTGCCCAGAGCGCACTTGCACAGCAGAACACCAAAAACGCAGAAGTGTCTATCAAGTTCTATGACCGCACCATGTACTACCCCGGCAACGCAGAAGAAAATCCCGTATACGTGCATGTGACTGTCTCGAACAGGGGGCCTGAAACGCTCCGGTTCAAGCTCGCGGACGACCGCATGTTCAGCATAGACTTTGTGGCGTTCAACATCAAGAACACGCGCCTTCCAGAAACGCAGACCCTGCGGAGAAAGCGCACCACAAACCATACCGTCTATTTCCGCGAGATAGCGCTGGAAAGCGGCGAGGAATATTCCTTCGTGGAAAACCTCAAGGACTATCTCACCATCACCGATCCTTCTATCTATTACGTAGAGCTGAAATTCTATCCAGAGCTCTACAAAAACAAGGGAGGGGCAATGAGCTCGAACAGGCTGAGCCTTGAAGTGCGCCCATCTCCGGCAGCTGCGGCAGCGACCATCATTCCCGTGCGCACAGAAACCGCCGCAATGCTGCAGCCGGAGCAAATCAGTCCCGACAAGGTGATCGAGCAGACCATCATCGCGCGGCAGCGTGGCTTGTGGGACCAGTATTTCCTGTACATGGATCTTGAGCAGATGCTAAAGCGCGACCCGGCACGGAGCCGCCGTTACAACATTGTCGGCGCGGACGAACGGGCTGAAATGCTAAGGACATTCCGGGCAGACCTAATGCAGACGCGAATTGACAGCGACATAGTGGCACTGCCCGAGCGGTTTGAAATTGAAACCACAACCTACAACCAGACGGAGGGAACGGTGCAGGTGCTCGAATGGTTCAAGAATCCTACATACTATGAAGTGAAGCGCTACACGTATTCCGTGCGGCAGCGCGACGGCATCTGGCAGATTTACGACTACACGGTTGACAACGTTCGCACGGAATAGGTTCTGGTAAAAAAGGCTATGGCAGTCAAAGGCAAGGCAAAATATTACTGCGAAAACTGCGGCTCGGAGGTGGCTGCCGCCGCACGGTTCTGTCCCAAATGCGGTAAATTCTTTTCCGCTGTGAGGTGCCCCCAGTGCGGGCACTCCGGGTCTCCCGCGTCATTCAAGAACGGCTGCCCTGCATGCCACTATACAGTGCCTTCTTCCGAAAGTCAGCCCCGAACACTCGACGGTCAAAAGCACGGTCTCTCAAAAAAGTCCAGGCGCTCCATAAAAACAGCGTTCGCCACATGGTCGGTCAAGAACGGCCTGGCTCCCGCAGTGGCAGACGGTGCCCCGGCCTGGGTGTTTTTTGTGTGCATCGCGGCTCTTGCAGCCATCTTCGCCGTGATTTTCGTCAAACTCCGGTAATATGACATGCGTGGAACCCGTGCGCTCATCCATCTCGACAACCTTTCACACAATATCCGTGAGATCAAGCGGTTCATCGCAGACAGAACGGCACTGTGCATCGCGGTGAAAGCCAACGCATACGGACACGGAGCCGTGGAGTGCGCGAAGGTTGCCGTTGAATGCGGAGTCTCGTTTCTCGCGGTGGCCACTGTTGAAGAAGGCCTTGAACTGCGGAATGCGGGCATCACGGCTAAAATCCTGCTTCTGAGCCTGTGCCATCCAACTGAGGTAGAGACCGCTGTTCTGCACGACATCACGCCGCTGGTATTCGACACGGAATATATAGCCCGATTTGCAGAAGCAGCCCGTTCCGCTGGAAAAATCCACTACTCCGTGCATCTTGCAGTGGATACAGGCATGGGAAGAATAGGCTGCCTTCCGCACGAAGCCGCGCAACTTGCCCGCGCCATATCAGACTCTGGTGTGCTTGTGCAGGGCGGCACTTGTACCCATTTTGCGGTAAGCGACAGCATTCAACCTAACGACCGTTCGTACACAGATGCGCAGTTTGCCCGATTCACTGAAGCCATCGGAGCAATAGAAGACGCAGGACTTTCTCCGGGGCTGAGGCACTGCTGCAACAGCGCAGCCACACTAGATCGTCCCGAGTTCCACCTCGACATGGTGCGCCCAGGCATAATCGCGTATGGCTCGTATGCCGACGAGATTTCAAAAGAGTACCTCTCACGCAAGGGCACTCCCATAGACCTCAAACCTGTTATGACACTTTGCTCCACCGTCAGTGCGACCCGCATGTTTGAAAGCGGAAAAAGCGTGGGCTACGGCCGCACATGGACGGCACCGGCCACCACCGAAATCGCGGTGCTTCCAGTTGGTTACGGGGACGGCTGGCTAAGGCGTTTTTCGGAGTCAGATGTTTCTGTCGCAATCGATGGAAAGCCATATCCACTCCGAGGCAGAATCTGCATGGATCAGTGCATGGTAGACCTCGGGAAGGCTAGCGGTGTCAGGCGCTGGGATACGGCGGTGCTGTTTGGCGACCGCACGCACGGCGCACTGCAAACGGCGGACGACCTTGCACGCAAAACAGGAACAATCAGCTACGAGATAACAAGCTGCATAACCAGCAGAGTGCCACGTGTATACCTCAGGCAGGACGTTCGGCAACACCGGAGCTTCGAGGCTCCTTTTCATTCAGGAATTTCTGGACTTCAGCAACCAGATAGAAAGAGCCTGTCACCAAGATAGGCATTCCACATGAGTTTGCTACAGAGAGTGAACGTTCTATGGCAGAAGTGCAGTCCTCGCACAAATCGTAGGCAATCCCAGAGGTAGCGAATGCGGCCTCAAGGCGGTTTATGTCGCTTGCTTTTTCCGCGCCAGGCCGTGTCAGCGTCACGGACTGGAACCTGTCAGCAAACAGCGGCGCTATGTCCTCCACGGCTTTGTCGGCGGCACACGCGAACAAGAGATGCGGTTTCTGCGCAGACGTGACAAGACCAGGCACCGCAAAAAACGTGTCCAAGGTGTGCTGAACCGAAGCCACCGTATGTGCACCGTCAAGCACCAGCGAAGGTATCTGCGGATAGCCAGGCACCCGCCGCTTAAGCTCAAAGCGCCCGGGAAGCCGCGCCCGGGAAAGTCCAGCCTCAACAACCGATTCTGGAATATCGGGCATCACGTTTTTTACCGCAAGAACCGCAAGCGCAGCGTTCCATGCCTGGAATTCGCCTACAAGCCCCAGTGTCAAATGCAGGGGGCGGGCACAGCAGGAAAGCTCCAGCGTTGCTGACATGCAAGATCCATCGACAGTCATTTCTGACCGTTCGTTAGTAGATAATTGCGACCATATACGACCGTTAGTTTGTATATTTTTATAGACAACATCATACACATTCGCACATTCTTTGACAGACAGGAGCGGCGCGTTTCTTTCTACCGCCATGCGACGAAACACTTCCATGACTGAATCGCTTTTCTGCGCCGCCACAATGACAGGAACCCCGGACTTTATGATGCCGGCCTTTTCCGACGCGATGGCCTCAAGACTGTTCCCCAGGAATTCTGTGTGCTCAAGCTCGATGGGGCCTATGCAGCAGCAGGAGGGTTCTATCACTGTAGTGGCATCAAGGCGCCCGCCAAGCCCCACTTCGTACACTGAAAAATCGCACCTGGCCTCCCGAAAACACACCATGGCAAACGCGGTCACCAGTTCAAACCAGGTAAAAGGCCGGCCTTTCGGCATTTCCGACTTGGAGATAGAGCCAACCTCACGCATAAGACGTTCTGCCGCACGGGCATACAGGGCTTCGGAAAACGGGCCGTGCGCCGTTCCCACCCGTTCAGCGAACGAGACAAGATGCGGCGATGTGTAAAGCCCTGCCGTGTAGCCAGCCTCTTCCAATATGCTGGCAATCATAGTGGAAACCGAGCCCTTTCCCTTTGACCCTGCCACATGAAACGACTTGGAGCTCAGCTGAGGATTTCCAAGTCGGCCGCAAAGGAAATGCATGGTGTCAAGCCAGAAAATGTTTTTTTGAGGAGTCCGTTCAAAATTGAGGTACCGGCCAAGCCATTCTGTGAACACTTTGAGCGAGCAGGATTCCGCCATGGCCGTTTACACCCCGTTACCATGCATAGAGGCAAGGCTTTCATATGTCCAGCGGCTTATGCGGTACCAATAACGCACGGCGCGTATAGCCTCCTGTTCGGCAGCGGTGCATGAAAGTGGCGGCGCAAAAGCGGCTTCGACCAGCACGCTTTCATCTGGCGACTCAGCCTCGGCAGGAGCTTCATGCACAAAAAGCGTGGCGGCTGCACCGTTTCCAAAATCATCAAAAAATGTCCTGGCAGGTGGAAGTGCCAAATTTGGCCCGGATATGGCTTCAAGCTTTCCGCGCCTAAGCGTGCGTTCAGCCTCGCTCCTTGAAAGCCCTGTCACAACCTGCGGAAACACGAACGGATCGCACCAAAACGATGGAACCGCCGTCAAAAAGGGGGCAATCGCAGCGTCTGTCTCATACACGGTATCTTTTGTCCATGTCCTGACGGCGATGCGCCCGGTGACCGGGTCTTCCTGCCCAAAAAACAGCTTCGACAAAACATCGCCGTTACCGCCGCAGAATGTAAGCGAAAGCGCGTTCTCATCGTCAACGGAAAAATCGTTCCACTGTTTCGGCCCACTTCCCTTTGTGTACAGATCCACCAGACGCGATGCAGTCTCAAGCAGATTTGAAACAGTCTGCATGTCGCACGGCCAGCGCTGGGAAAAACCGCTCAGGCTGTCTGTACCGGTCCACACAGAGTCTGCCCGTGTGAGATTTACACGCAGCCCGCTCTCTCCGTCTGTCCCACGGCCTGCAATGCTTATCTCCTGCACGGACGAAACAAAGCGGGGGTTCAGCAGCGCAGACTTTTCCCGCCGAACTGCGCCACGGCGGAACATCGGCAGAAACGAAAGCAAAAACACCAAAAGCAGCAGAGCGTCGAACGCATAGAACACAAGTATCCCCTTTGCTGAAGAAAGCCGCCTCATCTAACCCTCCTTTTGGTTGCGCGGTACGCAGCCACGCCCAGAGCCATCAGCAGGCAGGCCGTAACCGGCAAGCCTGTTGCAAACGCAAGCACGGCAGGCCGCAATGCAATCCGTTCTTCAACCGGCATTTTGAAAAGCGAGATGCTGTGCATGCTTTTGTTTTTGAGCGGAAGAAGCGCCTCGGCTCCAGAAAGCGAAAGCAGCCTGTCGCACAAAAAATCAAGGATCCTGAAATCTCCAGCGCCACCTTCCGATCGGTAGCCCAGCAACTGCGATGAAAAAGCATACTGGTCTGAAAGCACCACCGCAGCCCCAGCGTCAACAGAAAGCCGAGCGGCAACCACAATCTCCTCCCTGCTTTCAGGCGGCGCGGCGCGGGGCATTGTGAAAGGATTGGTTTCAAAATGCGTTCCGTCATAAGGTTCAACCCGCCATGAGGCTCGGCTCGTCACCAGAAGAGGTTCAAGGCTGAACGAAAACGCAGCCGATGTTTCGGCATCAGAAAGCTCCAGTGCGGAAGGCCAGCAAAGAGCCATTCCGTTCTGGGCATACGCCTGTGGAAGTAGCTCCGGCCAGAGCGCGTAGTTCAGGTATTCCGTGCGAGGTGCGGCGGAAGCTCCGAGAGCTGTCGTGTCAGAATACATGGTGAGGCGGAAATTTGAAACATCGGCCGCCATGGAACCTGGCACGTAAAGCCCATAATCTGAAAACAGCGGAAGCACGGCATCGTCATGCAGAAAGGCGGACCAGTCGCCAGACACATTCACTGTGTAAGGGCTCGCCGCAATGCAGGCACGTCCCCCATTCTGCAAAAACTGCATGAGCGCGGCAGCATCGGAAGCCGTGCACTTCGATGTTCCAACAAGGAGAAGCGGCACCGAAGGAAGCGCGGTAAATGGAAGCAGCCGCAGCTCTTCCGCACGTGACGGCAGTGCGCTTTCAACCACCGCAAGGCCGTTTGCCTCAAGCCATGGACGAACAAGCGAGTAGTCATCTTCAAGGGAAAGTTCGTTTGCCACCACAACCTGCACGGTCCTGACAGTTCCGCGCACAAACGGATGCACACGCATGGCAAGGTCATATTCAAGCGTGGAGGCGTCGAGCACAAACGGAATCGCCTCCATGCGCCCCCTGTAGCTCAATGTAATTGCGGCATAAACGGTGGAGCCGGAAATACGGTCTGCACCCTGCGCGGCAATGTGCTGCGGCAAAATGCCGTTCTGCTCCAGACGGCGGCGGGTATTCTCGTCAGAGGGGGAATGAACCGAAACGCTTGCAAACGGACTTTCCGCCGCATATTCCATGAGATAGTCCTCAACGTCGCGCACCTGCGGATACAGCTCCTGCAAGACGGCGCTCCTGTAGTATGTGATTTCAAGCGGAGCTTCCAGTTCCGAAAGTAGCGTCCTGCTGTATGCGGAGAGGCTGAACCGCCTGCTTTCAGTGCAGTCAAGCCTAACAAAAAACCGGGTGCTGTTCGCGCCCACAAGCAGCACGGTAACGGCGGCGAGCGCGGTATGTTTTTTCAGCACAGAGGAACAGTTTCCCCTGCGGTGTTCCATGATTCTTGAGGAAAGCAGCAGGCTCGAAAGGCACACCAACGCAAAAAACACAACATCGCGGCTGTCTATAATCCCCTTGGTTGCGGCGTCAAAATGCCAGGCGAACGAAACGCTCCTGCACAGCGCGGAAAAAAACGGCGGGAGATCCACAAGACGCGGAATCTCATGAGCGGCCTGGCTCACCGAAAGCAGCGCGGCTGAAAGCACAAAACCCGCCCTGGGAAGCAGCGTCCACACTGCAACGCACATGGCGCTCGCGGAGCACAGATACAAAAGCATCATGGTGGCACTGCACAGAAGCGAAGCGGCCTCAACGTCACCGAACCATGAGACCGCGCACGGCACCACAAGAGCGGTTGCAAGCGAAAAGGCGCACAGCGTTCCAACCGCGCACGAACGGGCGAACACCACGGAAAACGAAGAAAACGGAAGGGCATAGTCCTGCGCCCCACCCTTGGCCAAGGCGCAGAAAGCAGGCACGGCGAGGATTGCGCCATACGGCAAGGATGAAAAAAACGGCCTGATGTCGGCTGAACCCGCCGCCGAAAAAAAAGGACGTCCCACAAAAAAAGCAAGTGCGGCATAAAGTGAAAATGCGGCCGACGTTACCCAGCATACAGGGCTTACCGCAACAGAAAACACCGTATGGCGGTACAAGGCGAACAATCTGCTACGCATGGCGTTCTGCCCCAGTCAAAAATAAAAACGCATCTTCAATCGATTCCGCATTGGCCTGGACTTTCAGCTCCTGCACGGTTCCATGGGCCGCCACATGGCCGTGAGAAAGCACATACACAACGGACGAAAGCGCCGAAAGCTCCTCAAGCCGGTGGGTCGAGACAATCACTGTATGCGACCGGGAAAACCTCAGAAGCTGCTTCCTCAGACGCTGTTCCTGCACCGGATCAAGTCCCGCCGAAAATTCATCGAGCACAAGCACCTGCGGGTCATGCGAAAGTGCGCAGGCAAGGCTCACGCGCTGGCGAAATCCTTTTGAAAGCGTCGCTATTTTTTTTGTGTACACACCGGAAAGCTCCGCGATGGAAACGGCCTGTTCTATGCAGGCCGAGGCACGTGCGGAAGAAAGCCCGTAAAAGGCCGCCGTCGCGTCAAGCGCCTCGCGCACAGTAAGGCGGATTTCAAGCAGCGGTGTCTCCGGCACAAGCCCAACGCAGCGGCGAATTTCAGAAGGAACGCTCCTGCCGCAGACGTTGACAGTTCCAGACGACACGCAGTGCACCCCGCATATCGCCTTCAGCACGGTGCTTTTTCCGGCGCCGTTTGTCCCAACAAGGGCGGTGATGGTGCCGGGAGACGCGGACAGGTTTACATGCTCACATGCCGAAACGCCATGAGGGGCTCGTCCGTAGCATTTTGTGACATCCTGCAGACGAACAAAATTTCCGCCATCAGTCTTCATATGGAATCTCAAAATGCATGCGGTCGCGAGAGAGTTCTGCGGAAGGAAACACCGAACGGGCCTGTTCCAAAAGCTCAGGCAACTCCCTGTCCGTGTACCTCGGGCTGTAGTGAATCATGGCCATTCGCTTTACCGCGCCGTCACGGGCGATTGCCGCTGCCTGGCGAGCGGTCATGTGCTTTTTTTCTTTTGCCTGGTCCGCGCAGTCATCCTTGAACATACCTTCGCATATCAGAAGGTCGCTCCCCTGCACTTCTTTTGCAATCGAAGGAAGATAGAGCGTGTCCGTCACATAGCTGAATTTCCTGCCCGGACGGGCTCTGCCCACGACCTGCTCAGGCCTCACTTCCTGCCCCAGCTCATTCATCACCGGCTCTCCGTGCTGGAGTTTCCCCCAGAGCGGCCCTCGTGGAATGCGCAGAGCCACCGCCTGCTCGGGGTTGAATTCACCGGGGCGGTCAAGCTCCTCCAGCGTGTAGCCCACGCAGGTCTTGGTGTGCTCCAGAGGAAACGCCCGCACATAAAAACCATCCCCGCCGTAGACCACCGAAGGAGCCTCGATTTCCCTGACCACGATAGGATAATTTATGTACATGTCAAGCACCTTGCGGCTTGTCTCAATGTAGTCCGCGATCTTGGGCGGACCAAAAATAAAAAGCGGCTCGCTCCGGTCAACCTGCGACGACAGCATGAGTATGCCAGGAAGCCCGGTCACATGGTCGGCATGGGTGTGCGACACAAAAATCGCGGTGATTTTTTTCCATTTCAGGTTGAGCCGCCTGAGACTCACCTGTGTTCCCTCCCCGCCGTCAAACAGAAACAGATCCCCATCACGGCGGAGGAGCACGGAGGTGAGATGCCGGTACGGAAGCGGCATCATGCCCCCGCAGCCCAAGACAAACGCTTCCATATTCATAATAGCCCACTTTACCGCAAAACATAAGCTTTTACAACAGGAAAAAATGGCCAAGCTCCCAAGGCCGTTGTGTTTTTTTCCATTCATCGCTATACTGGAAACTGAAAAGAGCAAGCCGCATGTTTCAAGCTGCGCCGCTCATTTGAAAACCAAAATCCAAAGCCAGGTCCATTCCAGAAAATGAACGACACGGAAAAGAACGCATACCAGGCGAGCCTGTTCAAGAACCGCCTCGAAAAACAGTACCGCCTCCGCAAAAAATGGGCGAGAAAAAACATGCTCACATGCTACCGTCTCTATGACCGCGACATTCCCGAGGTTCCTCTTTCAATGGATCTTTACACTCTGCTTCCCAAAAACATCACATCAAAAGAGGCGTCGATACATTACTTTTCAGAAGCGAATTCCCGCATAAGCGAAAACGGCCCCGCCGCAGCCCGCATAAAAAAAGAGCTTTTGGAGCGCACATTCCTGCACATGTACCTGTATGAGCGGCCGTACCACAAAGAACCTGAAGCCGAAGCAGAATGGCTTTCGGCCATGGCGGAAAAAGCCGCGGAAACCATCGGCGTAGAACAAAGCCATGTGATATGCAAGACACGCAGGCGCTTTTCAGGCGGTGAGCGAGGAAGGAAAGGCCAGTATGAGCGGGCTGAAAGTGCCGAACCTGTCGCAGGGCGTGTCCTTGAAAACGGTGAAGTATTTTTTGTGAACCTCAGCGACTACATAGACACGGGACTTTTTTTTGACCACCGGCCGCTCAGGAACATCGTGCGCGCCACATGCGGAGCGCGGTCGGTGCTGAACCTGTTCTGCTACACAGGAAGCTTCTCGGTGTATGCCGCAGAAGGAAACGCCAGCCACGTGCACAGCATAGACGCCAGCAACACATATCTCGCATGGGCCCAGAAAAACATGTGGCTGAACGGCTTTACAGATCCCACAAGGTTTTCATTTGAAAAAGAAGACGTCTTGGCATGGCTTGAAAGGCCGAACGGCACGGAAAAGTACGACATCATAATACTCGACCCGCCAACATTTTCAAATTCAAAACGAAGCCGAGACACGCTAGACCTCAACCGCGATTGGCCCCGGCTCGTGGAACGCTGCCTCCGAATACTTTCGCCGCATGGAACGCTGTATTTCAGCACGAACAGCCGCCGCCTGCGCTTTGAAGAGCAGGCCCTGCCCGCTTCCGCTCAAGGCGCACCACTGTGGCGCGGCACAGACATAACCCGGCAGACAATACCCGAAGACTACCGGAACACATCCGTTCACCGTGTGTGGCGCATAGAGCGCAGCACCTGAACAGGCAAAAAAAAACGCCATCTGCATAAAACAGACGGCGTTTCACCGCAAAGCGGCAACGTGCCCCTATTCTGCCTGGGCAATACCGTAGCGCTTGTTAAAGCGGTCGATGCGTCCGGCGGTGTCAACAAGTTTCTGCTTGCCGGTAAAGAACGGGTGACATGCGGAACAGATTTCCACATGAATGTTTTCGGCGGTGGAGCGGGTCTCGATTACATTGCCACACACGCAGGTGATTTTTGTCAATTTGTATTCAGGATGAATTCCTTTCTTCATTGCAAACTCCTTTTCTTGCCCGATGATGAAGAACCACGCGACGCCGGCCAAGTCACCACCACAAGACATGATAGTAAAAGATTATAGCAAACACCCTGCCAACCTGTCAAGCACACAGAGCCTCAGGATTAGGGAAGCCATGTCGGTACGGCCGAGTGCGGTATTTTTACATGGAATACATGCTTACGCAGGCAAAGCTCCTGGCAAAGAGGCTGCTAGGCCGCAGTTCGGCACACGACACGCTCACCAAACGCGCCCTGCATGACGCAATGCACAGGCTGTCAGGTCCCGTCGCCCCATATCTTCCGGGCTGGCGGCTTGCCCCGCAGCCATAAGCTCCGCACAATCCCCGCCGTCACGCAAAACGGGCCGACAACCGGCTCAGGAAGTTTCGGTCAAGTATTCCTCACATACGGCTTTCGCCTCTCCGACCTTTCTGAGCTTTCCGTGCTCAAGCCAGACGGCACGGCTGCACATGGTCTCAATCATGTTCGAGGAATGGCTTACAAGCACCACGGTCACACCGTTTTCTATCATCTGCTGTATGCGTTTCTCGCACTTCTTTCGGAATTTGAAATCGCCCACGGAAAGCACTTCGTCAACCAGCAGGATCTCAGGCTGTACAATTGTGGCAATCGAAAAGCCCAGCCTGGACTGCATGCCGCTTGAAAAGTTCTTGAGAGGCACCTGCTCAAAGCCTTCAAGCTCCGCGAATTCGATGATTTCCCGGAACCTTTCCTGCATGAACGAGCGGGAATATCCCAGGAGCGCCCCGTTCAAGAATATGTTCTCCTCGGCCGTGAGCTCCGCGTCAAAGCCGGCCCCCAGCTCTATGAGAGGCGCCATGGAGCCTCTCACCTGCACCGAACCGGACGACGGCACCAGCACCCCCGCGATGATTTTCAGCAGGGTGCTTTTCCCAGAGCCGTTAAGACCGATGATGCCCACAATCTCGCCGCGGTTTATCTCAAACGACACATTGTCAAGCGCCAGAAAATCATGGTATAGAAGCCTCCCCTTAAAAAAATTGATGAGGTATTCTTTGAGCGAATTGACCCGCTCCACCATGAGATTAAAATGCATGCTCACGTTCGTGACCGTTATTATCGGTTCCATGCGCTACGCTCCTACACGAACAGGATGAATTTCTTCTGCTTCCGGTTGAACAGCCACAGCCCCAAAAGCATGGCGCCAAAGCTGAACAGCGCGCCCCACAGCACATGCATCGGGGCCGTGGGACTTGCGCTGTAGATAGCCTCGCGGAATGTGCGTATGTAATGGTACAGGGGATTCAAGAAAAGCACCCACGGATGCCGGCCTTCGAGCACCGACGCAGGATAAAAAATCGGCGTAGTATACTGCAGCAGCGTGATGAACACCGCGTACAGGTGGATTATGTCGCGGAAAAACACAGCCACCGCCGACAAAAACATCCCCACCCCGATACAGAACACCAGCATAAAAAATAGCGGAAACACGAAAGTGAGCGAGCCGAAAGAAAAACGCGCACGGGTAACTACCATGATGATGACCAGCGCGGGAATGGAAAAAAGCAGGTTGACAAGACTCGCCAGCACAGCCGAAAGCGGGAACATGTACTTTGGCACTTTGATTTTTTTCAGGAGCCGCGAGTTCTTGATGATTGAATTCATAGCGGTGCGTGTGCTTTCGGAAAAAAAATTGAACAGAATCTGCCCTGAAATCAGGTAAAGCAGGTAGTTTTCAATATCGCGGCGGAACACATGCGAAAACACGAGCGCCTGCACCATCATTGTAAGAAGCGGGTTCAGCATACTCCATACAACGCCCAAAACGGAACGGCGGTAGCGCTTCTTGATTGAATTGAAGACAAGCACCCTGAGCAGATACAGACGGTGTGAAACAATCGCGTTCATAGGACTCCATGCTACCAGAAAAACATAAAAAAAACAATCCTTGCCCATGCAGAGCGCCACAACGCGCCGCGAAATCCGCCCGGAAGCCTTTCCGCCCCCTTCAGTCCATTATGGCACAAGTCCGCCGATTTGCAAGACGTGGATTGCACAAAAAGGCCACCTCGATTATACTTTCCGTATGACTGAACTTTCAAGCAAACAGCGAAAAATACTGGAACGATACGCCCAACCATTGCCAGCCGCCGTGCTGATTGGCAGCGCGGGCGTGACCGAAGCGCAGACCGCGCACATCGCCCGCTGCCTTGCGGATCACGAGCTGATTAAAGTGAAATTCAACGAATTCAAGGATGACCGCCAAACGCTCGCCGAGCAACTTGCCGCCGCGACCGATGCGCTGCTCGTGCGCATCATCGGGAACGTGGCGATACTCTACCGCCCCGCAGAGAAGCCCGACCGCCGCCATTACGAAAAAGCACTGGCAAAGGCACAGCGCGAGAAGAATTCCCGCGAAGCGCATCGTCCGTGGCTGTGACTGTCACTCCCCGAACGCCTTTTCCGCCGCAAAGACAGCGAGCAGCCCTGCCGCCACGCTCGCCGCGATGTATGCTGCGGCCGCAGCGAGGTTTCCGCCTTTGAGAAGCGCCGCGCTTTCTGCCGCGAACGCCGAGAACGTGGTAAAGCCGCCGCAGAACCCCGTGCGAACCATGACAAGCGCGCGCGGATTGAGCGAGCCGCGTTTTGCCGCCATGCATCCTGCCAGCGCAAAGACAAAGCAGCCCGCCACATTTATGAGGAAGGTTTTTATCGGAAAACCCGCAGGATTTTTGACAGGCACAAAGCCCGCCGCACACCGCAACGCGCTCCCCGCAAAACCGCCGATCCCTGCAAAAAGAATGTCCGCAACCATAGCGGCAGGATATGGTGTTTGCCTGGAAATGTCAATGCGGCGGCAGAAAGGTTTCAGCTGCCACACGAGCGCGACAGGCCGGAGGAAAAACGGGGCACACATGTCAAACTTCAAGGGAATCCGCAGGAAGCGAGCGCCAGCGTTCAAGCTGGGCCTCTATCAGGGCGTGGGACTCATCGAGCACTGCCTGCTCTTCTTCCTTGGTGCGTGGCACGTCAAAAACTTTCAGCACCTTCACGCGGTATGTGCCGCACTTGAGGCTGGCAAAAATGCGCGTGAGGTTTGAAAGCCGCCAGCCGCCGTCAAGCGCACAGGCCACCACAGGAAGCCGAACGGTCTCTTCAAGGCGGCGGAATCCTGCCGAATAGAATTTCCCAAGGCGCCCGTCCTTGCTGCGGGTCCCCTCGGGAAAAATCAGCGGAAGCTTTTCCTTGTCGGCGAACACCTCTTCCCCGAAGCGCCTGAGAGAATTCATGGCAAGCCTTGCCCCGCCCGACCGGGGAATCATGCAGTGATGCTGGCTTTTGAGCATCTTTCCCACCATCGGAACCTTCACGAGCGAGTCCTTTGCCACAAAGCGCACTTTTTTGTCGCAGAAGTAGCGCAGGTACACGCAGATGTCAAACAGGCTCTGGTGGTTTGAAAGAATCAGGAACTGCTCGGGAAGCTGCTCCTTGCTGCCCCTGTCCGCAAGCAGACGGAAGCCCCTGTAATAGCGCAGGATGGCAAAGAACAGACGGTCGCAGTAGGAAGTGATGTAATTGGACCAGAACAGCGCGGCCTTGTGGCTGAACGGATAGGTAACCATAATCATTATGCTCGGAAAACTGAGCAGGCAAACAAGACATATCAATGTAAACGCGCTTAGCATGGTACTGAAAGTATACCGCATTCCACGCCCCCCGTCTACCTGTTGCGCACGATACACGGCAAACCGGCACAGAGCAAAAAGAGTTTTTCATGCATGTCCGAGGGCTTGACAAGGCGGAAAGATTTTATGTATAATTCTACCAATCTTGCCCGGATGGTGGAATTGGTAGACACGCTAGTTTCAGGTACTAGAGCCTTCACGGGTGTGCAAGTTCAAGTCTTGTTCCGGGCACAAATCCAGCTCTCGCGGCTGGATTTTTTTATGCCCCATGAGGCCGTGCCAAAGTTCAGCCGGGTCAGGGCGGGCTCCATGCAACGGTAAACGGCTTTCCGTCATAAGGATTCTCAAACGAAAGCTCCGTAGCAAAAAACTGGAGCCGTTCCCCTTCCACAAAAAACGGATTGTACAGCCTGTCCCCCTGCACGGGAAAACCAAGCCAGGCAAGATGGCATCTCACCTGGTGCCGCGCCCCCCTTGCTATCTGGCAGCGCACGGTTCCGTTCCCCAAAAAAACAATGCGTGTGGCATATTCTTCCGCACCGCTTTTTTTGAGCGCGGCCCGTCCGCTCTGCGGCACCACTGGCCGCACCGAAGCTCCCTTGGGTCCAAAAGGCCTGAACCGGGAGCGCACGGTAACAGGTTTTCCATGCAGAGGGCTTTCCAGAACGGAAGGCGGCCCGGGAAACCCCGGAAGCATAGATGAAAGCCGGGGCACAGCCACGCATGACGCGCGGTACGTTTTATAGAAGCGGTTGCAGGACTGCTGCCCGCAAAGCGCACGGTAGGCCTCGTCAGTTTCCGCCACAAGGAGAAGCCCCGCCGTATCCGTGTCAAGCCTGTGAAGAAGGCCGTATTCAAAATCCTTTTTTCCACGCACACAAGAAAGCTGTGGAAAAAGCCGCACGGCCTGCGTTATGGCGGAATCCTCGCCGGGGGCAAGCGGCGCGCTAGGAAGCCCCGACGGTTTTTTCAGCACAAGGAACGGGGCATCGTGGCGAGGTTCATGAATCACTTCTATCAAAAGCTGAGGCACGGCTAACGATCCTTGGGCAGGACGGTCTTTGGATAGAGGGCGCGAAGCCGATGCAGCACCTGCAAAAACCGTTCCGGCGTAGGGGCTACAAACGTGTCAGCCTTTTTTTTTCCGGGGAGCCTGATTGAAAGGCGCTTTGAATGGAGCATAAGGGTCGCCCCTGGAAACAGCTTGTCGGAATGCCCGTAGAGACCGTCTCCCAGCACAGGGCAGTTCAAGTATTTCAGCTGCACACGAATCTGGTGTGTGCGCCCGGTAGCGATGCGTATCTTTAAAAGTGAATATTCCCCGTAACAGGCTATGCAGCGGTATGCGCTCACAGCCTCCTTTCCGTCTTCGCCGCCCGCAACGGCCTTGAAGCGCTTGCGGTTCTTCGGGTCGCGCACAAGCTGCGTCCTCACAACGCCGTGCTGGTGCTGCGGCCGTCCCGTGCAGATTGCTATGTATTCCTTTACGAGCGCCCTGTGGTTCCTGAACTGCGCCTGCAACCATTCTTCCGCGCCGCGGTTTTTTGCGGTGACAATAACGCCCGACGTTTCCTTGTCAAGCCGGTGCACGATGCCCGGCCGCCTCACACGGAGCATGTCCGACATAGTGCCATGCGAAAGGCACGTGATGTCGCCCCGCCCCCAATGGTACAGCAGGGCGTTCACGAGCGTTCCTGTCCAGTTGCCGCTCGCGGGATGCGTCACCATGCCCTGCGCCTTGTTCACCACGCACACGGCATCATCTTCATACAGGATAGAAAGCGGAATGTCCTCCGGCGTGATTGCGGCCGGAATCCCCTCCTCCCACTGGATGTCAACCCCGTCCCCTGCTTTGGGCCTGTACGAAAGCTTCTGGGGCTTTCCGTTCACAAGGATGGTCGTGACACCGCTTTTGAGCTTTGAGCGGTTCATGCCGTTCTGAAGAGCGGCGATGTATGTGTCGAGCCGTTCCGATGCGGTATATGTCTGCGGAACAGTAAAACTAAAGAATGGCATCACCGCGCCCCCACTTCAGGCCCGGAAGCAGGAAAATCCACTGCGGAGCCCGTTCCCGAATCGCCTGAACCGGCGTTTTTTTCGGACTCCGGCGGACTATCGTCCGTGTGCTTTCCACCGTGCAGCATGGCCCCCGCATCTTCCGGTGTAAGCGGGGTAACAACGATTGTACCTTCGCGCTCATGGAGCCTTTCAAGGCGTTTCGCGGCGTTTTTGCGGCGAACCAAGGTTATAAGCAGGTCGGTAAGGCCAAGGGCCACACTGATGCCCCCGGCAATACCCAGAATGGCAAACTGCTGCTCGGTGGTAAAACCTTCGCTCGTCTTGTCAAGCGGATTTGGAAATGACGATGTTTGCCCCGACGCATACAAGTAGCCCCCATAGGCAAGAGTCACCCCCAGGGTGACAAAAGGCATGGAACCAAATATGATGATTTCGGTGCGCCTCATGTCGCGGGCCCAACGCGGAAATTCATCTTTGGTGTACGGCTCCGCCTCGCCGGCTTCGGTGGAAGCGGAGTCGGTTGCGGCAGAGTCCGCAGAACAATAAGGGGGAAACACCACAAAAAGCGCGAACAGAAACAGGCAGGCAAAAAACGGCTTGCGGGATGAAGTCATTTTCCGTCTCCATGAACCACTCCGGCTTCCCTTTCGCCAAAAATAGCCGTCCCGATCCGCACCATGGTGCTTCCTTCCTCTATGGCCGCCTCGAAATCCCCGCTCATTCCCATGCTCAGCTCGGAGATTGGAAGCGTGGGATATTCAGCGTTGAGCCGTTCGCGGAGACGCCTGAGAGACGAAAACGAAGCATGAACGGCAGACTGGTCGCCCGTAAAAGGCGCCATTGTCATAAGCCCCCTGACTTCCACGTGTGGAAAGGCTCCTGAAGCTGCAAGATCCAGCGTTTCATGCAGGGACTTCTCGTCCTTGAAGCCGGCCTTGCTTTCTTCGCCAGTATGGATTTCAAGAAAAACTTCAATCTGCCGCAAAGACGCGGCCGCATGTTTTTCAATGTCTGAAAGCAGCTCAAGCCGGTCAACGGACTGTATGCAGCCTGCACATCCAACGGCCTTTTTCGCCTTGTTCCTCTGGAGGCTCCCGATGATGTGGAGGCATGGAACAGGCCGCCCGCTCTCGCGGCACACGGAGTTTACGGCAGAAAACTTGGCGGCGGCCTCCTGCACGCGGTTTTCCCCGAACAGCAATAGACCCGCGTCCATGGCGGAAAGCACCGACTGCGCGGAGTGGAACTTGCTCACCGCGCACAGGGCCACGGCCCCGGGCTTTCGTCCGCTTCTCAGAACCGCTGCCTCAACAAGAGAGCGGACGGTCTCAACATTATGCGCAACATCGAGTGCGGTCATAGCCTTCCCCCTTGCTCCAGTATAGCAGAACGGAAGCAGCTGGACAACACGGCAAACTGGCCGACTGACAGGTTCTCGGCGCGCTCCCCCATGCCGACCCCGGCCTCCGCGAAGCATTTTGCGGCATCCACCCCGGGAGGAATGAGCGCCTTGCAGTTGTTGAGGAGCGTCTTCCGCCGCTGTGAAAAAAGCACATGCACGGTTCTCACAAAAAAATCGGATGAAGCTCCGCCGGAACAGGTTTCTGCCAGTGTCCGGCTGCCGGCAGGAATCACGCCGTCTTGCAGGCGCGGTTCCAGCACCACGGCCGCCGATGAAACGTTCGGGCGTGGCCAGAAGCTTCCCGGCTGCAAGTCAAGAAACCTGTGCACCTTGTAGCCCCACTGGCAGAGCACAGAAAACGCGGAATAGTTCGGGGAGCCAACGGCGGCGCACATGCGGTCTGCCACTTCGCGCTGCACGGTGAACACGGCCCTCCTGAACCGCACTCCCGCGCCGATTGTCTGGGCTATGAACGTGGCCGCAACGTTGTACGGGAGATTTCCGCACAGCAGCACGGACGAAGGGCTTTTTCCCGCAAGCCCAACAGCATCGAGCTCCCCTTTCCATGTCTTGAGCACATCGCCCTCGCGGAGCAAAAAACGCCCCTCGGCCTCTTCTTTCTGGAACAGGCCGTGCAGACAGGCCGCAAAGCCGCGGTCAATTTCAAAGGCCGTGAGGCTGGCCCCGGAACGCAAAATGTCATGGCTCAAGGCACCCAGCCCGGGGCCGACTTCCCAGACAAGGCTTTCGGGTGAAGGCGAAAGGCGCTTTACGATGGAAAGCCTCGCGCCGGGATTCACCATGAAGTTCTGCCCGAATCTTTTCTGCATGGAAAATCCGTGCGCCTCAAGGAAGGCCTTTAGCGCGGCGGGTGAGTTGTAGTCTGTAGGATGCAGCACTTCGTCCATATCGATGCAAACCCCTCCTAAAGCTTCCGGGCACAAACGGCCGTGCCCTCAAAACACGACCGGAGGCACACGTGAAAACAGCTCCACAAGCCCCAGCAGCGCGGCATAGAGCCAGTTCAGCACCGTGCCGAACAGCGGCGAAAGAAACGGCAGCGCAAGTGAAGCAAGGATGCCGCACACAGCCAGAGCCAAAAACAGCGACACCAGCGGCGACACCACCACCGACGACACTATTCCCACCGGCATGACGGTTCCGAACACATTGGCGCACACAGGAACGGTGGCCACCTGCGCCCCGACCGCCGCAGAAATCCCCGCAGAAAGCGCCGGCGGCACAAGGCGCACGAGCATGGCATGGACGGCATCAGAAAAGAGGAGGATTCCTGCAAGCGCACCATAAGAGAGCATGAACGCAGCATCCTGCACATCAGATGGAACCAGCACCGCATGAACCAAGAACACAGCCGAGAGCACCGCAAAAAAATCCACTTCCGTGCAGAACACCGCCCTGGCAGCAAGCATGAACAGGGCGCAGAGCAGTGCCCGCAGGAGAGAAGGCGAAAGCCCTGCAAACCACACAAAAAAAGCAATGCCCACAAGACCAAGGACAGCCCTGTACTTTTTTCCGAACAGACCCGCGCCGACACTGCCTGCGAGCCCGGAAAAAAACGAAAGGTGCATGCCGCTGAGGGCAAGCACATGGGAAAGCCCCGCGAGCCTGAACGAATCGCCCACCGACGGGTCAAGATAGTCGCGCGAGCCGGAAAGAAGCGAAAGCACCAGAGCGCCGGCGGCCCCCCATGAAAACATGAGCCGCTTAAAAAACAGGCGGCACAGCGAGCGCACATGGAGCACTTTTCCCGCGACACCTGGACTGTGGCCGGTAGCCTCAACCGAGCGCACCCTGAACAGCTCCGCAGACGGAACCCACTGGCCCGTGCAGCGCACCCGCTCCCCGACCTCGGCAAGTAGCGCCTGCGAAGCCGCACGGCTGTACAGCCTGCCGGGATAGAACGCTTCCACGGCGGCCGCAGGAATGGAAACAGCGACTTCCCCCGCAGCGGAGGCGGTTATGGTGCTACCACGCACAACCGCGGTCACGGACTCTGCGGCAAGGCGGCAGGTGTAGGAAGTGCCACGCCTGTTTTTTACAGGATTGGTGGATATTGTACCTTTGATTTCGCAGAGCGCCTCGCGCTCCACCGGAACAAAAAAAGCATGGCGGTCAGCAAGATGAACAACGCCGGAATAAACCAGCGCCGCCAGCAGCAGGGCTGCAAGCACCACCGGGTTTCCAAGGCGGGCAAGCAGCAGTGAAAGGAAGTCTTTTACCATTTCAGCTTTGCGAGGGCCGTTTTTGCCGCCGTGCGCACCGACTCCGGATAGCCCAGGTGGGGCACCGACAGAAGGTACTCAAAGGCGGTTTTATCCCCCAAATCTCCCAGAGCGTTGATAACGGCCAGCACCACAGGCTGGTCGGGGGCATGGTGTTCTTCCATGTCCTTGTTAAGAACGTCCAGATAGGAGGAAAGAAGCTGGCCGCTTTCCGAGGAGGAAAGAGCGGCGTAGTTGTATATGACTTCCGCGAACTGCTCAGGGCTTATGACCCCGGACTCGTACTCCGCGCGCGCTATGGGAAAATAGCTCCCTACGGTGCCGGCTGCACGGGTCCAGCTGTAATCGGCGAGCAGCCGCAGTGAATCAAGCTGGAGCTCAACCTGCTCCTTTTCCTGCGCCAGAACGTCCTTTACAGAAAGTATAGACTCTGCCAGCGCGTTTTCTGCAACAGCTCCCTTGATTTTCTGCGGAATTGCCGCATTCTGCTCCACCGACCGCAATATCCTGAGCTTCTGCCGCATGGGTACTTTTGAAAGGATTTCCAGAATGCTGCCCTCCGCAAGGTGCGAAAGCATACCGTAGGCCGACTGAAGCGCCGCCGACTGCCCGGGCCACATGTCGCCGATGTCCGCGACAAACAGAACATTGAACGAGGCGCTGTTTCCGATAACGCCCAGCGCCGAAACCGCCTTTTTGAGCACCGCGTCGTCCTTGTTCGCCGCCTGCATCTGCTCGGCCACGTAGCCGTTCAGCAGCGAAACAGACGCGGCGGAGGGCGAGCGCAAAAAGCAGTCTATGGCTGCGCTCCGCACAGGCTCCGAGGGAAACAACTTGAACACGTTCACGAGGCGGGCCGAAACATCACGGTTCATGCCGGTCTGCAGCAGCCCCTCTACGGCGGTCTTGACCAGAAGCTCCAGGTCGGAATCGGCCCCTAGAACGCCATGCGCATCCAGCGCAAAATCGAGCGCGTGGGCACACAGCGCCCCGTCGCCGCCCTGGGCACTCTCACGCACGGCAGAAATCTTTTCGGCAATGCTTCCCTTGGCAAAACGAATCTCGGCAGAAGTCGCGCCATGCACGGTGTGAGCCGAAGCCAGCACCAGCGCACCTGCCACAAACAAAACGCGGATGTTTTTCATGTACGCCATTCCCCTCCTGTGCCGTGATCCACAAGGCAGCCTTACGACTGCTCCGCGCCGCCCGCAGAAGGCGCGGCCTCGGGCTTTGCATCCGAAGCGTCCGACTCCGTCTGGGCAATCGCAAGCTCGACTTCACGCTCTTCCTGCGGAAGCACCTGGTACACGTATGAAAGCACCGCGTTGCGCATGGAAGGCGGTATGTGGGTGCATTCAAAATGCAGCCTCGACTGGTTCATGGCCTTGTTGAACTCAACGGAACGAATCACTCCATACATGACCACAGGAATGTCATCTATCGAGAATTCCAGCTTTATCTGCACATTGTTCTTGCCCCTGCCGCCCACGCGGATCATGGCGCCGTCTTCGCTGATGTCCTCAAGCAGACACCGGAAAGCCTGTGTCGGGTCGATCGGCGTGGAATCCGCGCGACGCGCAGCCACCATGAACATCTCCGCCTGAATCTGGCATTCCCGGCGGACCGACTGCCGCTTCTGGGCCCTGACAAGCTCCGTGCTGTGCGAAAGAAAGAGCGCGAGCTGCCCCTGGAAAGAGCCCACGTTGCCCACTTTTGACGGAAACGAATATGCCGCGTCCCCACGGCGCCACAGGTACACCAGCACATCGCTCCCGTTCCATACGGAGCTTTCAAGCGAAATCTGCCTGTCGCTGCGGGGCATTGACACAACCAAATCGTGGCCGTTGCTAAGTATCTTTGAAAAGAACACGCCGCGCCCCTTGAGTATGATGCGGAGCCTCTGCCCCACGTCAAGCGAGCGCGTGTCATCAAGGCCCTTTCTGCCGTCGGCATCCAGGGCGACCCGCGTGCGGAACTTGTACAGCTTTGAAAGGAAATTCTGGGTCTTCAAGCTGTTTTCCGTGCCGTCATGCCTCGCCCGCGTGATGATCAGGCTTATGCAGCGGTTCAAGGCGGGAATGGACACGTACAGGATGCGCGGCTCACCTATGGCGCATTCCTTTGCCAGCCTCCACAGGAGAGAAACCTCCCCCAGCCTAAAGCCGTAGTCCATGCCCTGCGCAAAAAAATCAATCATTTCCTTGTAAACGCGGTGGAGCCGGAACAGCACGAGCACCACCAGCACAATTATTACTATAACTACAACCAAATTGACCTCTACCTCATCTTTAATATATCATATTTTACATGAAAACAAAATATATTTTGGCAGAATTTGTGCTTGTTTTCCTGTTTCTTGCCGTGCCCCCCCTGCTTGTTTCAGACGGAAACCCGGCCGCACTCAGCGGCTCGTTTTCGCCAGTGGTGGCGGTTCAGGCCGCCATCGCCCTCGCGCTCGACATTCAGGAAAGGATCTGCACCGCGCACCGGCAGAACATTCATTCCATAAACAACCGCTTTGCGGCCATAGTTACTGTGCTCAAATGGCTCCCCCTCACATTCGGGCTGCTCCTCGTGACATACGCGGCCATGCAGACGCTCGCGCTGCTGTGCAGGACGCAGGCCGCGCCGCTCCCAACCCTACCCGCAACGCCGGGAGGCGTGGCCATGCTGGTGCTGTCCCTTGCCGTCGGCGCATACTACGAGGAGGTGCTTTACCGCCAGTACATGCCGCAGACGCTGCTTGGGCTGCTGGAAAGCCGGCCGCGCCTGTCAGCCCTGTGCGAGTGCCTTCCGCTCTTTGTGTTCGCGCTCTCCCACCGATACCTAGGCTCGCTTTCGGTGGCAAACGCGCTGTGCTGCGGGGCCGTGCTCCGCGTGTGCCAGAAAAAGACAGGCTCCGTGTACACAGGCACCGCCGCGCACGCAGCATACAACGCATTCACCGTGCTGGTGATATACCTTTTAGGGCGGTAGAAATCACGCCATGAAAGGCTGTGCCATGCACCCTGCTCATGCCCGAACACCGCGGAATGGCCAGCACAAAGGCCATTCATGGATGGCGCTGTCCTGGATTCTCGCGGCAGGATGAATTCGCCGCTGCGCTACAAGCTAGTTCACGGTGTGCGCTACAGGCTGGTTCACGGTGTGTGCTACAGGCTGGTTCACGGTGTGCGCTACAGGCTGGTTCACGGTGTGTGCTACAGGCTGGTTCACGGTGTGTGCTACAGGCTGGTTCACGGTGTGTGCTACAGGCTGGTTCACGGTGTGTGCTACAGGCTGGTTCACGGTGTGTGCTACAG
>JAFLSN010000017.1:27219-52018 GCA_022510905.1 Treponema sp.
CGGTGTGTGCTACAGGCTGGTTCACGGTGTGTGCTACAGGCTGGTTCACGGTGTGTGCTACAGGCTGGTTCACGGTGTGTGCTACAGGCTGGTTCACGGTGTGTGCTACAGGCTGGTTCACGGTGTGCGCTACAGCCCACAGGGGAAGCACAAGACTAAAACCGGCGCAGCCCTACACAGATGCGGCATGATTTTCCTGGAGCCTGCCGCCATTCCCTGCCCCTTGACACAGGCGCGCAAGTTCGCCATGCTTCCAAGAACCCTGCCATATCCGGGGAAGCAGCATGGACACGCAGCGCGTATTCCGCAGAGCAGGAGCGAGCCAGCCTGAAAAACCATCTGCGCAAACATTTTTTCGCAACATTTTGCAAAGAGGTCATGTCTAATAGCATTGAGGGATAAGTACATGCAAAAAAGAACTTTCAGAACCTTGATGGGCGCGTTGGCCGCCACCCTTGTTTTCGGAGCATGCGATAACAGCCTTTTAACGGGCCCCAGCATCAATCGGATTGAAGACTCGCAGTCAAGCAGCCTGACCGAAAACGTTTCGCCGCCTGTGGGTCTGGTTGCAAGCCAGGGCGGGTACCGCTCGGTGACCCTCAGCTGGAAAAGCGTCTCTGGCGCGGCCGGCTACAACATCTATTCGGCGCTCACAGCCGACTCCGTGCCGACGCAATGCGGCGAAACAAAAGACGCCTCCACCACCATCACCATAAGCGAAAGCTCGGGCGTGCAGAAATACTACTATGTTACCGCGCTGAACCACCTATACAAGGAGTCGGCCTATTCAACCTATGCCATGGGCTCCACGCTGGCCGTGCCGGTCATCACCAGCGTAAAGGCCAGCGACAGCGGCACTGAATCCGCGCTCACATGGTGGATGGAGAACTGCACGGCCACCACATACGCCGAGAAAGTGCGTTTTGAAGTGCAGTGCGGCACATCCGAAACGGATCCGAACCCCAAGGTGCAGGCCGTTTCGGGCACCAGCGCCGCCCGCCGCTCGTTCAGCGCCTCGTTCAAGGGGCTTCTGCCGAACACCACCTACTATTACACCGTGATAGCCTACAACAGCGACGCGCAGGACAAGGAGGAGCGCTCCGACACCGTGACAGAGGACACTGCCCACCAGGTGATCCCGGATGCCCCGGTCAACCTCACGGCCACGCAGGGCACCGACAAAAACGGAGTCACGCTCACATGGCAGCTTCCAAACATGGTTGACACAAAGGTTTCTTCTGGCTATGAAAAACGCCCCGTGTACTTCATGATTGAGCGTAAGGAAAAAGGCGCACCCGACGGAGCCTACCAAACCATAGTGCCTTACATCGGCACAATCAAAGAGGACGTGGCAAGCAAAATCTACAGGTTCAGCTGCGAAGGCCCCGGAAGCGCGAGCGAAGGCGTTTCCGTGGTGCCCTACACAGGCGGCGACGTGGAGACTGACGAATCCTACAAGGACTATGTGCCGCTTTCCACACTGAGCTGGATCGACACGTCCGCGGAGCGCGGAAAGCAGTACACGTACAACGTGCAGGGCTACACCGACGACACAAAGACCGCCATGAGCGGAGACACATCCGCCGCCGCCGTAGACGGCTGGAAAATCGGCCCCCTGTCAATCAAGGTGGACACAACGCCCAGATACGCCGGCGAAGACTCCAAAATGATCCAAAGCTTTGAGGTAAAAATCAGCGCCACTTTTGACAGCCTTGGCGTTGCGTACAAGTACATGCTCGAAGAGACCTTCACCCCGCTTGCAGAAGGCGCCGCCGCCACCACAACGCTCGTAAAGTCGAGCTCCTCGATAGGCAGCATGAACACCACGATAACGCTGGAGCCGTCTGACAGCACAAACGGCTACCACAAGTATTCGATATATGTTGTTGACCCCTCAATATCCGACCTTCCCGCAGGCGAAGAGGCGCAAGGCGTGTTCGCGGTGGCGCGGCAGACAGGCAGCATAACAGTAATAGGCGACGCCTCCCTCCTTGTTGACGCAGGCACCCTCAACTTTACCGTAAAAGACGGCTATGCCGACAGATTCATGCTCCTGTGGGACTACGACCCCAACTGCACGTTCGCAGTGAGCTGGACCGACTACAACGAAGACGGAAGCGAAACGCAGGGACGGCACGAGTTCAGCAACGAAGAAGCCGAAGCATGGGGAGCCACAGGCAAGGCGGAATACGAGCACAAGGCCCCGTCCGGCACCACACGCCTCTACATGCTACAGGCCGACTCTTCCGGCATAAAGAGCGAGGCCCCGGCAGGAGGCAGCACGGAAGAGCGCTCGCAGACGCTGGGCACGGCAAAGCTTTCAAAGGGAGAAATAGACTACAGCACCATAACCGTGAGCTGGCCGGCCGTGCAGAAGGCGGATCAGTACAACGTGAGCGCCGTATACAAGAACAATGGCGGACAGCTCGGAGCCGGCGAAATAAGCCAGAACGAAGACGGCACATGGAGCTGGAAAATCCAGAACCCGCTCGGCTACGACAACGCAGAACTTTCCGGGGAAGATGTTGAAATCACGGTGACAGCGACCAACAGCCAAACGGAAAGCAGCACCGAGGCGCATGTTGTGTCATGCACACTGGGCCCCGCCAAGACGGATCCCAAAATAGCCGGCACAAGCGCCAAGACCATATCCTTTAGCTGGAACGAAGCGGAAGGCGCGGAAGGCTACCTTATCCACCGCGTGCTCTACAGCGACAGCAAGGCAGAAACAATCGGAACAAACGCCAGCGACACTTACTACTACAAGGTTTCAGACGGCTCGCTCACCGCAAACCATGATGACGTGGAAAAGACCACCACGGTGGGTCATGTGGGCACCACATACACGCTGAACGACACCTACGCCGAAGCCACCTCGCAGATGAAGTACAATGTGAACCAGTCAAAGATTCCGTGGGGGCTGCCATACGCATACGAAGTGATTCCCGTAAAAGACAAGGACGCCAGCAACTTTAACTTTAACGAAGAGGGGCTGGGGCTTGCAGCTACAGCCGACACAAAAGTGCAGTACAGCAACTTTAACGCTGTTGCAATAGGTGCCACCGATGGCTATGGACTTAACGTGAAGGCGGACAAATCCGATGACGGAGCCATACAGACCATCAGGTGGGAATTACCTTGCAATACAGCTGACAATATCCCCCATATCTTCCGCCGTCCTGTGGGAGGAAGCGCAAGTGACTGGGAAAAACTCAAAGATGGCAATTCTAAAGATTTTGAATTTAAATATGTACCCACTGGAGACGACCGCTACAAGGCATATGAATACGCAGTGTGTTATGGAAACAACAACGCAAGCGACATTGTAGAATCGTTCCTTTTAGACACTACAGTGGGGCTTGCCACAATCGAAACCAGAGCTGAATACGATTATACAGACCGCAAGGAAGAGCCCGCAAACAAAGGCTACCTGCTTGCCTCAAAACTTTGGGCAGAGTATGGTGGAGAATTTGTCAACGATACCAAAGATGACAAATACTATTCTGAATACGTTCATTGGGACAGATGGGAATACGATGTACGCTCTATAGGTCCAACGGAAGCTCATGTTTACATACGGAACTATAATCTTTCCGGAGCAAACTTTACAACTAAAGTAGCAACACTTGATAACTACTTGCATTATTCCAATGCTGAAACAGTGGAGAACACAAAAATTTGGAAAAATGGAGATTTTGGCATGTACCTTAAGCCCGAGCATTTCAGCATGGAAAATGTAAATGGTGCCACCATGTACAACACGGCGGGACCACTACAGGTACTGCGAGATGCAAAGCATTACTATCAGCTTACACTAAAGAGAGGCTCTACTGAGGGTACGGTTGGAGATGATGACAGCGTGTACGCATACCGCCAAATTACAGATGCAGAACTGATAAAGATTGTCACTTTGATATTGGCAGATACTATAAATATAACAGGAATAAATGGTGGGCATGATACGGGAAGAACTTTTGGCCTAGACGTTTCGGGAACAACCGGCACCTTCCTGTGGGGCTCTGATAGCGGAAGTAATTTGAAATGGCAACTCAACAACTTTATATATCACTTCAATGAAACTCCAGGAGGAAAAGGTCTCGATTCATTCGTAAGGATCGAAGACATAAATACAAGTAAAGCAAACCGTGGAGCAAAGCAAGCAAAAGGATTCAAGCATATTTCCGTATGTAAAGAAAATAGTAAAGCAAACATATTCACCCCCCCCGATTTTAACAAAACTGGTCTAATTCCAATTACGGTCACAGGGATAGATATTTTGCTTGATTCCTATAATGGAACAGTAAATATTGCAGGAAATACTGACAGTTTTTATGCAACCGTTACTCATGATGCAACAGAGTCATATAAGGTAACTGTAGAAAAAAATGATAAACTTGTAAAAAGTTGGTGCCCAATCAATTTTGGCGACAAAGGATCTAGCACTTATATTGGAAACAAGCAGACCGAATATGGCTGGTGGAATTAAGAAACGAGGCTTAATAAAACTGGTGGCCGTCAAACTAACCCTGCACACGCGCACAACGGCAAGGAGGCATAAAGCATGAACAGCACCGCAAGGCACATTACACAAAAAGCCCCTCTCCTCGCGCTGGCGGGGGCGCTCGCCGCCTTCTCATCGTGCTCCCAGCTCTTTGAGCACAAGATCGACATGGACAACTCCTCCAGCATAGGCTCCATCGCCGACATGCTCACGCCAGAGGTGGAGGTCACAGACCTTTCCGCCCCGGTGCAGATAAACACTTCGCAGGGCATGTACAGCACCGAAATCGTGGTAAGCTGGCGGGCCGTGGAGGGAGCCTCTTCGTACAGGCTCGAGCGCGCCGTGGTCACCGCAAAAAACGCCGACGGCTCATGGGCCATCCCCGACGAGTCCGAGTTCGAGGCGCTCCGCGAATACTACTACTCCACATCGTTCACGGACACAATCCTCACAAACGCGCAGGACAGCAGCAAGGAATACGGCTACCGCTACTATTACCGCGTTATGGCCGAAAACCTGCGGAAGGGTCTTGAAAGCGACTATTCGCAGGTGGCGGAGCCGGTGCTGGTGCGCGACGAACACAACAACCTTGTGATGGACGAGGCCACGGGGCAGTACAAGACATCCGAGCCCACCAGCTGGAACGAATCCAAAGACGCTCCCCCGGAGAGCTGCGGCTGGATTTTTGCCCCGCCCGCAAACGTGCAGGCCCAAAAGGGAAAGAGCACCTCCTCGATAACGATTACATGGAACGCGGTGGCCGACGCCCAGACCTACCAGGTGTACCGCTCCACGCAGCAGGATTTTTCCGGGGCGGAGCGTATAAACACAAGCACAATCTACGGCAATGAAACCAGCTACACCGACAACGTGACCAACAGCGCCTTGCAGGGCGAGGAGCTGTTCTACAAGGTGTACGCCGTAACATCGCTCGGAAACCTTTCCGCGGCTTCGGGCGTGGCCATGGGCTACACGCTAAAAGAAGGTGCCCCGGCCTGCCCCGAGACCGTGACCGTGGAAAACGGGTTTGGTACAAGCAAAACAGAAATCAACATAGAATGGACTCCCGTTGAGCCTTCGGGCGATGAAACCATAACCTACTCGCTCTACCGCACCAGCTCCGCCGACTCCGTGTTCACGCTGGTAAAGAAGGACTTAGATCAAGGAACCACCTGGTTCAAAGACACAAACGGGCTCAAGACCGGGCTAAAATACTACTACTACGTGCAGTGCACGGCCACCAAGTCTGAAGAAAAGCTCAAAGGCGCATTTTCGGAGACGGGCCCCGAATCAAAAAACCCGGCCATGGGCTTTCTGCTTTCGCCGCCGTCCACGCTTGAAGTGGCCGACGGAACAAGCGCAGACAAAGTAAAGCTCGTGTGGTCGCTCCCCGTAGGAAGCGATGAGGGCGTGCAGTTCAAGTACAAGGTGTACTGTGCAGACACAGACAACACGGGTGCCTACAAACAGCTTGGAACCGAAATATCCGGCACGGACAACGGCTCAGGCACGCTCAGCGCGATAGTGGACAAAAAGAACTTCTACAGGATTTCCACCGTGAACATCTCTAGCACCGGTGACCGCGAAAGCGAGATGAGCGAGGCGGCCGCGCCCATGCCGGCGGCACCCGCCAACGTGACGGCATCAAAAACGGCAAAGCCAGACCCGGCGGCAAAGGCGAACGGCAACAACGTGTACCCCGTGTACATAACCTGGGAAGCGCCCAAGACGGACAGCCCCGCGGGCTACCACGTCTACCGCTCCACCAAGCCCGACTCGGCGTTCAGGAAGCTCACGGAAGCTCCGATCCAAGGATTGTCGTACACCGACGTGAACGACACCGCGAGGGCGGGAACCATGTACTACTACAAGGTGATTTCTCTCAACAGCCTCAACCAGGGCAAGAACGGCAACGACCCGGCTACCGACAAGTCCGGATCGTCGCGCGGCTACGGCGCGATCACGCCCGACCAGTGGTTCCGCGAATACAACAAGACCGTAAAGCACTCGCAGGAAAAGCTCACACTCATGCACAATCCCGACGACATGAAAAAGATCGGAAAAGAGACCGTCTCCGGCGACATCTCGGGCACGCTCAGCTACGACGCAAGCATAGCGGGGCTCGGCGCGCGCATACTCATGCCCTACAAGAACTACGCGGACTTCTACATAGGCAACGACCCCGCGCTTGGCGTGTATTTCCGCCTTGTGGAAGGCAGCACAAACACCACCAGCAACATGAGCGCGAACGGCAACATGGACGGCACGGTGAAATGCGAGGGAATGTACCCGGGAGAGGCGGTGTACGACAATCTGCAGATAAAGGGCGGCGCGGCCGGCGGCGGCTACTATGCCGTTACCACGCGCGACCAGGCAGGAAACGTCATCTTTGCCACGCAGCAGGTGAACTGGCTTGTGGGCGAAGAATAGCCCGTGAGCCTTGCGCCGACAGACCACAAAGACTGGAGAATGACCATGGAGCACACAACAATCCATACAACGCGGACTGTTATGGCAACGGCAGCACTGCTCGCTCTCGCCATGCTTCTCGCATCCTGCTACGAGCCTTCGCCGCTTTACGGCACATGGGCGGACAACAGCGGAAACTCAATCACATTCATAGCTGACGGCACTTTTGTGGCCAAGGTCGCAAACAGCACCGGCACGACCGTGAACTACGAGGGCAATTTTTCGGTGATAGACAACGTGCTCATCTTTTCGTACAAGCAGGTGGCCACAGACGGTAACGGCACAAGCTCCACATTCACCATGAACACGGAATGGGACATCAGGGGCTCCATGCTATACCTGAGCTGGACGGCCGGCGGCGAGACAACAAAGCTCTCCCTCTACCACACAGCCCGATAAGGAGCGCCCCATGAAACGTGCATACGCGCTGTTCCTTCTGGTTCTGCTCGCCTCTTCCGGGCTCCAGCGGCTCCACGCGGCCCAGCCGCCGAACGGGGCCGAGCAGGAAGAAACGGACGAGCTCGACCCGCGCACAGGTTTTCCCGTGATAAAAAACAAGCCATTCCCCATATTCACGCAGGGAGTCACCTACGCGATGGTGACCCGCATAGAGGACATGGAGAAATACAACAGGAGCAATTTTGTGCGCCAGGACCACCTCATAGGCGCGTTCTTTGCCATGCAGTCCGTGAACATGCGACCCGTGAACAGCATGCTCCGCGTGAGCGTGTACTACCCGTTTTTGCATACGTTCAACGGCATGGAGCAGTTCCCCAAGCAGGTGATTCTGTACGCATTCGACCTTTTCGCCGGCCCGATGATCCAGACCGACATGTGGAAATACGTGCGGCTGAACTTTGCCGGCGGCCTCCACTACATGTACCAGCTTTCAGACGAGTACCATCTGAACTACCTGGGCGGCGCGCTCGTGGTGGGCACGGAGCTTCCGATAGCCCGGCACTGGACAATCGTGAACAACGGCACCGTCACGCTGGACTACCCGAACCTCGGCACAAACCAGAAGGTGCAGCCGTTCTCGTTCGCATGGCAGTACCAGCTTGAACTCGGGTTCCGGTACTCCAAAAAGAACTCGAACCGCTACTCCTACATCCACCACCTGGAAGGCTGGCTCCCAAGGGAAAAGAACCTTGAGCGGCGCATCCTGTCGCTTGAAGCAGGCGTCAAAAAGTCCATTGTGAGGAAGCACAACAAGCTTGAGGCAAAAAGGCAGCGCATGGAAGCAAGGGAGGCGGCGCGGGCGCAAGAGCCTGCGGCAGAAGACGAGGAACCACCCGAGGCGCAAGGAACCGGGGCGGAGGAAAGCCTTGATACCGCACAGGCCCAGGAACAGGAGAATGAAGAAATCCTTGAAGCGGAGCAGCCGCAGGAAACAGCCCCTGACGCGCCAGAGCCAGAAGCGCAGGATGAAGACGAATCCGTAGAAGATGCGCAGGACACAAGCGAAGACAGTTCCGACCAGAACTGAAGGCACATTCCTCAGCACGGGCATTGCGCACCATGCACGGCGGAACCGCATTCCCCTGCCATGCAATCAACACACCCCCTGATACAAAAGGTGGGTATGATTTTTCTGAAATTTGACAACTGAATAGTGATAAAGAGACCTTTGCCGGGCGTGTTGTTATTGTAAGGTATTGCAACAAAGGGACCATCCCCTTCATTTTGCCCCAAGGGACTGACTCCGCAGAAGCGGGGTATGTCCCTCTTTCCGCACGAATAAAAAAGACATTTCATGGGCACCTGGAAAAGTCTCCGCGCACGGCCTTTGCATTACCGTGCCCCGCGTTTTGTGCACATGGCCTTGCCACCGCTCGGAGGCTATGCCGGACAGACGGAGGCACCCATGCCCATGCTATTCCGAAAGCCCCATGGCCTCGCACGCGACTTTTGCCACCGCCTGCTCAGCCGACTTCTTGTTCTTCCCTTCCATCGGGCCATACGACACGCCGCAGACTCGCACGGTCATAAAAAATGTCTGGTCATGATCCGGCCCGCACTTTCTTGCAAGCTCGTACACGGGGCACTGCCTGTATTTTTTCTGGCAGTACTCCTGCAAAAGCGTCTTGAAATCCCTGGCACCCTTGTCCTGCTGAACCTTGCGGATTTCCGGCACAATCAGCTCGCGCACAAGCTTTTCAGCGGCCGCATAGCCCGAATCGATGTAGAGAGCCCCGATAACCGCTTCCACGGCATCGGCAAGAATCGCCTTCTTGTGCCGTCCGTCGGAAAGCTCCTCGCCGCGTCCCATCACCAGATAGCGGTCTATGTGCATCTTTTCAAGGGCCACCGGGGCCAGCGTCTGCTCGCTCACCACGATGGACTTGATTTTCGCCATGTCCCCTTCCGGATTTTCAATCATGTCTTCGTAGAGGAACGCGGCGGTGGCAAGCCCGAGCACGCTGTCACCAAGAAATTCAAGGCGCTCGTTGTTGTAGCGGCGGAGGTCGGCGTTTTCGTTTGAAAACGAACGGTGGTGAAAGGCAAGGTCAAGAAGCGAAAGGTCATTGAAGCGCACCCCAAGGTTCTGGGAGAATTCTTCCAGCTCCGCGCGGCGGGCATCGTCAATCTTTTTTGAGTCGTACAGCAAGTCTTTCAGGTTCATGGCCTATTGTAGCACAAAGTCCGCGCGCCTGTCGAGGTTCCTGCATCACATTCACAAAAACCTTCTTAATATTTCCAGCGATGAAAAAAACGGAGTTAAAATCGGCGGCGGCATCCCTGCCCGGCCCACTTGCCGCCCGGCATACATGCCGCTTGAAACTTCCGTGCACGGGCCAAAACGCGACACAGTCCGACGCAAATGGCACATTAAAAAAGCGCTCTGCCACGATGGGTAACAAACCCGCCGCAGCAGAGCGCCTTTCATGCTCACAACCAGAAAATCCGCCATTGTCCGCGCCGCAACAAATTGCCTAACGCAAGCCAACCCACCACCATCGGAAACATGCTTGAAACTGCGCCTTGCGGCTTGTTGCAAAAACAGTTTTGGTGATGACAAATTTTAAGGAACTCCAAAAAACAGCCGTGCAGATTGCACATCTGATTTTTTAGCTTCGAGTTTCTGCGAAAAGTCAGCTATTGGCTGCCATTCCTCATTTCGTTGCAAAACGGCGTTTCCAGCGATAAAAAAGTTGATATTTTTTTTAATCGCTGAAAATATACGAACCTACTTGCCCTGTTCTTTCAGGTAGTCGTAAGCGTCTTTTACGGTTTCAAACTCATTGGCTTTGTCGTCAGGGATGGAAACGCCCAGCTGCTGTTCAATCTCGTACACAAGCTCGTATGTATCGAGGCTGTCTGCGCGCAAATCACCTCTAAAGGTTGATTCAAGCTTGATTTTGTCTTCATCAACCCCGAGTTTTTCAGAGATGATTTTCTTGATTTTCTCAAACAATTCGTCCATAGTTTTCTCCTAAATAACCAGACTTTAGACTTAACCGTTTACTTCCGGTGTAATAACCTGTCTTCCACGGTAAAAACCGCATTTTGGGCAGACATGGTGGCTAAGAACCAAGTTGCTGCAATTACTGCAAGGCACCAGATTGGGTGCTTTAAGGCGCATGTTCACCTTCCGTCTTCCCTTGGTCACCGCTTTTGCGGTTTTTGCTCTGGGTACTGCCATAGTATAAAAACCTCGCTCTCTTTTTAATATTGTGGTCTGAACAATGTATCCATGATACTACAGACTCCCACAGTATGTCAACAATTATAGCGGCAACAGCCCGCGAATGTCAATGCCTTTTACGACATTTTTTCAGAATCTGTCAAAACGCGCCGCGCAAGAGTCAATGCATGTCAGGGCCGCCACGCCCATGAGAGAGCCTGGCCTTGAGCGCGTTTTCAACGGAAGGCGGCACCATGCCGCTTATGTCGCCGCCGAATTTGGCCAGCTCCTTTATGTTGCTGGATCGCACCAGCACGTAGCGCTGGTCGGTCGGCAAAAAGAGCGTCTGAACATCCTTGTCAAGGGAGCTGTTCACCAGCGAGAGGTCGAATTCATATGAAAAATCATGGGCGTTCCGCACCCCGCGTATGAGAACATTGGCAGAGACTTTTCGGCAGTAGTCAACGATGAGCGAGCCCCACTGGTGCACGCACACGTTTCGATATGGCGCCGTGAGCTCAGAAAGAAGCGAAAGGCGTTCCTCCGCGCTGAACGTGTAGGACTTTTCGGGGTTCACGGCAATCACCACGTCGATGCGCTCGAACAGGTGCGCCGCCCGCTCAATCACGTTGAGGTGCCCGTATGTCGGTGGATCGAACGAGCCTGGAAACACTGCAATGGCCATGCCCACACTCTAGCAGAAAGAGCAGAACCGCGCAAGCTCCAACCGCGCGCAGCCGGGAGATTCAGCAAAAAAAAAATGCTCCTGACCAGCCCTCCAACCTACACACCCCACGCACAGGGCGTGGCATGCACCCTTTCCGCGCGAACCGCCACTGATGATTGCTGCACATCCACCCGCGCAAGTGCAGCTAAGCCCCCCGCGCTTCACACCGGCATGGCCGGAAAAAAAACGCGCCGTTTTTCGCATTCACGGTGCAAACAAGGCTAAAAACTGCATTTTGAATTTGACCAAACGGCTTTAAAGTATTAGAATAGAGCGTATGAAACGAGTACACTCATGTGCATGTGCGGCGGCGGCAATCTATGCATTGTGCGCCACAGGCTGTGCCACAACAAAAACCACAGTGCCGGCTGAACCTACCCCCGTGGTTGTTGAGGAGCCCGTTGTTCCCGAAGAGACTGTCATCCCTGAGCCAGAGCCAGTGGCCGAACCTGAGCCACTGCTGGAGCCCGAGCCAGCGCCTGAACCCGAACCAGAGCCGCTGCCTGAGCCGGATCCTCCAGAAAAGACCAGCGAGGAGCTTGAATACGAACGCTCCGTTGGCCAAAGCACGGTGTCAAAAGACACTTTTGTTGAAGACAAAAAAAGCATACTAAGAAAAATAGAAGAGCTGGACGTCATAATGAAGAACAGGAACTATGACGCATGGATACTGTACCTTGACAGCGAAAGCATCGACTACTGGTCGCGGCGGCCGAACCTCCAGAAGGCCTCGCACAAGCTTCCCGTCAAGAGCCTGAGGCTCAATTCGCTTAAGGATTACTTCACATTCGTGTTCATCCCCTCGCGGATGGGACACACGGTGGACGAAATCCGCTACCTCACGAGCGCATCCGTCAAGGCGGTACGCACCACTGAGGAAAAAGACATTGTGTATTACAATTTCAAGAAGGTGGGCGGCGACTGGAAAGTGCACCTGCCCACCCTTGAAAATTGAATGCAGCCATAAGGAGCGGTGCAAAACGCGCAAGTTTCTGGACAGCTCCGAACAAACACGTCCTGCGGACCATAACGGCGGCCCGTCAGTGCACGAATTTTTACTGGATACAGGAGAATGAAAGATGAAAAGCGTCAAGACATTGATTGCGGCAACGGCCGTGCTGTGCGCGGCAGGTTTTGTTCATGCCCAGCAGACGGAGGCGGACAAATCTTCGGACAGCAAGTCCGAATCGACCGTCGAGCAGGAATACATGCAGAACATGGATGACATCCTCATAAGCGAGCTGGCGCTGTCAGACGACTACGAAAACAAGCAGACCGCGCTTGCCTTCCTCCAGAGCTCAATAGAAGACGGGCACATTTCCCCGGACATGATGGCGGCGCTCACAAACCTCTCGGGAGAAGGCATTTCCACAAAGAGCACCACAAAGGGTCGCGTCATGAACAACTACCCCGACGTGCGCCGCAAGGCCTGCGAGCTGCTCGGCAAGGTAAAAACCGAGGAAGCAAAGAAGGCTCTTGTAAACATCACCCTGACCGACAACGAACCGACTGTCATCGCCGCGGCGGTGCATTCACTCGGGGACATCGGAATCAACAACAAGGACGAGGTTGTAAAGGCCATAGCCTGGGCGCAAAAAAAGAACTACGCGCTCAACCCGAACAGCTCTCTTGCGCTTGAAGTGCTTGTTGCATACGAAAAGCTCGTGGACAGCGTTGAAAACAAAAGCGACATGATTCAGTCCATCACAGCCATCGCGGGAAACGGCAAATACAATACGGCCGTCCGCGCAAAAGCCCGTGACATGATCCAGAAAATGCAGGGTTCGGCACGTTCAAACAACAGCAACTCTTCTTCAAACGAAAACGAAAAAAAATAAGCTGCTGTTCGGCACAGGAGGTTCCGCCTTGCGTGCAAGGCGGGGCATACTTTACCGCACAGGCGCGGGCAAAAAAAACGGATTCCAGTATCGGAATCCGTCTGCGGCTTTTCTGAGAAATGCGGGATTTGAACCCGCAACCTTCGGCTCCGGAGGCCGACACTCTATCCAGTTGAGCTAATTTCTCATAGGCACGAGCATATAGCGTAACGGCCTAAATGTCAACAAACTTGCACCGTTTTTTTTGAGGATATTTTTATGGAACCAATCATCCTTGCCTCATCCTCTCCCCGCCGGCAGGAAATCCTGCAAAAGCTGGGCATTCCCTTTGTGGTGCACCCCGCGAACATAAGCGAAACCGTCCCCCGCGACATCGCGGTTCCTGACGGGCCGGAATTCCTTGCCGCACGGAAAGTTGACGCCGTAATCCGCTCGCTTCCGCCGGATCACCAGATTCCGTGGGTGCTGGGTGCCGACACCGCCATCTACGCATCCAGGAGGCTTTACGGAAAACCGAAAGACCGCGAAGAAGCCGTGCGGTTTCTGCGTGAGCTGCAAGGCAAAAAACACGACGTGGTCACTGCGGTAGCTCTGTTCAACGGGCAGCTGCTGTACCTTGACACGCGCAGCGTCCGTACGAAAGTGACGTTTGCCCCCATGAGCGATGCGGAAATCGAATGGTATGTGAACACGGGGGAATGGCACGAAGCGGCCGGGGCCTACCGCATCCAGGGCATGGGTTCATGCTTTATCAAGAAAATCGAAGGCTCTGAAAGTGCCGTAATGGGCTTGCCTATCTTTGAGCTTTATGATATGTTGAAAACGCAGGGGTATCCATTTTTGGCGTAGCCCCCCAACGGCGCCGAACGGCCTTGTCCATACGGCCGCCGCAAAATCTTCCGGGCCGGCCCGTGCCAGCGGCATGCCGTTCCCGAGAATCAAGGTCAGGAGGAAAGGCCTTGCACGGCATGGTCTTTCCAGGAAGGAGTGCATCATGGCAGTTGTAACCATGAAAAGTCTGCTTGAGTCCGGCGTTCATTTCGGACATCAGGTAAAGCGTTGGGATCCGCGCATGAAGAAATACATCTTCGCAGAGCGCAACGGAATTCACATCATCGACCTGCAAAAGACCATTTCGGCCATCAAAGAAAGCTACGAAGAAATCAGAAAAGTGGCTTCTTCAGGAAAATCGGTGCTGTTTGTGGGCACAAAAAAACAGGCGCAGCAGGCCATACAAAAAGAGGCGGAGCGCTGCGGACAGTTCTATGTGAACAGCCGATGGCTTGGCGGCACGCTCACCAATTTCACCACCATCAAAAAATCGCTTCTACGTCTGAAAAAAATCGAAAAGATGGAGGTTGACGGCACATTCGACAACCTCACCAAAAAGGAAGTGGCGAACCTCATAAAAGAAAAAGACAAGCTCACCAAAAACTACGGCGGCATCAAGGAGATGAAGGAGCTGCCGGGCGCGATTTTTATAATCGACACGCACAAGGAGCAGATTGCGGTGGCCGAAGCGCGCAGGATGCACATTCCGATTGTGGCCATAGTTGACACGAACTGCAACCCCGACGGCATCGACTATCCAATCCCCGGCAACGATGACGCCATCCGCGCCATAAGCCTGTTCACGTCTATCATCGCAAACGCAGTGCTTGAGGCCGACAACGAGCAGGGGCTCAAAATCATCGAAACGCTCAACGACGACGATGATGTCACAACAGACGCTTCCACCCGCAAGGAGGACGAGGAGATTGTGGATTATTCCAACTATACGCCCACCGAGTCAAAGGAAGAGGATGTTGAGGCAGACCGCAGGGACGGAGAGGACCTGATCGACGAGGACAAGGTGTACGACAAATAGCCGTATCCATATAAAGAAGCCGCACACCGGCACATGGCGCACGGCTTTTTGCTGCAGAAAGACCGGCCGCGCCAGAACTTGCGCACGGGCCTTTTGTGCCATGAACACAGGAGCCCTGCGCCTATCAGATTTTTGGAGTTATATTATGGAGATTACCGCTACCCAAGTAAAGGAACTGCGCGAAAAAACCGGCGCAGGCATGATGGACTGCAAAAAGGCCTTGGTGGACACCAACGGCGATTTTGACGCCGCCGAAAAGCTTTTAAAGGAAAAAGGGCTTGCGGCCGTAGCCAAGAGGGCTGAACGGGCAACCAGCGAGGGGCGAATTTTTGTAAAGCAGAACGGAAACAAAGTTGCCGTGGTCGAACTCGTGTGCGAAACGGACTTTGTGGCGAACAACGCGGAATTCATTTCCTGCGGCGAAAAAATTGTCGAGACCGTATTTGAGAAAGGCTACACAAAAATCGAAGACGAGCTTTCCGCGACACTGCTCGATTTTGCCACCCGCACCCGCGAAAACATGTCGCTTCGCAAAGTGCAGGTGATCGATGTGCCCCAGAACGCTGTAGCCGGAATCTACGTGCATTCCGACAACAAGACGGCAGGTGTCACGGTGATTGCAGGCTCAACCGACGCAAAGGTGCAGGAATTCGCAAAAGACTGCTGCATGCACCTTGCCGCGTTCACGCCAGCCTACATCAAGCCGGAAGATGTTCCCGCAAGCTACATCGAGGAGCAGAAAGAAATCTTCAAGGCCCAGATGGAAAACGATGAAAAGCTCAAGGGCAAGCCCGACAGCGTGCGTGACGGCATATTGCAGGGAAAAATCAAAAAGCACCTCGCCGAAGTCTGTTTTGTTGACCAGATGTTTGTAAAGGACGACAAAAAGTCCGTTTCCGCGAAGCTGGACGAAATCGCAAAAGAAGTGGGCGCAACGCTCACGTTTGGCGATGTGTTCCTGTTTGTGCTAGGAAAATAACACCGCAGCGGGCGGCTTTGCAAGGAGAGCCGTCCGCAGTTCATGCCGTTTTGCAGGGGGAATCTATGGCAGACAATGAAAGCCGCATGGCAAAAACCGTAAACGCATTGAAAGATGAATACAGCTCAATCCGAACAGGACGCGCAAGCGCCGCCCTGTTCGACAAAGTGCGCGTTGACTATTACGGCACACCCACGCCGCTCAACCAGGTAGGAACCGTTTCCATTCCGGAGGCACGGCTTGTGGTGGTTTCCCCGTTCGACAAATCGCTTATCAGCGCCATTGAAAGGGCAATACAGAAAGCCGAGCTGGGCCTTAACCCCTCAAACGACGGCAAGGTAATCCGCATTTCCATACCTCCGCTCACCGCCGACCGCCGAAAAGAGCTGGTAAAACAGGCGAAAAGCCTTGCGGAAAACTACCGGACGACCATACGGAACATCCGACGCGATGGCAACGACGAGCTGAAAAAGCAGCAGAAAGCGGGTGAATTAACGGAAGACCAGCTCAAGACCGAAACAGACAGGCTGCAGAAGCTTACCGACAAATACATAGACGAAATAAACAAGGTCTATGAGGCAAAAGAAAAGGAAATCATGGACTAGGCACCATGGCTGAACGGAATACAAGTCCGTTGCCGAGGCATGTTGGCATCATCATGGACGGCAACGGACGCTGGGCGGAGCAGCGCGGACTTGTGCGCACAAAGGGGCATACGGAAGGTCTCAGCGCGGCAAAACGCATTGCAAAAGCGGCTGCCGACATGGGGCTTCCATATTTGACGCTCTACGTGTTTTCCACCGAAAACTGGAAACGTACACAGCAGGAAGTGGGGTTCCTGATGAATTTGATTCATACGCATCTGCGTGCAGAATTCCAGTTCTACAAAGAAAACGGCATACGGGTTCGATGTATTGGCGACCGTTCAGGCCTTGACACAGCGGTGCAGGCAGACATTGCCACCGTGGAAGCCGAAACCCGGGCATTCACGGGGCTCACCCTCGCGCTTGCCATCAACTACGGCTCCAGAAACGAGCTGCTGCGCGCAATGCAAAAACTGTGCGTCTCCTCCCCTTCACTTGCGACCACGACAGAGCAGGACATATCAAACCATCTGGAGACCCCCGACCTGGACCTGCTTATCCGCACAGGTGGAGAACGCAGGTTGAGCAATTTTCTGCTGTGGCAGGCCGCCTATGCGGAGCTGGTTTTTACCGACACGCTGTGGCCCGACTACACGGCAGAGGATTTTTCTTCCCACCTGTCAGAATTCCAGCACCGCACACGGCGCTTTGGAGGCACCCCATGAGCAAGGTCGTTTCCCGCCTCCTGACTTTTTTCATAGGCATTCCGCTGGTGATTGCGATTGTATGCGTTCATGCATACAACCATCTGGCCCTGCATATTTTTGTGTGCGCAATCGCGTTCTGTGCCGCGCATGAGATGTACAACCTTTTTGCGAACCGCATGGAACTGCTCCCAAGGCCGTTTGTTGTGGCATGTACGGTGTTCCTGCCGCTTTCGACCGCGTTTGCCGATGTGTTCCCGGCTTTTGCAGGGCGGCCTCCCGTTTTTGCCTGCAACACAGCCTATCTTGCGCTTGTCGTGGCCTTTGTCGCCGTGCTGTTCGCGGAAGTGGTCTCCGCTCGGGACTTCTCTGGCTCGCTTCACCGCATGTCCGGCTCCCTCTTTATCGTGATGTACGCGGGGTTCCTTATTTCATTCGTTCCGCGCATGACGGTGTTTTTTAAAAACGGAACCAGCGTCTCCGTTCCATGCATCGCGACATTCCTGCTGCTTGTGTTTTTCTGCGACAGCATCGCATGGCTTTTTGGCGTGCTCTTCGGAAAAAACAACCGCGGGCTTGTAAAAGCGAGTCCCAACAAGAGCATCGCTGGTTTTGCGGGCGGCTTTGCAGGTTCGGTTTCAGTGGGACTCGTGTGCCGCGCCGTGTGGCCGCATGTGTTTTCCGGGAGCGCCTCAAAGCTGGTGGCACTGGCAGTCCTTGTGGCGCTTGCCGCAGAAACAGGCGACCTTGCGGAATCGATTTTCAAGCGCTCATCGCAACTCAAGGACTCAGGAAGCATAATACCCGGGCGGGGCGGCATCCTCGATTCCATAGACTCAATCCTGCTGGCGGCCCCCCTGTACTACATAATGGTACAGATTCTGTACGGGCCGCTTTCCTGACGGAGCGAGCAGCGCATGCAAAAAAAACTGCTTGTTCTTGGCTGCACCGGTTCCATCGGATGCCAAACGCTGGACATTGTAAGACGACATCCCGACCGTTTCGCCGTGTGCGGTCTTGCCGCCGGAAAAAACCAATCGGCCGTGCAGGAGCTGTGCAAGGAATTTTCATGCGCGGGCACGGTGTTTTCGCGTGACGGCATGGAAGGCATTGCGCATCTTGTTGGCACCTGCGGAGCGGACATGGCCGTGAACGGCATCTCAGGGAGCGCCGGGCTTGAACCGTCCCTGTGCGTGCTTGAGAACGGCATGGATTTGGCGCTTGCCAACAAAGAAACGGTGGTGATGGCCTGGCCGCTCGTGCAGAAAACTGCGGCACGGACAGGTGCCAGCATTGTGCCAGTTGACAGCGAGCATTCCGCGATTTTCAACATGATACACGACATAGGAGCCGGCAACATCAGCGGCGTGGTGATTACGGCAAGCGGCGGTCCGTTCCGCGAATATACAACGGAGCAGCTCAAGCATGTGACCACGGAGGACGCACTCAAGCATCCAACATGGCGCATGGGGCCAAAAATCACGGTAGACAGCGCGAGCCTTGCGAACAAGGGGCTTGAGGTTATCGAAGCGGTGAGGCTCTTTTCGCTACAGGCTGAACAGGTGCAGGTGGTGGTTCATCCGCAGAGCCTTGTCCATTCGCTTGTACGCACAAAAGACGGCATGCTGTACGCGCAGATTTCGGATCCGGACATGCGGCATCCTATTTTCGGGGCGCTCGTGTGGCCGGATCATGAAAGGAACGCCATCCCCCCGTTCGACCTTGCAGGACACACGATGACTTTTTTTCCTCCAAGGTTCGACGACTTCCCGCTGCTTTCGCTTGCCTACGACTGCGCAAAAAAAGACGGAGCCTATCCGCTTGCGTTCAATGCGGCAAACGAGATTGCGGTTCAGGCATTCATGGACGGTTCGCTTTCGTTCATCCAGATTGCAGAATGCGTAAAAGAGGTCCTCCGCTCAGACTGGAGCATGCAGCTCGACAGCCTCGATGCAATCCGAAGCGCAGACCGAAAAGCCAGGATATGCGCGGACACTTTCGTGCGCACAGCGGGGAGGACAAAGCCATGACCATCATATACGGCATACTGGGGCTCGGCCTTCTGGTGTTTTTGCATGAATTAGGCCACTGCCTTGCCGCCCGCGGGTGCGGGGTAACTGTCGAAAGCTTTTCGCTGGGCATGGGCCCTGTGCTGCTGCACAAAACATGGCGAGGCACAGACTGGAGGATTTCCCTAATCCCTCTGGGCGGATACTGCGGAATGAAGGGTGAGCAGGACTACAGAAAAGCGCTGGAAGAAAACCGCCCGCAAATCGGCGGCGACAAGGATTCATTCTACGGCACACATCCATTCAAAAGAATCATCATCGCGTTTTCAGGCCCGTTTTTCAATCTGCTGTTCGGCGTTGTGGCGTTCACGGTAGTGGCGCTAATCGGCTACACGTACTACAGCGCCGGCACAACGGTGACCATGGCCGATGAAGTGTACACCGACATGCAGAGCCCGGCCCACGAGGCTGGAATGCAGACAGGCGACACAATCACGCACATAAACGGAAAGCCGATGGAGGATTTCAGCGAAATCGCCTCGTATGTCGGAACGCACCCGGGAGAAGCCCTCACCATCACTCTGGAACGAAACGGCGAAACCCTTGCGCTCACCGTGCATACCGCGCTTGACAAGGCCACAGGCTCAGGCAGGATAGGAATCGTGGCATCGGCAGACTCCGTGGCGGAGCGGCTCTACCCCCCACGTCCGCTGGGTCCTGCGCTTGTGGAAGGGCTGCGGAAAACAGGCGAACTCGTGGGGCTCACCGTAAAAAGCATAGGAATACTGTTCCAGGGTGTGCAGCTTTCAAATGCGCTTTCAGGTCCGGCACGAATCACCACCATGCTGGGAGACACGGTTCGGCAGGGATTTTCGGAGGGCATACATTCAGGCGTGGTCAGCACGCTGGAATTTCTTGCGCTAATAAGCGTGTCACTTTTTTTGACAAACCTGCTCCCCGTCCCGGTGCTCGACGGAGGCCTGATCCTGTTCGCGGCGGCGGAAATGCTTTTCAGGCGGCACATGCATCCAAAAGTGCTTTACTGCATCCAGATGGCCGGAGCGGTCTGCATTGCGGCCCTGATGGCGCTTGCAATCGGAAGCGATATTCATTACTTTATAATGCGGAAATAGATGCGTACCGCCATCAAACGCACAGGCGGTGCCGGCGGCCATGAATGCATGGGAATGGCCAGACGGCGCACGGTTTCCGTGGCACGTACATTCCGCACGGACAATCCTGCGGCGATGCATCAATCAAGGAGAGTTTTCAGCATGAAAGTCACACCGCGTATATCACAGAAACTGCTTGCGTCATGGCTGGGGCTCGCGGCCATGATGCCGCTTTCAGCGCAGGCGCACAGATCTTCGCAGGCGCATGAAGAGCGGGTAACGGCGCTTCTTCCGCTTGAATCTTCATCAATAGGCGGCGATGATTTTTTTTCCGCAGGTGGAGACGGCTTTCTGGTAAAGTGGAACACAGACGGAACGGGCGATCATTACCAGCTTAGCGATCTGGAAATTCGGCTGGTGGCAAAAAATCCCGGCAATGACGATGTGGCCATCTATGAGACGGACGGAGTTTCCGTGCACCGGGTGAGCGTGTGGAACTGGAAAAGCTTTACGAGGAAATACGCCAAACGCTTTACGGACTCCGTAACGGCGCTTTCGTATTCAGAAAAAGGCACGTCGCTGTTTGTCTGCACATCGGCTGTGAACGGCCTTTATGTGCTGAACGCACAGTCCGGCAGCGTGGCAAAAAGGCTGAACACGAGCGTGGTGTCGGCCATGCGCACGGCAAGCAGCGAAAAAAGCGTGCTCATGTATTCGCCAGGAGGCTCCATCCTATACTACAGCATGAAGACCTGGCAGCAGCTGCACAAATTTGCCACGGAAGCCGCGCTGGGCCAGTCGCTCATATTCGGTTCGGGGGAATATAAAAACCGCTTTTTGGCGGGGGTAAAAGACAACACGGTATATGTGGTTGACGCCACATCGGGAAAAACAGTCGCGCAGTATGCGGCCAGCTCGCCTTTCATTTTCAGCTCCCGTGCGCCTGACGAAAAAGGCCTTTACTACACCACGTTCGACGGACGGAATTATGAACTCAGGCTCGTCACAAATGAAGAGCTCTATGAGCGGCTCAACTCCCAGTCCGCGAGCCTTGAGGCACCTCAGGCCCCGGCCGTGGTAAAGCGCTTCACCGGCATACCCGGCTCGGACAGTTTTACTGCGGCGGCAAAAAACAACAGGACTGTCATGCTGGGCACCGCATCCGGCAACATCTACACAATGACCGACGTGCCTGAATCCGAGCTGCACGGACTTTTATCGCTCACAGAAAAGATGTACGACCGCATTTTTGACATCAACTGCGACAGCTCCGACTTTTATTTTCTGACACAGACGGCACTGTTCCGCTCTTCGTATGACAAGGGCAGCCCGGAGATGCTCGGCACAAACCCCGCGCACAAAAACCTCATCCGCTACAAGGACAGCGCCATACTCTGGACGCGGGGAACAAAAAAGGCAGTGCAAGAACTTTCACTCTCAAACGGAAACGAAGCCCCTGCCACCCTGTTTACGCCCAAAAACACGGTGCAGAGACTTTCGCTGTTCGGGTCAAAGCTGGTGTGCGTGCAGGGAAACACGTCGGTAGGGATATATGACCTTGAGACGCGGACCTATTCCGACGTATATTCAGGCACATCCGTCCAGGACGCGATCCTCACGGAAAACACCGAGCTGTATGTGGCAAAAACAGACATGTCCGACACGGACACGCCGCTCCTGTGCGTAAACCCGGCCACAGGCGAGACAGTGCCTGTGAGCATGGGCGGCAACGTGGTGTTTTCCCTGAGCTATGAAAGCCGGCACAAAGGAGATTCGTTCTACGGCATTGTCATAACCCCACAGGGCGGAAACCAGGTCACAAAAGTGTTTTCGTTCAGCATAAAAGAAAGAAAAGCCACAACCCTGCTCCAGATTGCATACGAGGATCCCACCGCGTTTACGGTGCTCGGCGGAAGATACCTGTTTACAAACCTGGGGCAGACCCAGGTATATGCCATCAACACGAGCACGCTCCGAAGCGTGAAATACAATCGCTCCGCCTCAATACCGCAGAAAATCCAGAGCACGGAAACCCGCACCGCAATCCTGAACCGGGACGGAAGCCTCTCCTGGTACAGCCCTGAAAACCCTTCGCTTCTTGCCGACTGGTACCTTACCATGGACGGCCGGTGGTTCACATTCTGACGCATAACGCCACGACCTTGGAAAAGGCGATGACGCTGCGTATCCACAATGGAACAGAGGATCTCTCATAAAAAACGGAACCGCTTCGCGCAGGAATACGGTTCCGTTCGGCTTTGGCATTACGCGCCCAACATTCAGTCGGTGTAGTCGCGGTTGCAGCCGCGCTTAAGGGCTTCCTTGTACACAGAAAGGTAACCTTCCGCAGCAAGGTTCCAGCCGAACTGCTTCTGCATTCCGCGTTTCTGCATTTTCTGGATATCGCCTTTTTTGTTGTAATAGGCCCACACAGCCCAGCCCACAGTGTCAAAGACGGCACGTGGCGTGAGGGCGTCGAACGTAAAGCCGGTTCCTTCTCCTGTTTCCTGGTTGTAGTTTTCAACGGTGTCGGCAAGCCCACCTGTGCGGCGCACTATTGGAAGCGTTCCGTACAGCATGGAATAAATCTGGTTCAGGCCGCAGGGTTCATACCTGCTCGGCATGAGGAAAAAGTCGCTGCCCGCCTCTATCATGTGGCTAAGAGTTTCGTCATAACCGATGTAGGCGCGCAGGTTGGGAAGCTTTGACTGCAATTCGTTGATCTCTCGCTCGCACCATTTCTCGCCGCTTCCGAGCACGGCAAACTGCAAGTTCATCTCCGTGCACATCTGGTAGGCCGACCCGTAAGTTGGCGCGAACACTTCCGCGATGCCTTTCTGGTCAGCAAGGCGCGTGACAATTCCCACCAGCGGAATGTCGGGATTCACTTCGAGGCCCATGCGTTTCTGCAGTTCGGCCTTGCATACAGCCTTTCCGCTCATATCCTGTATTGAATAGTTTGCGGGAATGCGCTTGTCCACGGCGGGATTCCATTCGCGCGTATCAGCGCCGTTCAGGATTCCACGAATTACATCGTGGCGCACCCTGAGAAGTCCGTCCATGCCAAAGCCGCCTTCCGCAGTCTGGATTTCGTGCGCATAGGTGGGCGAAACGGTGGTAATCATGTCCGCGGAAGAAATGCCCGCCTGCAGGTGGTTGATTCCGCCTTCATGCTCAAATCCTGCTCCGTAGTAGAGGCCCCAGTCTATGCCGAGCGCCGGGAACTGGTCTTTTCCGTACTGGCCCTGGTAGCCCTGGTTGTGTATGGTAAGCACGCTCGCTGTGTTTTCAAAGCCGCAGTAGCGGCACACGTGTTTGGTAAGCACAGCCGCAAGGCAGGCCGACCAGTCATGGACATGCACGATGTCCGGATACCAGCCGATTTTGCGGCACAGCTGGAATGCGCCGTGCGAAAGAACTGCAAAACGGTACGGGTTGTCGTGGAAGTCTGGCTCGGACTTGCTGCCGTACACACCGTCGCGGCCGTAGCTCTGCTCGTGGTCAATGAAATACACGTGCAGCCTGTCGCACCCCGGCATGGTGGTTTCGTAAACGGCGGTCCACGCCTCAACCTGCCCTGCCGCAACCGCCATCGGCCCTGAGAGCGGATTCAGCTTTTTGCGGTCAATTTTGTAGTAACGCGGCATCACGATTTTTACATCATGGCCCTGCCGCACCAGCTCGATCGAGAGCGCACTCACCATGTCGGCAAGCCCGCCGGTTTTTGCGAAGGGAACCGCCTCCGCTGTTACCATCAAGATTTTCATGTCAATTCCTCCCAAAAAACAGCCTGAACTTTCCGGCTCCGTTTGTTTTTTTTACGCCGCCCCCAACAGAATGAGCGGCGGCACCTGATATTAAAGTTTGCGACGCAAACCAGCGGAAAAAAGCCTCGGCTTATGTTCCGCGACTGTCTCAGTGCATCATCTTTCCCTCCAAAGCCATGCTGAACGGCCGCACTTTTCCTGCTAAAGCGATTCCATGGCAGCAATAAATGCCGCACGAGAATTGACAATGCTCTCCTCGCTCACGCAGTAGGCAAGCCGGAACCAGCCGGGGCCGCCAAAACCGGAGCCGGGCGCAGCCAGAATCAAAAAGCGCTTCAAGTGGTCGCAGAAATCCATGTCGGAGCCACCGAAGCGTTCCGGCACCTTGCACCATAGGTAGAAGGCACCCTCGGGCCGCGCGTAAGAAATCCCCGCGGCGTCAAGGTTCCGCATGAGCTCTGTGCGCCGGATTTCGTAGCGGGAATAGTCCACAGACACATTCCATGTCCTGCTCACCACGCGCTGGAACATGGCCGGCGCGTTCACATAGCCAAGTATGCGCGTGGTGAAAACGCAGGCGGCCACAAGCTCGTCTTTGTCCGGACAGGCTGGATTTA
>JAFLSN010000018.1 GCA_022510905.1 Treponema sp.
CTACATCGACCCCGCGGCGGAGATGGTCATCGTGCGCTTCGCCTCCAATCCGCTCTCGTCCAACAAGTACATCGACCCCGTTTCGATTCCGGCGTATGAGGCGGTGGCGGACTACCTGATGGGGAAGAAGAAGTAACGTCACAGAAAAGCATAAAGCCGCGCGGTTGCGCGGCTTTTTCTATTATATTTCATAGTTTTTACAATTTATCATATTTAGAAGAACATAAAAACTGGGTTAAAATAGAGGCCAGAGATTTTTCTTCCACCAGTTTGTTTTCTCTTTCCAAGGATTCAGCAGGTAATGTATGGATTGTTTACAAGCTTTACAGTTCCGCGACTCCGCAGCTTTACGCCATGCTCGACCGCGACATCAATACAATTGAAGACCTCGTGGGCGATTATTGGGTCAGCTGGAAACTGATTGACGGCACAAAGGACATCTATCCCGTCCTGCATAAAGAATAATGCGCAAACATATCAAAGACACGCCGTACGTTCGCTGAGCGCATGGCGTTTTTTTTTCGGCGTTTGTCCGTTGCGGCAGCTGGTGGAAACGTTATGGCAAGGCATCGGGAGCGTTCCCAACGGACAACGGGAACGTTCCCAATGTGGTGTGAGAACGTTCTCAACAGGGTATCGGAAACGTTTCCAATGGGCAATGAGAACGTTCCCGTTGTGCGCAAGTCGGTTGGTTATACTTGGCGGCCATATACGAAAAAAAATCGTTTTTTTGAGAAAAAAGTTTGCATTCTGTATCAGATGGTGATATACTAGATGCTGACCGGGTTGCGACTCTCTGTGGAGGGGCGTCCGGCGCAAACATACCTGAAACAAGGATGAACGGAGGCATCGTATAGATAGCATTTCTTGGTTTCAAAGAGAGAATTACTATGAAAGTAAAAGTAGTAAAAAGTGTTGACCCTCGGAATCCCGAGGTGATTAAGTACCGGCTCGTGCCGTTCTATGCGTACAAAGTTACTTTGGACGACATGTCGGAGAACATCTCGCGAAGTTCTTCGGTGAACAGGGCGGATGTTGCAGCAGTACTAGATGTGCTCAAACATGAGCTTGTTACACATGTGGCAAAAGGAGGTATCGTTGAGTTTGATGGATTCGGTTCTTTCCGGCTCTCGCTTTCTAGCGCGGTACGGGACACACCGAAGGAGACATCAATAAAGGACATCAGAAATCGGAATGTCAGGTTCCGGCTTGACAAAGGGCTGCAAAGGCAAATCGACGAGACGAAGTTCGTAAAAGTGCCTTACGGAGAAGACCCTGCGACGACTGATGACGAACTTGATGAAGACGACAACGAATAAATATACATAATAATTTCCGAAATGATTGTATAGAAGTTTGCACGTTGGGAAAATCCATGCGCAGACGGATAATAGAATTGATATATGCTGAGAATGCGGCACATACCGCACAAGATTATATTATTTATGACTTACTGGGAACGACATCGCTTGTGCCCCAAAATAACAGCGGATATGGCTCAGCAGACATCCGCACTACGATGAAGACGACAACGAATAAATATACATAATAATTTCCGCACTACAAGGAATTAACTTATGTGAGCCGCACGGTTTGCAGAAACTCCAGCCCGGAAGTACCTCCGTTCTTCTGGGCGTTTTTTTTTGCAGGCGGGTAACCTTGACACTCCGCGCCCAAGCCTGTATACGCGGCCTCACTTTTGAACATATCCGAAGGAAAATATGAGAAAGATTACTGAACTGCTGGCGGTGCTCGCCGCGCTTGCCGCACTCGCCTCGTGCTCCGCAAAGGAGGCTGTAGCACACAAACAACGCCAAAGATGCGCCGCGCGTTTGCACGGTCTTTTTGTCAGCGGGCGGCACGTAATCACCGCGAGTGCCAATTCTGATTGACTGCGCGCCTATATTCTGCGATACTTACAATATATCAGCCAGCAAGGAGGCGCAAATGACAATGCCTGTTACCGTTCAGCTTGACGCGACGCTCGTGCGGGTGGTTGACAAGATTGCCAAAGAGATTGGAAAAACGCGGGAAGAATTCATCGAGGAAGCCTTAGAGTGCGAGGTGGGGGAGCGGGAGCTTGTCCACATTGCCGAGAGCCGCGCAAGGGAGATTCGGGAAGGCCGCGAAAGATCTTTTGAAGGCAGAAAACGCGCCAAGACAAGCCGCGAAAGTTCTTTTGAAGGCCGAAACGCGCCAAGACAAGCCGCGAAAGTTCTTTTGAAGGCCGAAACGCGCCGAGGCAAGCCGCGAAAGTTCTTTTGAAGGCCGAAACGCGCCGAGGCAAGCCGCGAAAGTTCTTTTGAAAGCCGAAAACGCGCCAAGGCGAGCCGCGAAAGTTCTTTTGAACGCCGGAAACGCGCCGGGCAAGCCACGGGAGTGCTCCCGAAGGCTGAAAACGTGCCGTGGAAAGCCGCGAGAGTGCTCCCGAAGGCCGGAAACGCGCCGGACAAGCCTCGGGAGTGCTCTTAAAAGCCCTGTACGGTTCTACCTTTTTCCGTATTTTTTGCCGGAATAATAAGAAATGGTCAAATAGTTACCACTCAAAGAACCAGTATATTGGCCTAAAATAATTCCGTAGTTAGTAGCATAATCTGGCCAAACCTCAGTCCATTTGTCCACATAAAAAGTGACCGATGATGAACTTTTTGCATACGAACCTTTTTCCAATACAATGCCCGTATTATTGGCGGCATCTGAATATACCCGTTTATAAGTCCCGTCATCATACAGATAGTATTTGTCGGTATACGAGTACGAGCTGTCCTTATATTCATATATTGTGCTGCTTGGCTCGTCGTCGGTCTTGCAGCCGGTGGCGCAGAACAGCATTCCTGCCGCAAGGCAGATGGACAGTGCAACGGTCGTCAATTTCTTTAGAGTATAAAAATGTTTCATAAAATTCTCCTGCAAGGATATAGTTTTTAAGGAAGCTTCGGCGTTCAATTTTTTTGACGCATTGTACGTATGCAACGCAAACGTGTTTGGTTTGTGCGGAAAGGGTACATACCGTGCCTCCAGCTTGAAGCCCTGCCGAAAGTGTTTGCAAATGAATGGTATGTACCGAACGGCTTACGGGCCGCTCCATTCCGTTCCGCTGCGCATATATGTGCCCCGCACCGCCACATACGAGCCGTCTTCGGAAGTTCCCGAGAGCGCCGCCACTTCCCGAAACTTTGCTCCGCCCGGAAACACCGTGATGTCGGCAATGCGCGTGTAGCCCATGAGATGCACGGCGCAGAGGTTTTCGCATCCCGAAAAGGCAGACCGGTCGATGTAGTCCACGTTTTCGGGGATTGTTACGCTCTCAAGCGACAGGCAGCTGTGGAACGCATACTCGCCAATCTCCGTAACGGAATCCGGAATAACGGCTCTGCGCAGGTTCACGCAGCCTTCAAACGCCTTGCGTCCGATTCGCGAAAGGTTGTTCGGCAGCGCAACAGAGACGATAAAAGACATTCCCAGCGGACTTGACGGGTCGCCGTCTCCGAAGCCCGTTACGGAACTTTCAGAAAGATCAAGGCTGACATACTTTCCCGCCCGCGCGATGGCCGCATACAATGCCAACACAGTTTCCGTGCCGCCAAACGCAACAAAAACCGGGTCGTCAGGGCTTGTACCGCCGTCCGCATCTGCAAGCGCGGCTTGGAATTCTTTGTAAGTGTCAGGCACGTCAGAACCAGAACTGAACCGAGTTTCAACGGTGCAGCTCACCACGCATATGGCAGCGTATACCAGGAGGAGCGTTACCGAAGTCAATCTGCATCGCTGCGTCGTTTCAATCATAACCATTCTGACGTACCTTTTTGCTAGTTCTTCATCTGCTCAGCCGCGCGTTTGTTCGCAGAGTTTCGCCCCTGCATTTCCACGAGCATGGACTGGACTTCCGGCCTGTCGCTGACTTTTGCCAGCGCCTCCATCAAAACCAGGGCCTGCTCCGTGCCGTGCGCAACTTCCGTGAGCACCGCCTGATTGTATCCCGCCGAAAAGTCATTTGTGTCCGCGTAGATTTCGCCGTAGGCATCCGCGGCAGAGGAATACTGCTTTGCCTTGACCAGCTTGTTCGCTTCATTGAGCGCGGCTTTCAACTCTTTGTTCTGCGTGTCGGATTTCGCGAGTTTAAGCGAAAGACTGCGCTGCGTGGGCACCATGTCGCTCTTGATTTTTTCAAGAGGTTTTTTCAGTGCGGAAGAAATCATGTAGGAGGTTGGAGTCAAATCTGATTGTTTTTCTGCATAGTTGCTTGTCAATTTGTTGGATTCAGAGCCTTTGCCAAGCAATGACCCGTCGCGTGTGTTTTCAAGAGCATAGGCTACAGTCACAGACACAACTTTTCTGTATTCAGTTACAAGCTTGTAGACGGTCTTTCCCTCGGCATCTTTGAGTGTTGTGCCGTCTTGAGCCTTCTCAGGTTTCTTTGTCTGCTGGGATTCAAACGATTCAGAACCGGTGTAGTTGTGTGTGAGCACGGCATCGACCGGCCCGGTGTATTCCTGAATGTAGAACTTTGCGCCGTAAGAAAGATTGATGTGCCTGCCGCTTCCGCCAAGGATTTCAAGAATTTCGTTTATGCCGTCAGAATAAGGAGGCTTAAGACCTGAGCATCTTCCGACCACGGTTATTGTGTCGCCCTTGTTGAGCGCGGCGACTTTTTCGGTCTCGGATTTTGCCATGTACACATCGACAGAATTGTTGCCGACCCCCAGCCTGACCGCCCCCGCCTTGAAGTCCGTGACCGTGCCCGATACTTTCAGGAATTTTCCGTCATATTTTCCGTCCGCCCGCACTTCATTGTCATCGTATTCTTGCGCCAAATCAGCGGCGCTTATTTCTATGCCGTCGCGCAGAAGACTTTGCTGCAAAAGCCATGGCATCACTCCAGCCATTTCCTCGGGGCTTGCAATAGAATATCTCCCTGTTCCTTTTAGCACGCCAGAAATGTAGTCAGAAATGTACGTTGTCACCTCGGCATCTCCGGACTTGTTATTGCTGGAAACAATTCCCACCATGCTCACACCGTTCATGTCAAATTTTGCCGGCTCCGTGTAAGACACAGGCACCGTTGTCTGGCAGCCCGCAACAAATGCGGTAAGCCCCGCCACAAATACCGTCGCAAGCGCAATGCCACGACCCGTCTGTTTTGTAGGTTTCATGCTGAATTCCTCCAAGCTGTTTTTATTCGCAATATTAGATTTATTAAGTCTAATTTTTGCAATTTTTCAGCATTTTATCGCATTAAAAGATTGTTGTAAATACCTAATCGATTGAATATCGTATGATTATCCAAAGAATCATTCCTATTAGTTTTGAATATGACGAATATCAGAAGTGTTTTGTCCTACAACATGAAGTCGCGGCGCAAGGCGCTCGGCCTGTCGCAGATTGACCTTGCGGAAAAGACGGGCAGCGCGGCCAACTACATCTCCAAAATCGAGGCTGAGCGGCAGTTTCCGTCCGTGGAGATGATAGAAAAGCTCGCGGACGCGCTCCAGATTGACACGGTGGATTTGTTCTCGCCGTCAAGCCAGCAGAAGTCGCTCATAAGGCAGGAAAAACAGGTTCTCATGGAACGCATTTCCGCTGAAATAGATTCATTCATGGAACGGATTGAATCATGCGAAGCTGAATAGGCCGCACATGGCGGCAGGCTTTGCCAAAAACAAAATCAACACACCCCGACGCCAGCATCGGGGTATGATTTTTCTGAAATTTGATAACCGGGTAGTGATAAAAAATCTTTAGACTTTGCCGAGTGCGTTTTGATTGCTAAAATTCCGCAGCCGAAAGTGCATGGCTTTCCTGTATTTCCAGCAACAAAATAAGAAACGGCAGCCAATAACCGACTTTTGAAAAAACTCGGAGTTAAAATAAGCGGCGGTATTTCTACGCAGATTTTAAACGTACACTTTGCCCCCGTGTTCAGCAAGGCTTCAAGCCAGGGCTGGCTTTGCAGAAGTGGGGTATATGCCCTTTATGCACAAATCATCCCCGTGTACTGCCGGAAACATTATGGGCAGCCTGTGTCCGCTGCGTGGGGCGGCAAGGCGTTTAAAAGCGGCATTGTTCCGTGGGCTAAACGAGGGGGCTGCTTTTCGCATCCGATGCCGCATTCATTTTATTTCAGCCCGAATCAAGGCGCAGCTTCAGTCTGACCCAAGCCGAGGGCTTCCATCTTCCGGCGGCAAAGGCTCGGCAGGTTCCGGCTTTGCCTTGACACGCCTTTTGAAGATGCGTTTAGCAATCACAGGAAGATTCAAACGGAGCTTGATGCCGTACTCAAGCCCGTGCCTTGTGATTGCATTGCTAAAATCGATTGTGGCTTTGTTTATGGGAAACTTGTAGCCCACGAACATGTCCGCCATCACATAGCCAAAGAAATTTTGTTTCCAGCCGACTTTGCCTATTACGGTGGCCAGAAAGTCGCGCTGCCTTCCGCCTGGGCCGGAATCATTTTTGTATATAATAAAATCCGTGCCGCTTCCAGCGCCCACATACAGCCAGTCAAGTCCACGTCCAAACGGATAGAAGTGCGCTTCAAGCTGGGCGCCAACCGTTATGACAATCATGTTCAAGTCGGTGGGGTTCAGGGTCATGTGGGAAAGTCCACCCTTAAAAGCAAGGTAGCGCATCACTTCCGTCTCGTAAGAAAAGCCCAGGCCCCAGCCGTTGTTTTTGAGCCCGGTTCCAAGGTAGCCGAGATCCAAAGAAAAAATACTGTGCATGGCAGAGCCTGGGGTTTCCGCGCACAATGTTTCTGGAATCATAAAGAACACAGTCGCTGCAAAAAAAACGGCACAAAACCTGCGCACGCTTTTTTGCAGAATCTCGCATGGCAAAGAGAATTCCATAAGCTTTTATAGCAAGTCCAAAAGAAAAAGACAAGCACACGGCACTCGCCGGAACTGGCCGACATAGAGCCATCCCTGCCGCCAAACAGAAAACCTCGCGGACATTTGGCGGAAATTTTATCCGTCTTGACATGTTTTCGCCCTTCAAGGAACTTTCGCGGCCTGCCTTGGCCTGTTTCCGCCTTCCAAGGAACTTTCGCGGTCTGCCTTGGCCTGTTTTTGCCTTCCAAGGAACTTTTGCGGTCTGCCTTGGCCTGTTTCCGCCTTCCAAGGAACTTTCGCGGTCTGCCTTGGCCTGTTTTTGCCTTCCAAGGAACTTTTGCGGTCTGCCTTGGCCTGTTTTTGCCTTTCAAGGAACTTTCGCGGCCTGTCTTGGCTCGTTTTTGCCCTTCCAAGGAACTTTTGCGGTCTGCCCTGGCCTGTTTTTGCCTTCCAAGGAACTTTTGCGGCCTGCCTTGGCCTGTTTTTGCCTTCCTAAGGAACTTTCGCGGCTCGTCTTGGCGTGTTTCTAACTTTCGGTAGCACTCCCAACACATTCTTCGGTGCGTTTTCGAGCCTTTCGCGTCCGCGCATGGCTTTCCCGGTGCGTTTTTGGGCTTCTCGCGTCCGCGCATGGCTTTCCCGGTGTATTTTCGGACTTTTCGCGTCTGCGCATTGCTTTCCCGGGGCGTTTTCGGGGTTCTCGCGTCCGCGCATGGCTTTCCACGGTGTGTTTTCAAGCCTTTCGCGCCTGCGCATGGCTTTCCCGGTGTGTTTTTGGGGTTCTCGCGTCCGCGCATGGCTTTCCACGGTGCATTTTCGGGCCTTTCGCGTCTGCGCATGGCTTTCCCGATGTGCTTTTGGGGTTCTCGCGTCTGCGCATGGCTTTCCCGGTGTGTTTTCGGGGTTCTCGCGTCTGCGCATGGCTTTCCCGGTGTGTTTTTGGGCTTCTCGCGTCTGCGCATGGCTTTCCACGGTGCGTTTTCGGGGTTCTCGCGTCCGCACATGGTTTTCCCGGTGCGTTTTCGGGCTTTTCGCGTCCGCGCATGGCTTTCCACGGAGTGTTTTCGGGCTTTTCGCGTCTGCGCATGGCTTTCCCGGTGCGTTTTCGGGCTTCTCGCGTCTGCGCATGGCTTTCCCGGTGTGTTTTTGGGCTTCTCGCGTCTGCGCATGGCTTTCCACGGTGTGTTTTCAAGCTTTTCGCGTCTGCGCATGGCTTTCCCGGTGCGTTTTCGGGCTTTTCGCGCCTGCGCATGGCTTTCCCGGTGTGTTTTTGGGCTTCTCGCGTCTGCGCATGGCTGCGCTCACACTTCCGCAGCTTTCGCGTGCTGAGGAGGCCGCTTTTTTTTGCAGCGGGCAGGCAACGTGGCAGAGCTTGCGGCATGGCTACAGGTACGCGCACGGCAGGAAAAGCTGGTCAGGCAGGAACGCAACCGGCATGGGGCTGTGCAGTTCATGTGTCTTGGTTGGCAAAAGCAAGCCGACGGGATTTTCAAATCTTAAAAAGAATCTGCAAGCTGCTTTGGAATGTTCACAAGGGATTCAAAATCTTTTTTGCTGAAATATCTGTTGGTATATGGATTTTTTGTTCTATGCGGAACCCTGCCGCAAGCAGTGATTGCAGCAGGGTGTATAGCTGGGGCAGGACTTGAACCTGCGGCCTCCGGGTTATGAGCCCGACGAGCTGCCAACTGCTCTACCCAGCGTCGTGTTTTGCCCTATTATACAGAAACTCATTCTGTCAGTCAAGTATAAAGGCAAAAATTGCGGCGCACGGATTTCATTTTACTGCCAGCTGTTCTGCGCTTGCCCCTCGCGGCGCAACATGGTAAAATTGTACCGCAAAAGCAAGGAGGCACCACGCATGAAAAAAATCATCAGCGGCAAAGTCCGTGAAGTCTATGATGTCGAAGACGGCACAATGGTGATTGTCACCACGGACCGCATTTCTGCATTCGATGTGATTCTTCCCACACTCATCCCCGACAAGGGCAAAGTCTTGAATGCGCTTTCAAATTTCTGGTTCAATTACACAAAAGAAATCGTAAAGAATCACATGGTTTCAAGCGAATTAAAAGACATGCCGTCTGAATTCAATAAAGCTGAATTTGAAGGCCGCACCATTCTTGTAAAAAAGCTCAACATGATTCCATATGAAGTGATTGTGCGCGGGTATATGTTCGGCTCGATGTACGAAGCTTATAAAAAAGGCGAACCCTTTCTGGGCCACAAGTTTGAAAAAGAATACCAGCAGGCCGAAAAGCTTTCAGAACCGATTGTAACGCCCAGCACAAAGGCAAAAGAAGGCCACGACATCAACGTGACACTTCAGCAGATGAAAGACGACCTTGGGTGCGACCTGGGGGCAAAGATTGAACAGGCCGCGCTCGCCGTGTACAAAAAATGTTACGACCATGCGGCCAAAAACGGAATCATCATCGCGGACACCAAGTTTGAATTTGGTCTTGATGAAAATGGAAACCTCGTGCTTGCAGACGAAGTTCTCACGCCAGATTCAAGCAGATTTTGGAATGCCGCCACCTACAAAGTCGGCACAAGCCCCGCAAGCTATGACAAGCAGTTTGTGCGCGACTGGCTCAAAGACCACAATCTTGCCGGCGACTCCAGCATAAAGGAAATTCCCGCAGACATCGTGGCAAAAACAGCATCGCTGTACAAGGAATGCGAAGAACGTATCTGCCGGTAGCGCGGACATAAAAGCCCGGGGTGTTCCCGGGCGTTTTCGGTTCTCCGTTGCGCCGTATTCCGTTCAAGTTTTAACATGTGTACACGCGCTTTTATCTTTGCGCGGTATTCAGGCCGCACCCGCTTATGCGGCAAGAGTGCCTGCATTGACACCGTGCGCTGTTGCCACAATAAAAGCTTTTCTATATGCTTACAGCATGAATATCCATGATGAGGAACAGGAGCTGGAAACAGTACAGTGTGGCTATTTTTCAGACCGCATGTCGCAATTGGAAATATATCAGTTTCCAAGCGGAAAAACGGCACGACACCTTCTAGGCACTCCGCTTTTTGTTTCAGAAGAAAGTGCGCAGCTTATGCTTTACGCTGACCTGCTTTCGCAGGGGTTCAGGCGTAGCGGCACCCTGCTGTACCGCAATGTCTGTCCGCAGTGCAAAAAATGCATTCCCATCAGAATAGACACAACTCAGTTCACTTTTACAAAACGGCAGCGCCAGCTTTTAAAACGGAATGCAGACATTGACATGCGCGTAACAAAACAGCCCGAAGATTTTATCACTGCAAAAAAAATACAAGTCATGCGTGAATACAACAAACGTCACCAGTCGGAAGCAGAGCATGACGCAGAAACGATTGACGATGTGCAGAATATGGTAGCTTCAATGAACGGGCTATGCAACCAGTGGACAGGCGAGTTTTTTGAAAAACCAATTTACGCAGGCACGCAGAATTTTGACTATTACGCCAGTGATATTCTGGTTGCATGCAGCATGATTGACATTGCGGAAAACAGCGTTTCTTCCAATTATTTTTACTACGACCTTTCACCTGAAAATCTCAAGCGCAGTCTCGGTTCGTTCAGTATTCTGAATGAAATCGCCTGGTGCCAGCAGCAGAAAATCCGCTGGTATTATCTGGGCTACTGGATTTCAGACTGCAAAAAGATGAGCTACAAGGCGCAGTTCAAACCGCACGAACTGCGCCTTCCCGACGGCACATGGCAGCAGGTCGCCAGGGTGTAGGCACACCACCGGCGGCGGTTTTTACATTTTGTCCAGCGCGGGCACCAGCACCAGATGCATGGCGCTTTTTAAAACGGTGTGGGTGCACTGGGCAAGCAAAAGCCGGGCGCGTGCACAGTCAGGCTGTTCCGCTGCAATCGAAAGAATCGGGCAGTCACGGTAAAACACGCTGAAACTTTTGCTCACATCGTACAGGTACTGGGCCACAAGGCTGGGGTCGAGAGAGTCTGCGGCTTTTGCAACAACTTCAGGGAATTTCCCCAGCTCTTTTACAAGCGCCCATTCACTTTCGTGAACCAGTGCCGAAAGCACGGCATCGCTTGATTCAGCATTTATTCCCTGGGCATGGGCTTTGCGCACGATTGATGCAATCCGCGCCCCCATGTATTGGAGATACGGCCCCGTGTTGCCTGTAAACGAAAGGCTTTCTTCAGGATTGAACAGCATGTCCTTTATGGGCGTTATCTGCAAGAGGTAATAGTGAAGGGCACCAAGCGCAACTTTTTCCGCGACTTCATCGGGATTTCCAACAGCATCATCGCGTCCACGTTCTGTGATGGCTTTGAGCGCGTCGGCATGGAGGCTGTCGAGCAAATCGTCCGCATCTACCACAGTACCCTCGCGGCTTTTCATCCTGCCTGAAGGAAGGTTTACCAGGCCATAGCTCAAATGGTACAGTTTTTCAGCCCAGTCGAAGCCTAGTTTTTTCAGAATATAGAACAGCACCTTGAAATGGAAAATCTGTTCGCTAGCCACTACATAAACCAGCTGGTTAAATGCCCAGTCCGAATGGCGGAAAATCGCCGTGCCGATGTCCTGGGTGATGTACACGGATGTTCCGTCTTTTCGGAGCAGAACTTTTTCGTGGTCTTCGCCGTCTTTGCCTTTTCCAACGGCTTCCGTTACGTTTACGCGCACAGAACCGTCTTCCGCCTTAAAGAAAATGCCCTTCCGCAGACCTGCAAGGATTTCTTCACGGCCTTTTAAATACGTGTCGCTTTCAAAGTACAGCTTTTCAAATCCAACGCCTGTCCGTTCGTAGGTTTTCTTTACGCCTTCAATGGCCCAGCCGTTCATTTTCTGCCACAGGTCGTACAGCGGCTCGCCGGGCGCGCTGTGCTCCCAGGCTACCAACAGCTCCTCCGCCTGCTGCAAGGCTTCCGGATGCTCTTTTGCGTACTGGTCAAATTCAACATAGCACTGCCCTACAAAATGGTCTCCCTTCATGTGCAGGGATTCGGGTGTTTCGCCTTTGGGCTCGTGGAACAGCTGGTAGGCAAGAATAGACTTGCAGATGTGCACTCCGCGATTGTTTATGATGTTCACGCGGAAAACTTCGGCCCCTGCTTTTTTCAGGATGCGGCTTACGCTTTCGCCCAACGCATCGTTTCGCATGTGGCCCAGATGGAGCGGCTTGTTTGTGTTCGGGCTTGAATATTCCACCATGACACGACGGCCTTCGCACGGCCTGGTTCCGTTGGAATCGAATGAACCATAGTCTTCGCCCTGCTTAACAATCGTGCGCAGGATGTCTGCAACGGCGGAGGCTTTGTTCAGCTTGACATTGACGTACGGCCCAACGGCCGCAAATGTACCGAACGAGCCTGCGTCATATCCGCCCAGAGGCTTCTGTTCAGCAATGGAAGACTGGATCAGACGCACAAGCTCACCGGCAATGGCAGGAGGAGCCATTCGGAAGATTTTTGCAAACGGAAACATAGGAACGCCAAGGTCTCCCAGCTCGGGCTTGGGCGGATTTTCAACATGAATGAGTTCTTTGTCAATATTATCTGCGATTTCTTTTTCTGCCTTGTATTGCAGCACCGCCGCCATGACGATTGCACGGAACACTTCTTTTTGGTCTGCCATAACGTCCTCAAAAACATAATGATTTTTACCTGGTGAAAGGCGCTGGTACCGACTGCGGACGGAACCTTCCACATGGGCTTGCACACGGCCCATGCATTGTATCAGATTATTTTCTGACATGCAATTATACCAGGCAGAGCCATATCCGTGCGCCACAATTCTTCCGCGTTGCATATTTTGAAAAAAGCGGCTATACTGGCCGCAAAAGTTATGCGCGACTGTTACCAGATTTTAGGAGTGGCACCATCTGCGAGCGCCGCAGAAATCAGGCGGGCCTACAGAAAAAAAGCCAAGATTCTTCATCCTGACATAACACATTCGGAATCAGATGCATTCCGGGAACTGCTCGATGCATACAAAACGCTTTCCGACGAAAAATCACGCATGCTGTTTGACGAAATGCGCCGTTCAAAAAAAAGAACCGGCGACTTCAACTTTACGAAAAAAAAACAGACGCATACTTTTGACTACCGCGAATGGCTGCTTGAACGTGACGATGACGAAAGCCGTGCGCGCCTGATTCTGTTTGATTTGCTGCACAACCGCGAAGACAGCGCCGTGGCCGAATACAAGCGCATGAACATGACCCGCGTTCATTTTAAGCTTTCCAAGTGGTTTACCCGCGAAGATTTTATGGACTACGGTTTTATTCTTGCGGAAGAACTGGTATTGCGGCGTGAATATTATGACGCGGTGATTCTGCTCGACCAAATCATCAAAATGGAATTTTCATACGAATATTTCAAGTTTTTTTTTCCTGAAGTCAAAGATTTGGCACGGCACGTTCTGCGCAACAACATTGAAGGCCAGATGAACGACGAGCTTGCGATTGACGCCTGGGAACGTGCGCTGGATCTGCGCTTCGGAAAAACGGATGACACCTTTTTTCTGCACAAAATGGCAGATGCATATGAACGCATCGGAGACCGGCAGACGGCGGCCATATGCCGAGACGCAGCCCAGAAACTCAGTTCCTGAGCCGTTTGTTCCGCAGCACAGGTTTTCTGCGTGAATGGGTTCCAAAGCCCCGGATGAGCGGCTGCCACGCCGTGCGCCTTGAACAAGTACGTGGGTTTTTGTACAATAAAATCATTGTGAGCATTATATCTACCATACTCCAGCTAATAGGAAGTATCACATTCCTCCTCTATGGAATGAAAATGATGAGTGACGGCATTCAGAAAAGTGCCGGTGCGCGCTTGCAGACCGCCCTCGGGTTTATGACGGGAAACCGTTTCCTGGGTTTTCTGACAGGCCTGGTTCTTACGTTCATCATTCAGTCATCTGGCGCAACCACAGCCATGGAAGTGGGCTTTGTGAACGCGGGGCTTATGACCTTGCAGCAGTCGGTCGGTGTAACGCTTGGCGCAAATATCGGCACAACCATAACCGCATGGCTCGTTGTGTTCTTTGGGTTCGGTTCGTTTAAAATTTCAGCATTTGCCGTTCCCATCTTTGGGCTGGGATATGTGCTCACCATCGTAAAAAAATTCAAAAAGCAGTCCCTCGGCGAAGCTGTCATGGGATTTGGCATGCTCTTTATCGGGCTGGATTGGCTTTCTTCAACAATTGACCCGGAATCCGGTGTGCTCAATTTTTTGCAGGTGTTCAACGGAATGGGTCTGTGGAGCGTGATTGTGGGGGTTGCGGCAGGAATCATAATCACCGCGCTCATACATTCATCTTCCGCAGAAAGCGCCATTGTCATCACCATGGCATCAAAATACATAATCGGCTGGGAATTTGCGGCGGCACTTGTAATCGGCGGAAACATCGGCTCCACAATCGATGCCGTGCTCGCTTCCATGCATTCCAGCGCAAGCGCAAAGAGAACAGCATTGGTGCATGTGCTGTTCAACGCGGCCACGGTCATTCTTGCCTGCATGTTCTTTACGCCTTTTCTTTCTCTGATTGACGCAATTGTGCCCGGCACTCCTGAGACTACAATCACCTGGCACATCGCAGCCTTGCACACGGTGCTCAAAACAATCACATCGCTTTTGTGCCTGCCGTTTACGGAGCAGATTGCCGCACTGGTTACCAAAATGGTTAAAGACGACCAGAGCGCCGCACCAAACGTGTACAAGCTCGAATTCAGCGAGACTGGCGGCAAAGAAAATGCCGCGTCATACCTCATACGCGCCGAAAAAGAAATCAAAGACATGACGGTGCTTGTCACAAAAATGTTCGAGGGCGTTCAGGCAGGATTTAAAAACCGTGACGACAGTTTTATCGCAAACTACATAGAAACGCTCACACGCCAGGAAGATTACGCAGACCAAATGAAGGAGCAGCTGACCAAATACCTTGTGAACTGCGCACATCTGCCGTTGAGCGCACAGCAGGGCGACAGTCTTACCATCATGCAGCAAATTGTTGATGACCTTGAAGAAATGACCGACGACTGCTACAACGTGGCGCTGCTGCTGCAAAAATCAATCAACAAAAAAATGGAGTTCAAGCAGGAAGACATGGAACGGCTTGGTCCATACCTTGACCTTGCACGGCAAATCATGAACTTCATCAGCGAAAACATCAACCACCACCTTGACCACGACCAGCTGCTCATTGCAAAGGAAATCGAAATGCAAATTGATGTGTTCCGCCACAATCTTAAAAAGACCGCCCGAAAGAGGCTCGAAGCAGGTGCCGATGTCAAAACCGAATTGCTCTACATTGACCTTGTGCGGCAAATTGAAAAATTCGGTGACCGCGCATACAGCATCGCCGGTTCACTTTCGCAGATATAAAATTGCCTCAAAAATTTTCGGGCATGGTTTTAGTATGAAGGGCAAAAGCTGACGCTGCGTTGGCAGTGCAGATTCCGTCTGCCTGTCAAAACTCACTGGAACCGCGCAGAGATTTAGAATCCACCGCTTTTTATGTGCAAAGCCGCTCCATTCTTTTTACGCGGAATACACTGGTAAAGCCATGGCACTTGTGCTATATTATTCACATGGAATATGATTTTTCCAATGCCCAAATCGGGCTTGCTGAAAAAACACGAACCGAACTTCCTCCGTTATACAAAGTGGTGCTTTTTAATGACGACTTCACCACAAAAGACTTTGTAGTCTCCGTGTTGTGCCATGTGTTCCACAAGACAAAAGAGCAGGCTGTGCAGATTATGGAAAGCGTGCACAAATCCGGAAAAGGTATCGCAGGTGTGTACTCGTTCGACATTGCGGCAACCCGCGCACAGACCGCCATGCACTATGCACGCCAAGCAGGATTTCCGATGCGCTGCGGACTGGAACAGGACTGACAAAAGCCGAGGCCTGTTCACACAGGGGTACGGCGCGTTCATGCATAACGCAAGTGCTTAATCCTTCAGGGAGGAGCTAATGGATTTTAACGGACTATCCATGGAAATGAGCAAGGAGCTCAAAGAAATACTGGACGAAGCGCTGCAAAAAGCCACTGCCCTTCATCATGAATACCTTACTCCGGAACATGTACTGTTCGTGGCGCTCGCATACAAATCTGTGCGCACTATGCTCGAAGCCGCCAGTGCCGATATTCCGGCAATTTCAAGCTCGCTTGCAGAATATCTGCAAAAACAGGTTCCAAGCGCAAACACCTTGGCCGACACGGAAGATCCTTACGAAGAGCTGTTTGCGGACATCTCGCAAAAACCCGTTGAGTCTGTCAAGTTTCAATCGATTTTAGAAAACGCATTCATCAATTGCGCTTGCTCAGAAAAGAATCTGGTTGAATTTTCCGATGTGCTCGTGAGCATGTATGACGAACAACATAGCGCATGTTCCTTCATTTTGAATCACTGCGGAACAGACCGGCTCCGTCTGCTTGAAACTATCACCATGGAGCAGGCCAATCGAAACACGGAACTGTACAATACATTCGCCGACGATGAACGCACGCAGCAAGAAGATTCCGGCGAAGGCGAGGACATCTTTCAACCTCAGACTCTCAAAGGAAAAAGTCAGAAAACCTATCTTGAACGTTTTGCGACGGATATAACACAGCAAGCCCGAAACGGCCAGCTTGAGCCGCTGGTGGGCCGTGAGGCTGAACTGGAACGCACTGTTCAAATTTTGTGTCGCCGCACCAAAAACAATCCACTGCATGTGGGCGATGCAGGAGTAGGAAAAACCGCTATCACCGAAGGACTTGCCACCCGCATTGTGCAAAATCAGGTTCCGGAATTCTTGAAAGGTTTTTCAGTATATGCACTGGACATGGGCGCACTTTTGGCAGGAACAAAATTCCGTGGTGATTTTGAAGAGCGCCTCAAGCAAATCACAAACGAGCTTCTGCAAAAAGAAAAAGCCATTCTGTTCATTGACGAAATACACACGATTATCGGAGCAAGCTCTGTGGGAAACGGAACGCTAGATGCTTCAAACTTTTTAAAGCCTGTGCTTACAAGCGGAAAAATTCGGTGCATCGGTTCCACCACGTTTGAAGAATATTCCAAGATTTTTGAAAAAGACCGGGCACTTGCCAGACGATTCCAGAAGATTGACATTCTTGAACCGACCTCTTCTGAATGTGTCAAAATTCTTCAGGGGCTTGCCCCAAAATACGAAGCATTTCACCATGTCGTTTATTCCACCGAAAGCCTCCAGACCGCAGTAGACCTCGCGGTGCAGCTGCTCCCGGAACGGCGGCTCCCAGACAAAGCAATAGACATCATGGATGAAGCTGGCGCCAGCGTTAAAATCCGTGCGGCAAAGACAAAACTGCAACAAAAACGCGCACCCATAGTCACCGTGCATACTATTCGCGCGGTGACAGCCCGCATGGCCCGCGTGCCTGTGGAGCAGGCAAGTCGCTCCGAAAAAGAAAGGCTCCACGATTTGGAAGCCACGCTAGGCAAAAGCATTTTTGGCCAGGACGAAGCAGTGCGGGCAGTGACGCTCGCCGTAAAAAAATCCCGAGCGGGTTTTCGCAACATGGAACGTCCCGAAGCGGCGTTTCTGTTCGTGGGACCTACGGGTGTAGGAAAAACGGAGCTGGCCAAGGTGCTTGCAGACACTCTTGGAGAGGCGCTTGTGCGTTTTGACATGAGCGAATACCAGGAGAAGCACACTGTAAGTCGCCTTATCGGTTCTCCCCCGGGCTACGTGGGTTTTGATGAAGGAGGCCTGCTGACCACTGCGGTACGAAAAAATCCACACGCCATAATTTTGCTTGATGAGATTGAAAAAGCACATCCAGATATTTTTAACATCTTGCTGCAAGTGATGGACTACGGCACGCTCACAGACAGCAAAGGCCGCAAAGCTGATTTCCGAAACTGTATGCTGATTATGACAAGCAATGCCGGTGCCCGAGACATGGAACGAGGTGCAGTGGGTTTTGAGGGCAGCCTGCACACCCGCGAAAAAAATGACAGAGCCACAGTATTTGAAGCCGTAGAAAAAACTTTTACGCCGGAATTCCGCAACCGCCTTGACGCAATCATTCCATTTGGACATCTGCAAAAATCGATTGTCCACAATATCGCGCAAAAAGAAGTGGAAAAAATTAAATCCCGGCTCCGCACAAAAAAAGTCACTCTCATGTTCAGCAATGATGTAATAGAATTTATTGCGGAGCAAGGCTACAGCAAGGAATTTGGCGCACGAAACATCTCACGCACCGCCGAATCTCTAATAGCCGCACCGCTTGTTGACGAAGTGCTGTTTGGCCGCCTTTGCACAGGAGGCACCGTTACCGTAACAGTCGCAGACGGTGCCATTTCTTTTGAATACCCGGATTCTTAAAACAAAGAACATGGCGCTTACACCTGTTGATCAGCAAAATCCTAAAAGCCACTCGATTAACACGGATACAGTCCTGGTATTTCCGGAGCCGGGCTCGGTAGTGCCGGTTAAAAACATATGCCTCGCAACAAAAGACATTCCTCTGCAACTTTTGTATTCAGCATACATGCAGGGAGTATTTCCATGGTTCAATGAAGATGAAGGCGAACCGGTATTGTGGTACAGCCCAAACCCGCGTTTCTGTCTTCCAGTGGAACTGTTCCATGTGCCCAAACGCATTGAACGTTTTTTAAAACACACGCCGTACACATACACCATGAACCGATGCTTCCGCACAGTAATGGAGAACTGCCGCGACATGAGCCGCAGAGGTCAGGACGGTTCATGGATTGGACACAAAATGATTGACGCATACGAAGCCTTTCACCAAGAGGGATTTGCACACAGTGTTGAAGCCTGGCACAACGGCGTTTTGGTCGGCGGTTTGTACGGAGTGTTGATGGGCAGCGTATTCTGCGGAGAATCCATGTTCACCACGGAAAGCGACAGCTCAAAATCAGCGTTCGTGCTTTTTATGAAGGCCTTTACAGCCTGCGGAGGAAAACTGCTCGACAGTCAGGTCTACACAGACAATATAGCCCGCTACGGTGCACGGAACATCAGCCGCGATGCCTTTTTGAGACTTGAACAAAAAGCGCTGCGTGTTCCACTCACGGGAAACCTTTTTAACACTTTTGAAGAGCTGGCTTCCTCCTGCGGAACAGAAAGGGCATAAAGCACATGCCGCTAGATGCGGTGCATTTCTGAAAACACTTTTTCATTCATCACGTTGACTTCAACACCAAAACTGGCGCATTCTGCGGTTAATTCACCACGGGCCTCGTCTATTGAACGGTCGGCGTTGTCAAAATCAGCCATCATCATCATCACAAAATTACCACTCAAAATAGTCTGGGTAATGTCCACAATGTTGATGGAATGCTGGGCAAGGTAGGCCGACACTTTTGCGATGATGCCCACTTTGTCGCCACCAACTACGGTAATGATTGCTTTCATGCCATTATTTTACCGCACAGTGCACCCGTATTGCAAGGCCGTAAAAATGCCAAATATCCACATCTCCCGAAATAAATCCATGCAAAATATTTTGGCTTTTGACTAGGTAAAAACCAGCATTCCCTGATCAACACACCCCACCGCAGAAGCATGGCTCCAAGCACGTGCGGCGTTTCGTCACACGCATTGTTGATGTTTTTTCAATCGTGCTGCTACAGACCCATGTACAGCACTAAGATTGCTTTGCTACCGTTTTGCCCAGATTACTTCTCACCTGATCCGCCCGGCGCAGAAGCGAGCAGCACCACGGAAGCAAGTCCCTGTGCCTGTGGTTGCAGCGTCACCACTTGAAACTCCGTTGCGAGTGCGCGCTCCTTCAAGCTCAGTACAAATACGACAGGTTCACCAACAATACGTATAGCAGACTTGCCAGTACAAGATGCAACAGAGGTCCCCGCGCTTGAGAAACCCGAACACCAATGCCTTTCCCGTCGCCATGCGCAGGAAGCCGTAGCAGCAGCCGGTGGTGTTGCCCTTCATGCCGCATATGTCCGTCGCCGCAAAGTCGTTCTCAGAACATAAAAAACCTTGTTCCGCTTTTACGTTGTAAGTCTTTGCCGGCCACTACTTAACCACTGTTCAGGATGATTTAACTAGTCACGGGCCAACATTTTTTACAATATTATTGACGTTTTTAACCTGATTTTAGTATCTTACAGGTAAGCATGAGTTGCGTGCAGACATGAATGGTGTGCGTGGCAGCTGGTGCATTTCAACGCAGGAATATGCAATGAACGAAGAAGAACAGAACAAAACCGGCTTTGCGCAGGAAGACCAGACAGAGCAGTCGGAACAGCTCGATAACGAGCAGGAACCTTCAGAGCCACTGACAGAGCTGGAACAGGCAAACGCAAAAATCGCCGAGCTCCGCTCACAGCTTGAAGAAAAAACCAAAGAATGCGACGACTTTAAGGATCGGTACCTCCGCAGTGTGGCAGATTTTCAGAACCTCAGAAAACGAGCAATGCAAGAAAAACAGGAGGCGTTTGATTACGGCAACGCAGGGCTTTTAAAAGACCTGCTCGACAGCCTTGACAACTTTGACCGCACGGTTGAAGCCGCAGCCGTAGCAACCGACCCAAAAGCCATTGCCGACGGCGTTACGATGATAAACAAAGGCTTGGTCAGTATGCTTGAAAACAAGTACAACCTTGTCGCCTACGGTGCCGTGGGAGACACCTTTGACCCTGACATCCACGAAGCCATCGGAAAGAGCGATGACCCCGTGGCCGAGCCGGTTCTAAAAGAAGTGTACATGAAAGGCTACAAGCTTAAAGACCGCGTGATTCGCCATGCAAAAGTAATGGTGAGTATGCCAGACGGTACCGTTTCCACAGAACCAGAAACGCCACCTGATGGAGCGGATTCATAGGAATGGCACCGCCGATTTCCGGTCAGGAATTCAGCAAAAAAGAATATTGCCGGGTTCTATCAAGAACACGGTTTAAATAAAAACGAAAAAGTTTTGTACAAGGAGCATAGTATGGGAAAAATTATCGGAATTGACTTAGGAACAACAAACTCGTGTGTCGCCGTCATGGAAAACGGCACGCCAACAGTTATCCAGAATGAAGATGGAGGCCGCACCACGCCGTCCATCGTGGGTTTTACCGCGAAGGGTGACCGCATTGTGGGTCTGCCTGCAAAAAACCAGATTCTCACCAACCCAAAGAACACGGTATATTCAGTAAAACGTCTGATTGGCCACCGTTACAATGAATTGAAGGGTGAATCTTTAAAACTGCCGTACACCATCATTGACCATGGAGATGATGTGCGTGTGCAGGTGGAAGAGAACGGTGAAAAAAAGGAATTCAGCCCGCAGGAAATCAGCGCATTCATTCTGCAAAAAATGAAGAAAACCGCCGAAGACTATCTGGGCGAACCTGTCACCGAAGCTGTCATAACGGTGCCTGCCTATTTCAACGATGCACAGCGGCAAGCCACCAAAGACGCGGGCAAAATCGCAGGTCTCGATGTAAAGCGCATAATCAACGAGCCCACTGCAGCCGCACTTGCATTTGGCTTCAACAAGGAACAAAAGAGCGAAAAGATTATCGCCGTGTATGACCTTGGTGGAGGCACATTCGATATTTCAATCCTTGAGTTGGGTGATGGAGTGTTTGAGGTGAAAAGCACAAACGGCAACACCCATCTTGGTGGAGACGACTGGGATCGCAGCATTGTCAACTGGCTCATTTCACAGTTCAAGGCCGACACCGGCATAGATTTGACCGGAGACCCCATGGCAATGCAGCGTCTGCGTGAAGCGGCAGAAAACGCGAAAATTTCACTTTCAAACCAGACCACAGTTGACATCAACCTGCCTTTTATTACAGCTGATGCATCAGGCGCAAAACATCTGCAAAAAAGCCTGTCCCGCGCCCAGTTTGAAAACATGACTGACGAGCTGTTCGAAGCCACCCGCGAGCCGTGCCTTAAGGCCATGAAAGACGCAGATATTTCAGCTGACAAAATTGACGAAGTACTGCTTGTAGGCGGTTCCAGCCGCATGCCCAAAGTGCAGGAAATCGTCAAGAGCATTTTTGGCAAAGAAGGAAGCCGTTCAGTAAACCCTGACGAAGCAGTTGCAATCGGCGCGGCAATTCAAGGCGGTGTCTTGGGCGGAGATGTCAAAGACGTGCTGCTCTTGGATGTGACCCCGCTCAGCCTTGGTATCGAAACAATGGGCGGAGTGATGACAAAACTCATCAACCGCAACACCACAATTCCTACCAAGAAAAGCCAGGTATTCTCAACCGCCGCTGACGGCCAGACTGCGGTGACAATTCACGTACTGCAAGGTGAACGCGAAATGGCGGCGCAGAACCGCACCCTCGGCAATTTTGACCTCGTGGGCATTCCACCTGCTCCACGTGGCGTTCCTCAGATAGAAGTCACGTTTGATATTGACGCCAACGGCATTGTGAAAGTATCTGCCAAGGATTTGGGCACCGGCAAGGAGCAGAAGATTCAGATACAGAACTCCAGCGGACTTTCCGAAGAAGAAATCAACCGCATGGTCAAAGACGCAGAAGCCAACGCCGAAAGTGACAAAAAGAAGCGCGAAGCGATTGATGCAAAAAATGAAGCTGACAGCCTTGTGTATTCCACCGAAAAAACACTCAAGGATTTTGGTGACAAGGTGAATGCGTCTGACAAAGGTGCCATCGAGTCCGCGTTGAATGAACTCAAAGAGGCGCTCAAAGGCGACAACACCGAAGACATCAAGAAAAAGACCGAAGCGCTCAAACAGGCTTCATACAAGATTGCCGAAGAAATGTACAAGGCGCAGGCAGCCCAGCAAGGTGCATCAGGTGGAGCAGGGCAAAATACAGGCGCAGGAGATTCTGGCTCCCAAACGGGGCAGTCCGAAGATGTGCAGTACGAGGTGCATGACGACAAATAAAATGCACGGTGCATTGTATTGAACCAGAAAAGGCGGGTCTTTTAAACAAAGGCCCGCCTTTTTGTGTCTAAACGTCCGCAGGTCTGTTCGATTTTTATTTACTAATCCGTTGATTTTTTGTATATTGAAAGCAAAGAATTCTGGAAGCGGAACATGCGGCCGTGTGTGCAAGGCATACCTTTGGCAACGCAGCTCCGATTCACTTTACACCGCTGAATGTGCAATGGCAAGTGCAGGACAACACATTCACAATGGAAAACGAACATGGCTAACAAGCGAGATTATTACGAAGTTTTGGGCCTTGATAAAAGCGCCGACAAAGATGCAATCAAAAAAGCATACCGCAAACTTGCAGTCAAGTACCATCCTGACCGCAATCCCGGGAACAAAGAAGCCGAAGAAAAATTCAAGGAAGCCACAGAAGCATACGAAGTCCTAAGCGACGAACAAAAGCGCCCGATATACGATCAATACGGATTTGCCGGCCTCGAAGGGATGGGAAGCGGCGGCCAAGGATACAGTCATGCATTCCACGATTTCAGCGACCTGTTCGGCGGCAGCGAAGGCTGGTTCAGCAATATCTTTGGCGGCAGCGAAGGCTGGTTCAGCAATATCTTTGGCGGCAGCGAAGGCGGAGACAGAAGCTTTTTTGAAAACATGGGAGGCTCGTTCCGTAGCTCCCGTTCAAACCGGAATACTGGCGATGGTACAGACATTCGGGCCGACATCAGCATCGGCTTTAAGAATGCTGTCTATGGCTGCAAGGTTGACGTGCATTTTACACATGCTGAATTATGCTCCACTTGCAATGGCACAGGTGGCGAAGCGGGTTCCACAAGAAAAACCTGTCCATCATGCCACGGAATGGGACAAATCAGAAGAAGCATCAACTATTTTTCCCTACAGCAACCTTGCCCCACATGCAGCGCCAAAGGCACGATTATTGACAAACCATGCCACACATGCCATGGTTCTGGTGTGCAGGAAAAGAAGAAAGTTGCAACCATTACCATTCCTGCGGGCACAGACAACGGCGAACGAATAGAGTGCAAGAACCTGGGAAATGCAGGCATAAACGGAGGCAAAAACGGTTCGCTCGTTGTTGTTGTACATGTTGAAGGGGATCAATATTTTGAACGCGACGGCAACGACCTGCTCTGCGTGGTGCCAATCAGCATGTCGCAAGCCGTGCTAGGTTCCGAAATTACAATTACGGGCCTTGACGGCAAAAAAATCACCATACATGTACCAGCGGGAACCACAAACGGAAAACAGGTGCTGATTCGAGGCGAAGGAGTGCCACACAGAGGCTCCAACCGCAAGGGCGATCTTTCTGTGCATTTTGTGGTGCAGCTTCCAACAAAACTTACAAGGGAACAGGCAGCTGTAATGGAACAATACGCCAAGCTTGAAAACGCAACAAAAACACCATCGCTCATACCGCTCGCCTCTCTTACGCGGTAAAACAGCCGCACCATCAAAAGGAGTTTTGCATGTATTCAAAAAACAACGTTGCCCCCACGCCTCCAATGGGCTGGAATTCATACGATTATTACAACACAATGGTCACCGAGTCAGATGTACGCGCAAATGCTGAATTTATGGCCACGCACCTCAAACAGTTTGGATGGGAATACATTGTAGTTGACATCCAGTGGTCTGACCCAAACGCCGGCTCGCTTGTTCCCGCAGTGCAGTATGTGCCGTTTACCCACTTTTGCCTTGATGAATTTTCCCGCCAGATTCCTGCGCAAAATCGATTTCCCTCCAGCGCAAACGGAAAAGGCTTTGCACCACTCGCTGAATACATTCATTCTCTCGGCCTAAAATTTGGAATACATATAATGCGTGGAATCCCGCGTATTGCAGCCCACACGCACATGAAGCTGCTCGGTACCACCGCGACGGCAGATCAAATCGCAAATCCGTTCAGCATAAGCAAGTGGAATGGTGACATGTACGGCGTTGACGCAACCAAACCAGGTGCACGCGAATACTACGAAAGCATTTTTGCGCTCTATGCAGAATGGGGTGTCGATTTTGTTAAAGTTGACGACATCTGCAACACAAATCTGTATGAGCATGACCCATATTCCGGCGAAAAAGAAATTGAGCTGATTGCACATGCCATTGAAACATGCGGCCGCCCAATGGTGCTCTCGCTCAGTCCAGGTCCAGCCGTCATCGAAAAAGCATGGCACATGGAACGGTATGCAAACATGTGGCGCATCACTGATGATTTTTGGGACAAGTGGGAACTGCTAAAAGCCATGTTCGAACGGTGCGAAGTGTGGCAAAAGCATGTTGGAGGCGGCAACTGGCCTGACTGCGACATGCTTCCGCTCGGAAAACTTGGCAAAGGATTTGGAGCCGAACGTAGCACCAATTTTACACCTGATGAGCAGATGACCATGCTCACACTGTGGTGTATTTTCCGCAGTCCACTCATGATTGGCGCAGAGCTTACCAAACTTGACAGCGAAACTCTCTCGCTGCTGACCAACAGCGAAGTTCTTGCCCTTGAAAAAGCTTCTCACGGTGCGCGGCAGATAATGCGGGATCAGGATCAATGCATATGGCAAAGCTTTGGCCCCGGCTGCCCGGCGCATGGCCAAGACATATTCCTGGCACTATTCAATACAAGTGACAACAAAGCCGATATAACAGTGCCACTTTCAGCCGTGGAGGGATTACACCTTGACAAAACATACCAAGTACGGAACCTGTGGCTACAGACTGATGAATTTCCACTTCAGGGAAATGCCGTACTCTGCAAGACTGTACCCGCACATGGCGCCGTATTACTCAAATTACGATAACAATACATTGAATGTGCCCAGACAGTCTGCATAAAGCCCACAAAGGCCCATCCCGCACATGTATTTTGCAGGATACAATAATGGAATGCCGCCTGAACCACTTTTTATTAGTGCGGAAAAGGTGTATGTCATGCTTCGGCAAAGTCAGCCCATGGCTTGAATACTTGCTGCAAATAGGGGCGAAATGAATGGCATACACCTTTGACTGCGATACCTTGTAATAACAACAACATATCCACTGCTCAGTTAGCAAGTTTCAGAAAATCATACCCGCCTTATGCGCAGAGGGGTGTGTTGATTTTTTGAATAATGACTGTCTAAAAAATATTCTTTCATAAAAAAAATCCCCCAAAGCCATCGGGGGATTTCCAAACAAATGCAAGTCGAACCGATTATACCAAGAACTGGTCAACTTCGGCGCCAATCCTGTTGATGGACTGCTTGACTTTGTGCGAAATATCCATCAAGGCGACACCTGTTTCATTTATTTTTTTTGCACCAACTTGCATCTCATCCATGTTCTGCTTCATATCGCTGGTCATGTCCTGCAAATGCTGTACTTCGTTCAGGATAACCTTGCTGCCCTCGGTCATTTCTACGGAGGCGGTGCGAACCTCAACCGTACTGTCATTCATCAACTTGAGCGCTTCGGTAATCTGGAGAGAACCTTCATTTTGTTCTTCCATGGCAGAACGAATCTGAATAACCAGCTGGTCGGTGTCTTTTAGCTCCTGCGACACCTGTGCAAATGAATGGCTTGACTCGGTAGAAGCCGCAACCACACTGCTGATTGATTCCTTGATCTGCGTAAGCTGATCGCCGATTGTTTTGGACTGGGCTGCGGAAGTCTCTGAAAGCTTTCGGATTTCGTCAGCAACCACGGCAAAACCTTTACCGGCCTCACCTGCATGGGCAGCTTCGATAGCTGCGTTCATGGCCAACAGGTTTGTCTGTTCAGCTATGTTTGCAATCGCCTGGTTTGCGTCCTGCAACAAGTCGCTCTGGCCTTCAATCTGCACAATACGTTCATTTACAGAACCAAGTTTTGTAAAACCGGTCTGCGCATGGCTTGCAAGCATGCTGAACGATTCAGCCATTTTTCCCATGGAAGTGTTCACGGAGCGAATGTTGCCCAACATTTCTTCAACTGCGGCAGATGCTTCTGTCACACCAGACGACTGATTTTCTATCATGTTGTTGAGAGCCATGATGTTTGCATAAATCTGGTCAACAGCGGTGGCCGTTTGGTCAACCGACTCTTTCTGCCCGCTAATCTGCAAGTAAATGCTTTCAATATTTGCAATAATTTCGGTGATTGAACTCACCGTGTCGCTCGTGCTCGCCTCAAGGTCTTCGCCGGCGCTTGCAAGGATTCCACGGCTGTCTTTCATCTCAAAAATAATCTTCTGCAGCTTTTCGGCAAATATATTGAAGCCGTGCACCACATCACCCACTTCGTCCTGGACATTCACGTTAATGCGCTTGGTAAGATCTGCCTCGCCGCTTGAAATATCGGTCAAAGTCGCGCGCACATCTTTGAGCGGATCCAAGAGCCGCATGATAAACATGCCAGACACGACACAAAGAACAATGACAATCAACAGAAGAACAATCACGGTGTTTTTAATGACGGAGCGCACGGTGGTGGTAATTCCTTCTTCATCGCAGAACGTGGCTACCATACCGGTTATTTTTCCCAGCTCGGTTTTGAGCGGAAAGCATACGCCCATGTATTTCTTGCCAAGCAAAGTAGCTTTTGTTTCAAATGTTTCGCCGCTTCTTTCCACGCGCTGAAGCATCTCCTGGTCTTCAATGCGTGAACCAGCCTGCGAGCGTCCGCTCTGGTCACGCAACGTACTTGAAACACGTAAATTCCCTTCCGCGATAGTAATCTCAATATCGTAGATTTGCTTCATGTAGTCAACAAAGCTTTGCCGCGAAAGGTCATAACCTGCGACCAGAGCCCCCAGCAGACGGCCCCTGCTGTCTTTTATTGCCGAAGCCACAAGCATCGAATATCCAATCACCCCGGATTTTGACTCATAAGTTTTGGCTTCGCTCATGCCCTCTCGCACAATGTCTTTGACACATGCCATGTCCGAAAGATCCGAGCCCTGCATAAAGGTTCCGCCCGAGCCCGAAATAGCGCGCCCGTTCGCATCTGTAACAAACATGATGTCGTTCCCTACTATCGAACGTTTTTGCTCTACCAACGTTCCGATAAAGCTGGCATCACCTTCTTCCATAGCTTCAATAAAATTGGGCCGTTCCGCGAGCGCCACCACAGAGTTTCGCAAAATGGTGCCGTACTTTTCCATATTGTTCAAAATTCCACGCTGCACAGTCCGGAGTTCCGACCGTATAGTGGTGATAAATTCATTTTCAAACAGCTTCAAGCAGACAATTTCGATGGAAACCGCAGAAAGCACGATAGAGACTCCCACAAGGATTCCCATCTTTACAGATAATTTTAAGCCTTTACGCATAAGAGCTTCCTTTAATATTGAATTAAAAAATCAATTTAGGGCATTATACTTCAAAAAACATGATTTGTCCAATATGAATTTGCAATAAAACATAAAAAAAGATTTTTTTTAACTGCGGACAGTTGAAGCGCCTTGCACACGGCAAAAAGCAAAGTGAGGTGTGATTTTTATGAAATTTGACAACCGGGCAGTGATAAAAAACTTTAGATGTTGCCGGGTGTGTCGTCCTTATCAGGTATCGCGGCCAATGGCACATACCATTCATTTCTCCCCAACCTGCGGCAAGTCTTCAAGCCGGGGCTGACTTTGCAGAAGCACGGCATGTGCACTTCCGCACGAATCAACAAAACCATGGAGAATTGCTACAGCGCGAATGCAAAATTTATTTGCAAGTTTATAAAATCTTTTTATTTTTGTTGTAAAATCACGAATAAAAATTGTAAAATTACGACTTTTCAACGCATTTTTTTTCATTTTTTCACGTTAAATTCATTGCCTTTTACATCTGTGGACTATATAATAAAATCGTATCGTTTTTATATCAAATACCTCGCATACCATGCGTTGTGTTCTGTATTTTGTTTTGCCATAGCCAAGGTGAATCCCGAATGGCAAAAACTTCCAGGTGGATTGCGATGGAACAAACATTACCCAAAATGTTAAAGCAGGTTGCTGAAACATACCCCGAAATAAATGCCCAGTATTCCAGAACCAAAACAGGTGATTTTATTCCAACCAACTACCACAACCTGTTTCAGCGGGCATTGGATTTTGCAGGGGGGCTCATTCAGCTGGGTGTGCAGCGCGGAGACCGAATCGGACTGATCAGCGACAACCGTGCGGAGTGGGAACAGGCCGACATGGGACTGCTCGCTATCGGTGCCATCGACTGCCCACGCGGGTGTGATGCCACCGAAAACGACCTGGCATACATTCTTTCGTTCGCGGAATGCGGCGTGGTCATAACCGAAAATTCCACGCAGGTGCGCAAAATCCTCAACGTCAAAGAAAAACTTCCCGTGCTATCCACTTTTATCGTGTTCGATGAAGTAGCAGAATCAGAAAAGCAGCGGGCTGCCGAAATACACGTAGCCGTGCTGCAATTCCAGGACGTGCTAAAAAGCGGGCACGAGTGGCGCAAAAACAATCCGGACATGGTAGAAAATGAGCTTGCAAAAGGCCAATGGGACGACCTTGCCACGATTATTTTTACCAGCGGAACCACCGGCACTCCCAAAGGCGTGATGCTTTCGCACGGCAATTTTTTGATTCAGCTTGACGAATTGCAGGAACGCATTTTTCTGAATCCAGGTGAACGCGCATTGTGCATTCTTCCTGTATGGCATGTATACCAGCGTGAATGTGAATACGTGATTCTTTCGCAGGCTGCAGGAATCTGCTACAGCAAGCCGATTGGCAGCATGCTGCTCGCTGATTTAAAAAAACTTAATCCGCACCTGATGCCAGCTGTGCCCCGCGTGTACGAGTCGATATACGATGGCATCTGGAAAAAAATGCGCAAGACCGGCGGCGTTACTTTTGTGCTGTTCAAGTTCTTTGTAAACGAATCCCTGCTGTGGTGCGCCATAGACAACAAGCTTCGGCGCAAAACCGCCCGCTTCGGCCGCGACTGGGTTGGGCTCTGGTGGCCTGTTTTGGTATGGCCGTGGCTCCTGCTCTACCCCGTCAGACTTTTGGGAAAACTGCTTGTACTAAACAAAATCAAATCTATGACAGGAAAGCATCTCCGCACAGGAATTGCCGGTGGCGGTGCCTATCCCAAATATATAGATACATTTTTCCAGGCGGTAGGAATTCCTGTCGTGGAAGGCTATGGCCTAACGGAAACATCGCCCATTGTCAGCGTGCGCCCCATTGCCGCACCCGTTATGCGCACAGTGGGGACTCCGCTTCGCCATGTGGAAGTGCGTATCGTTGACGACAACGGCGTTGTGCTTGGCAGATGCAAAAAAGGTTCGCTCCAAGTTCGTGGCCCCACAGTCATGAAAGGCTACTACAAACGCGACGACCTCACCGAGAAAGTGATGACTGACGACGGCTGGCTTGACACCGGCGACATCGCGATACTCACCGTTGATGGAGAAATACAGCTGCGCGGGCGCAAAAAAGACACGATTGTGCTTCTTGGCGGAGAAAATGTGGAACCGCTTCCAATAGAAGAACGCATGAACAGCTCGCGCTTTATCGAAAAGTCAGTGGTGGTGGGGCAGGACTGCCGTTATCTCGCGGCGCTCATTCTGCCAAGCAAAGACGATATAGAATCCTATGCCACTGAGAACAAGATTCCATACAACGACTACGAGGAACTTGTTCACTCTGACGCTATCCACAAACTGCTGGAAAGCGAAATAAATGAACAGGTGAATCCAAAAATGGGGTTCAAGGCGTATGAACGAATCAATCGGTTTGCCATCATCACCAAGCCATTTGAAATCGGTGTAGAACTCAGCGCCAAGCAGGAGATGATGCGGTATAAAATCAGCATACAATATGAACAGCTCATAAAAACACTCTACGATGAAAAGAAAAAATGACCGTATTCAGCATGTTCAGCATCTAAATCCAGCCATGCATAATTTGATTATATTGCATGAATCTTGGCAGACCGAATGACCGCACAAAAAAAACGGCCGCCGAGTCAAGCAACTACCAGCGCGTGTTATGCAAAATGTCCGTCACTGCAAGATGAATTTTCTTTTGGCTTTCAGTGCCGCCGACCTGCATTTTTTGCACAAAGCCTATATTGTAAAATCCGAGCGCATTTCCTGCCGTGTGATAGATAAAACCTTCCGCGTACGGACCGTTTTCAAGCACGATTTTTGGCACCAGCGCAAGTCCAAGCCCCAACGCTGCCAGCGCCATCACAGCTTCGTTACCCTCGGCTTCTGCCACAACCCTGGGCTTTACGTTGCGGCTTTTTATCCAGGTATCAAAGCGATTTCTTGCAAGACCTGCTTTTGGCAAAATAAGCGGCATGGTTGAAACTATATCCTGCGGACTTCCGTCAACCTGAATATACATGCCGGTACTGCTTGCGGCAAAAACAAGCGGGCTTGTTCGTACCGAAACGCAGTCAAGTCCTTCAAAGCCATCGTCTGGTATGGCGGCAACAGCGAGCTCAGCCCGGCTTTCGCGCACGGCGGCAATGGCACCGGCAGGATCGCCTGTTTCCACAGAAAGCTGTATTCCCGGATATGCCGAAGAAAGACGGGTAATAAACGGAGGCATGATTGTGTAGCAGGCGGTTACGCTGGCATACACGTGCAAGGTTCCTGACACGCTGTCTCCATGCTGGGAAAATTCCTGCAACAGCTCATTTTGCTCATCAAGAACTTTTCGCGCAAATTCAGCGAAACGTTTTCCGTGCTCTGTAAGCGCAACTTCCCGGTTGTCGCGGTCAAACAGCGGCACTCCGGTTTCTTCTTCAAGGCGGCCCACAAGACGGCTCAATGCGGAAGCACTCAAATTCACTTCCTGGGCGGCCTTCGCAAAATGCAACGTTCGGCTCAGCTGCAAAAACGCCTTGAGCTCATAAAAATCCATACCGTCAGTTTAAAACCAAACATGGGCTTGGTCAAGAAAAACATACGGGCCTCTTCTTGAAACCTAACAGGAAGGCCCTGAACACCCCTCACGGTGACGCAAAAATACCGTTAACATCGCATACAATACTGCCGATAGTAACGATAAAGATGTGGCACACGTTGCGTTTTGTTTTAGCGCAGCCAATTCTGCCGTTAGCAAACACATATTTTGCCACCAACAAGAAAGGCCGCTTATGCGGATTTTTACGGGAGTCCATATGAAAAAACTGATTGCTGGCACAGTTCTTGCGTTGCTTTCGGGAACCGTTTTTGCTTTTGACCAAAGCACAATTTCTCCCAACGGAGGAGTTTCTTCATATACAAAAACCGATTACATTATCACATCAAAATTCGGGGATTACTTCCGTTCGCCTTCTGTAAAATACGTGCACATGTTCAACACAAACGGACTTGAAACGGAATGTATTTCATACAGCGCAAAAGATGTTCTGATTGACCGCATCATGTATGATTACGACACCAGCCGCAACTTGGTTTCATCCAGATTCTACAACGCAAGCGATGAACTCCAATGGAAGACACAGGTTGAATACGACAGCACTGGAAAAATAAAAGAAGAAGCTGAATATGACGCTTCGGGACGACTAACAGCAAAAACCATCTATCGCTACAACGGACGCGAAACATCGGAATCGCTGTACAATGGCGAAGGGGCGCTGCTTTCGCGTACAATCAAAAAAACAAACGAACTGAATCGCCTTGTAGAAGTGAACAAATACTTTGATGACGGCTCACTTGATGTGCAGGAAGTGTACGGCTATGCAGACAACGGCCATCTTGTGCAGGTTGAATATTTTGACGCACACAAGGAGTGCACCGGCAAAACCATATTCCGCTACGACAGCGCCGGTGTTCTTACAGAAGAGCAGCAGCTTAACGCCACAAAGCTTTTGGTGGCACGAAAAATATACAAAAGCGATTCAATGGGAAATCCCACCAAAGTGAGCCTATATTCCGTAGCAGAAAAATTCGGAAGCATTGCAAATGAACTGCAAGGCATTACCGAATACTCGTACAAGTATTAAAAGCGCCAAACACCAGCTGGGCGGCCCGATATACAAGCTGGAAAAGACATTCTGGCAACCACCCCAATGCTGAACATTTCATACAGAAAAGGATGTCTGTTATGGCACCCTTTTCCGTATTTGATTCTCAGTAGTTTTCAGCCTTTACCTGAAAGAACGCCTGCGGATGGGCACAGACAGGACACTCAGCGGGTGCCTTTTTGCCAACGCAGATGTGCCCGCAGTTGGCGCACTGCCAGATAACATCGCCGTCCTTGCTGAACACACGTTCGCCAGTCACATTGTCAAGCAGCTTGCGATAGCGTTCTTCGTGCGCTTTTTCAATGGCGGCAACGCTTTCAAACAAGGCGGCAATTTTGTCAAAGCCTTCTTCGCGGGCAGTTTTTGCAAAATCCGCGTACATGCCAGTCCATTCAAAATTTTCACCTTCGGCGGCAAGCTTCAGGTTTTCCGCGGTAGAACCGATTTCTCCGTTCAAAAGTTTGTACCAGATTTTTGCATGCTCCTTTTCGTTTTGCGCAGTTTCTTCAAAAATGTCAGCAATCTGCTCAAATCCGTCTTTGCGGGCTTTGCTTGCGAACCAGCTGTACTTGTTTCGTGCTTCAGACTCGCCAGCAAACGCTGCCTGCAGGTTCGCTTCAGTTTTGGTGCCTTTCAAATCTTTTGCCATGGTATTCCTCCATAAAAAACCAACCAAAAGTTTAGTTTCGCTTGTTTTTTGAGCCACTCCGCAGAGATTGAGAAGCGGCAGTTTATATGCAAGTTTGCAACGCAAACTTCGGGAAAAAGCTGCAACATTTCTGCACTTTTCCAACAGTCCGCACAAAGCCAATGCAGCAAAAAATGCCGAATGGCGCCATGTTCCGACATGTTTGCAGTATACACGAGCAGCGCGGTATAAATCAACACCCGGCAGCAATTCTTTAATCAACACACCCAAACACAAGCGGCAGACACCTGCGGCGTCAAGGGCAACACCGCCAGTCGATACTACGGCTTCCTCCGCAGAACAATCCCCAGCAGGAGCACCCGCGAGGCGGCGGCCAAGACACTGGTGTTCGGGCTGCCCAGGCATGGGGAATTTCGTTGCATCTGGTACTTGAAATTCTGCCGCACGCATTACTGGTGAACCTGTTCTATATTAGTGAACATGTCGCATTTGTGCTATTTAACAAGGAATGCGAGTGGCGGTACAACCACCGGCACGAGAACTTGCCTGCGATTGTCAAGAAGTTGTACAGGAAGTCTTATCTTGGATTCGCGCAGAAAGGGTGCATACCCCGCATCACGGAGCGAAGCCTTGCTTATGCGTCTGTGTATGTTGATTAGGGAATGTTGGTTTTTAAACAGTCAAAAGCCACACATAAAACAAGCTTAAAAAACGTAGCGGTTTCATGCAAGCTTTCCGGACATGCAAAATTCAGAAGCAACACAATCCGCTGCACAGGCAGTTGCACAGGTGCAAAAAAAGCGATATAATCAAAAATGGAATTGGAAGGTCTTGCGCTGGTGCCGGGCCAGAAAACAGAAAGCTTACGTTGTAAAAACTGCTGTTTCGGTAATTCAATTTCACATCGAGGTATGATATGACCATTAACGACTTAAAGCATCAGGGAATCAAGAAATGGGTGCAGGAATGTCAGGAGCTGTGCGAGCCAGATGACATTTACGTATGCGACGGTTCAAAGGCTGAATACGACCGCTTGACAAAAGAAATGGTTGACGCAGGTCTTGCCACTCCGCTTGCAAAAAAGCCCAACAGCGTTCTGTTCCGCTCGCTGCCAAGCGATGTAGCCCGTGTTGAATCCCGTACCTTCATTTCTTCAAAAAAGAAAGAAAACGCAGGCCCAACCAACCACTGGATTGACCCCAAAGAACTGAAAGCCACAATGAAAGGCCTGTACAAAGGCTGTATGCACGGCCGCACCATGTACGTGATTCCGTTCAGCATGGGCCCTGTCGGCTCAAAAATCGGCAAAAACGGAATTGAAATTACAGATTCAGCATATGTGGTGACCAACATGCACATTATGACCCGCGTGGGTGCCGACGTGCTCAAAAATATCGGCACCAAGGGTGAATGGATTCCATGTCTTCATTCTGTGGGAAAACCGCTCAATAATGGCGAAACCGACAACGGCATCTGGCCTTGCGCGGATGTTGATCACAAATATATTTCACAGTTCCCTGAAGAGCGCCAGATTTGGTCATACGGTTCCGGCTACGGCGGAAACGCACTGCTTGGCAAAAAATGCTTCGCGCTGCGCATTGCATCCGTGATTGCCCGCGACGAAGGCTGGCTCGCTGAGCACATGCTGATTCTGAAGCTGACAAACCCCGAAGGAAAAGTCAAATACATTACCGGCGCATTCCCTTCAGCATGTGGAAAAACGAACCTCGCCATGCTTATTCCAACCTTGCCAAACTGGAAAGTCGAGACCGTCGGCGATGACATTGCCTGGATGAAGTTTGGAAAAGACGGACGCCTGTATGCAATCAACCCTGAAAACGGCTTCTTTGGCGTGGCGCCCGGAACAAGCGAAAAGTCCAACTACAACGCGATGAAGGCCGCCGAAAAGAACACAATCTTTACAAACTGCGCGCTCACGGAAGATGGTGACGTGTGGTGGGAAGGAATCGGCTACCCGGCAAAAGGCAAGCTTGTTGACTGGAAAGGCAATACCCGCGATGCCTATCCAAACGACAAGGCTCCAAAAGGAGAGGAAATGGCCCACCCGAACGCACGCTTCACCGCGCCAGCGGAACAGTGTCCGTGCATTGCCGAAGAATGGGACGACCCCAAAGGTGTGCCCATCAGTGCAATCCTATTCGGTGGACGCCGCCCATCAACCGTACCGCTTGTGCACCAGGCCCGCAGCTGGAACCACGGCGTATTCCTAGGCTCAATTGTGGGTTCAGAAATTACAGCCGCTTCTACAATCAATGCAGCTGAAGTCGGTAAAATCCGCCGCGACCCGTTCGCTATCCTGCCGTTCTGTGGCTACAACATGGGCGACTATTTCCAGCACTGGATCAACATCGGCAAACAAGCTCCCGACAAAGACAAACTGCCGAAGATTTTCTACGTAAACTGGTTCCGCAAGGACGAAAAGAATGACAAGCTTCCCGGCGGCTTTATGTGGCCCGGCTATGGCGACAACAGCCGCGTTCTTGCATGGATTTTTGACCGCTGCGACGACAAAGACAATGCAATTGACACGCCGATTGGCTACATGCCAAAAGAAGGTGCGCTCGACCTGAACGGCCTGGACGACATTTACAAGGAACAGATTCCTGCAATTACGGCCGTTGACAGGGATGGGTGGCTCAAGGAATGTGCGGACATCCGCTACAGCCATTTCCCCAAGTTCGGTTCACATCTGCCAAAGGCACTGTGGAAAGAGCTTGAAACACTGGAAGAGAGGCTAGAAGAAAGCAAATAACACCGCATAGTGGTTACAGTGTTTGCACATTCACTGCCAACCGCAAAATCCCGCCGGGACTTATGCCCTGGCGGGATTTTTTTGCATATTCCATTTAACAAAAACAATCTTAAATCGTAAAATTGCACAAACAACACCAATCAGTTGAAAATATATCATCAATTTTCAATGACTTTGCGGGGGAATTTTGTTGCATTTATTCTGAAATGTGATTATTATACTAGTATCTACTTATTAGGTTGCAAAAATAAGAGACAAGCGAGGTTTACGATGAGCGTAAGAGAAGAATGGAAAGGCTTTAAGACAGGCCGCCTTTGGCAGGACGAAGTAAACGTCCGTGAATTCATTCAGCTGAACTACACGCCTTACGATGGAGATTCAAGCTTCCTTGAGGGGCCAACTGAAGCAACGAACAAGCTGTTCGCCGAGTTGCAGCGGCTACAGAAAGAGGAACACAACAAGAAATCCACCGGCCTTGACGGAAAGGAACGCACAGGTGTGCTCGACCTTGACACGGACATCGTGACCGGAATCACTGCGCACAAGCCAGGCTACATCTGCGAGGAAGGAAAGCAGCTAGAGCAGGTCGTGGGCCTTCAGACTGACAAGCCTTTGAAACGGGCATTCATGCCTTTCGGTGGCATCCGTATGGCAGAGCAAAGCTGCGAGATGTACGGCTACAAACCTAACGCAGAGCTGCATAAAATTTTCACGGAATATCATAAAACACATTCTGATGCGGTATTTCAGGTCTATACGCCAGAAATCCGCAAAGCGCGTTCCTCACACATTTTGACTGGCCTACCAGATACTTATGGACGCGGACGCATTGTCGGCGACTACCGCCGTGTAGCCTTGTACGGCATCGACCTCCTCATCAAATCAAAAGAGCAGGACTATGCCAATATAGGCAACGGCACCATGACCGATGATGTAATCCGTCTGCGCGAAGAAGTTTCAGAACAAATAAAGGCTCTCAAGCAGATGAAAGAGATGGCCGCCTCCTATGGCTTTGACATTTCAAAGCCGGCCAAAAACGCGAAGGAAGCGTTCCAGTGGCTTTATTTTGGATACCTTGCAGCCATCAAGACTCAAAACGGTGCAGCCATGTCTGTGGGACGTATCGCGACATTCCTTGACATCTACATTGAACGAGACCTTAAGGCTGGCATTCTGAATGAAAAGCAGGCGCAGGAGCTTGTTGACCACATTGTTATGAAGTTCCGCATGGTGCGTTTTGCCCGCATTGAAAGCTACAACCAGCTTTTCTCCGGCGATCCCATCTGGGCTACACTTGAAGTGGCAGGCCTTGGACAGGATGGTCGCAGCATGGTCACAAAGAATGACTTCCGTTTCCTGCATACGCTGGAAAACATGGGGCCTTCGCCCGAACCGAACATCACGGTTCTGTACTCAGAGCGTCTGCCCAAGAACTTCCGCAGTTATGCCGCAAAGATTTCTATCGATACTTCATCCATCCAATACGAAAATGATGACGTAATGAGACCTGTATGGGGTGATGACTATTCAATCTGCTGCTGTGTTTCTGCCACGCAAACCGGAAAAGAGATGCAGTTCTTCGGCGCACGCGCAAACCTTGCAAAAGCCCTGCTCTACGCCATCAATGGCGGGCGAGATGAGGCTGACGGGTTGACACCCGGTATGCAGGTCGGTCCGGAACTGGCTCCCATCACCAGCGAGTATCTTGACTACAACGAGGTCATGCACAAGTATGACATCATGCTTGAATGGCTTGCCGGCCTGTATGTAAATACACTTAATGCCATTCATTATATGCATGACAAATATTACTACGAAGCGGCAGAACTTGCCCTCATCGACACCGATGTGCGCCGCACGTTTGCCACGGGAATTGCAGGATTCAGCCATGTTGTGGACTCTCTTTCTGCAATCAAGTATGCAAAAGTAAAGGTTATCCGTGGAGACGTTGAGGTAAAAAACAAAAAGACCGGCGAAGTTATAGAAGTGGTGAAAAACCTTGCCCGCGACTTTGAAGTGGAGGGTGACTTCCCGCGCTATGGCCAAGATGATGACCGCGCCGATGAAATTGCAAAATGGCTGCTCAAGACCTTCATGGCAAAAATCAAGAAGCATCACACCTACCGCAACGCAGAGCCAACCACATCAATCCTTACCATCACTTCAAACGTGGTGTATGGAAAGGCCACGGGCGCGCTGCCTAACGGACGCAAAGCCCACGAGCCGTTCAGCCCGGGAGCCAACCCTTCTTACGGCGCGGAAACAAAAGGCTTGGTCAAATCCCTCAACTCCGTGGCAAAGGTGCCTTACGAATATGCGCTTGACGGCATTTCCAACACACAGACCATCAACCCTGACGCACTGGGGCACGATGAGGCAGAACGTATCAACAATCTGGTGAACGTGATGGACGGCTACTTTGCACGTGGCGCGCACCATTTGAACGTGAATGTGTTCGGTGTGGAAAAACTCAAGGACTGCAAGGCGCATCCAGAAAAGCCTGAATATGCAAACTTTACCGTGCGTGTTTCAGGATATGCCGTGCGCTTTATCAACCTGACTCCCGAGCAGCAGGATGATGTCATTTCCCGCACCTGCCACGGCCAGCTGTAAAATGTCACAAACAGAAACGGCAGAAAAATAATTCTCCACGTTTCTGTTCATAAACAAAAAACGCCGAATGGTATATTGAATCCATTCGGCGTTTTTTTTATAGAGTGCCAGAGGAATACTCTTATGCGCACGATACGCATTGTCCGTTTTTATAAAAAAAAATCCAGCCCTACATGGAAAGTCGGGCTGGAAAATCTGAGCAACGCATAACGGTGCGCCGCTTGAAACATGGTTGCAGAAAGTGTAACCGCTGAAACTAGCACTCACAAATCGGTGTGAATGTTTCAGCCTTGAGCGAAGCCCCACCGATAAGTCCGCCATCAATGTCGGGCTGAGCCAGCAGTTCTTTTGCGTTTGAAGCCTTCATCGAGCCGCCGTACTGGATAATAGTTTCATCGGCAACCGCACGGTCGTACAGCTTGGCGATATAGTCTCGGCAGAATTTGTGGATTGCCTCCGCATCCTCGGGTGTAGCGGTTTTTCCGGTACCGATAGCCCATACAGGTTCGTAGGCTATTGTTACATTTTTCATCTGCTCCGCAGTCACGCCTGCCAAATCAGCAGAAAGCTGGAACGCGCACACCTGTTCGGCATTTCCAGCTTCGCGGTCGCTCAAAAGCTCGCCAATGCAAAGCACCACTTCAAGCCCTTCATTCAGGGCGCGGCGCACTTTTTTATTGATCAGCTCATCGCTTTCGCCAATTTCATGGCGACGTTCAGAATGCCCCAGAATAACGCTTTGTACACCAAGGTCTTTGAGCATTTCCGTGGACACTTCCCCTGTGTGAGCTCCGTTCGCGGTTGCGGAAACATCCTGGGCGCCCAACAAAATGTTAGACCCCTTCACAACCTGCGCAACAGCGTCAAGGTACACAAACGGCACACCAATCATAAACTTGTTGGTTTTTCCTTTGAGAGAGGCGACCAAATCCTGCGCCAATTTAACGGCCTCGGATTTGCTGGTGTTCATCTTCCAGTTTCCAGCGATATAGTGCGTTCTTGCCATACAGCATCTCCTTATAAAAATGGTACACCTATCATACCGCAAAACCGCCGCAAGTGCAATGCGCAGTTCGCCAAGTCACAGAAATACCGTTACCGCAAAGACACGTAGGTTTTTCCTGTGCCGCCATCTTCTGGAGGTGCAAAATGAAATTCAGCCACACCGGGGAAATGCGAAAGGTATTGGTGCACACCTTGCTGCAAAGCGCCAGTTCCTTTTCCGTGGATAATACTGAAATTTTTAAAATTGTTGACAACGCACAAGTCAAGCTGTTTTTCAAGCGCCTTCATCGCTTCTTCAAAACGCATACCCAAAAGCCTGAGCTCAAACACGGGACTTTCTGTTTTTTCAAACATTGCAAGCTGAATTCCTGCATCTGCCGCAGGACTGGAAGGTTTGCGATTTTCTTTTTCAGGTACAGGAAAAATTTCCGCCTGTGGCACCGAAAGTGTAAACGAACCGCACTGTATGCTCCAGGTATTGTTTTTTTCTTTGTGGAGCAAAACGCCTCGCCGCCGTTGCAAGCCAAAAAGAACTTCAACGCCAGGCTTGAACAGCAAGTCCGCACATTTTTTAGTGCTGACTGTGCGCATCGATTTTTGTGTATTTTGACTTTCACGCTCGGAAAATGAATGCGGAGCCACTGCAAGTTCCAAAGCTTCCGCATTTGAAAGACGCCGTGACTTTTTTTTCTTTGTGCTTTTTTGGTGTTCCTTTTGGCGCACCAGCCGCATGCCGTTCTGCGCAAACTGTGCCCGTTCATTTTCAGCGGCTTGCCTGGCTTCGGAAAGCGCGGTCTGAGCTTGAATCAGATTTTGCTCCTGCTGGTCTATGTCCTTGGTCAGCTCCGAAATAAACTGCTTAACACCCCGCGTTTTTTCATGTGTAAGTTCGCCTTCGCGCAGCTCCCGCACAAGATTTTCGAGCCGCTTTCGTGTTTCTGCCAAAAACGCAGAACTCTGGTTGTGTTCATTTTGCTTGAGCACAAGTTCGCGCTCCGCAAGCGAAACTTCCATTTTGTGCAAGCGCACAGATTTTTTTTCAAGCAAATAAAGCTGTTCTTCTTGACGCTGAATAAGCTGTGCAAGTTCCTCATGTTTTTTGTTCAGACCAGCGATGAGCGTGCTCACATCAGCCTGCTGCGTGGTCAAATAAGTCCGTGCCTTGTTTACAACAGTTTCGCCCAAGCCGGAACCGCAGGCAATGTCGAGGGCGTGGCTTTCCCCGGGAATGCCCATCAGCAGCCGATATGTGGGGGAAAGTGTAGCGCAGTCAAATTCAACAGACGCATTTATACAAGCTGAATGAGTATATCCGTAGTTTTTTAAAATGCCATGGTGGGTTGTCACAACAACGAATGCTCCGCGTTCAATGAACGTGTCGAGTGCGGCCATGGCAAGTGCCCCTCCTTCCTGCGGGTCAGTGCCGCTTCCCAATTCATCAAGCAGCAACAGGCTCCGAGAAGTTGAATGGCAAACCATGCGGGCAATTTTTTTCATATGCGCCGAAAATGTGCTAAGCGATTCATCTATGGACTGCTCATCGCCGATGTCGGCGAACACTTCCTCAAAAATCGGAAGCCGCGTTCCTTCTTGCGCAGGAACTGGAAGGCCCGCTTGATTGAGCAAAGTGAACAGTGCAATCGTTTTGAGCGTAACCGTTTTGCCACCTGTGTTCGGTCCAGTGATAATGAGCACCCGTTTGTTTTCCATAAAAAGAATATCAACCGGCACAGCCTGAGAACCAAGCAGCGGATGCCGAGCCTGCAAAAACACGGGTGGCTCCTTTTGCAAATCGCAATGCTCGGCAAAAACACCCTGAATCTGGCGCTGCCAACTGGCGGCAGCACGACCTGTGTCAAGCTGTACCATAACGGCATGGCCTTGCACCAATGCTTCCGCAGATTGCCCCAGCTTTGAGGTAAGCTCACGGAATATGCGGCGCAATTCGTTTTGCAAGCGGCATTCTTCTTGCACCAGCTCATTGTTTGCATGAACCACTTCTTCTGGCTCAATGTACAGAGTTTGCCCCGAAGCGCTTACTTCGTGCACAATGCCATTTATGGAACCCCTGCGGTCGGCACGAACGGCAAGCAACTCCCGCCCGGAACGAAGCGCTGGAACCGTTGACTGCAACGCTTGGCTGAACGTGGAATCACTGGTGTATTTTTTGATAGCGCGGTCAACAGCATGGTGAAGCTCCACAAGCCGTTTCCGGATAGCCTGAATCGATGGCAAGTCACGTACATCACCTTCATTGGTCAACACAGAGAATATTGATTCCCGTGCATCGCTGACATCTGGCAATGAGCGGGCAAAATCCGCAAGCAAAGGAATGGAGATTTCTGTGGAAGCTTTTAAAATCTGAGTCCTGCACTGCTCCTGTGCGTTACAAAAAAGACCAAGCGCAAATAGCTGTTCCTGTGTGAGCTGCGCTCCCTCCATGCCAAGCAAAGGAAACAGCTGCTTTACCGGCGGCCAGCCCTTGATTGCCTGAGCATATGGCGTGTGCAAGATGATGTTCCATTCGCGTCCAAGCTGTTTAAGTTTTTCTATGACCGCACCATCTGCGCAGGGCTCACGCTCCAACAACGCATTATGACCTTCCTCGCTTGCGCACAATGCGGCAACAGTTTTTCTGATGCGGTAAAAATCAAGCTCTTCAGCAACTTCCCCAGAAAGAAACGGATTCGTGCATAATTCGGTTTTGTGTTCAGAATCTTTCATACATAAATCCATTTATGTTTTTGGTTCCAAAGAAGAATCTGAATATGGCAGAGGTGCGCAGGTTTGCAATGCAAGACTTTCAGGGCTAGACACAAGGCCAAGAATGTCGTGGGGTTTTTCTGCAAACACGGTTGCTCCATGGTCAAGCAGAAAATCCCTGCTCCGAAATCCCCAGCACACGGAAACGCATGGAATGCCTGCATTTTTTGCTGTTATGATGTCAACATCGGAATCGCCCACATACACAGTGTGTGCCGCTGATGCACCAAGCACATCCATCACAGAAAAAACAGAATCGGGCGCGGGTTTTCTTCTGATGCCATCACGTTCTTTTTCTCCAACAGCTGCGTACAAGTCTATGAGTCCTTTAAAATAGAGTGCGACCAGCTCTTTTACCTGTGCGTCAGGTTTATTTGAAACGATTCCGGTCTTAATGCCACGCTCATTCAATGTTGAAATCAGCGAAAGAACACCGTCATACGGACGGGTCGTGTTTTTCCAGTTCCTTGCATAAAAGTCACGGAGCGATTCGAGCGCCTCTGTGTAATGTGGATTTGACTTGCCTTGCGGAAGCGCTTTTTCCATAAGCACGCCAAGTCCGTTTCCAACAAAGCCACGCACTTCGTCAATCGTGCGCGGCGGGTAGTTGTACAACGAAAGCGCCTGATTGCAACTTTGAGCCAAATCTTCCAGCGTATTTAAAAGCGTTCCGTCCAAATCAAAAATAACAGCTGTTACAGTTTCCATCGATTCCTCAGTGTATGATAGATTTTTGCAAAAATGAATATACGAACGCGAATAAAAAAATCACGGCATTCATCAGCACAATGGAGGCCCCGGTTGCGGCTCCGCTGTAATAAGAAAACACAAGACCCGCAATGCCACTCACCAGCGAAATAACCACAGCGCCGCCGATATACCGCGCGGTATTTTTACTTAGCGCGCGGCTTGTGGCGGCAGGGAGCACCAGCAAACTGTTTATAACCAACAGGCCTGTCCAACGAATGCTGACTGTCACAATGCCCGCAACAAGCAATGCAAACAGCAGTTCAAGCGCACCAGTTTTTATGCCGCGGCTATGCGCCACCGCAGTGTGCAGGGTGGCAAGCAGCATATGATTAAAGAAAAAAATCCACACCACCACGGTCAGCAAAAACGCCCCCAAAAGCAAGGCGATTTCGGCAGGCTGAATGCTCAAGATGTCGCCAACCAGATAACGCTGATATTTTGAAAAACTTCCGCCGCTACTCAAAAGCACAATTCCCAAGGCCACCGCAGTTGCAGAAAACACACCGATAACCGTATCCGCTGAAGCAGAACCATTCCGTTTGACCAAAATAATCGCACAGCCCAGCACCAATGAAAACAGCACCATTGCAAGCGTTGGTTCATGCACACCGGCAATCATGCCCAGCGCAATGCCAGTGAGAGCTGAATGCCCGATGGCATCTGAAAAAAACGCCATGCGATTTGCGACAACGACCGTTCCCAGAACGCCAAACAGCGGACACGCCACAAGGATTGCAAGAAACGCATTTTTCATAAATGCAGGTTCCAGCCATGAAACAGGAAGCAGCGTTTGTATCAGCTGGTACATAAAATTCATACCGTAGTTTCCTCCGTAGATTGAACGGCACGAGGTGGCCACAAAGCGCCAAAGGCCTGGCTAAATTCCTCTGTTTGATAGGTATCGTGCACGGTACCTACACGCGCACAACCTTGGTCAAAAAACACCACACGATCCGCGTGTTTTGCCACAAGGTCAAGGTCATGGCTTACCAGCAGGATAGTCATGTCGTAGTTTCGCCTGAGCGAAGAAACCAGGTCATAAAACACGGAAAGTCCTCCACGGTCAACGCCGCTTACAGGTTCATCCAAAAGCAGAATATCAGGCAAAGGAAAAATAGCAAGAGCAAGAAGAACACGTTGCATCTCACCGCCAGAAAGCTCTCCCATGCGCCGGTGCGAAAGCTGGTGCACATTTGTGGCTTTTAGAATTTCACGCACCAATTCGCGGTCTTTTTTGCGATGCGGAAACCACACGGGCCACCGAGAAACAGCGGCAAGCACCACGTCTTCCACACTGACAGGGCTTTCTTTTTCAAAAAAAATACTCTGCGGTACATACCCAAAACGAGGCTTTGTGGTTGTGACAGGTTTTGTGCGATACCGAACAAAACCGGCTGGCACCTGGACAGCCCCTGCTCCGGCATGCTCACGGTGCAGACTGCGTTCGCTTTCAAATGTGATTGTGCCACTGTGCGGAATCATGTTTAACAAGGCTTTGATAAACGTGGTTTTTCCAGCACCGTTTTTTCCAATGATTGCGGTGAGCTCACCGCAATGCAGATGCAAGTTCACATCGTGCAGGATGGTCTGGCTTCCAACTTTTACCCCAAGATGTTCAATGCGTGTGCAGCACACATGGCTTTTTCCAAGTTCACATGCCATGTCACGGTGCTCCCAGAAACTGCTCAAGCACGGCCGTATTGCGCTCCATCGCCGCAAGGTATGCGCCAGGTTCCAGCGGACCTGTCACCGCAGGGTCAAGCTCGCCAACGGAAAGCCCCGTTTCGCTGGCAATAACGCGGGCCGCGCTTGAAGCGTAATCCGGCTCCGCAAACAGCGCCACCATGGAATGCATGGACTGGCTCCGCCTGATGAGCGCGACCAGCGAGGCCAAGTCCTTTGCGCTTGGCTCCGTGCCAGCTTCCCGCTCAATCACGGCCACAATGTTCAGCCCGAATTCAGATGCAAAATAAGTAAAGGCTTCGTGAAAGGTTATGATTGAAGCACCAGCGTATCTGTCAAGCGCACTGTGCATGGAATCCGAAAGCGCGGAAAGCTGCCGCAAATACAGCTCGGAGTTTTGCGCATACAAGTCTGAGTGTGTGCTGTCAAGCCGCGACAAACCTTCTGCAATCCGTGAGGTTTGGTATGAAGCACCCCGGGGCGAAACCCACACATGAGGATTATTGTCAACCAGGGAAAAACCTTCCGAAGCGACAACAGTCTTTTCAGAAGAAACCAAAGAAATCGCTTTGTCTAAAAAATCCTCCATGCCAGCGCCATTCACCACCAGAATGTCACAAGACTCAAGAGTACGCATGTCCTTTGTTGTCAGCTGGTAGTCATGCAGGCATCCAGTATTTGCAGGAGCCAGCAGCGAAAGGGAAACGCCCGGAACATTGCGGGTGATGTTTAGAAGCTGAATGTAAAGCGGATAAAACGTGGCGCAAACCAAAAGCGGTTTTTCAGGCACAACAACAGACCTGGCGGATTTATTTTTTGTACAACCACACATGGCAAGCACAATCACACACAGCAGCAAAATTCGCAGACGGTTCATGGTAGCTTTAGACTAATAAAAAAACGCAACAAACGCAAGCAGAAATACACCGCAGAAGCAGGCAGCGGCCAATGCACCGAACCACCACCAAAATAAGCGCCTGCATTCGCCAAAACAGGCTTGGACAGGCAGCGGCAGACCGCCGTTCTTTGTACAAGCGCAAAATCGGGCTTCAAACAATTTTCTGCTTCCCCGGCGCAAAAGCAAGTCCCGCCAGAAAGGGGTTTTGCCGTCCAAGCGGAATTTTAACAAAACCCGCCCGGGCATGATTTCCCTGTGCCTTGTGCCAGTGTCTGCAATCTGTTATAGTTATATCATAGTATCTGCATCTAATTATCGACAACATCTTTAAATTACGGAGAAACCAATGAAAGAAAAACGTCATACTTCGCTTGCCGCGCTGCTATCGCTTTTGGGAATTGTGCCGGTGGTGGTCAGCTCGGTGTTTTTGTGCGTGGCGGCTGTGATGCTTTTGGGGCGCATTGTGCGGACGAACGTGCGGCAGCAGGTCACGCTGTCGCTTGATTCGCTTGACATGCAGATTGCCGCAGTCTTCACGCCCTACCATGAGCGGCTCGATACCTTCGCAATCGCGGTGGAGGAGGGGCAGGACAGGAACAGCCTGAACG
>JAFLSN010000019.1 GCA_022510905.1 Treponema sp.
CTTCCGATCTTGGTAGCGACGCTCTTTCCACTGTGGGGTGGGCACAAAACCAACGGACTGCGTGGGAAGGTCTATGTTCAAACTGCGGTCAAAGCCGAAGTCTTTTGCATAGCTTGCAATGCGCTCAACGCCCAGCTGGTCGCGGCCTACCACCCAGAAGTACACATCGCACGATTGCGCAAGTCCGTTTTTGAGATCCAGCCACCCATGCCCGGGAACACCCACGTGGCAGCGGAACGAACGGTCGCCGTATGTGATGCGCCCGGGGCATTCAATCTTTTTTTCTGCGGAAAACACTTTCTCGTTCAGCATGGCGGTTGCCATTATGGTCTTGAATGTGGAAGCCGGCGGATAGATTGCGTTCACAACGCGGTTAAGGAGCGGCTTGTTTGAATCGGCGCTGAGCTTGGCATATTCCGAGGCAAAGCTGTCTGTGGAGAAGGTGTTCGCGTCAAAATACGGGTACGACACCATGGCAAGTACCTCGCCCGAGGCCGGTTTGAGCACGACCACTGCCCCAACACGCTCGCCGAGGGCCTCCTCCGCAAGCTTCTGTATTGTGCTGTCGATAGTCAGCACAAGGCTTTTTCCCATCTGGGGGGGCTCCACGATGGGCGTTTCGTTCAGGATTTTCCCGCGCACGTCAACAGTACGTATCTCGCGTCCGGGAACGCCCTGCAGCAGGCTGTCGTACTGTTTTTCGATGCCCATCTTTCCTACAATGGACGAACGGTTGTAGCCATCGTTGTGGAGTAGCACAAGCTCTTCTTTTGTGATGTCTCCCACGTAGCCCAGCACATGGCAGAAGGAGCCGGCCTCCTGGTAGCTGCGCACCGGTTTTTTTCGCCATGAAACTCCGGGAAGGTCTGTGCTGTTTTCAGCTATGTTGCTGATATGCTCGAACGGGACATTCGCCTTTATCTCGATGGAAGTGAATGATCTCCTGAGTTCAGCCGGCACTTTCCTGTCTATTTCGTTCTTTGAAATGTCGAGGAATCTTGAAAGCTTCATTGACACCGTGTCGTAGCGTCCCTGCGGAATCTCTCCGGGAATCAAGTCAACGGCGAAGGAATCCGTGTTGATCACGAGCGGAAGCTGGGCCTTGCGGTCGAAAATCTCACCGCGCTGGGCGGGAATGGTCTTGACGGTTGACGAGATGCGCACGGACTGCTGGCGGTATTGTGCCCCTTCGATCACCTGCAGCGAAAAGAGTTTTACGGCATACAGCGCGAACACCGCCACAATCAGAAGCACAAGCATGACAAGCTTTGCATTTTTTTTTGCCGTGTCGTCGCCCTGCGGCAGATAATCACCTAGTGACATTACGCTACGGCCTCCGGACGAAGGATTACGGAATTCCTGAACAGAGAAAGGAACGCGAACACAAACGGTGCGAGGACAGTGTTGCAGACCAGCTCAAACACGAACAGCCATGTGAAGGGATTGTAGGACAGCACCGACGAGGGGTACAGCATTGAAATCAGCTTGAGCATGAGGGCCTTTGCCATAGTGGAACAGAACCCAAGCAGCGCCGGGATAAAGAAGCCTTCCGTGTTGATACGCTTGTTGAACATGCCCCCGATGTAGCCAAAAATCGTGCGGTACAAGCAGTTCAGCCCGAACGGAGCCATGCTCAAAAAATCGAGGAAAAGGCCTGCCATGAACCCTGTGGTCTCCCCGAGAAGGGGGCCGTTATGGAGCGAAAAAAACAGCACGCACAAAAGCGCAATGTCAGGAACAGCGGGAAGCAGCGTGATATTTGAAAGAATAGCCGCTTCCACAAGCGCCACGCACAGAAGAATCACGGTGCTTACCGAAAAAGATTTTACCATCGCGGCACCTCCTCGTCGGCTGGATCCGGCTCAAGGTCGTTTGGGATTCCCTGGTCAACCACAAGCACTGTTTCAAGCCGCGAAAAGTCGATGACCGGAAGCAGCTCTATGTCGAGCGATGAATCATAGTCAAGCACGGTGATCTTTGAAATGGTGCCCACGGCGACATCCCTCATGTAGTTTTCGTTTTCGCCTGACGTTACAACGATGTCTCCAACGGAAAAATCATCCTGCGAACGTTTTCTGATGTAGCGCATGGAAAGCGGAGCGTCAACGGAGCCGTTTCCAGACACGATGCCTATGTCGCGGGTATTCTGTATGCGGGATGAAATATTGCACTGCATGTCGTATAGCGGCATGACAAGGCTTGTGCCGATGCCCACTGTCACAACCTTGCCCACGATTCCCATGATGCCGTTCTGCACCGCCACAACCGGCATTCCTTTGCGTATCCCTGAACGCGCGCCCTTGTTGATGGTGATGCCAGAATAAAGGCTTTCCGGGTCGCGCCCTATGATCTGGGCGGCATAGCTCTTGTGCTGGCCGCGCCTTGCAAACGCGAGCAGCTCGCGTAGCCGTTCGTTCTCCTTGCGGATTTCGGCGTTTGAGCGCTGGAAGAATTCATAGTTTTTCAGCTTTTCAACCAGTTCCTCGTTTTCTTTTTTGAGAGTGGCAAGATCACCGATGGCGGTAAAGAAACCTGTAACTGTGCCGGTCACGGCATGCACACCTTTCTGTAACGACGAGAGCGCCGCAAAGCCCACGCTGTTGAAATTTATGACAAAACCGCCTGACGCAAAGCCCAGCATAATTCCGCTGAACAAAACAAGCGCGGCAAGGATAAATTCCGGCAGCCTGAAGCGTCGGACAGATTTTGTGTTTTTCGCCATGACGCTCCCCGGATATCAGTCGTTGAGGTTGTCGTAAATGGAACGGTTTGACGACATGTCCCTGAACAGCTCGAACGCCTGCCCTGCCCCGACAGCCACGCATTCCAGCGGTTTTTCCACCAGAATGACGGGAACACCGGTTTCTTTTGAAATGAGCGTCTGTAGCCCCTTCAGCATGGAGCCTCCGCCTGTCATCACAATGCCGCGTTCCACGATGTCTGCTGCAAGTTCCGGCGGAGTGCGGCCCAATGTTTTTTTGATTTCTTCAACCACTTTGGAAATGGGCTCTTTGAGAGCTTCCCTCACTTCCACGGAATCCACTTCGAGGCGCCGCGGAAGCCCTGTGATGGCATCCGTGCCCTTGATTTCCATCTTTTCTATGTTTTTGTCAGGCGTGGCGTTTCCGATTTCGACCTTGAGCCGCTCTGCGGTCTGCTGGCCGATAATCAAGTTGTGCACGGATCTGATGTGGCGGATAATTGCTTCGTCAAATTCGTTGCCGCCGGTGCGTATGGAGCTGGTAATCACCATGCCGCCCAGCGAAATCACAGACACTTCCGTGGTGCCGCCGCCTATGTCGCAAACCATATGGCCCGCAGGTTCATAGATTGGAATCTGGGCCCCTATAGCGGCTGCGAGGCTTTCTTCGATTACTTCAACTTCCTTGGCACCTGCCTTGAGCGCCGCCGCCATCACCGCGTCGCGTTCCACCTGTGTGATGCATGAGGGAATGCCGATTTTCATTCGTGTAGACTTGAACAGCCTGTGGCGAGGAATGATGCGAGAAATGAAATATTTGATCATTTTTTCCGTAGAATCGGCATCTGAAATAACGCCGTCTGCAAGCGGACGGATTGCCACGATGCCTGACGGCGTTTTCCACAGCATGCGCTTTGCTTCTGCGCCTACAGCGACCACTCGGTTGGTGCCCTTCTCAACGGCGACAACGGAAGGTTCGTCAATAACAATGCCCTGTCCGCGCACATAGATGAGGGTGTTGCAGGTGCCCAAATCAATGCCAATGTCGGTTGTGAAATTGTCCCAAAAACTCATATGTATCCGTCCTCCCAGACTTTCGTTATTTTTTTTGCGACGCACTAGCGGGCATCGGCCATTTTCTGCAGTGCCCCCGGATGGTTCACCTGCAGCTTGAGCGCCTTCCGCCATTCCGAACGGGCGTTCACCAAAAGCCCCTGCTTTTCATATAATACACCAAGACCATAGTGCGCGTCAGCTGAATTTTCATTTTTTTCCAAAATTGAGTCAAATTCCTTGCGTGCCAATGCATACTCGCCGTCGTCAGTGTAAATCTGACCTAGAAGCAGATGGCAACGGCTTATCACATCGTCATTTGAGGACAGCTCGTTTGCCCGCACCAAATACTGTTTCGCCACGGCCCCCTGCCCGTTTTTGCAGTACTGCTCCGCGATCGCAAGCAGCAGCGTGTCGCTTTCGCGCACCAGCAGGGCTTCGGTAAAGGCCGCGATGCTCTGCTGTATGTGCCCCAGTGCCGCATGGCTCAGCCCGATGTATTCGGCGATGTCGTTTGAGCGGTAGCCGAGCTCTTCTGCGAGTGAGAGGTATTTCACGGCAAGATCCGCGTAGTATCGGTATGAAGAAATGCTGTCTTTGTAGAAGTATGTCTTGCCGAGCATGTAATAGATCTGCGGAAGCATGGACTTTTTGCAGTTCTGCATGGCGATGCGCAGGTTGTTCACCGCCTCGTCAAGCAGCATCTGTGAAAGCGTGATGTCAGGCTCTGACACGGCAAGGTAGAAGGAGCTGTAGCCGCGAAATGTACGCGCGGTGTTTTGAAGCGGTTTTTTGTCGATTATTGTGCCCGCGATGTCATAGACTGCGCGGTAGTCATAGCGCTGCCAGCGGTCGTAGAGAGCCGTTACGGTGTTCGCGGTGCTCAGGCGTCTGGCCGCAAGCTGCACGGCCGCAAAAACCGCAAGCGATATGGCCAGCACAACGACTGCGCAGAACATGAGACGCGGCAGCAATACGTTCTTTTTTCTGACGATTTTAGTGTCGTCGCTGTGAGCTCCCAAAGCCATGTATATCCCAACCACATGCACTTTCATGGCCGTGCCGGCCGATAACATCAAAAACAGGAAGACAGAATAAGCCGGGTTCTGTTCCGCCCTGTGCCTGCTGGTCACAAGGACGGCTGGCCATCTATCCACGGTGGCGGTCACCCGCCGCCTCCAGCAACCTACCCGCAGCGTTACGGGCCGGAAACCCAGACTGCTGTGTGGTTTTGCTCCAGATGAGGTTTGCTGCTGCCGCTCCTGTTGCCATGAGCGCGGTGGGCTCTTACCCCGCCTTTTCACCCTTACCATGCCCTGCGCATGGCGGTTGTTTTCTGTAGCACTGTCTGTCAGAACAAGGGGTATGCCATGCGCAGGAATGCGCCGCACCTGCCTTTTTCTGCCCGGCCGTTAGCCGGCATCTTTTCCGGTGGAGCCCGGACTTTCCTCGGCTGATTTCGCTTTCATCAGAGAAACCAGACGCGACCAGCTGCCTTCACTGTAAAAAACTGTGTATGCCCACGCTGAAATGGAGGCCACCCAGAAAAGCCTGGACTGAAATCTGTCGGCAACTTTTTTCAGTTGCCCTCTTCGTAATCCAGGGCTTTGCCTTCATCATCGACCTCTTCCTCTGAAAGCTCTTCTTCGTCGGTTTCGTCCAGCAGGGATTCGTCATCGTCCAAATCGGCAAGGGAACCGGCATCTTCCATGGAAAAGGATGCATATACATTTTCCGAGGCTTCCTCGTAGTACAGGATGCGGCTGCAATAAGGACAGAACAGAATGTCTTTTCCACGGTGAACTTCGTTTGCAAAATCGGCAGGAAGTATCATGTGGCAGCCGTCGCACACATTGCCCCGAACGGCCACGATGCCTTCGCTGTTCCGCCGGATTATGCGCTGGAATTTTATGACCGTTTCGGAAGTGGTTCCTTTTTCGGCATCTATGGCCCGTGAAATGGATTCCTCCTCATCTCTGAGGGTTGCAAGCTCAGCGCGGTAGCCGTCGAGCTCCTTTTCAAGGTTTGCGCGGGCTTCGTTCACATCTTTTTCGGTGCTTGCGATAAAGACCTGCTCGCTGTTGAGCATCTCGTCCATTTCGGCGAGAATCTTTTCTTCTTTCTGGAGCTCTTTCCTGACTTCCTGCTCCTTGATGGTCGCCTCTTTGATCTTTCTGTCTAGATCCTCAAAATCCCTGTGGCTTTCTATGCCGTCCATGCTTTTTTCGTTGGCTTCCCGGATTTTTTCGGTTTCTTCAAGCTCGATCCTGAGGGCCGAAACCTTGGATTTTTCAGCCTCGTATGCGGCATTTCTTTCGATGTATTCTTTTTTTGTGCGCTCAAGGCTTTCCGTGGATCCGTCAAGCGTTTTGGGAAGCTCCTCAAGCTTGTTTTCCAGCTCGTATTTTTTTGCAAGCACATCCTGGAGCTTTTTGAACTTGTCGAGTTTTTCTTCGGTCATTTCCATGAATATCAATCCTCTATTTAAATGACAAATGCACTATTATAAAACTATACAGCATTAGGCACGTTGTGTCTAGCAGTGGAGAAGTCCCGACAGCCGCCGCCTGCCTTGGATTTTTGCATACGAAGAAAGACCCAAGGCGGGGCCTGCGGCCTGTCGCAAGGTCATGTCATGTATCCATATAATCCCGAAACCATGTCGCACGGCGGGGATGGCGCAGACGGCGGAGGGCTTTCGCTTCGATCTGGCGGATGCGCTCCCTGGTCACGTTGAAGTACAGCCCCACTTCTTCCAGCGTGAGGGAATAGCCGTCGTCAAGGCCAAAGCGCATCTTGAGCACTTCCTGCTCCCTCGGTGGAAGCGTGTTGAGCACGGTGCGGAGCTGTTCCTGCAGCAGTGTGTAGGCGGTCTGGTTTGCGGGATTCTCAACTTCCTTGTCTTCGATGAAATCACCAAGAAGGCTGTCTTCTTCCTCGCCTATCGGAGTCTCAAGGGAAATGGGCTCGCGGGCCACGTTTTTGACCTGCTTTACACGGCCCACAGGCCACGATAGCTGCTGGGCAATCTCCTCGTCGGTGGGCTCGCGGCCAAGCTTCTGCATGAGCTGGCGGCTTTCCCGCGTGACCTTGTTGATTTGCTCAATCATATGCACGGGCACCCTGATGGTGCGGGCCTGATCCGAGATTGAGCGCGTTATCGCCTGCCGGATCCACCACGTGGCATATGTGCTGAATTTGTAGCCTTTCCTGTATTCAAATTTTTCCACGGCCTTTATGAGGCCGATGTTTCCTTCCTGAATCAGGTCGAACAGCTGTAGCCCCCTGTTTGTGTATTTTTTTGCGATAGACACGACAAGGCGCAGGTTTGCGTTGATCAAGCGGTTCTTTGCATGCTCCATCATGATTTTTCCGCGCTGGATTTCCTTTGTCATGTCAAGGATTTCTTCAACGTTGTTCTCAAACTCGTATTCAAGGCGTCGCAGACGGCGGTCGATCTTCTGGATCTGTGTGTACACATCGCGAATCTCATCGGCTGTCATTCCCAGCTCCTTCTCAAGCTTGAGCGATTCCGAGTGTATGGCCAGCCGCCGGCCTATGCTGCGGAGCCCTGCCGCATCCGCAATTCGCAGCTCCTTCATGCGCTTTTCCTGCTTGTGGTGGTAGTCGTCGATTTTTGCGGTGGCATCAAGGAATTTTGCCGAAAACCTTTCGATTTCTTCGCTCTGGATGTCGATTTTTTGCAGCTCCGGCAGAATCTTGGCCCGGAGCGCAAGAATCTGCTCGTCCTGGAAAATATGCATGCTCTGGTCATTTTCGTTGAGCTGCTTTTTGAGCGACATGTAGGTTTTCATTTCCTGCAGGATTGGCTTGAGGTATTCGCTGTAGTAGCTCTTGAGACGGCGCTTCTCTGCCATTTCCTCATTTATCTCTTTGCGCGGACGCCCGGTCTCGTGCGGGTCGATTCGTGTAAAGGCTTTCTGCGCCACGGAAAAGAATTCCGGAATCATCATGCCGGAATGCTTTATGACATCTTTGATTATGTTCTGCCCGTCTTCCATCTTTTTTGAAAGAATCACTTCCTGTTCGGCCGTGAGCAGGTTTTCCTTTCCGATTTCGCGCAGATACAGGCGAATGGGGTCGTCGATGTTGTCGTCCTTGTCGTTTGCCACAAGGCGCTGTTTTCCCACATCGTCGATTTTGCTGGCGATCTCAACATCCTCCGCAGTCTCCTCGTCAATCGAGTCGTCGTCGGCCCGCTCCTCGTCGTCATCGTAGTCATCGAGCTGGCCGTCGGAATCCTCCATCACCTGGATGCTGTTTTTTGAAAGCAGCTGCAGGACTTCTTCCATCCGGTCCGAATTGACAAATTCCTTGGGCAGAATCTCGTTGATTTCGTCCCATGAAATGACCTGGCGGGTATGGGCGTATTCAAGCAGCTTCTGCACTTCGGGCGCAAGCTTTGCCTCGTCGTCGTCAAGTTCAGAAGGAATCTCGTCATGCTCAACCTGCGGCTGTGCGGATGATTTTTCAGACTTCGTTTTCTTTGCCTCCGGGTCTTTTGCGGCAGACGATTTTTTTGCGGATGATTTTTTCTGTACGGTTTTTTCAGCCTGCTCTGCGGTGTTTTTTTTCAAAAGCTTTTTCTCATCCTCCGCTGCGCTTTTTGTCGTTCTTTTTGCTTTTTTTTGGGGGGCAGCCTTTGCCCCGTCGTTTTTTACCTGAGACTTCCTAGTCGTGGCCATCGATTGTCTATCCTTTCAAAACCGTTAATTGCTGGTCTACGTCCATTTTTTGGGAGAGAAGTGAAGCCAGCTGGTCTTTGTCTTCTGCCAGGGAGCTGCATTCAAGGCGGCGAATGCGGTTCAGCAGCTCGCGGCTGCGTTTTTCAAGCACGTTCGTCTGAATGAGCCTTATGCTGTCCTGCAATGACTGCTCGACATGGTTTGCGTATTCGGCGGTGGATTGGATAATCAGACCGCGAAGTTCGTCACTGTCGCAGCGGTTCAGGATGTTGCTGACGGAAAACGTACCGCTCCGGAAACACTCCTCCAAAAGAATGAACAATTTTTTTGCCTCGGGGTCATCAAGGTCATCAACTGAGAGTGCGTTGCGCATTTTTTGGAAAAGAGAGGCATCGTCGGTTATTGCGGTCATCACCGCCCTGAGTTCCGCGCCAAGCTTGATTTTTGGAAGCTGGGCTCCGTCTCGTCCTGTCTCCTGTGCCTTTCTTTCAAAACGCCGTGCAAGCCGGTCACGGTTGGTGTAATCCTTTCTGGCGGCCTCCGGGTCAACGTCGAATGCCTGACAGAACTGGTCAAGGCAGGCTTCTTTCTGTACGTCGGACTGCAGTGCGTCTATGTAGGGAAAGAATTCCAGCGAGGCTTTTGCTTTGCCTTCGGGACTGTTCTTTGGGTACACTTCAAGCAGTTTAGACAACAGATAATCACTATCAAGTATAGCGTTTTTTACATCATTCGTCAAGGTCTCCTGGCCGAAATTCAGCATAATTTCCGCAGGATCTTTTCCTCCTGAAAGCCTGATTACTTTCACCGTAAACCCCTGCGACCGGCACATCAGTATGGCGCGCGATGTCGCGTTCTGCCCTGCGCTGTCAGAGTCGAACGAAAGCAGTATGGTTTCTGCGTCGTGCCTGACAAGCCTGACCTGGCTTTCTGTGAGCGCGGTTCCAAGCGGGGCCACCGCGTATGTGACGCCGCACTGGTGGTATGCGATGCAGTCCATGTAGCCTTCGCAAAAAACCACCGTGCGCTGCTGTTTTATGGACTTGCGCGCGAAGTGGTAGGCGAACAGGATTTCCCCTTTTTTATAGTGCATGAGCTCGCGGGAATTGAGGTATTTTGGCGAGGTTTCAGGATTTCCGCGCAGAAAGCGGCCTCCGAACGCCACCACGTCGCCGTCCTTGTTACATATGGGGAACATGAGTCGGTCGGAAAAAAAGGAGATGTCTGGGTATCGCTCGCTGAAAAGCCCTGTCTTTGCAAGGAATCCGTCGCTGTAGCTTTTTTTCCGCAGGAAGGCTTTGAGCCACCTTCTGTCTGCCGGTGCATAGCCGAGCCTGAATTTTTCGAGTGTCTCGCGGGAAAGCCCGCGCTTACTGATGTAGTCCAGCGCAAAACGGCCAGCCTCGGTCTCCATGAGCAGATAGTGGAACGCGCCCGACACACGGTTGTACAGCGAGATGATGTCTTCCTTGAGCTGGCGGTCCGGGTCAACCCTTGGAAGTGATGTGGAGCCTGAGTCCGTGTACTGCACGGATACGCCGGCTTTTTTTGCAAGGAACAGTATGGCTTCCGGGTACGAAAGGTTTTCCCTGTCCATTATGAAGTTGAACACCGTGCCTTTCGCGTGGCATCCAAAACAGTAGTAGAATTTTTTTTCCGCGGAAACGCTGAACGAAGGTGTTTTTTCGTTGTGGAACGGGCAGCACCCCCACCAGTCGCTGCCTTTCTGGGTGAGCTGCACGTATTCGCCTATAACCTGCACGATGTCTGTTTTTGCGCTCACCTCATCGATGCTTGCCTGCGAAATAAAGCCTTTCATCGCCGGTCGGGTGTCCGCTTGGTGTAAAGCGATGCGTTTTCGGCTGCCTTGTGCGCGTCAAAACTGGTGCTGAAAGTGTGGCTTCCGGCATCGGCGTCAGTTAGCACGAAATAGAAATAGTCTGTCTGCGCAGGATTCGCGGCCGCGTCAAGTGCAACCATGCCGGGGTTTGAGATGGGACCCGGAGGTAGCCCTGCCCATCTGTATGTGTTGTATGGGCTTTCAAGCTTCAGATCCTCGTATGTAATCCGCTCCGGGTGAGGCCGTCCTTCGATTTCAGTTATTATGTATTCTATCGTGGCGCAGGAATACAGCCCGATTCCATGTTCCAGCCTGTTTGTGAACACGCTTGCGATGACAGGTGCCTCTGAGGGCACACGGTATTCCCGCTCAACTATAGAAGCCAGGATAAGCGTGTCGTGCAGCTGGTCCGGGGTGCAGTCCTTGAGCGCAGGAATGGTTTTTACGCGCTCAAAGAAGGTTCCTGCAAGGCGGCGCACCACGGCCGTGGCATCCATGTTCGGGGTAAAAAAGTATGTGTCTGGAAACAGGTAACCTTCAAAGTCTTTTGCGGGTATGCCGAATTCAAGGAGGAGCGTGTCACTGCGGCAGGCTGAAAGGAAGTCTCCGCCGTCGCATACGCCAGCATCTTCAAGTCGCCTCGCGATTTTGGCCATGGTAAGCCCCTCGGGAATCTGCGCGGTGATGTATTCCTGCGCACCTGTCTGCAGCATAGTGCAGATGTCCCTGAGGGACATGGTGCTCTGTATGTTGTACACGCCGCTTTTGAGCGAAAACGGCTCGTTCCTGCCGTAAAGCCGAAAACGGGCCGCAAGGTACATGGCTTTTTCGGAACGGATGAGGCCCAGGCTCTTGAGCTCATGCGCCACTTGGCGGACCATTGTCCCTTCTGGCACACGGATCTTCGCTTCAATCTCATGCCCCGCGTCGGTGGCAGGCCTGCTCACATACAGCCAAAGCGCAAGCGGCCCGCACACGAAAAGAGCCAAGACCGCGCATATCCATACCGACACCATGATTGCAACGCCTTTCGCCCCCTTCACAGAACGACCTCCATCCCTTCAGTGGCAAGCCTCACGGAAAGGGAGTCTCCGGGAAACGATGCCGCATAGTCTTTTGCCCGCTCCAGCATACCGTACAGCGTCCGGTCATCGTGCCCGGGGTCATGGTGGAACAGGATCAGCTCGCGCACCTGCCAGCTGAGAGCAAAGTCAACCGCCGTGAGAATGGAACTATGGCCCCACCCTTTCTTTTTTTTGTATTCGGAACCCGTGTACTGCGCGTCAAGCACAAGGGTGTCAACGTTCTGGAAAAATGTGCCGTGCGTATTCACTTTTTCCCGAAAATCTGCGCCAGTGATTTCGACATCGGTGGCATAGACAAAGCTTTTCCCGGCCTCGTCGAAACGGTACGCTGTGGAATAGCCGGGGTGATCCATGCGGTGTGCGGTCACCCTCAGTCCGGACACATCAAACGGACTGTCAAATTCCACAGAATGAAACGTGCACCTATCCTTCACCCTGATCCAGCCTGCTTCTTTTGGAAAAAACGGCTCCCGGCCCTGATTTTCCAATGCGGGTTCTGCCTCGCATCCTGCGGTGTAGACATCTATTTTTGAAAGTGGATTGTACAGCGGCAAAAAAAACGGCAGGCCCTGAATATGATCCCAGTGCAGGTGTGAAAGAAAAAGCGCATAGCGGCGGTCAGACGGATGGTCGTGCGCGCGTCCGTAGGACGTGATGCCAGTTCCGGCATCGAGCAGGAAATGGGCACCTTCTGTTCCCGTGACCTGGACGCAGGGCGTGTTCCCGCCGACGGAACCGAACAGGCACGGGGAAAGCAGGGCGATGAATGTTTCCCGCGAATCGGGGCTTTCGGTGTCCTTTGCTCCGATTCTTGAAACAACCGCTTCTATTTTTGACTGCACCTGCTCGGGAGTAAGCGGCGAAGGGACGGAACCTCTGACTCCCCAAAAATGAATGCGCACGCTTCCTCCTGCCTTGGATAAAAAAAAAGAGGCCAAAAGAAAAATCTTTTGCACACCTCTTGTTTAATGGGGAGTGAAGGATTCGAACCTACGAAGGCTGAGCCAGCAGATTTACAGTCTGTCCCCTTTGACCACTCGGGAAACTCCCCAAACCCCCTTTCGGGAAAAGCCGCCACAGGGACTCGAACCTTGGACCCCGAGATTACAAATCACGTGCTCTACCAGCTGAGCTATAGCGGCGTTTGTGCAGTCATTCTAGCAGATTCTTGTGTCTTCTGTCAAGTGCGGTTTCATTTTTTGCTGATTTTTTGGTAGAGCGCAAGGTAGTGGTTCTGGACTACAGATCGCCAGCTGTACGTGGTGCGAACATGACGCGCGGCGTGTTTCACCATGGACTCGAACATCTCCGGACTGGTCTTTTTTGTTTTTGCGAGCGATTCCAGCACTTCGCACAGCCGCTCGCTCGTGCAAGGACTGTACAAGAAGCCCGTCTCGTTGTCAATGATCTTTTTGAGGCCGCCTGTCGCATGGGCAACCGGCAGGGTGCCGAACAGCTGCGCGATGAAGTCTTCAAGTCCGCAGGGCTCGAACGTGCTTGGAAACACCGCGAAGTCGGCGCTTGCCGTGCACAGGCGCGAAAGTGAGCGGTCGTAGCCGCACAGGTACACGACTTTTCCGGGATAGCGTTCTGCAAGAGACGCAAGCTCGTTTTCAAGCACCGCCTCCCCCTGTCCAAAAATGATGAACCTTAGCGGAAGTTCTTTTGCAAGCAGCACGTCCGCGGCCCGCGAAAGAATGTCGATTCCTTTCTGCCTGACTATCCGTCCGTGGTATGAAATGTAGATTGGCGGCCCTTCGCCTTCCCCTTCCGCAAGGAAACCGTGCTTTTCGATTGCGGCCTCCCCTTTTTGGCTGGATGCGATGCTGGAGATGTTTTTAGCGGCGTAGAGCTGCAAAAAATGCCGCCGGCAATGGTATTTTCCTTCAAGATCGAGATTTTCCGGGTCAAACGCAAAAGGAAGTAGCGAGGCGGCAGTGTCCGCGGGATTGTATTTTTCAAAATCTATGCCGTTTGTGATGCCTTCGATTGAAATCCCCTTTGCGCGGAAATGTTCGGAAAGTCCCGCCGTTTCCGTGGTGCCGGCCATGATTTCTTCGGCGTACTGGGGGCTCACGGTCGTGAGCACGGCATGGTCGGCCGCAAGCAGGAAGGGTTCCACCGATGTTCCGTTCAGCCCGCCTTCGAGCCACTGCACAGGAAGCCCGGTGCAGCGTGAGGCGGCCTCAAGGCTTTCGTAGCTGTGGTGGTAGCCGGGCCCCGCGTTGTGTATGGTGACAAGGCAGGCGGTTCGGGAAAAGAATGAGGCGATTTCCGTCTTCATGCGAGACCGGTAGGCCAAAAGCACGGGAATGAGCGCGGTGGTCGCATCCTGGCAGTGCAGGATCTGTGGGGCTTCGTGCCCCTCGCAGGTTCCCGCATATTCAATCACTGCCTTCTGGAACAGGGTGTTGAGTAGCGGCGAATCTTCGTGGCCGGTGCCTTTCTTGTGTCGGGGATCCTGCCGCTCCTCACTTTTTGTGTAGGTGTATACGGCCTTTTTTTTATAGAATGGAGGTGCGCTTACAAACACAATCTCCACGCCGTTCATGTAACCGTGTGAAAACCCCACATGCTGGAGCATTCCCCAGGCGTGCATGTTGACTGGCCTGTGCCAGATGCAGCTGTAGTCCTTTACATGCGACAGATCCGTGCAGCCGTACAGCGGAATGAAAAGCGTCACGGCGTGTCCAAGCTGCACGAGTGTTTCAGAAAGAGAACACGCCACGTTTTTTACTCCGCCGGCTTCTGCTATGCCCGCGTATTCTCGGCTCACCACCCAGACTCGCATGCGCCCTGACCTCCTCTACCGCCGCTTGTTCCGCGCCGCGATGTCCGGACGCAGCGCTTCGGCTCCGTTCAGGTATGCGGGACGCACTTCCATGCCCGATTTTCCGTAGCACTGGACCATCACACGCACCACACGTGGAAGCATGCCCTGCACCACCGGTTCCTGCGCGCAGAACAGGCTTATGGCGCTGGTTTCAAAGCCTGTGTCCGCACGGCGCAGGGCTGTGGCAGGATTCAGTGCGTCCAGATCTGGCGTGACCGTAAACTGGATTGAAACCACACGGTCAACGGAAATGTCGTTTTGTTCAAACAGCGTGCGGCACAGGGCTCCAACCTGTTCAGTGATGGAGTCCGCAGTGTTTTCCGCGCATACGGCGCCACGAATGCAGTACAGGCGTTCTTCGTTCATCTGAAATTCCTCAACGCATTTAAAAGCGACGTGATGTCGCCATTTTTTGAAAGCTCGTCGAGCTGCGGATATTTTTGCAGCAGTGAACCGAGAACTTCAAGCTGTGTCAGAATCCTGTCCTGCTCGATGTGTTCTTTTACCTGCATTGAAAGCTTCTCTTCTTTTTCTGCGTCGAACCTTGCCTGGTAGTTTATGAAGGATTCCCGCGCAAGCATGTAAAGTCCCAGGTCGGGAAGCGAGGCCGACACGATGTCTACGCTGACCAGCGAAAATCCGTTGAAGTCGGAGCGGTTCGCGGTCGCAACGGCCGCAAGTTCATCGCCTGAAAGGGCCAGCGGGTCTCCAAGAAGTCCTTCCCGCCCTGCAAGCAGGTATTCCGCCACCGCACGTGCCGCAAGGTCAGCCTTCACTTCGAGGTATGATTCAAGCTCTTCCTGACCCTTGAGGTCGCGTTCACGCACGAGCGCCACCATCTGCTGCGGCTGCACCGAAAGCTGTATCTTCATGTCGATGCGGTAAGAAAAATCGGCCTTTTGGAAAAGCTGTGCGGCGTACAGCTCCGCGGAAGGAAGTTCCCCGGAAACGGTCTTCCTGCTTTCATAGGGGGCGGTCTCAAACATGCGGAGCGAGAGGTTTGTGGGAAGCAGCCGTTCCCAGCGCCACGTGAATACACCGCCGAGCACCGGCTTCTCATGCACGCCGCCCGTCTTTGACACCATGACGGCGCAGTTCCCGGGCTTTACGGCGAACTGGACCCAGCCGACAAAGAAAACGGCCGCGGCAGCAACAACGAGCACGATGAGGTTTGCAAAAAATCTACGCACTTTATTCCCCTTACGTTTTTCGGTAATATGAAGTATACTCTGTAACGGAAGTTTACAGCAAGTAGGTGCACCAAAAGATTTGCGCGGAATTTGCTTTCCGCGGATTCGATTTAAAGCCTTGGGGCAACCAGTAAACAGGTTTTAACAGAAACATGAAGAAACCTTCACAGCACGAACCGCTTAACGCATCCTCAGTTTTCAAGCTTACGGTACGCTTCACCGTGTTCCTGCTGCTCCTTCTGTTTGTGCTGGTGCTGTTCTATGTCAGCGGAAACTACCAGCGCTTTCTTGATAGCACGCAGCGCTTCGTGCTCACGGTTTCCTGCCCCATCTCGATACTGCTCTGCCTGCTTTCGTCATGCGGGGCCGTGCTTTCATTGGCGCATCTGGTGAGGACCGGGCGGCCAAGGTTTGTGCTGGCGGCGGTCATTTTCACTGCAATCGCGTTGTCTGGCGCGGTCCTGTTTCTGGCGCTCCGCGTAATCCTCATGGTGTCATCAGGACTGTAGAAGCTGCGTGCGGTTTTAATCAGCTTTTTATTGTTTTGATGAAAAAAATCCCGAGGCTCCGTGTTTCATTTGTATTCTGAACCTGATTCGTGCGGAAAAGGTGCATACCGTGCTTACGCGAGGCCAGGCCCCGGCCCGGAGCTTTGCTTATGCGTTTGAGGGTGTTGATTTTTGCAGGCCGCGATATAAGCCCGATGGAAATCTTTTGCGCGCTGTGGTACACTGGAGGAATGAAGCGCATTTCCATTCCCCCGGAGCTGAAAAAAGTGAACGCCGTTTTTGAACGCCACGGCTTTGGCGCGTACCTCGTGGGCGGGGCCGTCCGCGACACGCTGCTTGGAAGGCCTGTGAGCGACTGGGACATTGCCACCGGCGCCACGCCCGAGCAGGTGATGGGCATGTTCCGCAAGGTTGTCCCCACCGGTATTGCGCACGGAACCGTGACTGTCCATGTTTTTGGAAAGCAGATTGAAACCACCACGTTCCGCACGGAGTCTTCATACAGCGACGGGCGGCACCCTGACACGGTGCGGTATGCCGCCTCAATCGAAGAAGACCTTTCCCGCCGCGATTTTACGATGAACGCAATCGCGGCCGAGCTTGGCACCGGCGTTCTGGTTGACCCTTTCGGAGGGCAGAAAGACATTGGGCAAGGCGTGATCCGCACAGTGGGAAACCCGCTGGAACGTTTTGCGGAAGACGGGCTCCGGCCTGTCCGAGCCATACGCTTCATGGGCCAGCTTGGGTTCACTATCGAAAAAGATACACTCGACGCGATTTCGCACCCGGACGTGCTTTCAAAGACAGCTTCCGTTTCCGTTGAGCGCTTCCGCGACGAATGGTGCAAGCTGCTCCAGACTGAACGGCCCAGCCATGCCCTGCGTCTGCTTGAGCGGACAGGCATACTCAGCCTGTTCATTCCTGAATTCAGCGTGTGCCGCGGCTGTACCCAGGCCGATGCTCGCGGCTTCCACGAGTTCGACGTGGCAGACCATATACTGTACGCGGTTGACGGCGCTCCGAAGCAAAACCTTCACGTGCGCCTTGCAGCGTTCTACCATGACATCGGAAAGCCTGAATGCAGGACCACGGAGTGCGTAAATGGCCGTACGCTCATCCATTTCCACAGGCATGAAGCTGCCAGCGAAAAAAAATGCCGGGATTCGATGCGCCGCCTTAAATTCCCGAACAGCGACATACAGAAGGTGGCCCACCTCGTTTCTGCGCACATGTTCCACTACGAAAGCGCCTGGAGCGATGCGGCCGTGCGACGGTTCATTGTCCGCGTTGGAGGCGACCAGTTTGAGGATCTGCTGGCGCTGAGGCTCTCAGACATCTACGGGATGCACAACCGCCCGCTCGCCGAGGGAAGCCCCTCCTGGAACCTTCTGGCGGAGCTGAAAAAACGGGTGATGTCTGTAATTGACGCGCGGGCGGCGCTAAGCATAAAGGATTTGGCGGTGAATGGGAGTGACTTGATTGCGCTCGGCATTCCAGAAGGAAAGACTCTGGGGCTCATCCTCCGTGAGCTGTTCGACACCGTAACAGAATCCCCCGCAATGAACACGCGGAAGGCGCTGCTCACGCTTGCCAAAAACTGCTATGAGCAAAAATACGCTATGCCGCTGTAGGCCGCGCTTCATGTCTTCCGCTCGCACTGTACGGCTAAAAAAAACGCTTCCACGCTCATGCGGGGCGGGACGAAAGCTCCTTTTCCCTGCGCCGCACGCACCACACGCACGTGGGAAAAATGTATGCCACCGCGCATACCCACGCGGACTGATCCGCAAAGCAGATGGCCGAAAATCCGAATAACGGCACAAATGCAAAACTCACCGTGCATCGGGCCGCCATCTCAAACACGCCCGAGAAAATGGCGCGGTTTGAAAAGCCGAGCCCCTGTGTGGTTGGGCGCAGGATCTGCAGGAATGCGATTAGCCAGAAGAAGCAGCCCATGCATCGCACGTAGCGCGAAGCCGCCGCAAGCACGACTGTTTCCGTTTTTGGAATGAACAGAAGCGAAAGCTGTCTTGAAAACACGATGAACACCGGGCACACCACGAGCGCCACAAGAAGCGAAAGGGCTATTCCTTCCTTGAGCCCCTGCTTTACGCGATCCATTTTGCAGGCGCCGTAGTTCTGGCTTGCGAACATGGTCACTGCGGAGCCCACCGCGTCGAACGGGCTGATTCCCAGCTGCTTTATCCTGCTTCCCGCCGTAAATGCGGACACGTACACGCTGCCCAGCCGGTTGTTGGCCGTCTGCATCACGATGCTTCCTATGGCGGTTATGGAAAACTGGAGGCCCATGGGAATTCCCATCACCAAAAGCAGCCTGAATTTTTCGCCGCTCCACACCCGCTCTTCGCTCCTCACGTGGAGCACTTCAAACTTTTTCAGAATCAGCAGGATGCAGAGCAGGCCGCTCGCCGCCTGTGACACGACCGTAGCAAGCGCGGCACCTGCGACTCCCCAATGGAACACAAGGATGAAGCACAGGTCGAGCGCGATGTTTAGCAGCGCCGCGAGAACCAGAAAATAGAACGGAGTCCTGCTGTCGCCCACCGCGCGGAGTATCCCGGAAAGCAGGTTGTACAGCATGGTGAACGGTATGCCCAGAAACACCACGATGAGATAGCGCCATGCGTCGTCAAAAATGTCTGGAGGAGTCGCAAGCATGCGCAGAATGTGCGGACACAGGGCTGCGCATACGGCGGTGACCGCTATGGCAAACACTGCGGTTGATACAAGCGCGATAAAGATGTACTGCCTCATGTCCCGGAACTGCCTGGCCCCGAACCGCTGCGCCACAGGTATGGCGAACCCCGAACATAGCCCGAAGCAGAAACCGAGAACAAGAAAAGTCATGCTGCTTGAAGAACCGACTGCGGCCAGGGCTCCCGTGCCCAGCACTTTTCCTACGATGGCTGCGTCCATCATGTTGTATGTCTGCTGGAACACGTTTCCTAGGAGCAGGGGAATCGAGAATTGGACAATGTGATTGAGGGGACTCCCCTCCGTCATGTCTTTGGTCATATAACCATGTTCATGGCCTCGCGAACTTCAGAAAGCGTCTTGACGGCAATTTCGCGGGCCTTGTCCACCCCGTCAAGCAGCACCTGCCGTATGTATTCCGGAGCTTTTTCAAGCTCGGCGCGTTTTGCGCGCAGCGGACGGAGCTTTTCGTTGAGCGCTTCCGTTAGGGCGCTCTTGAGCGCGCCTCCTCCGCCGTTGCCAAGCCTCTCCGCCACAGCCTCAGGAGATTCGTCCGTGCACAGGCTGACAATCCGCAGGAGGTTCGACACTTCTGGGCGGTTTTCCGGGTCGTAGGTGATGTGGCGTTCAGCATCGGTCTTGGCCTTTTTTATCAGCCTTGCAGTTTCGTCTTCTGTGGAGCCTAGCATCACGGCGTTGCCGCGGCTCTTGCTCATCTTCTGGCTTCCATCAAGGCCCATGATCATCGGTGCGGAAGAAAGCAATGCTTCGGGGAGCGGGAAAATGGGTTCCCTGCCCTTGCAGTATTTTTCGTTGAAGCGCCTGGCGATGGTGCGCGTCTCTTCTATGTGTGGCAGCTGGTCTTTTCCGACAGGCACCACGTTCCCCTTGCAGAACAGGATGTCGCAGGCCTGGTGCACGGGATATGTGAGCATTCCCGCGTTCACCGTGCGGAATTTCCCGTTTGCAAGTCCGCTCTGGATTTCCTCTTTTACGGTGGGGTTCCGCTCAAGCTCCGCGCTGGTCACCAGGGTCAAAAAAGGCAGCATGAGCTGGTTCGCCTCCGGCACGTAGCTGTGCGGATATATCACCACGTCTTTTCCGGGCTCGATTCCTGCCGCAAGGTAGTCTATGACAAGCTGCATGGTGTTCTGGCTTATCTCGTCATAGGCGTCGTGGTCTGTGAGCACCTGGTAGTCCGCGATGAGTATCATTGTTGGCACGCCCATATTTGAAAGCCGCACACGGTTCCTGAGGGTGCCGAAGTAGTGTCCTATGTGGAGCCTGCCCGTGGGCCTGTCCCCCGTGAGCACACGGTATTTGCGCGGGTTCTGTGCGATGTCCTGCTCCAGCTTCCGGCTCCGCTCAACGGCAGCCTTAAAAGTCCTGCTTTCTTCCTGTTCTGCCATAAGGCACCCCCTTCTTTTTGCGCTGGAATTGAGAATAGCACAAAACACCGTGCACGGCAATGCCCTGCACCGCCGCGGCTGGCGCACGATTTTCTGAGGAACATGCTGAAAGGCAGGCCGGCGCGCAGTTTCAGAACCGCCCGGCAAGGCGCGGTCAATGATTTTTCGGCTCTCCGCGGGGAAAGTCATTGCCTGTGGCCCTGCAAGTGGCCGCATTGCTTTTTTCGTCCTCAAGCAGTTCCGTCACGGAGACAGAAAGCACTTTCGCTATGGCGACCAGCTCTATGTCGGTCACGAACCGTTTTCCGCATTCGATGCGCTGCACGGCGTTTTTGTCTATGTCGATGCCGAACAGCTGCAGCTTTTCGGCCAAGGCCCGCTGTGAAAGATGCGGAACTGCCGCCTTTCGTATTCTGGCGATATTTCTGCCTGAAAGATTGTTGGATTCACCGTTTTTATTTTTGAACATGGCAAAATTGACATTCGGTACTTGTCAAGGCTGAAAATGTATGATATAAATACTCAGATTTTGACATTCACTGAATGTCAAAAATTCATTATTTGGAGGTGCTTCAATGAAAGCATTAAAAAAAATCTTCGCGGTGCTGTTTGTCTCCGCGCTGGCATTCGGACTTGCTGCCCAGGCTGCCGATGAAAAAGCATCCGTGACGCTTACGTTCACCGTTGATCCGGCGCTCAGCGGCACGTACAAAACGGCCGACGGAAACTGCTACCTCAAGCTCAGCGGAGGCAACGAGTGGGAGCTCGGCTCCATTGCAGGCGGAAAGGAGGCGCCCCTCTACAAAGGAACCTGCGCAAAGAACGACGCGGCCAAAGAGATCGTCCTCGCCAAGACCCATTATTACGGTCAGGGCTCAAAAAGCTGGAAAGAGGAAAAGGCTGAGAACTGGAAGGCCGGAAAGCTGGGCAACGACGCCACATCGCTTGCAATAGTCTTCGCCGAAAGCGAGCTCAAGCCAAGAGACTGAGTGTAAGATTTACGAGCGAAAAAAAGCAGATCCTCCGGGATCTGCTTTTTTTGTGTCATGCGCGGTGCGGCAGGATTGTTCCAGATTTGAGTGAAATCTGCGGAGCCATGCCAAGCAGCAGCAACTTCCGCGTTGCCATGAAAAGCTTGGCTCCGTCTTTTTTTTGAATGCCAGGCTGAATGGCTGTTTGCAAAGAATGGCGCAACCTGCTACAATCTCCATGGTTATGGATACGGGCGTTCGTTTTTCAGCTTCCGTGATTGAGGCCATGCGGCATGACATCCAGGAAGCGGGCGGCAATGAAGTTTTCTGGGCGGGCATGCTCAATGCCGATGCCATGGTCGTCTCGGTGCGGGTCGGGGCCCGCGGCACGGGGCATGAAGTTCTTGTGCACAACGCCCTGGTCCGCGAGCTCTCCGGTGACATGCGGCAGCTTGACGGAAAAACTCATGCGGCCGCACAGGTGCTCATCCACAACCATCCTTCAGGCCTGCTTGAACCGAGCGGCGCTGACATGGGCGTGGCGGCCTCAGCCCTTGAAAACTCCATCGGCTTTTATATTGTAAACAACGATGTGTCCGATGTGTACGTGGTGACAGAGCCGGTGATGCCGCGCAAGCTTGTGCCTCTCGATGAAAAAGACACGGTGTCCTTGCTTGCTGCGGGCGGACCTCTTTCCGTGCGCAACCCGCATTACGAAGAGAGGCCGAGCCAGCTTGCGCTGCTTTCTGCGGTGTGCCGTGCGTTCAACGGCGCAAAAGTCGGCGTGTTCGAGGCTGGCACCGGCGTAGGGAAAAGCTATGCATATCTTGTTCCAGCCATGCTCTGGGCCGCGCAGAACCGGGAGCGGGTCGTGGTGTCCACTGGAACCATCAACCTCCAGCAGCAGCTGCTGGAAAAGGATATTCCCGCCGCAGCCGCCGTCACCGGAAAGAAAATCAAAGCCGTGCTTGTCAAAGGGCGCCAGAACTACGTGTGCCTCCGCCGCCTTGCCCAGGCATCGGACGAGCGCGACATGTTCAGCGACGAAACGGAAGTGCTTGACCGCATCTTTTCCTGGGCCCAGACCAGCGGCACAGGAAGCCGTTCGGACCTCTCGTTCATGCCTCCTGAAGCCGTGTGGAGCCGTGTGAACAGCGAAAGCGATGCATGTTTTGGCATGCGCTGCCCTCACCGGGAGCGGTGCTTTGTTATGAAAGTGCGAAAAGAAGCTTCCGACGCGAACCTGATTGTGGTTAACCACCATCTTCTGTTCGCCGACATCGAAAGCCGTCTTTCTGGAACCGGCTATGACGACACTGCGGTGCTTCCGCCGTACCGCCGCCTGGTGTTTGACGAAGCGCACGGCATTGAAGACAGCGCCACAAGCTTTTTCAGCGAAAGCATAAGCCGCTTCAAGGTCACAAAGCAGGTGAACCTGCTGTACCGCCAGCGCCACGGAACCATATCGGGCTTTCTGGTTCAGCTTTTGGCCCTCTCAAAAAACTGCGATGCCACGGGCCAGAACGCCGCGGCCGCAGTGTCGGCACTCAAAGACGCGGTGCTCTACCTTGACGAAACCGCACTTTCGCTTTTGCAGGGGAACTGGACGGAACGGCTCCATGGGGCAAGCTCAGGGCAGTTCTCGCAGGTGCTGGCCGCGCTTGAAACGGTACGTGCGGGACTCGGTACATTCACGGCACTTGTGCGCGACGTGCTTGACGGCATCGACGAGGACGACCGCGATGTTCCAGCCGTGTGGGAGTCAAAGTCAGTGCTCCGCCGTCTCGAAGGCATGCTTTCGCTCTGCCGCAATTTTCTTTTATGGAACGAGCACGAGGACACTGTGTTTTGGATTCAAAAGCAGCGCATCAACGCCCGAACCCCCGGCGACAGCCCCGTAACTTACGTGCAGTTTTTTCAGACGCCGCTCGACATTGCCCCCCTCATGAACCGCGGCGTGTTTGAGCCGATGAGCACTGTCGTGTGCACGAGCGCCACGCTCCGCACAGGTACGGATTTCAGCTACTGGCTCAGGCGCACGGGGGCTTCGTTTGTGGAGCCTGGGCGTATGCTCACCGGAGAGTTCGCCTCTCCCTTCAATTACGAAGAAAACGTGCTTTTTGCCGTCACTTCCGATGCGCCCGCGCCAACCAGCCCGTTGTTCCAGGACTATGTGGAACAGGCGGTGCCACGGCTCATACGCGCGGCATCCGGCCGTACATTGATGCTGTTCACGTCTTATGAAAGCCTCTGGCACACGTTTGCCGCATGCAGGAGCAGCCCGCTCTGCTCGGATTTTACGCTTTTAAAGCAGGGCGACGACGACAGGTTCCGTCTGCTGGAGCACTTCAAGGCCGATGTGGAAAGCGTGCTTTTTGCCACCGACAGCTTCTGGGAAGGCGTTGACGTGCCCGGGGAAAGCCTGAGCCAGGTGGTAATCGCAAAGCTTCCGTTCACCGTGCCAAACGACCCCGTGTTTGCGGCGCGGAGCGAGGCTGTCGAAAAACGTGGCGGCTCCTCCTTCATGGAACTAAGTGTGCCGGAAGCCGTTATAAAGTTCAGGCAGGGATTTGGCCGTCTGGTGCGTCGCGGCTCTGACAGAGGCGTGGTTGTGGCACTGGACAACCGCCTTGTAGAAAAAAGCTACGGGAGAATCTTTACCGCGAGCGTTCCCCGCACCCAGTGGCTGCACGGCCCGCTTTCGCAGGTTGTCTGCGCGGTCGAGAACTTTTTGAAGAACTGAACCGCCGATAGCTTTTGCCGCCGCGTTTGGTGGCCCGTCGCAGGATATGCCAAGGAATTCTGGCGCATAATATTGAACAGGGCTTAAAAATGCGCGGATACCTTTATCGTAAAATTCTATAAGCATTCTGAATATGGACTTAAAAAACGCGGGATCCGATGTTTCTCTGTTTTTCACGGGATAAATTTTCTTTATGCGCCAAAAACACGGCATAAATCGATTTTCACGCTCTGGCAGAGTTTTTTTCTTTACTTTTTTGAAAAATGGGATATACTGGATTCATTGGCGCACTGCAAAAAAAGCACATTCACCACGCATAAAAAGCGTGTTATTTTCCTGCTTTTTGGCACAAAAGCCCTTAACATGAAATCGGTTTTTCAATATTATTGAATGTATATTGCGGACCTTGCACTGGGACCGTTACATCACTGGCTGCATGAGGAGAACGTGTATGGCAAACAAAATTACAATTATTGGCGCGGGACAGGTGGGCTCCACCATCGCCTACGCACTGGTTCAGAAGGGAGCCGCTTCCGAAATCGTTATGGTTGACATCGACACCAAGCGGGCCATGGGAGAGGCTATGGACATACGGCAGGGCACCCCGTTTGCGTCCCCTGTGAACATCCACGACGGTTCCTACGAAGACGCGAAAGATTCCAACATTGTCGTCGTTACGTCAGGCGCGGCGCGAAAACCGGGCCAGAGCCGCCTTGACCTTGCGCAGACGAACGTGAACATCACCAAGAGCATTATTCCGCAGATTACCAAGGTTGCCCCCGATGCGCTTTATGTGATTGTTGCAAACCCTGTTGACATCCTTACCTACCAGTTCACAAAATATTCTGATATTCCTGCAAACCATATCTTGGGTTCTGGCACGATGCTTGATACCGCGCGCCTTCGCACAAAGCTTGCAGACACCTACGACATCGCCCAGCTGAACGTGCACGCATATGTGTACGGTGAGCATGGAGATTCTTCGTTCGTGCCCTGGTCGCTGGCCACCATCGCCACCGTTCCTGTTGACAAGTATCACGAGGCTGCGGTAGGACGCAATCTTTCCGCGCTCAACCATGACGAAATCGAAGAATATGTGCGCAAATCAGGCGGCATCATCATCGATGCTAAAAAGTTCACAAATTACGGCATTGGCGCCACGGTCACCAAAATCTGCAACTACCTGAACGCGGGTACCGACACCCTGCTTACAGTTTCCACGATGCTAACAGGTGAGTATGGCATAAGCGATGTGGCGCTCAGCATTCTTACAGAAGTGGGACAGTGCGGCGTAAAGAACCGCGTGGTCGCCCCGCTTCTGGAAAGCGAAATCACATCGCTCAGGCACAGCGCCGACTGTCTGAAAGACGTGATCAAGCAGCTGAACTTTGACTGATCGTAAGTCACGTTCGTTGCACGGACATGCCCGGCTGCTTTGTTGCGCAGCGGGCGCTTGCATGCGGTAAGGAACCGGTTTTGCCATTCAGCCTGCAAAAACAATCGGTGTCTGTAACAAAAATGGTGGTTTCGGCAGGCTTGGGCCACCGCAATGGATTTTTTTTATGGAAGAATACAGGATAGAACATGACTCCATGGGCGAGGTGAAGGTACCCGCAGACAAGCTGTGGGGCGCGCAGACCGAACGGAGCCACGAGAACTTTCTGATTGGCGTTGGAATAGAGACCATGCCCCGTGAGATAACGAGGGCATTCGGCTATTTAAAGAAAGCGGCAGCCCTCGCGAACAATTCGCTTAAGCCTGAAAAGCTTACGGCGGAGAAGCTTTCTGCCATCAGCACTGCCTGCGACGAAGTGATAGGAGGCAGGCTTGACGAAAACTTTCCTCTTGTTGTTTGGCAGACCGGAAGCGGTACGCAGAGCAACATGAACACAAACGAAGTCATCGCCAACCGTGCAAACCAGATCGCAGGAAAAAAACTTTGCCATCCAAACGATGACATCAACATGAGCCAGTCGTCCAACGACACCTTTCCTACCGCCATGCACATCGCGGCGGTGGTCGAGGTTGAAGACAAGCTCTTCCCGGCGATAGACACGCTTGTAGATACGTTCAGGAGACTTGAGAAAGAAAACGAAGGCATCGTGAAAAGCGGCAGGACGCATCTGCAGGATGCCGTGCCCATCTCTTTTTCGCAGGAGATTTCAGGCTGGCGGACATCGCTGGAACGTGACAAGGAGATGATTTCCTCCACACTGCCCTATCTGAAACAGCTTGCGCTCGGCGGCACGGCTGTCGGCACAGGGCTGAACGCACCCAAGGGTTTTGATACGCTCGTTGCCCAGAAGGTGAGCGAGCTTACAGGCCGGAATTTTGTGACCGCGCCAAACAAGTTCCACGCGCTTACAAGCAAGGACGAGATTACATTTACCCACGGTGCGCTCAAGGCTCTTGCGGCAGACCTGATGAAGATTGCAAATGATGTCCGCTGGCTCGCAAGCGGTCCGCGCGACGGTCTCGGGGAAATCCACATCCCGGAGAATGAGCCTGGCTCTTCCATCATGCCTGGCAAAGTGAACCCCACCCAGTGCGAGGCCATGACCATGGTGGCCGTGCAGGTGATGGGTAACGACGCCGCCGTGGGCTTTGCGGCCAGCCAGGGCAATTTTGAGCTCAACGTGTTCATGCCGGTCATCGCATACAACTTCTTGCAGTCAGTTAGGCTTCTGGCAGAAGCCATGTTGAGCTTCAACAAGAACTGTGCCGTGGGCATCACCGCCAACAAGGAAAAAATGCACCACAACCTGCACAATTCGCTAATGCTTGTCACTGCGCTGAACCCTTACATCGGCTACGAGAACGCCGCCAAAACGAGCCATCTCGCCTACGAAAAGAACATCAGCCTGAAAGAGGCCTGTGTTCAGCTAGGATTCCTGACAGCGGAGCGCTTCGACGAGGTGTTCCATCCTGAGCAGATGGTAGGTGATTGAATAGCCATGATGTGGGTGGCGAAACGTCCGCAGACGGATTTTTCGCCTCAATCATGCCGGCAGGATTTCTATAGTTTTAGAAACTGAACCATAAGGACTGCTGAATCTTTGGTTTGCCTGGTGGCGCTGCCGCCCCCTGCGGTTTTACACTGACTGTGCAAAACCTGAATTATGACCAAAAATGGATGCCGTTCTTTGGAATGGATTTGATTTTACATTAGGTAAGGAAGTAGGTTATGGAGAATGCCAAACACTACGCATACTTCCCCGGCTGTACGCTCAAAAACAAGGCCACCGACCTTGACAGATGGGCGCGTAAGTCGGCGGAAGCGCTTGGATTTACGCTTGACGAAATCCCCGAGTGGCAGTGCTGCGGAGGCGAATACCCGCTTGCAAAGGACGAGATTGCCACGAAGCTTTCTTCGGTTCGGGCTCTGGCCGATGCGCGGAAGGCTGGAAAGGATTTGGTCACGCTGTGTTCTGCCTGCCACAACGTCATAAAGCAGGTGAACCACGACATGCAGACTGATGAGAACGTAATTCTCAAAGTCAACAACTATTTAGCCCATGATGGCATAGAATACCACGGAGAGGCAAAAGTAGTGCACTATCTTGAAATTCTGCGCGATGTCGTGGGCTGGGAGGCGGTGAAGGCTGCGGTCAAAAATCCGTTCAAGGGCAAAAAAATAGGCGCGTACTACGGTTGCCTTCTCCTGCGGCCGGGCAACGTGCTTGATTTCGATGACCCGGAAAATCCCCAGATAATTGAGGACTTTATCAAGGCAATCGGTGGAACACCCGTCATCTATGCGCAACGCAACGAATGCTGCGGCGCATACACGGCGCTGGAAGATGCGGCGATTCCCGCACGCCGGGCAAAGGAAATCCTTGCCAATGCCGAGGACCAGGGCGCGGATTTCCTTGTGACCAGCTGTCCGCTCTGCCGTTACAACCTGAACAAGCACCGTGCCGGAAGCAAGCTGGAAGTTATCTACTTCACAGAGCTGTTGGCCGAAGCGCTGGGCATAAAGGAAATCTCCGTGCAGGGGGTGGCGTAAATGTCAGAATCAGACGTATGTGAACTAAAAAGCCAGATTCTTGAAAAAAGCGGAGTGGACGCAAAGAAATGCATGGTATGCGGCAAGTGTTCCGGCACCTGCCCAAACTATGATGCCATGGAGTACCACCCGCACCAGTTTGTGCAGATGGTGGAAAATGGCGAAATAGCAAAGCTAATGGAAAGTTCTTCCATATATAGGTGCCTTTCCTGCTTTGCCTGTCTGGAACGGTGTCCGCGCCAGGTGGAACCTGTGAAAGTGATAGAGGCGGTGCGTCAGGTTGTTGAAATACGGCGTGGCCCCCACCACCTCGATCCCTACCAGGTGCCTGCGTTGTTGGACGATGATATGCCACAGCAGGCAATCGTCAGCGCGTTCCGTAAGTATAAGAGATAGGAGTGGCAGATGGAAAGAATCGGAGTATTCGTGTGCCACTGTGGCACGAACATAGCAGGCACGGTTGATGTCGCGAAGGTTGCCGAGGAGCTGGGAAAACAGCCGGGCGTGGTGTATTCAACACACTACACCTATATGTGTTCCTCAGCCGGCCAGAAGATGATAGAGGATCGCATAAAGGAAGACAGACTTACCGGCGTGGTACTGTGTTCCTGCTCTCCGCGCATGCACGAGAAGACTTTCCGTGGATGTGCGGAGCGTGCGGGTCTCAACCCATTCAAGGTGGAAGTGGCAAACATCCGTGAACAGGACTCGTGGGTTGTAAAGGACATTCCCACCGCAACGGAAAAAGCGATCGCGCTGGGTAAGGCTGCAATCGCGAAGGCCATCCTTGACACGCCGCTTACACCGGGTGAAACCCCGATGACAAAGCGAGCCCTTGTGATTGGCGGAGGCATAGCGGGCATCACGGCGGCGCTCGACATTGCTGATGCCGGTTTTCCCGTGGACATCGTGGAAGCAAAGCCCACTGTGGGCGGTAAAATGGCGCAGCTGGACAAGACATTCCCCACCCTTGACTGCGCGTCATGTATCGTTACGCCCAAAATGACGGAGGTGAGCCAGAATCCCAACATCCGAATATTGTCCTACAGCGAAGTGCAGAATGTAACCGGCTATGTGGGAAACTTCACCGCCACCATAAAACGCAAAGCCCGCTATGTGGACGAGACCAAATGCACGGGGTGTGGCGCATGCATCGAAAAATGCCCAAACAAGCGCGTTCCCAACGAGTTCAACCTGAACCTGGACAACCGCACCGCAATCTACATCCCGTTCGCGCAGGCAGTGCCAAAAGTTGCGACCATTGACTCAACTGCCTGTCTGCGCCTCAAGGCCATGAAAAACGGCAAGACTGCATGCGGTTTCTGCGAGAAAGCGTGCGGTGTGGGAGCCATCGACTACAACGCCACCGACACCGTTATTGAAGAAAAATATGGCGCAATCGTTGTGGCCACCGGCTACAATCCCATCAGCCTTGAAAAGTTCGATGAGTACGCCTATTCCCAAAGCAAGGACGTGGTGAGCTCGCTGGAGTTCGAGCGGCTGTGCAACGCGGCAGGCCCCACTAACGGGCATCTGCTGCGTCCGAGTGATGGACGAGAGCCCAAGAGAATTGTGTTCATCCAGTGTGTGGGTTCCCGCTGTTCCGCAGACGCTACCCGTGGGCACGAATACTGCTCAAAGGTGTGCTGCATGTATACTGCTAAGCATGCGATACTCACTCGCGACCACTACCCGGACACAGAATGCTATGTGTTCTACATCGATGTGCGAACGCCAGGCAAAAATTTTGACGAATTTTATCGCCGCGCGGTAGAGCAATACGGTGTCCACTACATAAAGGGAATGGTGGGAAAGGTCACGCCACAGTCAGACGGAACGCTTGATGTGCAGGGAAGCGATTTAATCCTGAACCGCCAGGTGCACATCAAGGCGGACATGGTGGTTCTTGCGGCTTCCATAGAGGCAGATAAGTCCGCGCGTCCGCTCGCGACCATGCTCACCACATCGATGGACAACAATGACTTTTTCCTGGAAGCCCATGCCAAGCTTCGCCCGGTGGAAAGTCCTACCGCAGGCATTTTCCTTGCAGGCTGCTGCCAGGGGCCCAAGGATATTCCGGAGACTGTGGCTCAGTCGTCTGGAGCTGCCGCCAAGGCGATATGCCTTCTGGTCAAGGACAAGCTCCAGAACGACCCGTGCACGGCACACCCGAACGAGGAAGCCTGCAACGGCTGCGGCCAATGCGCGAACGTCTGTCCCTACGGAGCCATCAGCTATGTGGACAAGGATTTCCGTGGCCCCAACCGCACCACAATAACACGCCATGTGTCGCAGGTCAATACCGCCATGTGCCATGGCTGCGGTGCGTGTACCGTCGCCTGTCCGTCCGGAGCGATGGATTTGTTCGGATTCTCGAACAAACAGATTCTTGCGGAGGTTGATGCACTGTTCTGACAGGATGCGGAAATTGGGCTGAGATGGTCAAAAAATCATGGCTGTTCGGCGGGTTAGCTTTTATAAACCGCCATCCAGCTTCTGGTAAGTCCGAAGGCTCAGTGACCGCCCTTGACGTGTTTAAGGAAAGCTTATGGAAGAAACAACAACTACTGAAAACAATACGGCTGGCGGCGCATGGACACCTCGCATTGTGGCTTTCTGCTGCAACTGGTGTTCCTACGCTGGCGCAGATCTCGCCGGCAACAACCGCCTGGAGTATCCTGCCAACGTAAAAATCATCCGCATACCGTGCTCATGCCGGTTGAACCCGCTGTTTATCCTGCGGGCGTTCCAGAAGGGCGCGGACGGAGTGATATTGTGCGGCTGTCACCCCGGCGACTGCCACTACACCAGCGGCAACTATTTCGCGAGGAGACGCATGACGCTCTTGTTCAGCATGCTGAATTATCTTGGCATAGAAAAAGAACGCACCCGTGTGGAATGGTGCTCAGCGGCCGAAGGTGTGCGCTTTGCTGGAATCATGAACGATTTTGTGGCGCAAGTGACTGCGCTCGGCGAAAACAGGAAGCTGGAGGATCTAAGATGCAAGACGACAAAATAACCGGCCAGCTTATTGACCGCGCCAAGGCACTCCTTGCGGAAGGAAAGGTGCAGCGCGTGGTAGGCTGGAGGCGCGGACTGTTCGACCACGATGTGACACCCGGCACATTCTCCAATGCCGATGATCTTGAAAAGAACTTTGTGTACAACGAGTGGTGCGGCGCAAACCTCTCCAAGTATCTCGTGCGCATGACACGCGAGATAGAAGTGCAGAAGAGCACAACTCGTGTGAACAACACTATGGCAAAGCAGCGGAATCCCGAGTCTGTGGACAAACCCATACCGCAGGAAGTGCTGCTGGTTTTCCTGAAGCCATGCGACACCTACAGCTTTACCCAGCTTCTCAAAGAGAACCGAATCACGCGGAACGATGTGTACGTTGTCGGCGTTCCATGTGGCGGCATGAAGGATGCTGCCATGAACGGCATACAGGAGCGGTGCAACGTATGCAAGAGCAAAAAACACATCACCTATGACGAGCTCATCGGCGAGGAAGGCGATGTGTTGGAAAGCCGTCGATTCGACATGGTGGCGAACCTTGAGAAGAAGACCGAGGCGGAACGTTTTGCGTTCTGGCGAGGGGAACTTTCCCGTTGCATACGGTGCAATGCCTGCCGCGACATCTGCCCCGCCTGTACCTGCGAGAAGTGCGTGTTCAACAACAATGACCTGTACACTTCGCAGAAGGTCGCTGCAAACGATTTTGAAGAAAACCTGTACCATATCATCCGCGCCTGGCATGTGGCAGGACGTTGTACCGACTGCGGCGAATGTTCCCGCGTGTGTCCACAGAACATACCGTTGCATCTGCTGAACCGCAAGTTCATCAAGGATATCAACGAGCTGTACGGACCATACATCGCCGGTAGCGACATGGAGACCAAGCCTCCGATGCTTACATACGCCTTTGACGATGCGGAGGCTAGCGTGGTCTACCAGCGCGATACTTCCGCGCAGGAGGCAAAATGATGCTTACACTTCCTGAATCAAAGATAGACGATTTGTTCGAGCTGGTTGCCTCCAAGGTTGACCTGTATATCCCTCAGGGACGTATGAGGGCGGACTTCACCCCATGGACTAAAGGCGCAAAGCTGAGCAAGGCTCTCAAAACCGTGCGCAGCGCCAAGGATTTCTTCTTTCCAAAAACGGAAAACATGGTGAACCTGCGTATGGACGGCCAGTCCGTAACTGTCGAGGATCCTCGCAGAGAACTGGATGACTTTGTTGTCTTTGGGGTACGCGCATGCGATGCCGCCAGCTTCAAGATTGTTGACGATGTGTACCTGAACATGACACCTGTGGACACCTATTACAAAAACCGCAGAGAACATGGCACCGTGGTTACACTCGCCTGTACTGAACCGGCGCAGACATGTTTCTGCAGCACCTACGGCATTGACGCGGCAAATCCCGCCGGAGACGTGAGCGCATGGCTCTCAGACGGTACCTACTATTTCCAGCCAAATACGGACAAGGGCAAGAAATTCGTGGAGATGGCCTCATCCTTACTCACCGATGCAGACGATGCTCCTGTCAAGAAGCAGCAGGAGGAAACGCGGGCAAAGATTGAGAAGCTGCCATTCGCCCATCTGGATCTTTCTAAGTGGGTCGGCAAAGACATGCTCAAGATTTTCAACTCTACCATATGGAATGGGCTGTACGAGGCATGTCTCGGGTGCGGTACCTGCACTTATGTGTGCCCCACATGCATGTGCTTTGATGTGCGTGACTTTGACACGGGCAACGGCATAAAGCAGTTCCGCTGCTGGGACAGCTGCATGTATTCCGATTTCACCCAGATGGCCGCGGAGAACCCCCGGCACACCCAGAAAGAGCGGTTCCGCCAGCGCTTCATGCACAAACTGGTGTACTACCCCATGGCTCATGAAGGCCACTTCCAGTGCGTGGGCTGCGGCCGGTGCCTGGAGAGCTGCCCCATCCAAATGAATATCGTCAAGGTCATCAAGGCGTACAACGAGCTGCCAGACACAGCTGATGGAGGTGCCAAGTAATGGATGCAGAATCATTTATCCCATACGTGGGCAAGATAATCGACATACGTCAGGAAACCTCGGACGTAAAGACATTTCGCGTAGTCGGACTTGACGGAAAAAAGCTTTTCGAGCATATCCCGGGCCAGTGCGCAATGCTGATTGTGCCCGGCGTGGGCGAATCCATGATTTCCATCACATCCTCCCCCACTATGGAAGATGCGATGGAGTTCAGCATCAAGAGGTGCGGCAAGGTGACAAACTGGCTGCACAGTTGTGATGTAGGGCAGCAGATATGTCTGCGCGGTCCCATCGGAAACGGCTTTCCAGTGCGCTCTCCGGAGTTCCTGCACAGGGACATACTGGTTATCGCCGGTGGCATCGGCATCGCGCCGGTGCATTCCGTTGTAAACTACATGCTTGACAATCGTGCGGATTACGGTCGCATACAGGTGATATACGGCTCACGCTCAAAGCAGGATCTGGTGCGGCTTGACGAGATGCAGAATGTGTGGATGAAGCAGCCAAACGTGGAGATTAACCTGACGATCGACCGTCCGCAGGACGACTGGGACGGTCATGTGGGATTTGTGCCACCATACGTAACGGAAGTGAACCCGGATCCTGGAATGACAGTAATCATGTGCGGTCCGCCGATACTGATACACCTTTCCCTGGGCGAGCTTAAAAAGCTTGGCTTCAAGGACACGCAGGTGTTCACCACGATGGAGATGCGCATGAAGTGCGGCATCGGAAAATGTGGTCGCTGCAACATCGGCGACAAGTTCGTCTGCAAGGATGGTCCGGTGTTCAGTTTTGACAAGCTGGGAGAGCTTACGCCGGAATATTAAACAAATAACGGTCATCTAGCCTGTCGGAATGACATTCTGGCTTCGGCAGGCTAAACCACCCTGAAATTGTGTAAGGAGAAACAGATATGGCTGACAAAGAAATGGCTACCATATACCTCTTCGGGAAGAAATATGAGGTTCCCGCAGAGCTGACGATTATGAACGCTATGGAGTACGCTGGCTACCAGCTCAAGCGCGGGTGCGGTTGCAGAAACGGCTTCTGCGGTGCATGTGCCACGATTTACCGCGTCAAGGGGCAGAACCAGCTGCAGACCTGCCTTGCATGTTCCAAGAAGGTGGAAGACGATATGTATATCGCCACGCTTCCCTTCTTTCCGCTCGTAAAGCAGATTTACGACATCAACACTGTAAAACCCGAGCAGCAGGTGATGATGCAGCTTTACCCTGAGATTTACGCCTGTGTAGGCTGCAATGCCTGTACACGCGCCTGTCCGCAGGATTTGCAGACCATGCAGTACATTGCATACGCCCAACGTGGCGACTTTGCGAAGTGTGCGGATTTGTCATTTGACTGTGTGATGTGCGGCTGCTGCTCAAGCAGGTGTCCCGCCGGAATCAGCCACCCGCAGGTCGCGGAGCTGGCGCGCCGGCTGAACGGCAAGTATCTCCAGCCCCAGAGCCAGCACCTCCTGGACCGTGTAGCCGAGATCGACAGCGGCAAGTGCGAGGAAGCCATCCAGAAGTTCGTGGCAATGTCAACCGGCGACAAAGAACAGATAAAGAACCTGTACAACACCCGCGAGATTGAGGCGTAGGAGGACGAGAGATTATGTACGGTAACTACTTAGACGAAGCAGCAAAAATTGTGGCAGAAAAACGCGACGCAAATCTTAAATTTGAGCATGAGCGCCTGACTGCGGACGAAAAAGATCAGCTCCTTAAGGAATACCATCCCGACCGTATTGCCAGCCAGTTCGTGGAGCTTAAAATCGGCCCCAACAAGGGGCAGAAGGCACCGATTGAGCTTGCACAGATGCTTGAGGCGGCTCCACGTATGAATCCTGATTCCGTTGACCTGAACCATGTGGATTACGAGACCGATGTGCTTGTAATCGGAGGCGGTGGAGCTGGCACGAGCGCTGCAATCATGGCAAGCGAGGCAGGTGCAAAAGTCCTGCTTGTAACAAAACTTCGCGTAGGTGATGCCAACACTATGATGGCGGAAGGTGGAATTCAGGCCGCTGACAAGCCAAACGACTCCCCCGCGCAGCACTACCTTGATGCTTTCGGCGGTGGACACTTTGACGGAAAGCCGGAGCTTGTCTACACGCTCGTGAACAAAGCCCCATCTGTCATCAAGTGGTTGAACGATCTTGGCGTGGAGTTCGACAAGGAAGCGGACGGCACGATGGTGACCACCCACGGAGGTGGAACCAGCCGCAAGCGTATGCACGCCTGCAAGGACTATTCTGGAGCAGAAATCATGCGTACATTGCGTGACGAAACTTTTAACCGTGCCGAGTCCATAACAGTGGTGGATTTCACAAGTGCCATCGAGCTCATAAAGAACGACAAAGGCGAGGTGGCCGGTGCCGTCCTTGAAAACATGGAGACTGGCGAAATCCGAATTGCGAAGGCAAAGGTTGTTATAATCGCAACAGGCGGCGCGGGTCGCATGCACTACCAGGGGTTCCCCACATCAAACCACTACGGTGCCACAGCGGACGGCCTTGTGCTCGCATACCGTGCAGGAGCAAAGCTGCTCTACCAGGACAGTCTCCAGTACCACCCCACAGGCGCGGCATATCCCACACAGATACTTGGAAAACTGGTCACAGAAAAAGTGCGTTCGCTCGGTGCAAAACTGATCAACAAGGACGGCGAAGTGTACATCCACCCGCTTGAAACCCGCGATGTAAACGCAAGTGGAATTATCCGCGAAGTGAAGAACGGACGCGGTGTGAAAAACGAAGTTCAGGATGCAGTGTGGCTCGACACTCCAATGATTGAGATGATTCATGGCGAAGGCACAATCCTGAAGCGCATTCCTGCCATGTACAATATGTTCATCAAATACGGCATAGACATACGAAAGGAGCCCATCCTTGTCTACCCCACCCTGCACTACCAGAACGGAGGCGTGGAAATTGACAAGACCTGCCACTCCGGTGTGAAAAACCTGCTGGTTGCAGGCGAGGCATCCGGAGGTGTGCATGGAACCAACCGACTGATGGGCAATTCCCTTCTTGATGTGGTGGTATTCGGACGCGAGGCGGGAATTGAGGCCGGCAAGATGTTCAAGAATATCCAGCTTACCGACACAGCAAAGCTGAGCCTGAAACATGTAAAGGACTTTGAGGCCGAACGGAAAGGCGCTGGAATCACCGGCACTGTAACAAGCCCCAAGGTGCTCCCCCGCTACACGCACGGCAACCCGGAGTTTGCAAAAAAAATTCCGGGAGCATCTAAATAAACCAACCTGTGAATGCCCCGGTATATTGCATGATATGCCGGGGTTGATTTTTGCAAGGTGCATCATCACTGAGCCAAATTTGCAATCATTGCCTTGAATCAATCCGAAACCAGGGCCGACTATCGGAAAATTTTGTTACATTATGCCAAACAGTCTGCTGGCAACGGAAAAGTCCAATTCTTTTCTTTCTGCATGAAATTGATAAACCGATTTCTGTGCTTAAAGATTTATAGCCATAAAGACCGGATATTAAATTTTTCCGATTAAACAAATTTCAGTTGTTTTGACGAGGGCTGCTATATTTGTTCATCGAATGCGGAGCATATGATGTAATAAACAACCGAAGGAAAAGACAAAAACGCCCCCGATAAAAGTACATCGGGTAAAACGAAGCCATAAGAAAAAGAACCGCAGAGACCACCTTCCGTCAAGTCAAACAGTTATCACTCTGGAAACGTTTAAAACGCCTGCCTACAGTAATCCCTGCATTATACCCAACGGTTTTTACTGCCCGATAGCCAACAAGTTGAAACTTCTGTTGTGAACGCATGAAGCTTACAGATAGTGCCAAGGTTGCAGGACGTGGAATACTGCCCTGCCCTGTTTATGCCAATGAAAAAAAGCGATGGATGCTCTCGCGATGACGCGGCTCAATCAACTGCGGCAGAGCCAGGATTCATGCTTGCAAGGAAAGCGTTGTTGTCCTTTGTTTTCCGCATCTTGTCCATAATCAGTTCGAGAATATCGGCATCTTCCATTGGATTCAGGACTTTGCGGAGCACCCACAGTTTCTGGAGCTCGTTGTCTGTCAAAAGCAGCTCCTCTTTCCGTGTGCCGCTCTTTTTTATGTTGATTGCCGGGAACAGGCGGCGCTCGGCGAGCTTACGATCGAGGTCGATTTCGCTGTTGCCTGTTCCTTTGAATTCTTCAAAAATCACTTCATCCATGCGGCTTCCAGTCTCGATAAGCGATGTTGAAATGATCGTGAGGGAACCTCCTTCCTCCACGTTTCGTGCCGCTCCAAAAAAACGCTTGGGCTTGTGAAGGGCGTTCGAGTCTACGCCGCCTGAAAGCACCTTGCCGCTCGTGGGAACGGTCTGGTTGTATGCGCGGGCGAGACGTGTGATGCTGTCAAGGAAAATCACGACATCTTTCTTGTGCTCCACAAGGCGCTTGGCTTTTTCGAGCACCATTTCGGCGACCTGCACATGGCGCGTGGCCTGTTCATCAAAGGTCGAAGAAATCACTTCGGCCTTTATGCTCCGCTCCATCTCGGTGACTTCTTCCGGGCGTTCGTCTATCAGGAGCACAATCAGGTAAACCTCTGGATTGTTCGCTGTGATGGCGTTCGCGATTTTCTGCATGAGGATGGTTTTGCCGGCCTTTGGCGGGGCTACAATAAGCAGACGCTGGCCTTTTCCGATTGGCGCGAACAAATCCACAATGCGCGTTGAAAGCTCCGTGCTTACAGTTTCAAGCCTCAGCTTTTCGTTGGGATAAAGCGGCGTAAGATTCTCAAACGGAATGCGGGTCTGGGCTACACATGGCTCATCGAAATTCACGTTTTCAATTCTCAGCAGGGCAAAAAATCGTTCGCCTTCTTTTGGACTGCGGGTCTGGCCGTAAATAGTATCGCCCGTCTTCAGGTTGAACAGCCTGATTTGGCTCGGTGAAATGTAGATGTCGTCAGGCCCGGGAAGATAAGAGTTCTGCGGACTCCGCAAAAAGCCGTAGCCGTCTGGCATAATCTCAAGCGCCCCTGAAGCAAATATTATTCCGCCGTGCTCGGTATGCGCCTTCAGGATGCAGAAAATCAAATCCTGTTTTTTCATTGGCGCGAGATTGTCCGCCGTCATGCCGTACTGTGTGGCAAGCTCCCGGAGCTCCGGCATGCTTTTTATTGTAAGGTCGTTTATCAAAAGGCGTGGCTTCGATTCGTATTCCTCGGGATTTTCAATGTGCTGGGCTACCTCGACCGCTTCAAGGCGGGTCTGCGCGTTGCGCTCATAGTTGCCGTTTCCTCGGTAACTGTTATATCGGCGGCCGCTGTAGTAGCGGCTGCTGTAACGGCTGTCATAGCCGCCATCGTTGTAGCGCGGAGCACCGTACCCACCGTCCTGATTCTGGCCGCGGTACGTGTTGTAGCGCCGTCCTTCATAGCGTGGATGATAGGCTTGGACAGGCTGGCTTCCGGCGGCATCGTCTGTGGTTTCAAACGATGGCACTGGTGCAGGTGCAAAAGCCTGTGGAGCAGGAGCTGGCTCGGCTGAGCCAGCCTGAATCGGTGGCGTTTCTTGCGCGGTGGCAGAAGGCTCCGTTATTTCTGCGGAATCTTCCGCTTCAGGCTGTTCTTCGGATTTGGCAGTTTTTTTTACCACACGGCGGCGGCGCGGTTTAGGGCCGTCAGAGGCTTCGGCCGCAAAGTCGGCAGGAACAGACTCATCTGTTTTTTCGGCGGAATCAGGAAGGGAATCGTCAGCGGTTCCGCGGCGTTTGATAAATGCCATGGGTTTTTCTCCATTCGAGTATATAAAGATTTGTACAGTGCAGCATGTGCGTGCATTCTATAAAACGATATGTCAAGGAAGTCTCAAAAATATAACATCGTTTCTGCCTGGACTGGACGCATTGTACGTGTCGCATTCCAGGGAAACACAAAGCCCCCGTGACGGGGCATGATTCACCGCAATTCAAGAAATCCTACGATTCTAGAATATACAAATGAAAGGCATGTTGACGTTCAGCCGCCGTGCACTCCGTTTTATGGGGGCATGGCCTGTGTGCTGATAAATCATTGTAGACACAAAGCGCACACTTTGTCAATAGCGGTGCTCTTGCAGGATCCATCTGGCACGACCATTTTTACCGAAGAATCTTGGCGGACGATTTATATATTGGCCTCAGGCGAAAAGGCCGCAGGGGTTTGCAACGCCGAATGGCTCCTGTTTACATCGGCCGCCCATGCAGAAGCGCTTCCGCGATATTCTCCAAGGCAGTCGATTTCCGCTCCAGAGCGAATCAAATCTTCTTCCGCGCAAAGCAGCTTGATATTCGCCACCGTGCCAGGGAGCGGGGCCTCATTGCCGGGGGGCAGTGGGCATTCAACATGCAGGAAGTTTTCCGTTACCGCGTGAACGGTTCCTGCGTTTTGCGTTCTGCTGTCTTCAACAACGGCTTCCACTGTTTTTCCGCTCCAGGCTGATATGTACCGCATCTTGGCACATACCGCATAGTCCGTGAGCCACCTCACTCTCTCGGCCTTTACATTATCAGGAACTTGGAAATCCATGTTTGCAGCTGGCGTTCCGGGCCTGGGACTGAATGGAAAGGCATGGATCCAGGCAAAGTCCACCTCCGTGCAAAGTCGCTGCGTCAGCTCAAAGTCCTGCTTCGTTTCGCCTGGAAAACCCGCGATAATGTCGCATGAAACGAACGGTTCATGTTTTGCCGCGCGGAGCCGCTTTACCGCAAGAAGCACATCGTCAGGCCCGTAGGGCCGTGCCATGCGGGAGAGCACCGCGCCGCTTCCGGACTGCACGCTCAGATGGAACGATGGCTGCACCCGTCTGTGCGAAATCACCTCGCAAAGGCGCTCCGTGACATGCTGGGGATAAAAACTTGAAATCCTGAATTTGATTCTTTCAGTCTGCAAAATCGCCTGCTGAAGGATTCCTGCAAAATCAATCTCGCCTCCTGCCTGCGAACGGCCGCGGTACTGGCTGAGGTTCACGCCCGTAAACACGACCTCTGCCCTGCCCTGCCTTTCAAGTTCCTGCACCCGGCGCAGCACTTCGTCAGCATCAAGCGAAACCGAACGGCCCCGCGCAAGATGTATGCGGCAGAACGTGCAGGCATTGTCGCATCCGTCCTGGATCTTAAGGGAAGCTCTGCTGTGGCGCGAAAAAACCGGAGTGTACAGCACAAACTGGCCGGGAGACGGTACGGCCTCCATTCTTTTTACGCAGGCAGCCTGTGCGGATACCACCACAGGCGGCTTTGCCCCAAAAAGAAGGAAGGCATCCAGAGAAGTCTTTGAAAAACGGCCTTCAAAAACAGAAAGTGCACCCCCGCCGCACATGGCCGCTGGAAGCTCCGCGAGCAGATGTTTTTTTGTTCCGGGAAGGATTGAAACGCGCTCCGCCGAAAGCGCCTGTATTGAAGATTTTTCAAGCTCCGCGTAGCAGCCTGTAACCAGCACAACGGCGTTTGGAAAATGCTCCAGGCACATCCTGATAACGCGGCGGGCCTTTTGTTCGGCCTTGCCTGTCACCGTGCAAGTGTTTACAACCGCAAGCCTAACAGAAGGAACGGGAGAAATTCCTGAATGGATTCCGTCCATGCCAACAGAGAAGCCCTCGCGCATAAACGCATGCGCAGCTCCTTCCGATTCATCATGATTCAGACGGCAGCCGAGCGTTTCAAAATGAATGAGAGGTTCGTTCATGGGAAGATCCCGGTTACTGCAAATGCTCCTGGCAGCGAGCCTTGCCCTTACGCGCATCTGCCTGTGCCGCGTTAAGCTCTATCGCCCTGTCGTATGCTGTGATGGCGCTGCGCCAGTCCCGTGTCATTTCCCGCGCATAGCCCAGCCGGGTCCACCAGTAATCACGCAGCGGGTCGTTGCGGACTGCGGTGGTGAGGGAAATGTCAGCATGCTCGTAACGCGCCTGCTTGATGTATATCTCACCCATGTAGTAATATACGCGCCCGACACGGTTTCCGTTTTCCGGGACATTGGCTATGTAGCGCTGGAACATGTTCAGCGCCTCGTCATTTTTTCCCAGGAAATATTTTGCCTCGCCCAGCACTTCCATTATCCGCACGTCATAGGTATTTTTCTGGTAGGCTTCGGAGGCACGCTGCTCCGCCTCTCTGTACTGCCGGTTCGCGACAAGCGCCCAGCATAGCACGCTGTAGGAATTCATATTGTCTGGGGTAGCCTCAATTTCGGATTCGCAGATACGCACGGCCTCCGCGTATTTGCCTTCGTTGTACAGTTTGAGCGCATCGGGCTTTTCAGGCTGGGCCCACAGGACGGTCACAAAAAGAAAAAAAGTTGCTACTGCGCAGAGCGCCGGACGGAACCTGTTCATGCCATGTCCTCCACTGCCGCATCTTTTATCATGGAACAGCGGCCGGTGAAACTTGAACCATGATCCAGCACCACCTGCGCCGCCATGATGTCGCCTGTCACAGAACCTGTAGACGTGACATACACCAGTTTTTTTCCGTTGATATTGCCTTTGACCTTTCCACGCACCATCACTTTGTTCGCAACTATGTCGGCATTCACTGTGGCGCCTGTGTCGATGAGCAAATCGCTTGTGGCATCTATGCGGCCGTCCACGCGGCCTTTTATCATGAACGGCTTTGCGAAACGGATTTTACCCTTAAAGCTGATGTCAGATGCCATCACGGTGTCAAAGTCATCTTCATCTGAATCAAAAAGCGAGCTGTCTTTCATTTCCACCATAACGTGCATTGTAATTGTTTGAAGCCAATCGGTCAATGCCACAAAGCCACGGCACTGCATTTTCATGTTGAATTCCGGGACATGGAAACACAGGCACGGGGCTGTGCTATTCGTTGCGAGGTTTAAGTACCCGGGCTTTTTTTATCTGAATCTCAGGATGCCTGTCTTGCAGCGCATAGATTGCGGCTTCAACCTTGGCCTGCTTTGATTCGCCAAAATCGAACAGCTGGCCCTGCACGGGAACATCGAGCGGCTCAACGTGCTCGCAGGCCACTCCCAGCAGACGGATGCCGCGCCCGGCCTCGTACTTTTTTTTGAACAGCCGGCGGCACCGCTCAAAAAAATCAGCCTGCGTGTTCACGGCCCATTCCGAGGTTTCCTGCACGCTCACTGTGGTAAAATCTTCGTAGCGGATTTTTAGCGCAACGGTTCTGCTCCGGACTCGTTCCCTGTGCATGCGAAACATCACGTGGGAAGAAAGCTCAAGCAGGGCTGTTTCAATGGCGTAGCGGTCTGTCAAGTCAAAATCGAATGTTGTTTCAGCGCTGAGCGAATGCGATTTCGGCTCCCTGCCAAAGACCATATCGCGGTTTCCCCTGACGGCGCTGTACAAAAACTGCCCCGTGCCATGCCCGAACAGAGCTTCCAGAGAATCAAGGGTATGCGCATACACGTCGCGCGTGGTGAGCAGCCCCATGCGGTTAAGCCTGGAAAGAGTCTTTGTGCCCACGCCCCAAAGTTTTTCAAGCGGCAGCCGGAGGATAAACGCCTCCTCTGTTCCCGGTGATATAACAGTGAGGCCGTCAGGTTTCTTCCAGCCGGATGCGATTTTGGCAAGATACATTGTGGAGGCGATGCCCACGCTCACCGTAAGCTCGGTTTCATCGCGCACTTCCGCCTTGATTTTTTTTGCCACTTCTTCGGGAGCACCGAACAGACGCTCCGTTCCGGTGATGTCTATGAAGGCTTCGTCAACAGACATCTGGCGCACATCCGGCGAATACCGGCGTAACACGGCCATCACCTGCTCAGATTTTTCGTGGTAGCGGTTCATGCGCGGTCTCACATAGATACCTTTCGGGCAACGTTCCACAGCCTGTGAAAGCGGCATTGCAGAATGGACTCCGTATGTCCGGGCCTCGTAAGAAGCCGTTGACACGACCGCCCGCCGGTCACCAGGTATGCCGCCCACAATCACAGGCTTTCCCCGCCATTCTGGATGGTCGAGCTGCTCCACGGAGGCAAAAAAGGCGTCGATGTCAACATGCAGAAAAACCGGCTGCATCACGAGCCTCCGCTCCGCGTAAGCTCCACGGCCTCGTGCATGACCTGCCGGGCTTCGCCAAAGAAGTATGCGTCAATGTGGATGAATGAATGGGTGCCCGTTTCAGCCGAATACGAAAGCTCCACTTCTGGACCCGGATAGTACGGAAGGTGGAAATGGACGGTGCTGTCGTCCGTGAACGAATATTCAAAGTTGCTGTCGTAAAGCGGCACATCGTATTCCGAAGAAAGAGTAACATCGTAGCGGATTACATCCACCGTGCTTTTGATGGTCAGTCGGTGGATTGTCAGGTCCTGGAACTCGGTTTCGTCAAGACGCGCGGTGACCGCAGTTCCTGCCGCAGACTCGTGCACGGACGGAACCTGCGGAGGTCGGGTCCGGCTGCTGTTGCGCAGGAACAGGAACAGCGAGACTCCGTACAAAAGGCCCAGGGCCGAAAGCGACACCATTACGGAGCAGAACGTGCGGAACACAAGCTGCTTTCTGTTCGCGATTTTTTCATGCCCAAAAATATCCAGCGAGATCAGAACCCGCTCAAGCTGGAGCTGCAGCGGAAGGAAAGCGCTGGCCAGAAGCAGATTGTTTCGGTACCGGCAGAGCACGTGGCTTCTGAGCATGGACGGTTCACCGTAGCGCACAATGCTGAGCATGTACGGAACCGCTGGCATCGCAATCAGCATGGCCGTCACTATGAGGGACCAGGGGCGGTCAGCACGCTTTGCGGCAAAGGCCATCACGTACAGCAAGAAAAACAAAAACAGCATGGACAGGTCGAGCGTGGCAAAAATAAAAATGTTCACCACCGCCATGATGAGCATATGGTATCCGATTGCATTGAACGAAATCCTGAAATGCCGGTGAATCTGCGCCACGAACAAAAGCAGCACGGAAAGCAGGGCAAACACAAGTTTGATGCAGAACAGGAGCACAGTGTTTTCCACCCACAGGCCAAACACGCGCTGGGAAAACGAAAGCATGAGCGATGTGACAAGCGCGATGATCGGAACGAAAAACCATGTGCGCATGATGTCCCTGACATATTCCGCGATTCGCTTTGTAGGCGCGAATGCCGAAAAGCACAGGTGGGCGAGCACCACAACCGCAAAAAACAGATAGCAGAGCGCGTATAGGCTTTCACCGGGCCACAGCCCAGCCTCGCCCAGAGGGATAAAGGAATAATGGCTGTCCCAGCGGAAAGCAGGACTGCGTTCGATAGATTCCGTTATGGCCGGCAAAAGCCGGGAAAGGTCTGCGCCGCTTTCCACCGTCATGGCGGCGGCAGGAATCTCCTGGAGCAGGAAGTCTGAAAGGCGCCCGTCTTCAGGAAAAATGCGGTGCTTGTAGAGTGAAACAAAAAAACCGGGAATGAACACGGCCGCACCTGTTTTTGAGCAGGCTCCTGCCAGTGCCTGGACAAGCCAGCGCGGAGATGTGGCACCTCCGGAACCTGGAATTATCGCGTGCCGACCAGATGGGGCATCTGAAAACACCACCGCGCACCACTCGTCAGGATATTCAACATCGTCGCAAAAAACGGCGGTACCCTTGGGGTGGAAATCTGTTTCCATGTTCGGCAGAAAAAAGGATTCGTCGCCTGCGCTCAGCAGAAAATGTACCGTGTACCCGAATGCGCTGGCTGAAATGGCGTGCGCCGCGGAAACCAGCATGTCTATATTCCGTTCCGCGCTTTCAGATGTAAAGGCGAACACGATGTTCCGCGCCTCCGGCCCTCCGTGCAGGGTTCCCGGGATAGTCACCACCACATTCTGCGGAAAATCAGTTCCCCCTGACGGAACCAGCGACTGCCGCGCCACGTAAAACCGTTCAGAAAAAAAACGATGGTAAAGGTATTCGGTTTCCTCCACTCCTGTTCGGTAAACAGTCTCTGAAGGTACGGAACGTTCCTGTTCCTGCGACGGGGAATTTCGGGAATAACAAAAAACGCCGGTGGCGCACCACATGAACACCAGTGGCACCAGACGCCGTATGTGCTGTGTTATATTCATTCCTGCCAAATGCCTTGCGCTCCCGGTGGAAGCCCCACCAGTATATCAGCAAAGCGCAAAAAGGTGAACACCGGCGTGGACAGGCCCGCACAGGAAAGTCTTCCCCGTCTTGCCTTGCCGCCCCGATTGCTGATACACTGCTTCCATGAATTCCATCACTACGATTATCCCCACGCCGCGGCCTGTCAAGCGGGTTGCGCTGATTGTGTTCGCGGCGGTGATTTATTCCCT
>JAFLSN010000002.1 GCA_022510905.1 Treponema sp.
GCGCAGCAAAAAGCGCTGCTTCCAAAACCACGGCCGAAACGCCTCCCGTAGAGGCAGCTGCCGGCACGACACGCCCCGCTGTGAAAAGGATTGCTGCAAGCGCAACAAAAAGCGCTGCTTCCAAAACCACAGCTGAAACGCCTTCAGCAGAGGCTGTCGCCAGCACGCCCCGCCCCGCCGTGAAAATAACCGCTGCAAGCGCAGCAAAGAGCGCAGCTTCCAAAACCAAGGCTGAGACGTCATCCTCTGAGGTGAGCGCCAGCGCAACACGCACGACTGCGACGAGAACCGCTACAGGCACGGCAAGAAGCGCAGCTTCCAGAGCCACGGCTGAAACACCTTCCGCAGAGGCAGCCGCCAGCACGCCCCGCCCCGCTGTGAAAAGGATTGCTGCAAGCGCAACAAAAAGCGCTGCTTCCAAAACCACGGCTGAAACGCCATCTTCGGGGGTGAGCGCCAGCGCAACACGTACCGCTGTGAAAAGGACTGCTGCAAGCGCAACAAAGAGCGCAGCTGTAAAAACCGCGACTGAAACGCCTTCCGCAGAGGCAGCCGCCGGCACAACACTCACCGCTGTGAAAAGGTCTACTGCAAGTGCAACAAAAAGCGCGGCTACAAAAACTGCGGTTGAAACGCCTTCTGCAGGAGCCTCCGTAACGACACGCACAGTCGCGACGAGAACCTCTACAGGCACGGCAAGGAGCGCAGCTTCCAAGACTGCGACTGAAACGCCCGCCTCAGAGGTGAGCGCCAGTGCAACACGTCCTGCCGCGAAAAGGACCGCTGCAAGCGCAGCAAAGAGCGCAGTTTCCAAAACTACGGCCGAAACGCCTCCCGTAGAGGCAGCCGCCGGCACAACACGCACAGCCGCAACGAGAACCTCTACAGGCACGGCAAGGAGCGCAGCTTCCAAGACTGCGGCCGAAACGCCATCTTCGGAGGCAGCCACCAGCACGCCCCGTTCCGCCGCGAAAAGGACTATTGCAAACGCAACTAAAAACGCTGCTTCCAAAACCACGGCTGAAACGCCATCCTCTGAGGTGGGTGCCGGCACAACACGTACCGCTGTGAAAAGGACTGCTGCAAGCGTAACAAAGAGCGCAGCTTCCAGAGCCACGGCTGAAACGCCTTCCTCTGAGGTGAGCGCCAGCACAACACGCACGACTGCGACGGGAACCGCTGCAAGCGCAACAAAAAACGCAGCTTCCAGAGCCACGGCTGAAACGCCATCCTCAGGGGTAAGCGCCGGCACAACACGCACGAATGCGACGAGAACCTCTACAGGCACGGTAGGGAGCGCAGCTTCCAAGGCTGCGGCTGAAACGCTATCCTCGGAGGTGAGCGCCAGCACAATACGCACGACTGCGACTATAACCGCTGCAAGTGCAACAAAGAGCGCAGCTTACAAAACTACGGCCGAAACGCCTCCCGTAGAGGCAGCCGCCGGCACAACACTCACCGCTGTGAAAAAATCTACTGCAAGTGCAACAAAAAGCGTGGCTACAAAAACTGCGGTTGAAACGCCTTCTGCAGGAGCCTCCGTAACGGTACGCTCCGCCGCAACGAGAACCGCTACAGGCACGGCAGGGAGCGCAGCTGCAAAGACTACTGTTGAAACGCCATCCTCGGGGGTGGCCGCTGGTACAATGCGCACGACTGCGACCGGAATCTCTGCCTCCGCAAGCACTCTGGAGAGTATGGCTTTCAAAGCTACGGAGGAAACGCCTTCCGCAGTGTCTGTTGGTGGTATCAGGTCCACCGCGACGCGAACCGTTCCAAGTGTCGCGGAAAGCGACGTTTCCAAAACCGCTGTTGAAAAACCTTCCACAGTGGTAGCGGCTGCCGGCAATGCTGCGGGCTCTGGTCGTTTGGCTGGCATGGAGGGCGGGACATTTTCAGATTCATTGTTTTCATCCCAATCGCTGTTTGGTTCGCCAAAAGCGAAGGCTGGAGAAGTGTCTTTTAAGCTTTCTTCGCCTTCGTCAATTTTTACTGAACCTGAACGTTCCTCTTTATCAAAGGAGACGGAATCTGTTCCACCCGCGGAAGCTGGATTTTCTTCCATGAACTCGGCGGCGCTGGATTCCGCGCAGACCCCGGCTGCCACTTCTTTGAATGACGGACACAAGCCGATTTTTACGCCGGAGACCGACACCCTTGAAACGGAGCAGGACAAAAAAAATCGGAAGCCGCTTTTTGTGATAATCATGCTGTTGGCCTTGGCGCTTCTGGGGGGGGGTGGAGCGTTCGTGCTTTTCCGCATGAATAAGATTCCTCTTTCTTCACCGCAAATACAGGAAGCTCCGGTTCAGGGAGATGACCAGGATTCAAGGACCCGGGAAAACACGCTCATTCTGGTGCGCCGCTACATCGAGCAGGGCTTGTATGACCAGGCTCTTTCTCTGCTCAACGGCCTGATGATTCAGGATCCTGACGATGAAGAATCTAATTCTCTGATGATGAAGGCGGCCGCATTGAAAAAACAGCATGAAGACGACCTTTCCATGCATGGGGGCGCGTTTTCGCAGCAAGGCGGCATGATGCAGCAAAATGATGCAGCGCAGCAAGGTGGCATGATGCAGCAGGATGGCGCACTTTCTCAGCAAGGAGGTGCGATGCAGCAGGACGGTGCACTTTCGCAGCAGGGTGGCATGATGCGGCAGGACGGCGCGCTTTCGCAGCAAGGTGACATGATGCGGCAGGATGGCACGCTTTCGCAGCAAGGTGGTGCGATGCAGCAGGACGGTGCACTTTCGCAGCAGGGTGGCGTGATGCAGCGAAATGATGCAGCGCAGCAAGGTGGTACGATGCAGCAGGATGGCGCGTTTTCGCAGCAAGGTGACATGATGCGGCAGGACGGTGCGCTTTCGCAGCAGGGTGGCATGATGCAGCAAAATGGCGCAGCGCAGCAAGGGGAAGGCGCTTCGTCCGGTGCAGCCGCAGGGCCTTACACAGTTGTGGTTGACACGTCCGAAATGGCCGCTTCCATCGATTCGCTTAGGTCTCAGCTTGCGGCACAGGCCGCCGAAAATGAACGGAATATCCGCGCCATGAACGAGCTCATGCAGCGTCAGGCTGAAGCCGAAGAGCGGCGGAAAGCGGAAGAAGCCGAGAAAAAAGCCGCCGAAGCCATTGTCAGAAAACAGCAGGAAGAGGCTGAGGCAAAGCGAAAGATGGAAGAAGCCGAGCTGGCGGCAAAAAACGCCGAACTCAAAAAAATAATGGAAAAGGTGAATGCTGAAATCGAGCAGGCCAAGGATAAACTGAATTCCGAAAACATTGCCGGCGCTATCGCCCAGTTTGAAAATGCAAAGGACATGCTTCCCACCGGCGACAGCGAGGATGAAAAGCAGTTCAACGCAAACAAGCTCAGCGAAATCAGCCTTGCCACGTACAGCGCCTCCCAGAAATACAATCCTGAGAACGCAGAGCTCAAAAATGAATCCGTGGAATACGCGAAACGCACACTGGAAGAAAATCCGACGGATGTCGCTTCGCATTACGTGCTCGGCATGGATGCGTTCGACAAAAAAAACTATGCCGAAGCTGAGCAGCAGTTCTCCCGTGCAGTGCAGGGCGACAGCTCCAACTTTCTGTATTATTACCAGCTGGGGCGAGCGCAGGCCTACCAAAACAAAAACGAAGCCGCACGTCAGTCTTTCCTCACGGCTTCGCGCTATAACAGCGAGTATGCGCCGGCTCAGTACAACCTTGGCATTGTGTATTCCCGTCTGAACCAGCAGGCGAATGCGCTTTCCGCATACCGCAAAGCCTGTGAGATAGATTCAGACTATGAAAACGCCTATCTCGCCACGGCACGTATTTTGGTGCGGCAGGGCGATGTCGCAGGTGGAATTGCGGCCTATGAAAAAGCGATAGCCATAAATCCCGCGAACGCACGCACATACAAGGAAGAAGGCTCGGCTTATGCGTCCCAGAAGAACTATGCCGCCGCCGAGTCTGCATACAGAAAGGCACTTGCACTGCTTGCACCCGGCGAGAAAGACCCCGACACGTACTACAATCTTTCCACGGTGATGTACAGCCAGGGAAAATTTGAAGACGCTCTGGTTTATGCAAAAACCGCATACGACACTCGCGACGCTCCTGGAAAAGCCGTGCGGGAAAGTGCCCTTGTGTACAACTACGCGCTCCTGCTCGATGGAAACGGAAAATATTCAGAGGCAATGAAATTGTACAGGGAAGTGCTTGCGCTGGACGCAAACCATGTCAAGGCAAAAATCAACCTTGCCGCGCTATGTATTGCCGAAAACGATGCAGACACCGCGCTGGCCCTGCTTGAGAGCGCCATCAGCGCGGGATCCAACAGTTTTGAAGTGAACAACAACCTTGGAAACGCCTACCGTCTCAAGAATGACTACAATAACGCCGTTACATACTATGTGGCCGCGCTGAAACTTCAGCCCAAGGATGTTACAGTCCGCGAAAATCTTGCAAAAGCCTACGCTTCTTCTGGGCAGTACGACAATGCCAAAACAACCTACGAGCAGGTCATTCAGGCTGACAAAAACAACTTCGACGCCATGATAGAACTCGCAAAAGTGAACATCCAGCTCAAAGACAACGCGGGGGCAAAGGAGTGGCTTTCCAGGGTGCAGACATCGAAGCCTGCCTACCGTCGTGGTGAAGTGGAGTCGCTTCTTTCTTCAATCACCAACTAGGCTTGCAAAGGCTGTTTCGGGTGGACGGAACAGCCTTTGCGGTTTTGAAAGTCTGCGTTCCTCGTATCGTGTGCCATCTGTTGCGTTTGGTTCGCGCGGATACCTGCCTTGCTCTTGCGTCGGGGCGTGTTGGTCTGCGGTTGGCGATCAAGTAGAGCTTTCCGCTTGTCACAAAATGCAAACTGTGGTAGAGTGAGCCACAATGCGCCGCCTTAGGTGGCAAAAATCCTGTACATATATATCCAAGGAAGGACAACATGGGAATACGCGGGGAACTGTATACAAACCAGGTGCTCTTGAACAACCGTTCCTATTTTTTCAACGTGAAGGAAAACCGCAACGGCGACATTTTTTTGCAGATAGTCGAAAGCAAGATAAAAGATGGCGTTGATGACCGCCGTGCAATCGTGGTGTTTGCGGACGACATGCAGCGTTTTTTGACCGGCATGGACGATTCGCTCAATTTTATCGAAAAGGAACGAAAAGCGCGCGCAAAGCTCCGTGCAGAGCGCAGGGCCGAACGCGACGCAAAATACGGCGCGCAGGGTGACGGAGCCTTTTTTGAGGGCGCAAAAAAAATCTACCGCAGAAAGGGCGAAAGCCGTTTTGGTGAAGCCCGCGATGATGTAAAAGAGGATACTGGTATAAAAAGAACCGGGCGCGTAATGCGAGTGGTTTCAAAACGCCCTGCGGAAGAAAATCCTGAGCAGTAGCAGAATGAATGGCATCTTGCAGGTTCTGATGTTGGCTGCTTGATGGTCGTCAGCGCGTTTGCCATTGCAAGATACCTGGGGGGGGTATATTCAGAATATACCCCCCTTTTTTTTCGGGTATTTTTTTTGCGTCTAGGAAAACTGTCTGCATACATCTTGCACTTCACGAAACAGTTCGTCCATGGCAGGCAAAGTTGTGTCGTGTCCAAAGCTGAACCTGACGGCGCTTTCTTTTTCTGCGGCGCTTACACGCATGCTGTCAAGAACGGGGCGCGTGTTTTTTCCGCTGGAACATGCCGAACCCGTTGAAATGCAAAATCCTTTGCTGTCCAAAGCCCTCACCATAACCTGACCCGGAATTCCCTTGAATGCCGCCTGAACAATCCATGGCGAAAAATGCTGTTCTGTCTGGAGGCCATGTTCCGCCCTGCTGTGTGGAATGATTGTGCAGGTCGGAATCGTGAGCAGCTGGCGCAGGAAGTGCGCGGTGTATTCCTGCTGCTGCAAAAGCCGTTGTTCCATGGCAGGATTGCCCGGGCTTATGCAGTAGCGTTCAAGGCAGGAGGCAATTGCGGTGGCTCCAAAAATGTTTTCGGTGCCGCTTCGTATGTTCCGCTCCTGTCCACCTCCGCGCAGAAAGGTCTGAATCTCTCTCGCATGGTACAGGAGGCCGATTCCTCTGGGGCCGCCCAGTTTGTGTGCGCTGAACGCCGCGCTGTCAATGCCGGGATGCTTTAGGTCGATGGGAATCTTTCCTGCCGCCTGCACACAGTCCACATGAAAAAACGGTTTTCGGTGCGTCTTTCCATGCTCGCAGAGTGCATCGGCAATTTCAGCGACAGGCTGAATGGCGCCTGTTTCGTTGTTCACGGCCATGACCGCGACAAATGCGGTATCGCTTTTGAGTGCGGCCACAAGCTTTTGCGGGGAAATTCTTCCGTCTGGCTCAGGAGCCACCGTGAGCGCTTCCCAGCCGGCATTGGCAAGCGTTGAGGCCATTTCACGCAGGGCTGGATGCTCCAGCGCGCTCAGCAGGACGGAACCTTTTTGCGGCCGGGTAAGCACTGAAAGCAGCGCAATGTGGTCGCTTTCTGTTCCTCCTGATGTGAATGTTAGCCTTTCTGCGGGAACGCCTAAAGCCCTTGCGCAGCGGTCGCGTGCGCTTTCAAGCGCGGTTTTTGCGTCGGTGCCCGCGCGGTGTATGCTGGATGGGTTTCCCCAGTGTTCTATGGAGGCGGCTAGCGCTTCGTTCAGAATGTCTGGATCGCAAGGCGCAGTTCCGGCCCAATCAAAATAGTGCCGCCGGTCAATCATGCGAGCACCTTCAGAATTGCGCTGTCGTCAACTTCCGTGATGAACGTCTTGCAAAGTCCGCCCTGCACTACAACACGGAAAGCGTCGCCTGATTTGTTTTTTTTGTCCTTGCGCATGGCCTCAAGCAGTCGTTGCGCGGCTTCTGTTTTTTTTATGCCTGAAAGCACTGAGGGAATCGGTGCCATGTCATAGCCGTAGCGTTCAAGGACAGCCTTGGTTTCCGTTGCATAGCTTTCGGTGCAGAATGATTTTTGTACTGAAAGGTCGAGGGCCCGCCCCATGCCCCATGCGACCGCCGCCCCGTGGCTTATGGTTCCCATTCCTGCAACGGCTTCGAGGGCATGGCCGAACGTATGCCCGAAATTCAGGAACGCCCGCCGTCCGTGTTCAAGCAAATCCTCCTGGACTATGGCGGCCTTTGCCGAAACACATCCGCTGATGGTCTGTTCAAGCACTGCGCTGTTCCGTGCGGAAACCGAGTCCTTCTGCTCCGAAAACACCTGCCACAGCTCTGGTGAAAAGAGCAGGGCGGTTTTGAGCGCTTCGGCCAGCCCCGAGCTGTATTCGGATTCCGGGAGGCTCTGTACAAAGCGGGGCCACACGTGCAGTGTGCGTGCCGGTGAAAATGAACCAACCATGTTTTTGTATCCGCAGAAATCGCAGCCGGTTTTTCCGCCCACTGCGGCATCGACCATCGCAAGCAGTGTCGTTGGCACAAAGTCGCTTTTTACTCCGCGTTTAAATATTGAAGCCGCAAAGCCTGTCATGTCTGTTACAACGCCGCCTCCGATGGCCACAAACACATCCTGCCGGCCCATGTTCTCTTCAAGCGCGGTCTGCACGATTGAAAGTACGCTCTCCACGGTTTTAAATGCTTCGCCTGCTTTGAGCACGAGCAGCACATCGGCGTTGTGCTGCGCAAGCAGTGTTGCGTTCTGTGGCAGGAATGATTTTTTTTGCATGAAGGCTTCCAAAAACCGGTGCATCGCAGGAAGGGATGCCACGTTGCTGTCGGTAACAAACAGGCGCCGTTCCCTGGCTGGCAAAAGAAGCAGTGCCGCAGGGTCTGGTTCGCCTTCATAAAAAAAAATGTCTGTCTTATTAAAGCCCGATGAGCTCGGATAGTTCAGGGTGAATGCGCGTTCTGTCATGCAGACAGTTTAATACTTTTTTTTGTCCATTGCAACGAATGTGTCGATTACTTTTTGCACGCGGGCGGTTTCGCGGTCCAACATGCGCTTGTAGTTGAGTTCCCCCGTGTTGATTCGTTCCCGCTCATCTTCCCAGTTCTGCAGGTCGGTGATGTACAGGAATTTGAACTGTCCGATGTTCGCTTTTTCGGCCCATAGCTGCGCCTCCTGCCAGTAGTAGTAGCCTGACTGGTAGCATGACAGGGCTTTTTTTAGGTTCCGCAGATATTCATCTTTCCATGGCGCGTCGTAAAAATGTGCCACCTGCTTATCGTAGATTCGGCCGAGCCGCAAGAACTGCTCTATAAGGCGGAGGTTCACGTGCATCATGAAAAGGGCGCGGTATTTTTGCCACTGTGCTTCCGTTTCTATTTTTGCGAAGGCGTACTGGGGATTCGCAAAGTCCGCCTTGACAGCCTGCTCCAGCCAGTAGATGTTTTCGATGCAGTCGTCTGAAAGCTGCTGGTGGTGGATGTGGTACAGCCTGTAGAAGTCTTCCTTGTATTTTGCCACGAACGCATTCCCTTGCGAGGGGAAGATGGCGGCGCACATGAGGGCGCACAGGAGGATTTTTGCTGTTTTAAAAAGTGAATGGTTCACATTCTGAATATCGGCAGATTTTGCAGCTCAGTCCATATGATTTGTGCGATTTCTTCTTTTGTTTTTGCGGCATCGACCTGAACGATTTTCATTCCTGCGGCCTCTGGGAGGCTGGAATATTCGCTGAACAGTGCTCGGTACCGCTCTGCTACACCCGCAAGGAATTCCGATTTTTCGTAGATTTCTCGAACGGTACGGTTGCAGATTCTCTTTAGCGATGCTTCCGGTGCTATGTCAAAAAAAAACACGAGCTGGGGCAGGGGGAAGGTGCTGTTCAGTGTTTTTGCGAGGGCCGAGCTTGAACTTCCCTGATATGCCAGGCTTGAAAACAGATAGCGGTCGCTTATTACGGCGCAGCCCTGTTCGCAGGCGCTCTGTATTCCTGTTACGACCGTGCGGTCGTTGCAGGTGCGCAGGGGCCCCCATACATGTTCCGCACGATCCGCTGCAAACAGGTATGCGGCGGTTTCCTCGCTTGCGCTGAATTCACCTTTCAGCATGCTGCGCAAAAAAACGCCTGTTGGCGCCGTGGTGGGTTCGGCGGTAAAGCGCACTTGTGGAAGTTCCTTTCTGTTTTTGAGCAGCTCCAGCTGGGTGGTGGTGCCGGCTCCGTCTATGCCTTCAAATACTATAAAATTCTGTAATACCATAAAAAATCCTTCTATACTGACTGAAAATTTGCTATAATTAAAAGGGGTGCGAATGCGTTCAGGTACTGGATCCGTTTTTGCACACGTCATCTGCATGGTTGGAGCCTATGAAACAGCGTTTTGTAAAACCGCTTGCCGCAATCATCCTGTTCCTCCTGCTCATGGTTGGCCTGTGTGCTGCCGTTAGGCCCATGTACCGTAGGGTGAGCGTTGCCATCAGGACTTGCGAACGCAATGCGCTTTCGGCTCTCGCAGACACAACAGGACTTGCGGTTTCGTACCAGTCGCTTTCGCCTTCAATTCTTGCAGGCATAAGAATCAAAAATATCTCCGTTTCTGACGTGGCCACCGGCACTGAGCTTGTGGCCGTCAAAAATGCCGTGGTGGGCTACCGCCTGTTCAGTCTGCTCCGGCAGGACTGGAAACATGCCTTTACAGGCGTGACCATAAACGGCGTGACCGTGGAATACAATGAAACGAGCGAACCGTTCATCGTGCAGCAGCTGAAGCTGCGCGGCGGTGCGCTGCCTGCACAGTCAGCCGATCATGCCGAACTTGGTATGGAGGCGGTTTCCGCTGACGGCGAAGTTCCTTTTGTGTCCGAAGCCACGCTTGACCGGTTGCGGAGCGCGCTTTTTTTACTTCCGTTTCTGGTAAAAATCAAAAATACCACAATTCATTACAAAGATTCAAGCACCGACGTGCAGGCTGTTGTTGACATGTGCCAGTTTGCCCGCGGGCACGACAGCGATTCTCTTGCGACGCAGCTCCGTGGCCATGTGTTTGCGCGGCTTTCCTCGCTCGGAGGAAAAACCGTGGGCTGCACATTCGGCATGAACGGGCAGATCCTCGAGTCGTTTTCGGGAAGCTCTGCGATTGTGACGTTGGGAGATTACAGCCGCGTGGATTACTCCGTCCGCAAAACGGAATTCCTCCTGCGCTACAGGAACCGCAGGTTTTCATTGCAGTCTGCCCACAACCTTCAGCCGTTTTCTGTGTATGCCTCGCTGGACATCGACAACGGAGACTGCGCGGTCCGTTTTAAGTCTGCCCGTTTCGACCCGTTTTTGCTCGTAAGAATGCCTCCGCTTACCGGGGCGCTGAAAGTTCTTTCTGGGACCACCGTCACATCGGACATCTCTGGACAATTCAACGTGCTTTCAAGAGACTTTTCCTGGAAGGCGAATGGCGGGCTCTCGCTTTCGCGCAGGATTGTTCCTTCGGGTGAATATGTTTCGTTTGATGTTTCAGGCGATGCTGAAAAAATCCTTGTCGCAAAGCTCAGCGCGAACGGGGAGCTGTTGGGCGCCGATTTTACCGGCATATTTTCCATTCCTGACCGGCGGCCTTCCGGCGTGCTTGAGCTTGACCATTATGTTCTTCCGAATGGCGGCAGGCTTGGCGGCGAGCTTTATATCGACCCTCTCAAAGATGGATTTACGTGCTTTGTTCCTCAGCTGTTTTTGGGGGAACAGACGCTCACGGCCTTGCAGCTTACGCTGATTCCTGACAACGATTACATTGATTTTTCTTACGAAATGAGCGATTTTTCACACCTTGACTTTGACGAGCCAGGTTCTCTGAGAATTGACGGCAGTTTTATGCGTGACGGAACCCGCTTTATGCAGGCGTCGGTAAGCCTCAACAGCTTTTTTTTGGACACGCTTGCCGGCGCGGTGGCGTTTTTTGTGGACACGCCGGAAAAACAGTCAGTGGGTCATCTGGTACAAGGGCTTTCGCCGTTTGTCTGCTCGAACGAGCTTTATGTTTCAACTGATTTTAAGTCCATTTCCTTCAATTCGCCATTTTCGATTATCGCGAACACTCAGAAAGACCGCCAGTTTTTGACGCTTTCGTTTGATGGCAATGAACGCTCTGTGCGGGTGACATCGCTCGACTTGCTATACGGGAAGCAGTCTGTGGCCGCCACGGTTTCAGCCGACATCTCGCCTGAGGACAGGCAGGTGCTTTTTTTGACGGACTGCATTGTGAACGGTATTCCCTATCACCTGGACGGCAGCTTTACCAACGGCAATGTGCTTTCTCTCACGGGCGATTACGGCTTTGACGCCCAGGTTCTGTTTGAAAAAGATGTGAGCGGTTTCGCGCGGCTTTCGTCGCTTCCGTTTCTGCTGGGCGGCTACATGTGCTCGCTTTCACTTGACACGTATTTTTCGTATTCGGCGGACAATGGCCTTGCCATTTCGCTCAACAACTGCACGCTTGACGAGGTTGGGGGGAAGCTTTCGATTCAGCCTCGGATTGGTATTTCGGGCAGCGTAAACCGTACCGGCATGGTGCTTAACACAGTGTCGTATTCTGACACTCTTTCGGTGGTAAACGGCCGGGCAGAGCTCCTGTGGAGCATAAACAACGGGGTGTTTGACTCTCTGAGCCTGCTGCTTGACATGGGAGGAAGCCTTTCAAATGAGCGGGTTAATCTGAACGCTTCTGTCAGCAATCCGCTCAAAAAAACTTTTTCCCTTTCGATGCTCAAAGAGGACTGCTATTTTTCTGCGGAAGCACAGATTTCATCGTTTCCGTTGGGGCGTGTGCTCAAGAACCAGATGAACGACGATACTTTGAGCGCCACTGTGACCGCAAGCGGCACCATGGAAAATCCATATGTGACTGTTGACATCGCGGGGCTTTCCGCTCAGGTGGCTGGCCAGCCGCTCAGACTGAAGGCGGGCGTTGCCCTGGTTGACGGCACCGTGAGCATTCCTTCGCTTGAAGCGCGGTGGAGCCAGATTTCTGTGCAGGACTTTTCCGCTTCTGTTGACATGCGGGAGTTTGACGGTACTGCGTCGGCCACGGTTTCCGTGGCTGCCAAGGAAAAGGACATATCCGTTCCATTCAGACTTGCGCTAAAAAATCTTTCTTCCCCCTTGTACTACCCGGATGCGGCTGGTTCCGCGCAAAAAATCCCCGAGGCATTTTCAGTTTCGCTTGACACTCAAGGCTTTGAAGGTTCACCTTTCGGAAACAACGTGCCGCTCCATGCTCTCCTCCTGCGCACTCCCGGGCGCTTTGACTTGACCACCGACGATGCGCTGGGTTTTACCGCATACCGTCTTGACGATGGACGGCTTTCAGCCTGGATAGACAAGTCGAAACCCATCCACATGAACCTTGACGGCACCATGAAAGGCCTTTCGATTGACTGGAGGCTTTCAGGAATTTTTGTGGATGTGCCGACAATCTCTTCGTTCATAAACAACTACAAGTTTTCTATCTACAAAGGTGTGGCGAAGGGAAATCTGCACATCGCCGGTCTGATCACCGACCCCGCGATTGTTGGCAAAATTGACATAGAAAAGGCTGAATGCAACATGCCAAAATTTGTGCCGCAGCACATGACAGCCCATATGGTTCCTTTTGTGTTCACTGCCGATGACATTTCCATGCAGCCCACGGTGTTCCAGGTGGGTAGCGGCCGGGCAGAAGTCTCCGCCCGCGCGATTCTGGAGCGGTGGAAAGTGGGGCAGGCGCAGGCTTTCGTTCGCACTTTGGGGGCAAAGGGCATTCCTGCCGACGTGAAAGTGTCAAAGTTCCGCGTTAAGGGCATGGCGCAGATGAAGCTTGACGTGCTGCTTGAAGACAACGTTATCAACGTGGACGGCACCCTCACGCTGCGCAATTCTGAAATCACGCTCATGAACGGCAATTCTGTGTTTTCTGGCATTCCTGTTATTTCAAACATCGTGGAATTGTTTTCTGGCGAAGATTCTTCCGCGTCCGCAACAAGCAGGCCGGGCACGCGCGGCATCAGGGCCAACCTCGATTTTTTGGTTGGCCAAAAAGTGCAGGTCGTGCTGAATCCATTTTTGCGTGGCCTTGTGGCTCCGAACACTCCTGTTTCTCTTGCGCTAGATACTGAAAGCGAGCAGTGGAATGTCAAGGGCGATGTGGTGCTCCGGGGCGGCGAGCTTACCTATTTGAGCCGAAGCTTTTACCTGAAGGAAGGTCGTGTTGTTCTGAATGAAACGCAGGATTCCTTTGACCCGAACCTTACCATAAGGGCGGAAACCCGCGAGCATGACGAAAACGGCGAATCGGTTACCATCACGCTTTCGGCAATCCGGCAGAACCTGTCGCAGTTCAGCCCGAACCTTTACGCCACTCCCGCAAAGTCCGAAAACGAAATCATGGCGCTCCTGGGCAATATCGTTACCGGCGATTCGGATTCCGTGGGGAATTTCGGGCTTTCGCTTGTTGACTACGGCGTGCAGGTGACCCTCCTTCGGAAAATCGAAAATGCATTGCGTGATTTGTGTAATTTTGATATATTTTCGGTACGAACGAGCGTCTTGCAGAATGCCATCCGCATAGGGTTGGGGCAGAACACATCGAATTCAGCGGTTTCTGCCACCTCAAAAAAATCCTACAGCATTGGTAACTATTTTGACAACTCGACTGTTTACATTGGTAAATACTTTGGCAGCACATTATATGCCGATGCCATGCTGCATTGGACGTACGATGAAACGCGGGAAGACGGTGTTGACACCGTTGGAGGTCTTGTGTTCCAGCCTGAAATCGGATTGGAACTGGCTTCTCCATTTGCAAACATCCGCTGGAGTTTTGCCCCCGATTTGGGTAACGTGCTGGCGTCATGGGTGTCTTCCACTTCTATCACGCTGTCATGGAGATTGACGTTTTAAAAAAGAGGATTGGGTATGCGTACTAAGCATCAGTTTTTTTTGTGTGTGTTCGCGGTCGCCATGCTGGTGCTGGCCGTTCGGCCTCTTGCGGCCCAAGGAACCGACTGGTACTACAACAAACCCATCAAGGCTGTCACGTTCGAGGGCCTCAAAAGCATCAAGGCCAGCGATCTGGACGGTGTGACGAGCAGCTTTATCAGCAAGGAATTCACCGATGAGCTTTTTGCCGATTTGCTCAACCGTGTGTTTGCCCTCGAATATTTTGACGATGTGTCTCCGCAGGCTCTCCCCGGAGATTCGAACCGCAGCACGGTCAGAATCAAGCTGGTGGTTGTTGAAAAGCCAATAATCAAAAAGATTGTGTTCAGCGGGAACTCCCGTGTGCGGAACGCTGACTTGAAGGATGCCATTTCAATAAAAGAAAAAGACGTGTTTGTGCAGAGCAAGATGCTGGTTGACGAGCGTGTTCTGCGCGATCTGTATATTACAAAGGGATTTACCGCGGCCAAGATTTCTTCTTCGTTCGTAGAAGAACCTGATGGCATTACAGTTACCTTCAAAATTGATGAAGGAATGCTGTCAGTCGTAAAGGAAATCAAATTCCAGGGGAATATGGTGGTGTCGGCGCGAACGTTGAAGCGTTCCGTGCAGACAAAAGAGGCCGGCGTGTTCAGCAAAGGTTCGTTCCAGGAATCGCAGCTTGAATCGGACAAGCAGGCAGTGGTGCTGTACTACCGCAACCGTGGCTATGTTGACGCGCGGGTGCTCGATGTGCTCCGTGAGACCGCCTACAATGAAAACAAAAAACGCGACGAGCTTACAATTACATTTGTGGTGCAGGAAGGTTCCCAGTACAATTTTGGTGGCCTTTCGTTCATTGGCAACAAAGTGTTTACCACGGAAGAGCTTGACACTCTGATACGATTGAAGTCTGGCTCTCTTTTCAACCAGACCAAATTCCAGGAAAGCCTACAGGCTGTTGAGGACAAATACTACGAAAACGGATATACGTCAAACCAGTTTAACGCCGAGGTCTCAAAGGACACTGACAACAAGGTCGTTTCCTACACTTTGTACATCACGGAAAATCCTCGCAGCCATATAGAAAACATTATCATAAAAGGCAATACAAAAACCAAGGACTATGTTATTCGGCGCGAGATCTCCACGGAGCCGGGCGATATTTTTTCAAAGGCGAAGCTCATGTCAAGCCTTCGGAACCTTTACAACCTGCAGTATTTTTCTGCCATCGTGCCTGACGTGCTGCAGGGGTCGGAAAGCAACCTTGTGGATCTTGTGTTCACGGTGGAGGAGCAGAGCACCACCACGCTTGACTTTGGCTTTACGTTCAGCGGTGTGTCTGATCCTGACGATTTGCCTGTGGCTCTGTATGCGAAGGTTCAGGATTCAAACCTGTTTGGCGAAGGCCGTTCCGTTTCGGCGGCGACTACGCTTTCCACCACGGAGCAGTCGGTCAGCCTTGGCTATGGGCAGAACTGGTTGTGGGATCAGCCTATCAGCACGGGTGTTTCGCTTGGCTATTCACATTCCACCAACTATTCGCTGCGCAACAAGTTTCAGTCGGACGGCTCGCTGAACACAAGCGACTATTACATGAAGTACGAGCAGCACCAGTTCAACCTGAGCCTTTCGCTGGGGCGGCGCTGGGTGCCTGATTTTGCTATACTCACGCTGGCGGGCGGTATTACAGGAGGCCTTGTGAACAACATCTACGATGGCAGCCTGTATATGCCGCTCGACATGTCAATCAGTGAATACAACAATAACTGGGCTCCAAAAAATTCCGTGTATGCTTCATTTGCCATGGATGGGCGCAACATCAGCTATGACCCGTCTTCCGGCTGGTTCTTTAGTGAAAAGCTCTCTTGGTACGGACTCTTGCCAAAGGGCATCTTGGCTTTTGCTCCTGACTGGGGCGAAACGGAATTCTATCTTCGGAGCGATACCAAGGCCGAAAAATATTTCACGCTCATAGACAAGCCTGTTTCGGAGCGCTGGTCGTTCAAACTTGTTTTTATGGTGTACACGGGGCTTTCTCTCCAGTTCCCGTTGCCAGACTCAATCATCAAAGACACAAGCAAGCTGTACATAGACGGCATGTTCAACGGACGCGGCTGGTCTGTGTACAACAATTCGTTGGCGCGTGGCAAGGCCCTGTTTTCAAATATCGCGGAGCTTCGCATGCCAGTCATTCCGGGTATTCTTTCATTCGACATCTTCTTTGACGCGATTGCCGTCAAGCCTTCCGCAGACGCGCTCTTTTCGGATTTTACGAACGAAAATGACTGGTATTTTAGCTTTGGGCCCAGCCTGCGCTTTACCATACAGCAGTTCCCGCTCCGGCTGCTGCTTGCGAACGATTTCAAGATTCGGGACGGCAATGTGGTGTTCATGAACAAAACCGCTTCTTCCGAGGTGGCCTGGTACAAAAACTGGAACTTTGTGCTTTCGTTCAATTTGACAAACAGGTAACCATTTTCCGCATGACCACAGTGCCGGTTGTGTTAGGGGCTTGGTTTCTGTTCAGACTGATTTTATTGGAGAAAGGTGATGAATGGAATTATAAAAAGGCTTTTTTTGTGTGTTTTGGCCGTGGCCTGCGCAGGTGCGGCTGCTGCACAGCAGATTACAAAATTTGCCGTGGTTGATACCGCAAAGGTGTACCAGTCCTATTTTAGGAATTCGGCTCCTGTGCGCAATTATGAAAACAAGAAGCAGGAATTTCAGAATGAAATAAACAAACTCACCAAAGAGCTGCAGAACCTGAATGATAAAAAACTTGAGCATGAACGGAACGGAAACGAAGCTGCGGCGCTAAAACTTCAGGCACAGATAACGCAGAAGGCTGATTTTTTGAATGAATACGCGAACTCAAAAAACGCGGAGCTTGAGTCGCTCAAAAAAAATCTGCAAGGCAATAATGAATTCTACAAAAAGCTTTCAGATACGCTCGCCCGCATCGCAGAAAACGGCGGCTACTCCATGATTCTGAGTTTGCAGCAGGCGAACGGCATCTTGTGGTACAGCTCCTCTGTTGACATCACCGACGAAGTTATTTCACAGCTCGGCCTGTAGCGCCGCGAGGAACCATGGCAGACGAAACGCCGCTGTTTTTGCAGTACCAGCGTATAAAGGCTGAGCATCAAAATGAAGTGCTGTTTTTTCGGGTGGGCGATTTCTATGAAATGTTCAATGACGATGCCCTTGAAGTTTCCCGCTTGTTGAACCTGACGCTTACACATCGGGGTGAAAATCCCATGTGCGGCATTCCATTCCATGCTTCAAAAGTCTATATCGCCAGGCTTCTTCGTCTTGGAAAAAAAATCGCCATTGCCGAACAGGTCGGGGAGATTGCACCCCACGGTGGCCTCACTGAGCGCAAGGTTGTGGAAACCATTACGCCTGGCACCGCCACAGAAAGCGAATATCTTGACGGCGGAAGAAACAATTTTCTGGCGGCTCTGTATGCCAACAAAAGGCAGGTGGGGTTTTCATACATCGATGTTACCACCGGTGAATTCCGCGCCACATCGTTTGAGCGGAGCCGCATGGCGGAACATCTTCCTAACGAGCTTGGCCGCTGTGCACCGCGCGAGCTGCTGCTGTGCGAAAGTCTCAAGACCGATTCCGTGGTGCAGGAGGCACTGGACGCTTTTCCGGGGCTTTCAGTTTCAGCGTATGCGGACTGGAGCTTTAATCACGAGTTTTCGTATAAGCAGCTTACCGCGCATTTCAATACCGTGAACCTGCGCGCTTTTTCGCTTTCCGATGATGCGATTGAAATTGTACCCGCCGGTTTCTTGCTTGACTATCTCCGCATGACCGCAGGAAGCGATGCTCCGCATGTCACCTCGCTGGATGTGTACCGTGATGAGCAGTATGTGGTGATTGATGATTCTTCACGCAGGAATCTTGAAATAACGGCAAATCTACGAGACGGCACCGCCCAGTTCACTCTTCTTGAATGTGTGAATTATACCCGCACCGCCATGGGAAGCAGAATGCTCCGCGAATGGCTCCTGTTTCCGCTCATGGAACAGAACGCAATCATGTCACGCCAGGATCACGTGGAGCTGTTTGTGCAGGATCGTGCGCTCCATAAAAAAGTACGCGAAGAGCTGAACGGCATTCTGGACATTGAACGGCTTGCGGGCCGCATTGCCCTTGACCGTGCCCATGCCAAAGATTTGCAGGCGCTCCGTGCTAGCCTTGCGCAGTGGCTCCGTGTGCAGGAGCATCTGGGCTCTTGCAATTTTGCAACGCTCAATCCAGACAGCGCGTTGGACATTATCAATCTAGTGGAGGCTTCCATTCTTGAAGATCCTGCCACGGCTCTTACCGAGGGGGGCATTATCAAAGACGGTTGGTCGTCCGAGCTCGACCACTGGCGTTCCATTCAGACTGACTTTACAAAAGTTCTTGATTCATACCTGGAGGAAGAACGGGAGCGCACAGGCATCGCTAACCTGAGGATACGGAAAAGCGGCAACATGGGCTATTTTATCGAAGTGACCCGTGGAAAAGTCGGCATGGTGCCGGAGCATTTTATCATGCGCCGTTCGCTTGTGAATGCCGACCGCTACACAACGGAAAAGCTTCAGGAACTTGAAGAAAACCTTAACGAAAGCGGCACGAAAATCCTTCAGCTGGAACGCGACCTCTTTTTGGAAGTGCGGGGGAGGCTCAAGCAGTATATTCCATACCTGCAGCAGGCCGCCCATGAAATTGCCTATGCCGATGTGACCGCATCGTTTGCCGAAGCCGCCATCGAGCATCGCTGGGTGCGTCCAAGATTCACCGACACCCGTGCGTTCGACATTCGTGGCGGGCGGCACCCGGTTGTGGAGCGGCACCTTCCGGCCGGTGAATTTGTGCCAAACGACCTTTCTCTCTGCGCGGATGGCTCTGGTGTTTCGTTTGCGCTTATTACAGGGCCAAACATGGCAGGAAAAAGCACGTTCCTCCGCCAGAACGCGCTGATTGCGTTGCTAGCCCAGACTGGAAGTTTTGTGCCATGCGATTCCGCGCTTCTTTCGCTTGTTGACCGAATCTTTTGCCGCGTGGGTGCAAGCGACAACCTCGCGCGGGGCGAATCGACGTTTCTGGTTGAGATGACTGAAACTGCGCACATTCTGAGGACTGCCACCATACGCTCACTCGTGATTATGGACGAGGTTGGGCGGGGCACAAGCACGGAGGATGGACTTTCGATTGCATGGGCGGTGAGCGAATACCTTTTATCGCGCATCAAGTGCAAGACGTTGTTCGCCACCCATTACCACGAGCTTACCCGTCTGGAACATCCCGCCCTGCTTGCGCTGTGCATGGCCGTGAACGAAAACGGCAGCAACATTGTGTTTTTGCGCAAAGTGATTTCCGGGGCGAGCGCCAATTCCTACGGAATCCATGTGGCACAGCTGGCAGGCCTTCCGCAGCCGGTGGTTGATAGGGCCAGATGGATTTTGGAGCGGGTGCAGGAAGAGGCCGCCATAAAGCCGATTGTTCCGCTTGTCAGTGTTGAAGGAGATTCCGGTTTGGATTCTTCAGATAATGATGCCTTGGCTGCCGGTGCTCTTGGCGAGGCCAGCCCTGTAGGGCCTGATGGTTTCGACGGTGATGATGTGCCCCAACCAGGCGATGTCTCGGGCGGGTTTGGAAGTCAACCAGAACGCGGCGACTTTGCTCTGCGCGGCACAGGCGGTGCGTTTACACCTGTTCCACAGACAACGCTGCATGGAAGCTCTGCCGAAAAATCGCGTACCGGGGCACTGTTCAGCGACGAGGAACTCATCTTGGATGAAATTCTTTCTGTGAATGTGGACACTTTGACACCCCTTTCAGCCTTGCAGCTTTTGGATCGCTGGAAAAAAACTCTTTCTGGCCGTTGACCTGCAAAATGCGCTGCCTTGCGCGGAAAGCATGTTCGTTTGGGCCTGGATTTGAGGCTGTGGCCTCCGGTTTGCGCTGGACAATACAAAAAACATTGGTAATAAACGGCATTGCGTTTCATATATTTCAGTATGAATGATGTGAAAGTTTGGAATGCCGCGGTTTTTAGGGTGACGCTTGCCACGGCTGCGAGGAACCTGCTTTCCCTGCTGTGGGGCGGTGAACACTGCATTTGCTGCGGAAAACCTTCTTTGGGCGAAGCTGTGTGCCAGAAGTGCAAGCGCCTACGTTTTTTGTCGTTTGTGCCTCCGGGCCCTGCCCGTTGCGATTGTTGCGGCAAAGTGCTTTTGGGCGAACGGGGGCGGTGCATGGACTGCCGCCGCAATGTCTTGCTTGAATCTGTGGACGCGGTGCTTCCGCTCTATCCATACCGGCTGTGGTACAAGGAAGCGCTGTTTTCATGGAAAATGAAATGCAAGCGTTCCCTTTCGCCGCTTTTTGCTCGGGCGGCTGCTTCAGCTCTCAACCTTTGGTGCGGCGGCAGGTGCGTTTTGGTGCCCGTTCCTCCCCGGCCCGGAAAACTGCGGCATCATGGATGGGATCAGATACAGGAACTGTGCTGGTTTTTGCATGCCTTGTACGGCTTTTCTGTGATGCATTTGCTTGAGCGCCTTTCAGTGAACCAGCAGAAAAAACTTCGCCGCGCTGAACGCATCAAAGGGGCTTCAAACAGCTATGCCATTGCATACCACTCCAAGCGGTGGTGGCGCAGTCACGGTATTCCTGATGAAGTGGTGCTGGTGGATGACGTGCTTACCACTGGCGTGACTGCGGAAAGCTGCGCGAGGCTTCTAAAAAGCCTCGGAATTGAAAAAGTGCGTGTACTTACGCTTTTTATAGTAGACTAGACGCGATTCATAGTGTAAAATAATAGGATAGATGAATTTCTGCAAGGAATTTCATAAAAGAGGAGAACCTATACATGGCCGATGAGAATACACAGTTTCAGCTTGTAACATTCCAGCTTGGCGAAGAGCTGTATGGCGTTGACATCATGGATGTAAAGGAGATTGTGAAAGTGCAGAACGTTCGCCCCATTCCGAACGCTCCATACTACGTGGAAGGAATCATCAATCTGCGTAGTGAGATTATTCCCATCATCAACTTGCACAAACGTTTCCATATCCAAAAAATGATGGTAGTGGACGAAGACGATCTTTCAGAAGATGAAGGCGGTTTTATTATTCTCGACATAGAAGGAAACCGGATCGGCATTATCATTGACCGCATTGCCCGCGTTGTTCAGGTTGAAAAAGGCGATGTCAAACCGCCGCCACAGATGTTGAGCGGTATCGGCACAGAATACATTCAGGGTGTTGTACGGCAGGAGTCGGCCTACTTGATTATTCTTGATACACGCCGTCTGTTCAGTGCCAAGGAATTGCAGAAGATTTTGACCCCGCAAGGCTGACTTTGCCGCGTGCGGGACTTGCGCTGTTTGCAAGCGGTGCCGGCAGTTTTTCCTGTTTCACATATACACGGGCTATGTCGTGCAGACCTGTATTTTTGCATATGCCGTTGCAGAAATACTCGCAAGGAAGATTGGGCGCCAGGCAGAAAAGGGTTTATTTTTAAATGATACAGACATATAGTTCCACAATCAGGCGAAAAGAAATGGAAGCTGTGCTCACATGCATGGTCGATGAAAAAATCGGCCCGGGTGAGATGAACCTCCGTCTGCTTCAGACTGTAAAGGAATACACCGGCTGCGACGGTGCTGTTGCGCTCCGCAGTTCTTCGTTGGCCCTGCAATATGCTCTGGAGGCTCTTGCGCTTTCCTCTGAAAGTACCGTTATGCTCAGTGCGCTGGCCCCCGCCTGGCAGCTTGTTACGGTGGAGCGGCTCGGCTACAAGGCGCTTGTGCTCGATGTGGTTGAAGAAACCGGGCAGGTCACGCCCGGGCTGGTTGAAGAAGGAATCAAAAAAGGCGGCAATGTCTTGGTGCTGGCCGAGTCTATGGGAATTCTGCCAGAGATTTCCCTGTATACTGCGCTTGGCATTCCTGTTATTGAAGACATTTCGCAGTCTGCGCTTTCTTATTATCCCGATGAGACTTCTGGTTCCATCTCCACTGAATCTCCCGCGTCTGAAGATGTTGCGGAAGGTGCTGACGTGCCAGATCCAACGGGACAGCGCGCCGGCATGTATGGCACTTACGCCATTTTTGGCATGGAGGATCGCGACATAATAACAGCAGGCGGTGGAGCGGTTCTGTTCGCGCCTACCCGCAAGAGTTGGACGGAACTGAAAAAACTTGTTGACAAGGCTCCTTCCACCGATATAATGCCGGACATGAATTCTGCGCTCGCCTATGTGGAAATAAAAGAGTACAAGCGTAATGAAAAGAGCCGCCGGGACTTGTTTGCGGTGTTTTCCCGGGCCATTATGTCGGGGCGCCACCACACGTATGCCCGCGCTTCGGATTGGGGTTCTACGGTGTATTCATTTCCGGTTGTGCTTAATTCAGGCTTTAAAGACGTTAAGGCATATGCGCAGAAAAAAGGCATTGAGGTGCGTCAGGCATATGAATCGTCAATCATCGCGTTCAGGCAGGAACAGCTTGCGCCCTCCTGCATATGTGCAAATTCCCTGCTCCTGCGCTGTGCCCTTTTTCCGCTTTATCCGAGGCTGGGACAAAAAGACGTGTCGCGCATTGTAAAGGTGCTCTCCACGCTGCCGTAAACCATGAGATGCCTTGTCGTAGTGAACGAGTTTAAGAATGATGCCTCCGCATTGTATACGGCGATTTCCCGTTTTTTGGTGGAGCGTCAGGTTGTGGTAAGTGAATTCCGCTATAACGGAACCGCTTCTTCCGTCTCGTTCTCTTCGCTGGACTGTGCAGGCTTTGATTTTGTAGTTACGCTTGGAGGTGACGGAACTGTGCTTTTTGCAAGCCGCGCCTGTGCACCGCTCGGCATTCCCGTGTTTCCTGTCAATCTCGGAGAATTCGGCTTTTTGGCCGGTGTGCAGGCTTCAACCTGGCAGAAGGAACTTTTGTGCTATTTAAATGGCATGGCTTCAGCTGCCGAGCGTTCGATGGTGGAGTGCGAGGTTCTCCGTGGGAGCCGGTCGGTGTTTTCTTGCACGGGACTTAACGATGTTGTGGTTTCCAGTGCCGCCGCCTCCAGGCTGATCAACATGCAGGTGGCGTACAACCATGCCCTTTTAGGGCCGTTCAAGGCAAATGGGCTCATTGTGTCCACGGCGACGGGCAGCACCGCATATTCTGCGGCCGCAGGGGGGCCTATCGTCGATCCGTCGCTCGATTCGCTTGTACTTACGCCCGTCAGCTCTTTCAGCCTTTCGGCACGCCCGCTCGTGTTCGGCGCAAAAGGAGAGCTTGCGATTACCATGCTGCCTTCACGCACTTCCATGGATATATGTGTTGACGGCCAGGTAGGTTCAAGCCTTGAAAGCGGCGACGTCGTGATTTTGAAGATTGCACCGCACAAGGCGCGAATCATCTGCTCTACTCAGACCCAGTTTTATGCTGCCTTGCGCAGCAAGCTGAATTGGTCGGGAGGTCCCCGTGCTTGAGGAACTTGACATCCAGAATTTTGCGCTAATCGACAAGGCCCATGTTGAATTTTCAAGTGGTTTTACCGTGCTCAGCGGAGAAACAGGTGCAGGAAAATCAATCCTGATAGGGAGCCTCTCGTTCCTGCTCGGAGGAAAAACAAGCACCGATATGATTCGCAGCGGCACACACGAGACTGTTGTTTCGGGAACATTTGCGCTTGAATCTGACGAGACCCGCGCCTGGCTTTCTGAGCATGGCATTCTTGTTGAAGAAAACCGTGTGCTCCTCCGCCGCCTGCTCCGTGACAGCGGAAAATCTTCTGCCTGGATTGGAAGCGTTCCTGTGACACGGGCAGATCTCGCGGAATTTGCCGCCTTTTTGGTTGACCTCCACGGCCAGCATGAACAGCAGTCGCTTTTGAAAGTGGGCGAGCATCGCCGCTACCTGGACAGCTATGCCGGCCTTGAATCGGAGGTTCGCGCGTTTACCGGGCTGTATGCCGCTCTTGTTGAAAAACGGAACTTGCTTTTTCGTCTGAATGAAACTGATTCAGATCGTGCGAACCGCATCGAGCTTCTGTCATTTGCCCTTGCGGAGTTGGAAGAGGCGAAGTTCAAACCTGGTGAAGACGATGAGCTTTCCGATGAGGAAACGCGGCTTCTTTCATACGAAAAGCTTTATGCCGACATAGACGAGCTGAACGCGCTGCTTGACGGTTCTGACGGGCAGGGCGGGGCCGTGCTTCCTCAGCTCAGGCGGCTTGCCGCGGTATCGGCTCATGCCGCTTCGCTTGACAAAAACCTTGCCGAGCTTGAAACCCGTGTGCAGTCCGCCTTTTACGAGCTTGGCGATATTTCCAAGGAATTTCTGCGATACGCCGCCTCTCTTGTTTTCGACCCTGAGAGGCTTTCTTGGGTGCAGGAGCGCCTTGACCTCATGTACCGCCTCAAGAAAAAGTACGCTTCCTCTCCTTCCGCCCCGCTTTCTGAGCTTGAAGCCTATGCACAAAGTGCCAGGGAGGAGCTTCTGTCTCTCACGGACGCCGCCACTGACAAAACCGCCCTTGAGGCAGACATTGCCGCTCTTGAAAAGCAGGTGTACGCGGCTGCAAAGGCGCTTTCTGCCAAACGGAGCGAAGCTGCGGCTTCAATGCAAAAAGAAGTCGAGGCGATTCTTTCGCGCCTTGGCATGAAAGACACCGTGTTTCAGGTGCAGGTGACGCAAGATCCGGGAACAGCCGAAGAACAGTCCTGCGGGCCGTTCGGAATGGACAGCATAGAATTCCGTATCAGCGCAAATCCCGGTTCACCTCCTCTTCCTCTTATAAAAATCGCATCTGGCGGCGAATTGAGCAGGGTGATGCTTGCCCTCAAAACCATTCTGTCTGACGGCGACCCGGCCGGTACGCTCATCTTTGACGAAATCGACACCGGCATAGGCGGTGAAGTTGCCGTTTCACTTGGAAGCCACATGAAGGCTCTCGCCTCAAAAAAACAGATTTTGTGTATTACCCATCTGGCAAGCATTGCCGTTTATGCCGATAATCAGATAAAGATTCAAAAGGGGGCCACAGGCGACAGCACGTCCACCCGGGTGTTTCCGGTGGAAGGAGCGGAGCGGGTCAGGGAGATTGCCCGCATGCTTTCAGGTGATGCTTATTCGGATGCGTCGCTTGAACATGCCGCTGCCCTTTTGCATCAGTTTGGAGGTTTGTAATGGCACTGATTACCAACGAAATGCGTTCGGAATTCAAAGATAAGGCAGCTCCCTACAAGGTGTCCATCACGCAGGCGCAGGCGAAAGAAAAGGACATGCAGGCCCTTGCGCACCGCGAGAAAGAGGGCGTGGAATACAAGAAGCTCCAGCTCGCAGAACATGCCATGTACATCGCCACGCTGTATCTTTCTGTGAACGATATTTCCGTGCACGTGATTGACGCCAAAAACAACGATGCGCTGAACGATGCCCGCAAGGCCCTCTACAAGGCCATAATCTATCTTGAAGAAGTTGTGTCGAACGCCGTGGACTGCCCCTATTCCGAACTTGCAGACCGGCAGGAAGCCATCAAAGACGTGCCGCTTGAGCGCCGGTTTTATCTGGTGCGGAAACTGGGGCTGGGAATACGCATGCTGTCCGATGCGTTCGGTGACAACACCAAGTGGAAATGGTCTATTGTTGACCTTGAAGGCCGTTACGCTGTGGTGGCGAAGAATTTCATCGACATGAAAGCCGCCTCAAAGGATTATTTTGAGCCCAGTTCCCCTGCATACGACACTACCGTGCTGTATGTGCGGCTGGTGAAAAAGCTGCTTGAGCAGAGCGCCACGGAATTTCGCGACAAGTACGAGCTTTCGTCGCGCCGCATTGACGACATGCGCATGGGGATAAACTTTTTGATGGCATTGCGGCGTGTGGCAATGGTGCTGGGCGACAAGGACGATGCCGAGGAAATCAAAAAAAAGGCTACCGTCTGGAAAGACAAGATGGAGGCAGACAAAAAGGCCGGCTCCAGCAACTGACAGGCGGATTGTTCCATGAAAAAAGAGCTTGTCCTAAAAATTTTTGAGGCCTTTTCAATTGAGCGCTGGAATGATTTGGTGCGCCCGTTTGAAGTTGTTGAAATGGACAAGGATGCCGAAAAAATGGTGGTGGCATACATCATCGGCAAATACGAGGAAGAGCGCGGCGTTTCCATTGACTGGGACTGGATGATGTATGCTTCGGTGTTCGAGCTTCTGCGCAAAATAGCGCTATGCGACATCAAAAGTCCGGTGCAGCGGCTCATCAGGGAGTCCTACCCTGCGGAATTCGTGCGCCTGAACGAGTGGGTGCTGGAACAGTACCGCCCGCTGATCGATGACACCGACCTGTTCAAGCGCTTCACTCTCTATATCGGAAAAACGAACGGCTCCATTCCTTATGGGCCTTCGCAGGAGCAGACCGAGCGCGTGTTCCGTGCGGCCCACAAATATTCAACCTTGCGCGAACTTGACATGATAGCGCCCGTGAACGAAGCCGTGCGCCTTGAGGCAATCCGCAGGGAAGTGCAGTCCGATTTGCAGCGTTATTTGGATCTGCGCGGCCTGCAGCTGTTTATGACCAAGCAGCAGCCGTATGATTTTTTGCTCCGCATAGAGCAGCTCCGTTTTCAGACACGCTGGAACCAGACTCCCCGTGTTCCTGCAACATCGGTGCTGGGCCACTGTTTTTTTGTCGCTGTGATGACGCTGCTGTTTTCGCGCGAATGCGGTGTCGCCATGTGTCCAAAGCGTGTGTTTAACAATTTTTTTTCAGCCTTGTTCCACGATCTTCCAGAGGCCGTGACAAGGGACATAATTTCGCCGGTCAAAAATGCCACCAATGAGCTGCCGGCCGTTGTAAAGACTATCGAAGACAAAATCGTTTCCAGGGAACTGGTGCCGCTCATGTCGCCGTCTTATCGCGATGAAATCCTCTATTTTACGAACGATGAATTTGAGAATCGTGTGCAAAAAGACGGTGGCGTGGTGCATGTGGATTTTGCCGAGCTCAACGAAAGCTGCAATATCGACAGCCTGAATCCTGTTGACGGAAAGCTTGTGAGGCTTGCCGACCACTACGCAGCCTTGCTTGAAGCCGATTCTTCCATACGGCACGGCATTACGAGCAGCCACCTTGAAGAAGGCCGCGCGAACCTGCTGCGGAATTTTGTTCCCGGCCAGATGGTGAATGGTATCAACGCATGGAACCTGTTCCAGGCGGTGGTGTCTTAGGGCTTTGGAAGACGCAGGGCGTTTAAAAGTCCATGCTGGATATTCCCGTTTTTTGATTAGATTCTTTCTGCGATTAAAAATAGCCTTTGACCGGTTAAACCCAAATATTTCCTGATCGACACACCTCGATGCAAAAGACTGGTATGATTTTTCTGAAATTTGATAACCGGGCAGTCGTAAAGGAACCTTCAGAACTTGTCGGGTATGTTGTGCCTATGAGGATTGCACAAAAGGGAACATGCCCCTCGTTTCCGCACAAATAAAACACCCGCTGCGTCCTAGCGGCAACCCGAACCGCCATAAAGCAATTCTTGCGTCAGAATGCCGGCTCCGTTCGCTCGCAGCAAGAAATGGCAGGGGCTAAGTTGAATGCGGCAGAATTGCCACTGCCAAATGCAGCGGAGCTCCCCGCGCCAAATGCAGCGGAGCTCCCCGCGCCAAATGCAGCGGAGCTCCCCGCGCAGAATTCGCTAGTGCACATGGCAGCCACGAGACCGCCATGCACCTTCCGGCCGTATGTGTAAATCGCTGGCTGTTATAGAATTGGCTCCATGATGGCTGGTATCGGTGACTGTCTGGGGCAGTTCTGCACCATCGTAACGGAAACCTTCTCGCTGAGCTTTTGCAGCCAGAACACCGGTGTCTTGCCCTCGGACGCTCCTTCCGCGCACACGCCTTTCCCCGATTAGGGGCTCATCAATCTCATGGTCGCCGATTTTCCGCCTTGCTTTGCGGATGTTCTTGCTTTCGGACTGCCCTTTGCAGGGAGGACGTGGCAACAGTTCCCGGTGTTCCTGTTCACCCTCGCAGATGCATACCGCCTGTGCTGCCGTGAGGTTGTTCTTGGTGCGCAGGGGGATCCTGTTCATTTTTGTGTCGTAAGCTTTCGCTTTGTAACTGACTAAACCCTGTTCTGGATGATTCGTGCGGAAAGGGTGCATGCCGCGTTTTTGCGAAGCCAGCCACCGGCTTGAAGCCTTGCTTTTATGTCTGGGTGTGTTGATTCAACCGGGCGAGGGCCGCAAAGATTATGCCGGATTCCTCTTTCCGTGCTGTCTCTGCCATGTGTATGCATGTTTTTTGCTCTGAATCTTTTTCAATTCATAAAATCCATATTGTATAAAAAAAGGTTTTTAACTATACTAGGCTAACGCATTGTTCCTTATTTTAGCCTTTTGGCCATGGAGCGGGGCTGTGCGGTGGCGCATGTAAGTGCACGGACTGATTTTTGTTTTTTGGGAGGACGTATGACGATTGCTCAGATGATAGGACAGAGCGGCATTCTCACGCTGTTGGGGATGGGCGTGGTGTTTCTGTTCCTGGTTATTATGATTGTATGCATGAACCTCTTGCATTTGGTGCTGCATGCCCTGCACCTTGACACAGCTGAGCCGGCATCAAAACAAGCCGCGCCCGCTGCGGGCCCAGTGCCTCAGGCTCCGGCTCAGGACACGCTTTCTGTTGTGGCTGCAATCGCCGCCGCTGTGCGCGAAAAACAGTCAGTGTAACATGTCAGTAAGGCCGGAGGGAAGGCAGTGATGGTTCCTTCTTCGGCCGGTTCTATAATCTGGATTTCATTTTGGAACTTTGTATATAATTCGTGAGGATAAGAGGTTTTTATGGCTAAGGTTGGTATTTCAGAATTGGTACTGCGTGACGCGCACCAGTCGCTCCACGCAACTCGTATGACAACCGCGGATATGCTTCCTGCATGCGGCATGATTGATAAAATCGGTTACTGGGCCGTGGAAGGCTGGGGTGGCGCAACCTTTGACAGCTGCATCCGCTTTTTGAATGAAGACCCGTGGGAACGCCTTCGCAAGCTCCATGCGGCCATGCCCAATTCAAAGATAATGATGCTCCTTCGCGCCCAGAATCTTCTGGGGTACCGCCCTTATGCCGATGATGTGGTGGAAAAATTCGTAGAGACGGCGGCCACCAACGGCATCGGTGTGTTCCGCATCTTTGATGCCTGCAATGACCCGCGCAACATGGAGTGCGCCACCAAGGCCGCCAAAAAAACGGGAAAGCATGTGCAGATGGCCATAAGCTATGCCGTAACTCCATTCCACACGATTGAAAAATATGCGGAGCTTGCCAAGACCTATTCGGATTTCGGAGCGGACTCAATCTGTATCAAGGACATGTCGGGCCTTTTAAAGCCTTATGATGCCTACGACTTGGTCAAGGCAATCAAGGCGAAGTGCGACCTTCCGATTGAGATACACTCGCATGCGACGACCGGTCTATCCGTGGCGACGCTTCTCAAAGGTGCGGAAGCAGGGGCCGACGTGCTGGACACTGCCATCAGCTCCATGTCGATGGGAACATCACACAGCCCCACCGAAACTGTGGTGGAAATGCTCAAAGGGTCTGATCTGGACACTCAGCTTGACATTTCCGCCCTGCTTGAAATCGCGGCATACTTCCGCGAAGTTCGTAAGCACTATTCTTCACTTGAATCTTCCTTTTTAGGAGCCGACACCCGCATCCTGCTTTCCCAGGTGCCCGGCGGTATGCTTTCCAACCTTGAAAAACAGCTTAAAGGGCTTGGCGCGAGTGACAAGATGGATGAAGTGCTTGCCGAGCTTCCCAAAGTGCACAAGGATGCCGGTTATGTTCCGCTTGTTACGCCAACCAGCCAGATTGTAGGTTCACAGGCCGTGTTAAACGTGGTGCAGGGGCGCTACAATATGATGACCAAGGATTTCCGCGACCTGCTTACCGGACGCTTGGGAAAACTGCCGGCCGAACCCAACGCCGATTTGGTCAAAAGGGCCCTTGAGGAGAATAAAATGGAATCCGTGGTCGAGTGCCGCTATGCAGACCTTCTTGAACCTGAATGGGACAAGATGGTTCAGGAAGCCACGGAAAAAGGTGGAAACGGTTCTGTTGAAGACACGCTCACTTATGCCATGTATCCAAATGAGGCACCCAAATTTTTTGCGACGAGGGCAAAGGGGCCTGTTGACGCTGCTACGGAGTTCGCCAAAAAAGATGCTCCTGCCGCCGGGCCTGGCACCAAAGAAAACAAGGGCGGCTCTTATACCGTGACTGTGAACGGTGCTGCTTACAATGTGACAAGCGGTCCCGCCGGAGATTCCATGAGTGTTACCGTAAATGGCACTCCGTACAACATCACGTTTGGTGCGGCCGGTGCCGTAAGTGCGCCTTCCTCGGGAGCTGTGGCCGCATCCCCTGCTGTAAGTGGCGGTGTCGATGTGACGGCGCCTGTCGCTGGCACATTGCTAAAGCAGTGCTTTGCTGATGGCACGTCAGTCACCAAAGGTCAGACCGTGATAGTCATCGAGTCCATGAAAATGGAGCTTGAAGTAAAGGCTTCAGCTGACGGCACGATTACATATTCTGTTCCCGTTGGTACACAGGTTGCAAACGGACAGGTGCTTGCCTCCATCGGCGGCGTTGTGTCAGCCGCACCCGCTTCCTCGCAGGCGAATCCTTCGGGCTCCGTGGTAAAAGCTCCTGTGGCAGGCGTGTTTCTCAGGACCGCAGTGCCGGAAGGGGCAACCGTCAAAGCTGGCGACACCATAGTTGTCATTGAGTCCATGAAAATGGAGCTTGAAGTAAAGGCCGGGGCATCTGGTTCCGTGCACTTCCTTGCAAGTGCTGGCACCCAGCTTGCAAACGGACAGGCCGTGGCAGAAATTCGGTAGAATTCCGAAACCGTTTTGCATGGGCCGTCAGCTTTTGCGGAACGGTGCGCCTCTGGTGTATTGGGTAAGACTAGATTTGGAGAAGGATAGTGTATGCCACTTTCAAAAACTGAAAACAATAAAAAAATAGCCCTTGTCATGCTGGCCATTATTGCCTGTGCGTCGGTGATTTCTTTTGCCACAACGGTGTTTGCGCAGGACAGTGTGCAGGCCGCTAATGTTGCGCCGCAGGGAACCGGTCTCAACAAGGTTATCAAGCGGACCGAAAACTGGAACGGCCGTTACGATATTTCCCCCTCGCAATTCATACAGAACATAGGGAAGTCTACCGGCATCTACAAAATGATTCACCGCCAGACAGATGCGGAACGTATGGCAGAGCTTGAGCAGGAACAGGCCGCTGAACTTGCCGCACACACAGATCCGTTCGCTGGAACGGAGGTGGCGGGCTGGAAATATCTGGTTATGATTGCCATCGGCTTCCTTATCGTGTACCTCGGTGCCGCGCGGGGGTTCGAGCCGCTTCTGCTCATACCGATTGGCTTTGGCACCATTCTGGTGAACATACCCGGAGCCGGTATGGGAGATGCTCCTGACGGCATGTTGCGCATCATCTACAGTGCCGGTGTGGGAAACGAATTTTTTCCGATGCTGATTTTCATGGGTATCGGTGCCATGACAGATTTTGGTCCGCTTATTGCCAATCCAAAGATGGCGCTTTTGGGGGGAGCCGCCCAGTTCGGCGTGTTCTTTACGCTGTTCGGCGTTTCTGTGATGAACATGCTTCCCTCCATTGACTATACGATTTTACAGGCATGTGCCATTGCCATCATAGGCGGCGCGGACGGCCCCACGTCAATCTACGTGTCTGGAAAACTTGCCCCCGAGATGATGGCCGTTATCGCGGTGGCGGCGTATTCGTACATGGCTCTGGTTCCCATGATTCAGCCGCCGATTATGAAGGCGCTCACAACCAAAAAAGAACGGCTTATCCACATGGATCAGCTTCGGCCCGTGGGCAAAACGGAGCGGGTGCTTTTTCCGCTGCTGCTTCTTGTACTTGCCATCCTGCTTCTGCCTCCGGCGGCTCCGCTTATCGGAATGCTTGCGTTCGGCAATTTTGTCAAGCAGAGCGGCGTGGTGGACAGGCTCTCAAAGACGATGGAAAATGAACTGATGAACATCGTTTCGATTCTGCTTTCACTCGGCGTGGGAAGCCAGATGACCCCCGAAAAGATTATGAACCCCAATTCTGTGGGAATCATTTTGCTGGGGTTGGTGGCGTTCTGTGTGGCCACGTCTGGCGGTGTGCTGATGGCAAAACTTATGAATGTGTTCCTTCCGGCAGGCAAAAAAATCAATCCGCTGATTGGAAGCGCGGGCGTTTCTGCGGTGCCAATGGCGGCGCGTGTTTCAAACAAGGTGGGCCAGGAGTTCGACCCGTCGAATTTCCTGCTCATGAATGCCATGGGACCAAATGTGTCTGGCGTGATTGGAACGGCTATTGCGGCAGGCGTATTTATCGCAACTTACGGGGGACTGTAATCTGCACGGTGCCAGCCGAACGATTAAAATGTAAAAACCATTAAACACAAAACAGCCGGGTAGCATCTCGGCTGTTTTTTTTTCGGTCATCGGGTGGCAGGATAAAAAAATCCATGGATTGGATTCTGTAAGTTTGGAAGTGGTAGTGCTTGGTTTGTGCATAAGGGTGCATGCCGTGTTTCTGCGAATCCAAGGGCGAAATGAGTCCTTGGCTGCGATACCTTATAATAACAGCACATCCAGCAAACCCTAAAGGTTTCTCTGTCACTACCAAAAGGTCAAGTTCCAGAAAAATCATACCACGCCTTGTGCGCCGGGGTGTGTCGATTTTGCCAAAACGGATTGTCTGCTTTGTGCGCAAGGCTCGTAGCTGCGGTATGCTTTATATTTCATCAAGCACAAGCATCGGCCGTTTTTCCGCACGAATAAATTATTAAAAAATCGGATCTGCACAAACATCAAGGCAGGCTGCATGCCGTTCACCCTTCATTGAATTGCGGTGATGAGCTGCTTGTTTTTATTCCTCGGAAGAGATGGACCAGTCAGCTGCGTTTGCGCGCGAGAGCTCTGTTTCAAGGTCAACGGCTGCGCAGTTCCGGGTGATGTCAAATGCCTGTGCAAACCTTAGATAGTATAGCCAGCACTGCACGTTGTCCGGCGTGCATCCGAGCATGGCGGAAACTGCGTCGCGGTAGCAGGCGAGCTGTGTGTAGTAAAGTTCAGGCTGTATGCTCTGGTTTGTTTTGTAGTCAACCACGACTACCGTTCCGTCTGCCTTTGTGAACACAAGGTCAATCTGTCCGCTGATGATTTTTGATCCGATGCGGCTTTTAAAGCCGTATTCCGTTTTGTGCCATAGCGATGCTTTTGCGGCTTTTCCCAGGTCGGAATCAAGGAAGGCCTGCTGCATGGTTCTGCATGTTTTGTCCAGCTCCGCGATTTTTGCGCTGTTGTTTTCAAGCCCTGCGATTTCACGGTTTGAAACAACGGGCTTGTTTCCGCTTATGGCGGCTTCGAGATAGGCGTGGGCGATGGTTCCGAAGTTCGCAAAGCTGAAGCGGGCTTCTCCGCTCCTGTTTCGTGATTCATGCACCAGGCGGTTTATGCACTGGTATGGAACTTCGCTATCTTGTGGCATATGTTTGATGGCTTCGTCGTCGGGCTCGTGCAGATGGGCCGGAATCACAAAGGAATGTGGCACCGCTTCTTTTGCGATGGCATCAGCGCATTCATAGCGGCCTTTAAGCGCCTTGATGCATTCAGCTTTTGTTTTTTTTCCTTCCCGCTCAATTTTACGCGGCATTGGAGGTATGGCTGAAAAAGTGAACGGCGCCGATGGTTTTGCGTTCTGGCCGTCAATGTAAAATTCCAGCACGGGAGAAAGCACCTGCAGAATGGTGCGGGGATTTTTTTTGCCGCCTGGAAGATAGTCAACACAGTCTTCTTTGAATGTTCCAGAAAATGTTCCGGTCATATACAGCTCCGATTTTGCGCGGGTAAGGGCCACGTAGGTAAGCCTCCTAAGCTCGGCGCTCCGCATGGCGGCCTGCTCTTCTTTGACCGATGTATAAAAAAAGTTGGAGCGGTCCTGCAGCAGGCAAAGCTGTGCCGGCGTGTTCACGGTTATTCCAAATTCTTTGCTCGCGTACACTGGCGTGACATTCGCTTCGTTTCCAGAAAGCTTGTCGGCTCCGCACAGAAACACCACAGGGTATTCGAGGCCTTTGCTTTTGAAGATGGTCAGCAGGTGCACGCTTTCGTTTTTTTCAAGAGGAATGTCCATGTTGTCAAGCCTTGAGGATTCGTCTTCGTATGTGCGCATGCTGTCAACAAAATCGGCGAGCGTCATTGCGTTTTGTTCAGCCTGCCTTGCAAGCTCAAACATACGGTCGTAAAGATTGGCGTACATTGAAACATCGGTGTTCCACATGGTTTCGTAGCGGTAGCCTGTTTGGTACCAAAGCTCCGTGACTGTGCGTGTAAGAGGAGAAAGCCGTGCACGGTGCATGAAGCAGAAGAACCATGCGGCGGTTTTGAGATAGCGCAAGGCGCTCTGCGGACAAAGTCCTGATGCCTCTGCTTCAAACGCGGGCCGGTGCTGCAAGAGCAAAACGGATGCTTCATCGGCGTTGAGATTTAAAAACGGTGAGCGGAGTATCTTTGCGAACGCAAGAGAGTCTTCGGGGTAGGCGCACAGCCTTAGCATGGCGAACATGTCGTTTACCGGGCCGTCAGAAAAAAATCCTGTCACAACTTCCGTTGTGTAGGGAATGCCTTCCGCAAGCAGCGCCCGCTCAAACAGAGGTTGGAGTTTGTATGTTCTGAACAGAATCGCTATGTCTCCGGGGCGTATGGCCTGCTTTCCGTCTTGGCCTGAGACAAGTGACTTGATTTTTTGCGCGACCCAGCGGGCTTCTGCCTGCTCACAGTCTACTTCACTGTCTTTGCACTTTTGCTGGGTGTCGTACAGCGCCACGTGCACATGGGGGTCAAACTGTGTAGCCTGCTTTGCATCTGGAACGTCTACCGTGCGGTAGATGGCTTCATATGATGGAATGTCCGTGCCCTCGGCAGGTTCTGTAAAAAATACGGCGCGTTTGCCGAGTGTGTCCGCCTGGTTTTGAAGTGGCGGATAAGACGAGCCTCCGAATATGCAGTTGAATGCCGCGATGAGCGCAGGGTGCGAACGGTAGTTCGTTTTGAGCTCAAGGTTTCCGTCTGCGAAGTCGCGGCTCAATGCGCGGAAAACGGACACATCGGCTCCACGGAACCTGTATATGCTCTGCTTTTCATCTCCCACAAAAAAAAGCTTGTCGGGGCAAAGCTCTTCCACGGAAGGAACTCCCTTGTCCATGCGTTCCTGCCGCTCTGCCAGCAAAAACAGAAGATCCCGCTGCATGGAATTGTTGTCCTGAAATTCATCAATCATGATGGCGCTGTATTTTTGCTTTTCAATGGCACGGAGCTCGGGGTGGTCGCGCAGCACGCACCGGGCGATGTCAGCGACATCCGCAAAAGTCAGCGTGCTTGAATTGCGTTTTAAGTTCAACACCATGTCCTGAAATTCAGAAAGCAGCTCCATGGCCGCGCACGTTACCGAAAATCCCCTGAGATAGTTCGCAAGCGAAACAAGCGTGGAGTGAATGCCTCTTAAATTTTTTAAAAGACTTTTTATTTCTTCCGAACCTTTTGGCCCCCCGATGAGTTTGTGCTTTACCGGCGGGCAGAGTGAAAGAACGAAATCTGTGCATGGAGCGCACTGGTCTTCAAAATGCGTACTGTCCAGCACCGGACATTCCGGAAGTTCCTGCGTGGCTTTGAGCGCTTCCGAGAGGTTTTTCATAAACACGCCGTCTTTTTTTCCATCAAAATCATCTACGGCATGCCGAATGTCTTGGAGGACAGAACAGGCTTCGCGTGAAGTCTCGTTCCATGCGGAGATGACGGCGCGTTTTTGGCGCAGCAGGCAGTCCGTAAAGTCGATGGGACTTGAAACCGTCGCGTGTTTGCAGATGGGGTCAACAAATAGCTCTTCGGCAACCTGTTCATAATTTCGTGTGTCAGAAAGAAGGCGCACAGCTTTGTTGTCGCGGTGCGAAAGCATGAACGGAAGAGCCTTGTCGCGCACGGTCTGGGTAAGCGCTTCATCGTCAATTATGAATGACGGACTGATGCCGTATCGGTGGCAGCCAAGGCGCGCGATGGAGGCGCAGTAGCTGTCAAGGGTCTGGATATTCGCCTTGTGGAATTCTGCAACGAGCGCGGGGTCAATCGCTTTGAGCGTTTGGTAGATGCGTCCGTACATCTCAACGGTGGCCTTTTTTGTGAATGTGAGCGTGAGGATGCGGTCAACCGGAATGTGGCGTTCAACAACAAGATGCGCAAACCTGGCCGAAAGCACGCTGGTTTTGCCCGAGCCGGCCCCGGCGCTTACCACGGCGTTGTTCTGTATGGTAACGGCTTTTGTCTGTGCCGGGTCAAGATTTCTTGCCATATTTCCTCCTGTAAAACTCACTTCGCAAAAAAAATGAAGTAGCATTTTGTATTCAAGTTCATGCTTCAAACTTGTCCAGGACAAAATACGCCTTGTGCCGATTTTGTCCCGCTGTCATTTTGAACATTGTGTGCCTTGATGCGTTTTGCGGAGCCTGTTTCCGCATGGATCTTGCCTAGCATTGCCACGGGCTCACAGTGAATGTGCGGCGGCAGACCGCTTGGTAGGCACATGAAACGCAGGTGTCAAAATCTGGAACGCTTCTTGTGACTGAAAGGTCGTGCCGTTTGATGCGATCCAAGGCGATCGAAAGCAGTTCCAAAAAACGTTCGCGTGTGGGCTTGAAATCAATTTCGTCTTTGTAGACGGCTGCTCCAAAAACACCTACAGCTTTGCCGTTTCGCACATCAAAGAATGCGGCGTTTTCAACCTTTTTTTTGTTGGCTTCAAGTAGCTCAATATACATGGGAAGCTGCATGTCAGGGATGTCGTCGGGGTCGTTCGCATAGAGGTTGTCTGAAGGAATGGCGTGCGAAGAGCTTTTAAAATCGACAAGGATGTATTCGTCCGAGTCGGGACTTTTTAAAAGGCAGTCGATGCGTCCTGTGCATGTGCATGGAATGTCTTTCGGGCTCCAGCTGTAGGTGCTTTCTGTTTCGCAGACCGTACATGACGCAAAGGCCGAAAAAAAGCCTTCCACGGATTCCCGCATTTTTTCTTCCAATGCGGACTGCGTGGTTTTTATCAGCTCCTGTGAAAGCGGACTCAGTTTTTTTATGTCTGGGTCATTCACGGCTTTTGCTACACTTTCTGAAAGCAGCGTGGCATACGGTTCTTCCCACGTGGCATCGGCAGGAATGGAAAGCCTCTGTTCTTTTAGCGCCTTGCACAGGTATTCAAATACTTTGTGGTACAGGTTTCCCATTGTAAATGGACTTATAAGCTCCGCTTCGTTTACCTGTTCCTGCACTCCGACCACTGAATGCAGGAACCAGCTTCTTGGACATCGAAAAAATCTGTTCAGCATCGTGGCGGAAAATTTTGGAAGCGCCGGTGCCTCAAAAAACTTATCGAGTGCGGCTGCAATGTAATGTTGAACCTGATTACCTTTCGCCGCTGTGTCGGGACTCTGTGCCCCGGTCCAAAAAAGGAATCCGTTTTTCTGCACGGCAAACAGGTGTGCGGGAAAATCTGCGGAATCAGGACGCAGTAGCGCATTCCGTTCCTGCGCAAAAAAATCCGCCGGAAGCCGTTCGGTCCTGCGGTCGTTTTCATGCAGGGAACCGTGGCACAGGCCGTAACCCGAAATGGTTTTTTCTGCCGCGGTAAAATACACGCTCCGTATCGCACTGGTTTTGTACAGCTCTATGAACTTTGAAGACACGTCAGGGTCATCAGCAATGCCAAGCAGTCTACGTTTCGCTTCATTTAAAAACGAAAGCTCACGGTATACCACAGAAATCGATGCCTGCGTTGCGTCAACAACCACATGGCATGAAAAAGGCGCTGTCGCGGCAAGCTTGTACGGAAGAATCTGCACTCCGCGTTCTGAAGCTTCCGCAAGATACATGGTCTGGGCAAGCTGCTGTGTAAAAAACATGAACGGCGATGGGGGCGTGCAGTCCTGAAAGTCGCGTTCCAGGTCAAGCAGCGAGCCGAGTTCTGTAATGCATCGGCTTATTATTCTGTCGCTTTGGGGCGGGCAGATTTCCATGTCAAAGAATTTTGAGCGGAAGATAAAATAGGCGCGGTTTATGTCGGAGAATGTTTTTGCGTATGCCAGAGACTGTATGTTTTTTTTGAGCGAGCGGTAGTACTGCGCAATGAGTTCATCGTAGTGCGCGGAAATTGCTTCGTTCCATACGTCAACATGAATTCCGTTTTTGATGTATGGGCAGAGGCAGTTGTTGTCGCGGCCAAACGCAATGAGCTTTTCGTTCAGCCTGGGATAGCGCCATGGAAGGCTTGTGTTTAAAAGCAGGCGCTTTACGCTTGCATAGGAGAAACCGCTGGTGGCGCAGTCAAGCACTTCTGCAAAAAAACTTCCGGCGGGGCTGGAGGCAAGGGCCTGTCCGTTTCGCAGCGTGTGTGGAATTTCGTACAGGTCAAGCTCGCGGTCAAGATATGGGCCGTATGTGTCGAGGTCTGGAACGCTGACTGCCATGTCGTTCCATGGGATGCGGCGCTCGCCGTGTTCGTTCCACAGGTATGCGGCAACTGCGTGCAGTTCCGTGCGTGTGTCTGAAAAAAAATCTACTGACGGCGTGCATTCGTTCGGGCCTGATGTTTCTTTTGGCTCTGTCTCTTTGCCGCAGGTTCCATATTCACCATGCACCAGCGTGATGTCCGGGGAATTTGCAAGGAGCGTTCTGTATTCCTGCCAGTCCATGAGGATTTCCGGGTAGAAAATGATGTAACGGTTTCCGTCTGAGACAAATGGCGGGGTTTCCCATGCGGGGTCGAACAGCTGGTGTCGCTCCAGGAACATTCTGTACCGTTCGTATATGGCAAGAAGGTCTGCGTCTTCGGCATCAGGAGCAAGCCGGCTCTGCTCGAACTGGTTTTTCCAGTGTGCAAGCGACGGAAGGATTGATGAAATCCACGGTGTGAACGATGATGCGTTTTGCGCGTATATCGGTGCGATAAGCTCCTTTAAAAATGGCGTGTCTGCGTTTTCGGAAATCAGTCTCGAAGCGAACACCATTCGCATTACGGAAGGAATGGCGGTCTTGGTTTTGTGCTGGCTTTTTATCGATGCACCTTTAAAATCATCCCATGCGATAAAGCGATCCAGCGCCACGGCATTTCGGCCGGAGAACAGTGTCGCCCGGGTTGACCAGTGGTCTTTTGAGATTCCTGTGGGAAACACGAACACTGTATGCGGTTCATTGATATGGGCTGCGATGGTTTTTGCAATCAGGTTGCGCATGGTAAAATCCTCTGCGCCGGTATGTCTCGTATGTGTTTCAAAAGTCTGGTTGTGCATGAATCCTCTGGCAGCCATTATACAGCAATCTTTAACAAAATAAAAGTCTTTCTTGCAGTGCGCGAATGCAAAGTTGAACCTGCATAAAACCTGTTTGCCATGCCTGTGGAGCGGATGTGGCGCAACCATGTGGAAAAGGATTTTGAATGCTTCTGACTGTTCCGTGGCCTTTTTTCATTCGTGCGGAAAAGGTACATGCAGTGCTTCTTCGAAGCCTGTCCTTGGCCAGAAGCTTTGCCGCAAGTAGTGGCGAAATGAATGGTATGTGCCCTTGGTTGCAATACCGTAGAAGAACGACACACCCAGCAAAGTCTAAAGTTTTTTATCACTGCTCGGTTGTCAAATTTTAGAAAAATCATACCTCGCTTCACGGGGTGAATGCTGCTCCACAGAGTGAAGCCTTGCTTATGCATCGGGGGTGTTGATTCGGATTGCCTTTTTGCTTTCAGGTGCTTTGAAGGAAAACATTTTGACAAACTTTGCTAATTGGTGTATAGTGGCATATGGTTTTGCCCGTTTGGGCACCGTGTAACATACTGAAAAGATTGGAGCATGCTATCATGGCTCAAACCGTTTTGACTCTGCAAAAAGAAAAAAAGACCACGCAGGAATCCCTGTCCGATTTTATTGTTTTGCACAGGACTGTTTTTCTTTCTGTGCTGGCGGTTTTTGTTGTCGGCCTTGTGGCGCTGTGCGTGGCGCTGGGACTTTCCGACCGCGCAACATCAAGGGGAATCGCTGCCGTTGATTCTATTGAATATGCGCTCGTTCGCGAATCCTCGGGCCTTTCTGACGATGAGCTTTCCACCCGCCGCGAAACTGCTCTGGAATCTCTGGCACCTTACGCCGCAAAAAACGGAATAGTGGGGGTGCGCGCCGCCATGCTTTCCGCCGACGTGCATTTCCAGAAGCAGGACTTTGCCGCTGCGCGTGAGTCGTACCTTGCTGCCGCCCAAAAAGGAAAAAAGACCTACACGGAACCGCTCAACTACTTTAACGCTGCCGTATGCAGCGAGCAGCTTTCTGACACTGCCTCCGCCGCCACGTATTATGGGCAGGCCGCAGAGTCCGCGGATTTTCTGCTCCGTTCTCGTGCGCTGTTTGCCCTTGGACGCACAAAAGAGGCTCTCTCCGATTTGCAGGGGGCTATAAACGCCTATCGCCAGCTGGTTGACCTGAACATCACCGACAGCTGGACAAACCTTGCCCACAGCCGCTTGATTGTACTGGAAACTGAATGATAGATCGGTCGGGCGTTTTTTTTATGCTTGCGCCGCTGTGCAGCCTTGCGCAGGCCGCTGGTGCGGTGGCACGGCGGTGTCGTTTTGCATGGACTGGTCGGTGGCCTGCGCATAATGCCTTGTTCCATGTGCAGGGCTGCTCGCTTCGTGTCCTTGCACTGTGCTGCGCCGCCGTGGTGACTCTCTGCTCGTGCGGGCTTGATACAATCTATACACTTTCACCTCCGACCGAGGTGCACACACCGACATACATTGCAGACGATGATAACCAGAAATACTTTGTGTTTCAGACAAATGAAACCAGCAACTCGTCGGAAGGTGACTTTACCTTTGACGGCACTGAATTGTACTACAAAATCTACGACAACACGTCTGTTATGGCAAATGCCGACGCCGCCATTTCTTCGCGCAATTCCAGCACGGACTATTCTGCCGCCGCATCATACATGATTGATACATTGGGGTACCAGCGTTTCAAACTGAGCTCAGGCAGTATCATTCCGCTTATAAAAAACACAGGAACAAGCCGTTACGTATATATTCGCCTTTCAGACGTAACCTATAATTCTTCATCTTCAGAATATATTTATAAAAAAGGAATCTGTATTACTGGAAATCCTTCCATACATGAATATGACAGCTCTACTTCGCTTATGTACGGGGAAACTCCCGTGTTTTTGACCCGTTCTATTGACTCTTCTTATACATTCAATTTTGACGGCCAGGACAGAGAAAAAGACCGCGTTCCTGAAAGCGGCGATTCCGATGTGAATTATTCATCAAGCAAAACGGAATCCGGCGTGTGGTATGTGAACCTGTACGCGGTTTCTGTGGGGCGCGACCAGTATTTTACAACATCATACAGCCAGGTGCTCCATCTAGGTTCGGTCTCAATAAAAGAAGGGGAGTCAAAGCACAACTAGCGAACGGGGTTTTCAGGCGCGCGGTTCCCGCATGAAATTCAGCATGTATTGTACAGCCAGGGGAATTGGTGTGTGCGGTTTTCCATGCCGCAGACTTGTACGGCGCAAAGTTTTGGTCAGCAATTTTTCTGCTACGGCTTGCCATGCTGGACGCGGTGCGCTACACTGTAACCATGGAGAAGAAACGGTATTTGGTTCCGCTGCTCTTTGTGGCGGCGTTTTTTGCGCATGCCGATTCCGTGTTTGAGTCTGGCATGCCCCAGGCGTTTTTGGCATTTGCAGAAGCGGCGTACACTTCGGTGTGCGAAATCCAGAAAATTTCAGAGTTAAAGGCGGAGGCGGTTTCACTTTCTGACATGTATGTTGGCTCCGACCAGTTGGTGTATCTGGGGCTCTGCGAGTATATCAGCGGAATGGATGCCTATTTCCGAGGCCAAAACGACCTTGCCGGCGAGTTTTTTGACAAGGCGCAGGATCAGATTTCAAAATCGCTTTCCATTGAGCGCAACGTGGTCAATCTTTCGGCTTTTGCCTTTACGCTTCTTCGGAATGCATCGGTCAAAAAATTTTCATACCAGATAAAATGGGTTCCCAAGCTGAACGGAATTGTCAACGAAGCGCTCGAAAAAAATCCTGATTACCTGCAGGCCAAAATCATCAAGTTTACAATACAGTGTTTTATTCCCGCGCCGTATGGCAGCTACAGGAAAGGCTCCGTCAACATGGAGTCGCTGTACAATTCCGGCGTGGCCCGCTCACCGGTAGATGATTACTCAATGTGCACGTGCATCGGCTACGCTCTTTCAAAGCTGAATGACACTGCCGGTGCAATCAGCTGGTACCAGGCTGCGCTCGCTTTGTTTCCGCAGAACTGGGATACGCTAAGAGGAATCGCGGAACTGCAAAAATAGCCGTGCTGCTTTGTCCTGCCCGGAGATTGGTGCGCACGTTCATTGTTTGAAACGCCGTTCCGCAACGGAGTGAGAAACGGTAGCCAACAGCCAGGTTTTGAAAAACTCGGAGCTAAAACCAGACGCGCCATCTGTGCGGCTGATTTTAGGCATTCATTTTTATGAAACCACGATGGCACCATGCCGCGTTATTTTGCGCAGATACGTCCGTTCGGGAAAAGTTCCTGCCGACACAGTTTCAGTGCTGCCGAATCCCTGGTGAATGTCCCATGTTCCTCTTGTAAGTTTATAAGAAAAATGCTATGATAAATGCATAAATTTACATTATTCGAGGCTGTGTATGGCTGCAAAAATGATTGAAAAAGTGGCGGCAAAAGCAAAGGCCGCTCCCAGAAACAAAAAAGAAAAGGTTGTGCTTGCGTATTCCGGGGGCCTTGACACCACGGTGATTATTCCTTGGCTCAAAGAAAATTATGACTTTGACGTGATTGCCGTCTGCATAGACCTTGGGCAGGGTGACGACTGGAAGGCCATCAAAGCCCGTGCGCTCAAAACCGGCGCCGCCGAGTGCTATGTTGTTGACGCCCGCGAAGAATACTGCAAGGACTATATCTGGCCCGCCGTCAAAGGCGGCTGCGTGTACGAAGACCGCTATCTGCTGGGCACTTCCACGGCGCGTCCGCTTATCGGAAAGATTCTTGTTGAGTATGCGCGTCAGGTAAAAGCCACCACCATCTGCCACGGAGCCACCGGCAAAGGCAACGACCAGGTGCGTTTTGAGCTTGCGATAAAGGCCTTTGCGCCCGACCTCAAGGTGATTGCGGCCTGGCGCGACCCGAAGTGGACGCTCGACAGCCGCGAGGCGGAGATGGCATATCTTGAAGAACGCAACATTCCTGTTCCAATGAAAAAAGCCTCGTCATATTCATGCGATGAAAACATCTGGCACATCAGCCACGAAGGTCTGGAGCTTGAAGAAACTGAAAACGAGCCCAACTGGGACGACATGCTCAAAGAAACCAAGCTTCCCGAGCAGGCCAATGAAAAAGGCGAATATGTGAAAATTGAATTTGAGGCAGGCGAAGCGGTTGCGGTTAATGGCAAGAAGCTAAGCCCCATGCAGATTATGGAAACGCTCAACAAGATTGGCGGCAGGAACGGAATCGGCCTTGTTGATTTGGTTGAGAACCGCGTGGTGGGCATGAAAAGCCGTGGCGTGTACGAAACCCCCGGAGGCACCATCCTTCAGTATGCGCACGAGCAGCTTGACCATCTGTGCCTTGACCGCGACACATACCATTTTAAGCAGCAGGTGGCGCTGCGCGAAAGCGAGCTGATTTACGACGGCAAGTGGTTCACGGCGCTCATGGAAGGCATCATGGCATTCCAGGACAAGGTTGAAGAAAATGTGACCGGCTGGGTGAACCTCAGGCTGTACAAGGGCACCATCCGTGGCGCAGGCAGCTGGTCGCCATACAGCCTGTACAACGAAAGCATCGCAAGTTTTGCCACTGGCGACCTGTACGACCACAAAGATGCCGATGGATTTATTACCCTGTTCGGTCTTCCCCTTAAAGTCCGCGCCATGATGGAGCAGTCGGTGGGTAAAGGCCAGGCGGTTCTGAATTCCAAAAAGCTGAAAAAACGTCCCACGGAATAGGCTGAAAGACAGCGGAGCAGGGCAGTCGTTCCACGGCATCCTGCTCCGTTTTTTTTGCCGGCCTGTGTCAAAGCCGTGTCGTTTCGGTCTTTTTCCGTCAGAAAAAATGCTTTTCAGATGATTCGTGCGGAAAGGATACATACCGTGCTTCCGCGAAGCCAGCCCCTAGCTTGAAGTCATGCTGCAAGCCAAGGGCGAAATGAAGGGTATGTACCCTTGTCTGCGACACTTTAGAAGAACAACACACCCTAAAGGTTCCTATATTTCCAACAATAAAAAAGCATCAAGTTTTTCATAGCTGGAAACGCCGTTCCTCGGCGAAGTGAAAACCGGCAGCCAATAACCAAGTTCTTGCAGAAAATCCGAAGTTAAAATCAGCGGCGGTATTCTGACGCTGATTTTAAACGTTACTATATTTCCAACAATAAAAAAGTATCAATTTTTTATTGTTGGAAACGCCGTTCTTCGGCGAAGTGAAAACCGGCAGACACTAACCGAGCTTTTGCAGAAAAACTGAAGTTAAAATCAGACGCTCTATCTGCGCGGCTGATTTTAAACCTTCCTTTACCACTGCACGGTTGTCAAATTTCAGAAAAATCATATCCCGTTTAATGGACTGGAGCCTTGTTTTTATGTCTGGGGGTGTCGATTTCGCAGCAAACGTCATGTCGATAAAGGAACAGGTATTTTTAATCCGTGTGCCGTGAGCTTTCGCCTTTTGCGGCAAACTGATCACACCGCAGGCTGTCTGAACCGCTCTGCATTCCTGGGCTTTTTGCATGGAACGTGCCTTCTGTCTTGCCCCAGCTTTATGCGGAATCGAATTCTGGGCGCATGGTCCTGAAAACGCAGGGGGCGGGTAGAAAGTCCTGCATTGAACTTTTAAAAACATTTTGCACCACATGCCGAACACGTTGCGCAAAAACGAAAAATACTTTTCTAACATCGGCTCCTGTGCTATACTCAACCGGAACGGCGCTGTTTGCTTTGCTGGTGTCCTGCAAAAACCAGGCAATGCTTCGGCCTTTTATCCTGCTGTTTTTATTTAAGGAGTTTTTATCATGTCGCACCGAAAAAGCGGCGTTCTGCTGCACATCACATCATTGCCGGACAGTCCCGGAATCGGTACACTTGGAAAATCCGCCTACGCATTTGTCGATTGGCTCTGCGCCGCCGGTCAGACCCTGTGGCAGGTGCTTCCTCTGGGGCCCACCGGATATGGCGACAGCCCCTACGCAAGCTTTTCAACTTTTGCCGGCAACCCGCTGCTGGTGGATCTTTTAGACCTTGTGGAACGTGGTTGGGCAGATGCGGCTGATGTTGCGCCGCCTGAATACATCAAAACCAGCGGTCCTGTTGACTACGGTTCTGTGGTGTGGTGGAAGCTTCCCGTGCTCTACCGCTGTGCCGCGTATTTTCTTTCGCACTGCACTGAGGCTGACCGTGCTCTGTACGAGGCTTTCAAAAATGACCAGTCTGCCTGGCTCAACAATTTTGCAGACTATACGAGCATAAAAAAGCACTACGATGCCATGGCTTCCCGGCAGGGGATAAAGGGCGTAAAAAGCATGTGGAACCAGTTCTGGCCGCGCGACCTTGCCTCCCATGACCCCGCCGCCGTTTCAAGGTGGAACGCCGCCCACGCGGAAGACGTGGAGCAGATAAAGGTTGTGCAGTTTTTTTTCTTTGCCCAGTGGCGGCATCTTAAGGCATACGCAAACAAAAAAGGCGTTTCTATCGTTGGCGACATTCCTATCTTTGTGGCGGGCGACTCCGCCGACGTGTGGGCGAACCAGAACCTGTTCCAGATTGACAAGAGCACACTGCTCCAGAAGACATCGGCGGGCGTTCCTCCCGATTATTTCAGCGCCACAGGCCAGCTCTGGGGAAATCCGCTTTACGACTGGGAAGCGATGAAAGCCGACCATTATTCATGGTGGGTAGACCGAATCAAGGCCATGCTGAATCTGGTTGACATCGTTCGCATTGACCACTTCCGCGGATTTGAAGCCTACTGGCAGATTCCTTACGGAGCGCCAAACGCCATCAAAGGTGCCTGGGTAAAAGGCCCTGCCGAAGCGCTGTTTAACGAAATCAAGAAACAGCTCGGCACGCTTCCCATAATCGCGGAAGACCTCGGCGTGATTACGCCTGAAGTTGAAAAGCTCCGCGACGGCTGCGGCTTTCCCGGCATGAAGATTCTGCAGTTCGCGTTTGACGAAAAACCTTGGACAAAAGAAAGCGCCAGAAACGAAAATCTTCCCGCGAACTTCGCGTCTCCAAACGTGGTCGTTTACACGGGCACGCATGACAACGACACTACCGCAGGTTTTTTTGCCTCATGCAGGCCGCGCCTCAAAAAGAACGTGCTGCGCTATTTTGAGCTTGAAGCCGAAGGTATCCTGCGCGCTTTCAAAACCGATTCCGCCCGTGGTTCTGACGGCGGCCCTGGCTCCGCAGAAAGCGCTTCCACTTCCAGCGAGAGCGATGAGGTGGACGTTTCCACGCTTCCATCTGACAAGGAGCTCACCGAACGCCTTGTCGAAGCCGCGTTCAATTCGTGCGCAGAGACCTGCATCGTTCCCATGCAGGACGTGTACGCGCTCGGCTCCGAGGCCCGCATGAACACCCCGTCAACCACAGGAAAAAACTGGGCGTGGCGCATGGATGCCGCACTGCTTGATTCCGCCGGAGCCAGCCGCCTTGCAGAGCTTTCACGGAAGAGCGGCCGCAACCTGTAGGCCGCCACTGCGCGATTCTGCCCGCCAGTCCCTTGAAGAGCCACGCTGGTTGGCCGCGCCCGGTGTGTGAGACCGCCTTTGCCGCGCACATGGCCGCAAAAAAAACGCCCCCGCCGCATGATGGGGGCGGGCAGGGGCCTTGAAGAACTGCCGGCCGCTATTCAACAACAAATTGCAAAGTCGTGCCCAGGCGGTTGTGTACAGGCTTCGGACTTGTAAGCTCAAGCGATATGCTTTCGTCCTCGTTTACGGTGTATGAGTAGACGAGAGGTGTTGAAAAAGCATTTTCGTACCATGTCATCACTTCGTCAACATCGTCTGGATTCTCTCCCTCTTCTATCAAATATTCTCGAAAGCTTTCATTGGCATAAAGAGTGTCAATAGCCTTTTTGTATTCCGATAGACTGACCAGTTTCCAGCTTCCGGCATATTTACCGTCCTTTATATAGGACTGGATATATTTAGAAATGTCTTCTGGAACCGCGACTTTTGACAATGCAAGGGTAACGGTTTTATCCGTTGCACTGTAAGTGTACTTGAACTGTATGCTGGAATTGTCCACCTTTTTGTCCTCATCAAGCAGCTCCATTGTGCGTGCGCTGGTGTTGAACTTGATAAGGGAATAGTCATGTACTGAAAAGAGCATATAGCAATCCCCGTCCTCGCCATATTCCTCTTCAAGATCCTCAATCTCAAAAAGATACCATTCGTGGTTGTCTTTTAGGCTGTAACATCCGCTCTTGAACGGGTCTTTGCCCTCTGGCGCCGGGAGCGCTTCTACCGCTCTGTCGCCGCCAGAGGATTCACCCCCATCGCTGCACGAGGTGAATGTTCCCCCCGTGAGCAATGCTGCCGCTACGAGCAGTAACGCCAGTTTTGTCTTGAACATCTTTTTCATGATGTTTCTCCCATGCGTTTTACTTCCGCCGAAGATAGTTTTATCTGCACATGGGGCAACGCCCCGCGTCTGTGCTTTGCTTTTTGTGCCTTGCGGCGCGTTTTTTTTTGCCGTTTTCCACGGCGTGGTAATTAAGGTGGTGTCCAGCCCAAAAGCTCACCTGCCTGCGTTCAGGAGATTACTTGACTTTGGGCACTTCCTGCTTGAAACGCGCAAGTTCCGTGTTGGCGTAGTCGATGAATGCGCTGCAGACCACCTCGCCCTCGATGAGCGCGTGTGCGTTCACGTGCTGCACGAGCGCCTTGCACGTCTCGTCGCTTGCCGCCCGCGCTGGTCTCCTGCCGCCTCCTGGCAGGATGTCGGATGCCCCGGACAGCGTTCTTTGGGGCGCAGGGAAAAGATTTGCTGCGCAAGATTTGCCCTTTTCGGACTGCGGGAGCGAATTTTCCCCACCAAATTTGTACTTGTCGGCTGCGGAAAAGGAATTTGTTGTGCCAAATCCGTGTTTGCCGATCTGCGTGAGCACATCAAACAGCATTTGAAGGCACTTTTTGAGCCGTGGGAACGGTTCCAACGGCGTTTGAAGGCACATTTTGGGCTGTGTGGACAGTTCAAACGGAGTTTGAAGGCACTTTCTGAGCCGTGCGGACAGTTCAAACGGCGTTTGAAGGTACTTTCTGAGCCGTGGGAACGGTTCAAACGCTATTTGATGACACTTTTTTAGCTGCGGGAGCGTATTGCGGATTTGTGTAAAGGAATTTGTCGTGGCATATTGCGTTTTTTGTGCGCGGGGAAATGGGCATGTGGTTTTTTAGGCTTTCGTCTGGATTGCTGGAGAGGGGGCCGGGGCGGCTTTCGTTTGGATTTTGTGCGGGGGAATGGAATCCGGGTGCTGGGATTTTTGGTCGTGCGGTTTTGCCGGCCTGTATCAGGCTTGTCCGGGATGTTAATCCTTGCTTGTCCGGCCCTCTGGCCGTCGTCGTACTATACGCGCATGGGGGATGGTAAGGTGTATGGTGCGTTTGGTTTTGACTGCGCATTTTCTCATGCGGAAAGTTTAGCGTATGCGGTGCGGATTGTTAAACGGAATCTCGCGGTATTCGGTTGACGGCGGGGAGGTTTTGTTGTATATTTAGGGTGTGGTCTTGCTGGCCGCACACCATTGGGGGTGCACCGGTTTCGACATGCAGGAGTAATCTTGTGTTGCAGGTGAGGCTGTCGCCTGGTCTCTGATACAGACGAACCCTATAACTGCCAAACGTAGAGAAGACGAAGAGTCTGAAAACGAGCAGTTCGCTCTGGCTGCGTAAGCGGCTTGAACCGGAACCCGTGCTGCGCTGTTCCTAGCGGTGCGGTGTTCTGTTGCCGACAGGGACTTGCCCTGCTCCAGGTCTGAATGGGGCAGGGGACATCCGAAAGGAATTTCAGAATACGGAGACGATGCCTGTGAAGCCGCTACCGTTTCCCGACAACCACCTCGCTTCAATAAACCTGTAGAGGCGCCTGGTTGGCCTGCATGGACGGGAGTTCGACTCTCCCCACTTCCACAATTTTCACAAAAAAAGCACCGTTCTTGTTCATGGAACGGTGCTTTTTTTTGTTGTTTGTTTCTGTTTTGGCGGCATGCCCTCCCTGCGTAACGGGGGCTAGCGTTTTATGCGTTTTACAAATGCGTCTGAAAATCCGAAGTTCCTGAATGTTTCGAGCACCGCGCCGTATTCATCTTCACCTAGCGGGCCTACAAGCACCTTGTAGCCGCCGGCTTCCCTTGGAATGAGCACAAGCGGGTAGTTGCTGTACCGCTCCAGCATGCCTTCGATGTTTTTTGTTTCTTTCATCGTGGCCACCTGCACATAGCATTTTCCGGCTTTTAGAGAGTCTTCTGACGGAAGTGTGTGCTCGGGAATGCTTGGACGCGCGGTTTTTGTTTTTTGCCCAGGCGCTGGGTGCGCGTTGCCTTCGGCCACTTTTTCTGTGGGAATGTATGCGGCCTTTGGCCTTGCGGCATGGGCGGGGCTTTGTTCTTCCAGCACGATTTCTGTGGGCACAAGCGCGGCGGAACGTTTTGGTGGCGCGTCTGGTATCTGCGGGTGTGTGGGAACAAGCACTATGGGCGTGTGAGGCTCAGCTTCGCTTTCTGGCTCCGGTTCATGCTCTTGGCCGGGCTCTTCTGTGTATGCAAGATAGACTTCAGGCTCGTCGAACGGTTCTGCGCTGTCTTGTGCCGGGGCAAGCTCTTCGACTTCGATGCGCTCTGCATCAGGGGCTGCGGGCTGCGGGGCGGCTTTCTGGTCCAGGTTGGCAACAGGCTCGTCGCTGTTGTATTCTTCAGCCTCTGATGGCTCTGGCTCCGTTTTTTTTGCGATGGCCTCATGAGCCGGCTGGCAGCTTGTGGATTCTGAAAGGCTCTCCTGTTTTTCAAGCAGGGAGGGCTGCTCTATGTCGCGCTTGTCGTCTTCAAACACGGGATTTTCAACCAGCTCCCATTCTGTCTCCTCGGGGCCGTTGTCTGTGGGTTCAGCTGTCTCGTCGTCTTTTTTCAACGGAAGTGGTTCCTCCTGTTCCGTGCCGGAAATGTCTGCCAAAGGTTCGTTGGGGTTCAGGCTTTCTGCGGTGGAGGAGGGCGGCATGATGCTGTCTTGGTCTGTTTCCGTAAGGGGAATCTCTTCGGAGGATGGCTGTGCTGGGGTGTGCCTGGGTTCTTCTTCTATAATATCATCTTGCGGGTTGTGCTCTGGTGTGCTGGCGGACTCTTGTTCGGCTCTTGCAGGTACAGCTTCGGCTATGTCGGTTCTTGAAAGCACGGCCGAGCCTGTTACAGCTCCGTCTAGCAGTCCCGAACGTTTGCTGATTTTTACCTGTATGTAGGCGTCTTTTGTTATGCCGAGTTTTTCGGCGGCTTCGTGTGAAAGCATGATCGCAACCCCTTCTTCTGGGGCGATGGAGCCAAGGACGAGCACTTCTATTGTGTTTCCGCTTGTGGGGTTTGAAATGCTTACGCTGTCTCCCGGCAGATAGCCGACGGTCTTTGCGAACATGCCGGCCGGCAGCGTTCCTTTTTCAGCGACCACGACACGTCCGTCGATGGAAGGGCGGACGGTGGTCGCCTGTACCGTTGAAGTAATTGAAAGCAGAAGCGCAAGGCTGCATAAAATCTTTTTCATAGTCCTCCCCCATAAAAAGCGGGCGCGTTTTTGCCGGCTTTTTACGCTCGTTCATGGCCACCCGCCAGGTGAGGCCGGTGGAATTGCAATTCAAGGTGAAACCTGCGAGGCCAGGAATCGGTTTTGTACGCGCTGTGCCTCAGGTCCGTTTGCCGCCTGCTTTCAGCGACTGGTTGATTGTGGCCGCGACTTCGCCCGCAAAGGCGATGATGCCACGCTCGGAGTCCCTCGCCGGGGAAACGGTGCCGGGCGATTTTTTTCCGGAGGCGATTTCTTCCCCTGTTGAAATTCTGTAGACCGTCCATGAAATCTGCTTGATAACGCTCAGCAGGTTTGCTTCCGGGCTGGATGTGTTTCCCCTCTGGTAGCACACCTGCACGGCGATAAAAAGGTCGCAGCCGCCGCTTTTGGCCTGCGCCATGGATTTTTTGAGGAGCGCGCTGTCATCTTTGCCTGAAGAAATTGCTGGAGGCGTGTTTGTTACGATGTGGCCGGATTCAAAGAAGTAGTCCAGCAGCGAGCCTTCCACCACAAGAGAAGACGAGCGCACTTCGTCATGGGCGTCGTCATCCTGCACTACCTGCACGGCTATCACTGACGCAGGCGCACATGAAAGCGCGAATGCGAGCAGAACCAGAGCGCACGATGTTTTTTTTCCAACCATGGCAACATTCCCTTTTGGAACACGTGGACCGTTCATGTCAGAATGTTTGGCCCGCGTTTTCCGCTGACTTTCTAAAATCTTCTTTAATGCGGAAGAATACCTCTCTTTTGATAATCGGAATTATCAGCGTTGAGTTTACTGGATTTTTGCCGGGGTGCCGTGGGGCAGGCTTTCTCTGCTTGCGCAGAAGTCGCGGTGCGCGCTGTGGCGTTTTTTTTTGGCGGGATGTTTGTAGTTAGGGAAGCGATGCTCCTGCGGAACTTTGAAAATAGGTTGGGAAAGAAGCTGGCGGTATTCGGTCTGTATTTGCATTTTGGTGGCGATGGGGTGATGGCTGGCTTGAGGCGCTCCTGCCATGTGTTCATGCGGCTTTGTTCCGAGCGGAATTTCAACCTCCAAGTCTCCGCTTGCATGGTCTGCGCAGCCGGGGTTTTAGTGGATATACCGGCATGTCGGTTTTCGTTTTCTTTTGTACACGGTGATATATTTGCGGGTGTTATTGCACAAAATCGCACGGCACATTACAATGATTCTACTGTGCTGATTCGTTATGCGACAGACGACAACGGGCGCCCTGTTGAAAAGGCTGTCATCTATACAAAGACCGAACACCATATTGCTCATGACCGCATTGATCCCGACGCAGTGTTTATTGTTTCGCGGCTGAGGGAAAACGGCTTTTCGGCATATATTGTTGGCGGCGCCGTGCGGGATCTGATTATCGGAAAGACACCCAAGGATTTTGACATTGTGACTGATGCCACCCCGAGCCGCATCAAAAAAATCTTCAGAAATTCCCGTATCATCGGAAAGCGGTTCAGGCTGGTGCATGTGTTTTTTGGACAGAAGATTTTTGAAGTCAGCACATTCCGTTCCATTGTGGACGGTTCCGTTGGAAACGCCTTCGGCACCATGGACGAGGACGTGCAGCGCCGCGATTTTACTTTGAATGCCCTGTACTACGATCCGCACAAGGAGCAGGTTGTTGACTATGTGGGCGGCGTAAAAGACATTCGGAAAAAAGTGGTGAGGCCCGTGATTCCGCTTGAAAAAATCTTTGTGGAAGATCCTGTGCGCATGCTGCGTGCAGTAAAATATGGTGCCACCACAGGCTGCAAGCTTCCCCGTTCCCTGCGAAAAAAAATCAGGCAGTCCGCTCCGCTTTTGTCTCCGGTCTCTCCTTCGCGCCTGACAGAGGAGCTTTTAAAGATAATCAATTCGGGCCATGCGTTTGACATTGTGTCTGCGGCTCTCGAAGCCGATGTGTACGCCTATTTGCAGCCCGCCGCGACCGAGCTCATTCTTGACGACCGTGCCTATGCCAAGTCCTACCTTGCGAGCATGGATGCGCTTGACACATTTGAGCGTTCAAATCCTGCCGCGCGGCTAGGTGAAAAGCTCGTGTTCCTTCTGCGCGATTTTGTGGAGCATTTGACGGACTGGGAACGTGAAGTTAAAAGCGGTACATCCACCGCCGATTTGTACAAGCGCACATGGGAAAGGTGCCGCAATTTTATATTGCCCATGAATCCTCAGCGCACCGAGCTTGAGCATGCCATCAGGCTGCTCCTTGAAAGCCACGGCGTGAAACTGAAACCGCTGCGCAAGAAACGCCGCCGCCTTTCGCTTCCGCCAGAACAGTAGCGCTGCGAGGCTACGACACTCCTGTTATTTTGTCTATTATTATGCTTACCTCTTCAATCAGGATGCCGGTAAAGCGCTCGATGTTGTCGATGATGTACTGCTGGAGGTTGTGGATTTCGCCGGTGAGCTGCTTTCCGAAAGGAATGTCTATGGTGATGATGAGCCGGTATCCGTGGCTGTCGGTTTTGATGGTGAGTTTTTTTACACGTATTGACGGGTCGTATTCGTTTACACAGTGCATGGCCATTTGGCTGAGCGCCGCCTCGGAAATTTCAATCCGGCCTTTTTTGCTGAATTCTGGCGTGACAATCGATTTTTCTGACATCTTCGCGTCTTTTCCGACAGGGTTCCGCTGCCCCTTGTGCAGGAGCTCGCGGATGGAGTTGTAGAAAATCTGCGAGTAGCTTTTTTTGATTTCAATCGCGGGCACCGGAATCACGTGCTTTCCTTCAATCTGGCGGCTGCGTATGGCTTTTTCGATGTCTTCGCGGGTTGATATGTCTTCTATTTTGACGATTTTTGAAGGCGGCGGAAGCTGTAGCCTCAGTGCGATTTTTTGCACCATTTTTTCACTCGTGCCAAGAATGAGGATTTTTTTGATGTGCGATTTTTGCAGCATGCGGGCAACCTGGTCGCGCAGCTCTTTGTCGTCGAACAGTGCCGCCCTTACCGCCCCCATGTATGTTTTTTCACGCTTGGCGGATTTTCCTGCGAGGATTTTGTCATCTTGAATTAGCAGACCGTCATCGATAAGGGCGCTGATGCCGTATTTTTGGGCTAGCAGCTTGGCCCTGAAACTTTTGCCGGTTCCGCTTTCGCCTACGAGCGCGTATACCATCATGCCGCGCTGGGCGAACTTTGCCAGTAAATTCATGCTTGTGCCGTGGATGCGTTTTCTGCGCTGCAAGGTTCATGGCGATGCATGCAGTTGCGCTTGTGCTGTTTTTATATTATAACTTGGCCATTCCAATGTATCAAGCTTGAATCCAGCATTTTTTTGAAATCGGCTGGAAGAGGCGCTTCAAGCACCGGGGGAAGTCCGACAGGGTTGTTCTCGGGGACACGGAGCCTGAGCGCATGCAGGAAAAAGGCTGCGCCTGAATCGAGTGGTGGAGCTCCATAGGCTGTGTCGCCAAGCAGTGGATGCGCGTTCTCTGCGGCCTGCGCACGGATCTGGTGCTTTTTTCCTGTGTGTATCTGAAACTGAACAAGGGTGACCGGGATTCCACGGTAGCTTCCCTGTGCAAGGGGCGTGGCCGTGGTTTTTGCGGGGCTGTTCTGCTTCTGGTTCTTAAAGGCATTGTTTTCCGAGACGCTTACTGTGTAGAATTTTCCGATTTTTGAATTTCCTGCTATTTTTGATTCCCAGTGCTCGGTGGCGGTGAGCGTTCCGCTTGCAAGCCCGACATACCATTTTTGCACGGTTCCTGCGGAAAGTGCCTTTGAGAACCACCGGGCCCCGGCAAGGCTCTGCGAGATAACCAGCAGCCCTGACGTGTGTCGGTCAAGGCGGTGTAGCGGCGCGGGCACAAAAGAAAGCGATTCTTGTGCCACAGACTGCGCCACCCAGTCACAGACGGAGCGTTCCGGTGTAGAAAGCGGCTGCACGGCCATTCCTCTGGGCTTTTCGATTATCCAGAGGTGCTGGTTCCTGAACAGGGTCAGAAATGGCGGCTGCGAGTTAAGTTTCGGTTTTATGCTCGTGGAATGCGGCCCTGCATTCTTAAACAGGAATGCGGCGATCTGTATCTCATCCCCGTTCCGCACGGTCGTTTTGCCTTCTGCTTTGTGTCCGTTTACACGTATGAGCTTTTTTCTGAGCAGGGGAAACGGGGAATGGACAGGAACGTTTTTTAGCAGACGTGACAGCACCCTGTCAAGCCTGCGCCCGTTGTCATCTATGCCGGCCACGAAAACGCACCATTCCATGAGTCCAGTATACGCAAAAACACATGGCGGGACAAGTGCAGGCCTTCAGGTCCGTGTTGCAAGATTCAGAATGAGCAAATCTGTGCGCCGGATTCTGGATTTGCGCGTCAGGCGGTTTTTCATTTTCTGGGGGTACTAGCATTTTTTTGTAATAATAGTATACTGGAAAGGATTCATTACGCAAAAAGGTCTGGTTACGTATGAGTATTGCACAAGTCGTTCTGTTCGCCGTCCTTGGCACTTTCATAGTGTTCACGGTGTTTGTGATTATAAAAAACGTCATAGCGCCAACAAAGCTTGGTGGCATTCCACGGCTTATTAAAGACGGAAAGATAGCTGCGGCCACCCGGACAGCAAAAGCGGTGGTGGCAAAAAATCCGCGCGATTATGTGGCCCACTACTGGCTGGGCGAGGCGTACTTCGCAGACGGCAAGCAGGAACTTGCCTTCATGGAATACAAGATGGTCAACGAAAACGCCGTGTTCGACGGACAAATCAACGAGCTGCAGTTCCGCAAGCGTATGGCGGAGCTGTACAGCAAAAACGGCGAATCTGACAATGCTCTCAAAGAATATCTGCTGCTTACCAACATGGAGCCCAAGAATGCCGAAAACGACTTCAACGTTGCACGCATCTACGAATCCCAGGGGCATGGTGCCCAGGCGATAGGTTTTTACCAGAAGGCGCTTAACACAAATCCGCGCCATGCAAAGGCTCACGCGGCGCTGGGCTATCTGCTGTTCCGCAACAAACAGTACGAAAAGGCAAAAAAAGAAATCGACACCGCCATCAAGCTGAGCCCTGGAACATATTCAAGCTACTATTATCTTGGCAAAGTCCTGAAAGAAAGCAAGGACTATTCAGGCGCCATCAAAGCTCTTGAGAAAGCCGAGCGCGACCCGGAGTTCCGTCAGCGGGCGCTGATTGAGCGCGGTTCCTGCTTTATGGCCGTTTCCCAGGTTGACAATGCCATCGGCGCGTTCGAGCGTGCCGTAAAAGTGGCCAGAAACGAAGGCAGCCAGGAAACTTTGTTTGCGCGCTATTTTCTTGCCGCCTGCTATGAAAATACACGCAAGCTTGATCTTGCCATTGCCCAGTGGGAAAAAATCTACCAGCGCAACCGCGGCTTCCGCGATGTAAGCGCAAAACTGGATGAATACAGGGAGCTCCAGTCAAACGACAGCATGAAAGAATACCTTACGGCGGCTCCCGAGCAGTTTGTGGAAATCTGCAAAAAAACGGCGGCGGCGGGTCTTTCGCTTGCACCAAAAAAAATCGACAGCACATCATACGGCTGCAAGATGCTTGCCATAGAGCAGAAAAACGAAAAAAACTGGATGAGCATGAGGCAGCAGCTGTTCCTTGTTGAATTCCACCGAGAAACAAATCCTGTTGAAGACGGCGTTTTACGGAAGCTTGCGGACGAAATCAAGGCCCAGAACTGCAGCAAGGGCGTGATATGCGCAAGCGGCGGGTTTTCAAAATCAGCGGTTTCATATGCGGAGGAACGCCCTATCGTGCTGATAGACAAAGACAAGCTTGAAGGCATTTTGTCCAAAGCCGGCATATAGGCGGTAAATATATGAAGCTGCTGTGCGTTTCAGACCAGATTGACCCATTCGTGTACTCAACATCGGTAAAGGAACGCTACGGGGATGTTGATGCCGTGTTCTGCGCGGGCGACCTTCCCATGGACTATGTGGACTTTATTGTTACGGCACTGAACAAGCCCACGTTCTTCATTTTTGGAAACCACGACTTGAAGGACTTCCACCTGTACAAAAAAAGTGTCCGGGTTGCGCAGCCTTCTTCGTTTACGGCGATGGATTCCATGAATAATTCCCACGGCGGCGACTATGTGAGCAATCGTGTGCTACGCTGCAAGCATCTTTCGTTTACAGATTCTCATGGAAAAACCACCCCGCTGCTCATCGCAGGTGTATCGGGCTCCCTGCGCTACAACAACGGTCTTGACCAGTATTCTGAGCGCGAGATGTTTTTTCAGCTTTTGGCGCTGGTGCCGGGGCTTTTGTGGAACCGCCTTCGCTACGGGCGCTGGTGCGATATTTTTTTGACCCACGCGAGTCCCCGCCATATTCACGACCGTGAAGACCAGTGCCACAAAGGGTTTGAATGTTTCAACTGGTTCATAAGAAAATTTCATCCTGCGCTGCTCATCCACGGACATATACACCTGTATGACTTGCAGGACTGCCGTGTTACCATGAGCCACAGCACCATGGTGGTAAACGCATACAGCCGAATCACTATCGACATGGAGCCGGAATTTCCGGCGGCAAAAGGAGAAAGCCTTGGATTTACCCTATCTGTCCACACAAACGAGTGAGGATTTTTCCAAAGCGCACACAAAGGCCCTGTTCAATGAGATTCAGCATCTGCTGAACCCTGAGGAGGCCACGCTAATTTCGTTTTCAGACATAAAGAAACTGCTCAAGCCCAGGAACGAAGTGTACAAAGGCATGCAGGTGGTTCCCGTAAAGCTTATTGCCGGAAGCGAAGGCCGGTACAAGGATTTTGACAACAACTTTTTTCCAAAAAGCAATTTTCTCAAAAACCGCTGGGAGCGGATTGACATGGCCCATCTTCAGAATGTGGCGTTGCCGCCCATCAGCCTGTACGAGCTGGGTGGCCTCTATTTTGTGCGGGACGGAAACCATCGGGTGTCTGTGGCAAAAAGCCGCGGGGTTGAGACCATCGACGCGGAAGTGGTGAGCCTGCAAAGCGAAGTCAAGCTGAAGCCGGGCTCTTCGCTTGAAGACATGATTGCGCAGGTTGTGGCCTACGAAAAGCGTGTGTTCTATGCCGAAACCAATTTTGGCGACATCACGGACTGCTGGGTTCTCGACTTCAGCACTCCTGGAAAATACGATGTTGTGTACAACCACATCATCGTGCACAAATATTACATCAACATGGGCATCTCGGAGGATATTCCGTTTGAAGATGCCGTGCTTTCCTGGTACCAGACCGTGTATCTTCCTGTGATTCGTACCATAGAGACGCACCACATCATGCGCCACTTCAAAGGACTCACAAAAAGCGACCTTTACGTGTTCCTCATAAAATACTGGGACGAGCTTAAGCAGAAATTCGGCAATGCCGTGAGCCTCGACGAAGCCGCCGAGGACTTCAAGAAAGACAACCGCAAACGTCTTGGCACCAGAATCCTGAACTGGATTGCCCGCCAAAAAATGCGCAAAAACCTTTTGAACCTGTGATTTTTTGTACGGATTCTGCCGATAATAAATGATAGAGAAAACTTGACGGCACTGTATTTCAATGGTAAACTGATTGTGCTACACGCAGGAAATCGTTTTCACCCCGTACGGGGAATATCGTCCATACCGTGGGCATATTTGATACAAAGAGAGCTTTGAATTCTGGTGGCATGCATCCGTTAGATTGGTTTTGCAGGCTGCTGAGTGCCGGCGTACAGGGAGTACTACCGTGAATTTTAGTGAGACTTTTGCGTACATTCCGCTCTTCGGTGCATCGGCAGAAGCAGTGGTTGTTTTTGTACTGCTCCTTGTCATACGCATAAAAAGCAAAGCTCGTGTCAGTGCGCTCACCTTGCTGTCTGTGTTGGTAGGGGCGGTGGCTCTTTGTGCCGCCGCCATCATGAGCTTTTCCCGGTCGGCCCCGGCCTTGGCGGTGGTTGCCTATGCGCTTTGTGTCGCGCTGTTCTTTTGCATTCCTTATTGTGCGGTGCTGTGCACGTTTGAGCCAAAGCGCATAGAAAAACTCGTGCCGCCGGAAAAAAACGCTGCGTCGCCTGTGGATGAATCTGTGCCGCTTTCGCCAGAACTTTCTGCCGGGCAAAAACTGGCCGAGCTCTCCGAAGAAGACCGGAGCATGCTGGAAGTAAGCCATTCATTTATGACCCATGCCTCTTCTGCGTTTACCACCGACACTGGCATGGCCGAGCTTCTCGATTATATCAACAAAACGATAAAATCTGCCATCAATGCCGATGGCGCTGCGGTGCTTATGGTTGACGATTTTGATGATGTGATTGCGGTCAAGGCGTTTGACGGGGATTTTCCGCCGCCTTACCAGCTTCCGGGAGACATGCCGCACAAGCCTGTGCGGGTGGCCACGAATTTCAAGTTTGCCCTGTTTCCGCTGCGCGACAATATTTTTGGTGAAATTGCCACCGCAGGAAAGGCTGAGCTCATCACAAACCCCGAGCTTGACGACCGCATCTACCAGAACGGGCCTGAAGAATTCCTTAAATGTGGCAGCTATATCATTGTTCCGATGAAAGCCGCCGACAGCGTTATCGGAGTCACGGCGTTTGCCCGCACCCACGGCAATCCGGTTTTTACGGAAGAAGACTTTAAAACGGCTTCCACGCTTTCTGATTTTGCCTCGGCCGCCATCCAGAATGTCATAACTGTAAAGGATGCCATAGAGCACAGCGAAATCACAAAGGAGGCGGACATAGCTTCACGTATACAGAATATGCTGCATCCTGCGAAGCTTCCGGTGGTGCCGGGTACACAGACGGGTGTTGTCTGGAATCCTTCCGAAGGTGTGGGAGGCGACTACTACGACATCGTGGTGTCCCGTCGCGACCGCGTTTCTTACATTATGAGCGACATCGCCGGAAAAGGTATAAACAGTATTGTCGTGATGATTATGCTGAGGGCCATGCTGCGCCTTGTGGTCAATACCACGCAGAGCGCCGGTAAAATCTTGTCATGGGTAAACCGTGGTATCGCGGGGGAATCGTTCAGCACCGACCATTTTGGTTCTTGCGCGCTCATAAACTATGATCCAAAAAAGAAACAGCTGGAACTTGCCACAGGTGGTGATATTCCGGTCTTGTATTATGATGCCACACATGATACAATAGAACAGCTCACGGAGCGTACTGAGCCGATTGGCGTGGAAAAGAACACCGAATACGCGGATATCGTCCGGCCTGTTTCGAGCGGCGACATTTTTGTTACCTACACGGACGGTCTGGTTGAAGCTTTGAATGCTGACGGTGAGCAGTATTCCAAACAAACCTTGATGCAGCTGATTAAAGCAAACCATGCCGCATCGGGAAAAGACATCGCGGATATCATACGCGCTGATGTCAAAAAATTCAGTGGGGATGCAGTGCAGCATGACGATCAAACGCTGCTGGTTGTAAAAATGCAATAACCTCGATTCAAAAGGAGCACGAATATGGAACTGAAAATCAGAAAAAACGGCGATGTCTATATCATTGATGTGAACGGTGAGATGGACTTGTACAATTCCTACAAACTCAAGGAACTGGTTATGAAAATGCTTGAGAAGAACGTCAAGTCGTTTGTAATCAATCTTGAGCAGGTTGACTACATCGATTCATCCGGGATCGGTGCGCTCATTTATATCTGCTCGACCATCAAAAAGATGAACCTCAAACTGTACATTTCCAATATCCACGGTTCTGTCAAAAAGGTCATCGAGCTTACAAAACTTATGGGATATTTTCCCATCGCCAACAGCGTTGAAGAAGCTTTGCTCATGATAAATGAATAGGAGGGATTATTCACCATGGAAGAACTGAAAGAACTCCGTTCCGATGGGAGTGACCCGTTGTTTGACAAAGCGAACATGCTTTACAAGGAATTTCCGTCCGATTTTAGGCAGATTCGCTATTTTACGCTGCTGATTGTGCAGTCCGCGCCTCTGGAAATCAAGGAAATCAACCTGCTGGAGCAGCAGATAAGCGAAGTGATAAAAAACGCCGTCAAGCATGGCAACGAGTGCGACATAACCAAAAAGGTGCACGTGTGGTATTCGTTTAGCCCGAGCCATGCCCATATCATTGTTGAGGACGAGGGCGAAGGTTTTAAAGATTTGGAGAAATGGAACGAATTCAACCGCAAGCGCGTGGAATGTCTTCACAATTCAAATTTTGAAGAACTTTCAAATTTCGTGTCTTTCCGCACACGTAACAGTGATGACCAGGACGGCGGCAATGCCCTGTTCGCGGCGCTTGAATACTGGAATGGCGGGTTTGTGTACAATGACAAACGGAATGGCGTTGCCATGCTGAAACGTTTCCAACAGAAGCGTCATGGTGTTGCGATAGACGGCGACTAGGTTGTTGTGGATTGTGGCCGGCATGTTTATGCCGGCTTTTTTATGCGCTTGTGGTTCAACATTCTGTGTTTGTGTCCAGTTGCTACTGATATGCAATTATGTCAGCTTCATTTTCGGCAGGCGGAAAAATGCTGTCAGGTCACGCATTGAGCGTTTTTGCTTTGTGCATGGGTGCATCCAGGGCATGAATCGCCTTGCGCTGCAAACTTTTCCAGACCGATTGCCCGGACAAGACGGCGTATGCCTAGCCAATTCTACAGCCATGCTGAATTAAAGCCAGAATTCAGGTTATTTAAAGTCAATGGCAAATTGGTTCGTGCGGAAAGTGCGCATACTGTGCCTATGCGAAGCCACCCCCTGCCCTGAGGGCGTGGTTCGCTTTGTCGCTGCGTTTTAAGGTCTGGCAATGAGCGATAAAAGTAAAAATCCGCGTGACCGTTCCAAATCTATTTTCATTTTTCAGGTTCAAGAAAATTATTTATCACGCTTTAAAATGGTTTAACGCTTTTGGTTTTGTGCGTCATGCTGAGCATTGCAACTGTATCCGATTTTTTTTATACTGGGTGTTCCGAGGTGGACTATGCTGCTTGCGATTGACATTGGAAACACGAACATTGTTGTGGCGCTGTTTAAAAACGACACGATTGATTCTGTGTGGCGCATGGCAAGTGATGTGCGCCGTACTGCCGATGAATACACGTCGATTCTTGCATCGTTGTTGCGTGAAAGAGATATAGGTGAAGATTCGATAAACCGGGCCGTGCTCAGTTCTGTTGTTCCCGACCTTACCGGGCCGTGCATCCGTATGGCGCAGAACCTGTGCGGCATACGCCCGCTTCTGGTTTCTCCTGACTTGTACCACAAGCTGCCCGTTCGCCTGCCAGACGGCGCATCGCATGAAATCGGAACCGACCTTGTCTGCAATGCCGTTGCCGCCTGGACTCTTACCCGCAGTGCCAACGTGGTGGTGGATTTTGGCACCGCGCTTTCGTTTACGATCACCGACCAGACCGGGGCCATTCGTGGTGTTGACATTGCGCCTGGGCTTGGAACCGCCGTTCATTCACTTTCGAGCGGAACCGCGCAGCTTCCCACTGTGCCGCTAAAAGCGCCGCCTTCAAGCATCGGCACAAACACCATTCAGTCCATTCAGGCAGGAATCGTGCTGGGCTACAAGGGGCTTGTTGAATATCTGATTGGCCAGATAAAAAAAGACCTCCATGCACTCACCGGTGTTGAAGAGAATGACGTGCGTGTGGTTGCAACCGGAGGGCTTAACAGCGTGCTTGGACCGATAACCAATGTGTTTACCTGTGTTGACAAGGATCTAACGCTGAAAGGTCTTAAACTGATAGCCGATGTGTGCTAGAAATTTCTGGCGGATGGCAGTTTTTTGCAAAAAGAAGAAATGCAATGCTCAGAATGCTGACAGATTTTGTATTATAGATTGCCGCCCTGTGAATATGGGCCATTTCATAAAAGCGCAGTCCGAGATGTGCCAACATCATGCGGCTTTGCCGCATTTTTTGTGGATTTTTTTTAGCAATTATGTACACGGCTGTTTTTTTTTGAACTGAATATGGTTTCCTGTGCAATCAGCGGGCAAGGACATCGTCCCACTGCACACCGCTTCCCTGCGAAACTTGACGTTGCAGGACGCAGCCGATCACAGTTTCCAGAAAATCGGGGCTTATTCCCGGCGTAAGGATTTTTTCTGTGCGGAGCACGGCGATGTCGTGTTCGCCTATACGTTCTCCCGGCTGCATGGAATGGAGGTAATGCAGCGAGCGGTTTGTTCGCCCGTAGTTCCGTTGTTCGCTTGCGGCAAGGCTCTTGCGGCCTGTTCCGAGCGCGGCTAGCACCGTGTTCTGCGGATATGACTGAAACAGCTGGTTAAAAATGGCTTTGAGGGCCTCCGGGGGTGTGGTAGTGGCAGCTGCGCCGCAAAGTGCCGAGACTTCGCGCTTCCACCTTTTGACAATAGCTTCCGTCTGGTGCACGGCATGAACCATGAGTGAAAACTGTTCTGGTTCAAGCGCCACCGGGTCGTCAAGTCCGTCCGTTTTTCTGCTGAGCGTGATGTGTTTTTCTACCATGGTGCCGCCCATGGCCGTTGTGAGCACTGGGATCAGCACAGGATCAAGTGAATGGTCGCTGATGCCGGTGGGAAGTCCGAAAATGTCAGAAAGTGTTTTTATGCAGCGCACGTTGTATTCTGTTTCTGGTGCCGGGTAGCTTGTGATGCAGTGGAGGAGCGTGAGAGGCGCAAGGCTGGTTTTGTTTTTCTGTATCGGACTTCCCACAGTTTCTGCGGATGCGCCGCAAGGATTTTTCATGGAATAATCGTTCTGGTTTTGCACGGAAGTGACATCTGGCACAATGGAAGCCAAAGCGCACGGCTTTGGTTCTTGTTTGTATTCCGCTTTTTGATTCGGCATTTTGTTCTGGTCAGCCAGAAAAGTGGTGCAGTCCGTGAGCGCGGTAACGGCCCGTTCAATGTCGCCCAAGGTGGAGACTCCGCTTGAAAGTACGAGCGGAATTTTGCCGTAGAATTCTGAGGCGGCTCTGAGCAATGGGGTGTGGTTCACTTCGGGGCTTGCGATTTTTATCGCATCCGGCTTTATTGCCGCAAGGCCTGCAAGCGAGCGAAGTCCAAACGGCGAGCACATGAACAGGAGTCCTTGCCTGTGCGCGTAGTTTTTGCAGAAGTCAAAAAACTCCTCTGGCACTTCAAGCTGCTTGAAGCGGTCGTAGAGACGCACCGCACCGCCTGGAAGCTGCACCATGCCTGTATCGGGGTGCAGGATTTCATCTGCATAGACCCACTGGAATTTTACGGCATCGGCGCCAGCATGTGCCGCCGCATCGATAAGTCTGGCTGCCTTGTCTTTTGCGCCGCCGTGCGCAGTGCCGATTTCTGCGATAATGACCATGTTCCCAGTATACCATGCAGCTAAATGTGTGTCACGACTTGTAAAAATGTTGTTTGCAATTTTCTGGCAGAAGTTTTTCGCGGGTGCTGTGTGATGGAGCGATGTTCAGGCCGGTTGTTCGTGCAGAACATGGTACATACCGTGCTTCCGCAAAGCCAGGGCCTGGCTTGAAACCTTGCTGCAAGCAGGGGCGAAATAAAGTGGATGACCCGTGACCGCAATATATTATGAGAACAACACACATGGCAAAGTCTAAGGATTTCTTTATTGCTACTCAGTTATCAAGCTTAATAAAATCACATCCGACTTCTGCATCGGAAAAAAGGGGCTTGGAGGGTAACGTTTCACTGGTGACGGAAGAGGTATACCATGACCCGGCGCTTTTTGCCGCGCAAGAATGTGTTTCCGCAAATAAAAACGGCAAAACTTTTTCCAAAAAAGCTGCCGGGGATTCAAAAACGCCTTAACGGAAATGGTGTTGGAGCTGCACAAAAATTGTACATTAAAGAAAACCGGGAGACGGTGCGGGATCTGTCCGCGTGTTCTGCCTGCAAAAAGCTGGATGTATGCCGTCTTTCCAGTCCACCGTGCAGGACAAGGTGAATGGAGCTGGAAGGTTTCTGGCAGTGTACAGGCCGGGCTGTTTGGCATTCATCCCGAGGCAATAGCATCGGTTGCAAAAAAACTGGCGCTGTGGTAGGGTAGGGCATGTATTTGTTTTTGCTTGTCGCAATTCCTGCGGCGGTGGCGGGCTACATGTTTGCCCAGCCTGAACATGAACGCAAGTCGTTTGTTCCTCCAGTGCTGTGCGGCTGCATCATGGCGGTGCTGATATGCGCGGTCAAGGCGATGTTCATCTTTACAGAACACGTGTGGACGGCTTCGTTTGTTTCCGGCTTTTCCATGCGCTTTTTATTTCAGTGGCTGCTTCCTGTCGGGGCGCTGTATGCTTTGTTTCTGCTGGTTTCGCGCGATAGTTGCGGCTACAAGCTGTCTGCTTTTTTTCCGCTGACGGCATCTTTTTATGCCGTGTTTGTTCCGTTTCTGGTGATTACGGGGGAAGAGCGCCCTTCGCTGTTTCTGCTGTTTGCAAAGCCGGTGCTAGGTGTTTCTGCCCTGCAGCTGGTATCGTTTTTTCTGCGGAAGCTGTGCTGCGGAATCAAGGCAAAAAGCGCCTTTCGTGTGGTTGTTTACGCTTTGCTTGCCTTTGTCTGCCTGATGGTACCGCCTGCGCTCGAAACCTTGTGGTATTTTGGAAGCCCGCTTTTTCTGTGGCTTCCACTTTGCCTTGTATTTTCGGCTGCGGCAGCCGCGTCATGCCTTTCATGCAGAAAAGAAACCGTCAATCCTGCTTGCATGGACATGTGAGCAGCTTTGCTATTTGCATGTGGAATGGCAGCAGGTTTGCACAAAGCGGCTGCGTGTCGGCTCTGGGTTTGCTTGGATGCTAATTAAACCAAGTCCCGGGAGCCGTGGATCAGACTGCCCGGGACTTGGTTTGACATGTGCCTGCGTTTTTTTTTAGGTGGTCAATGTTTGTGAACGTCAGTCGAACGCATGCCCTGCGCTGCCCATGACCTCCACGTTCTTGCGGGCGTACATTTTTTTGAGTTCCTCGCGGGCTGGACCAAGATACAGGCGCGGGTCGAACACGTCCGGCTGCTCGGCGAAGATGCGGCGCACGGCTGCGGTCATGGCAAGTCGTCCGTCTGAGTCCACGTTGATCTTGCACACCGCGCTCTTTGCGGCCTTCCGGAGCTGGTCTTCTGGAATACCTACGGAATTTGGAATCTTTCCGCCGTATTTTTCGATTTCCTTGACATATTCAACAGGCACCGATGATGCACCATGGAGCACTATGGGGAAGCCCGGAAGCTGCTTCTCAACGCCTTCAAGAACATCGAAGGCGAGCGGCGGAGGGATGAGCACCCCGTCCACCAACGTGCACTGCTCCGGAGTGAACTTGCAGCGGCCGTGGCTTGTGCCGATGGAAATGGCAAGCGAATCGCAGCCGGTCTTGCTTGTGAAGTCAACAACCTCCTCAGGTTTCGTGTACTTGCTTTCTTCTGCCGCAACATCGTCTTCAACACCGCCCAGCACCCCGAGCTCGGCCTCGACCGTTACGTAGTCCTTCTGGCTGTGGGCATAGTCACACACCTGCTTTGTCAGCTTTACGTTCTCGTCGTATGAAAGCGATGAGCCGTCAATCATCACGGAAGAAAAGCCGTTGTCGATACAGTCTTTTGCAACCTCAAAGTTCGGGCCGTGGTCAAGGTGCAGCACGATTGGGATGTCCGCACCAAGCTCGTGCGCATATTCAACCGCGCCGCGGGCCATGTTGCGCAGTATGAATTTGTCGGCGTAGTTTCGCGCGCCCTTGGACACCTGCAGAATCACAGGCGACTTGGTTTCGACACAGGCTTGGATTATGGCCTGCATCTGTTCCATGTTGTTGAAGTTGTAGGCGGGAATGGCGTATCCACCCTTCATTGCCTTTGCGAACATGTCTTTCGTGTTCACAAGACCTAGTTCTGTGTAGCTGAACATACGTGCTCCTTTCATAATAAGATAATGCAAACATGTAAAGCATATAATCTTTATCGTGAAAATTCAAGACGAAAAATGGGCAATATGCTGCAAATTCGTTTGACAAAGATTGATTGGAAAACTATAATAAAGGCACTTGCATGGCTTTTGCCGTTGCAGGTGGACTGACACGATTTTTGCTCGACAGTAAAAAAAATGCTAAACGGCGCGCACAAAAAATCCGATAAATGAAAACGGTATGTTTTCTGTGGATTTTATGGAAAGCGGCCAGTCTAAGGAGATTTGCATGAAAAAGGGCGTAGTCATTTCTGGATGCCTTGCGCTGGTGTGTGCATGCTGTGTTCCCGCAGTTGCGCAGCCAAGTGCCAAGGCTGTGGAGACAATTGTTATCGATAACTTCGATACACCGGATGACATGGAGTGGACATGGGATGTGAAGGCCAGCCGTTTTGTAACAGAAGGCTATCCTATCATAAAAAACTTTGAGGGAATACCCAATTCCCTTCGACCATACCGCAAGGACGGCGATCCTACCGCGCAGGTGCTTGGTGTAAAAGTCGCGTATGACCGCAAGGGCGACAACTGGTTTGAAGTATATCCCACCAAGGACGGTGAGGCCTACGAAATTCCGTTCCTCGGTACGGTGACCCAGATCGATTTCTGGGTGTGGGGTGCCAACTATCTGTATCGCCTTGAAGTGCTTGTTCGCGATGCATACGGAAGTGTGCACGTGCTAAAGGTGGGCGACCTCAAATTCCAGGGCTGGAAAAATATGGTCGTGAATGTGCCTGGCCGTATTCGCCAGCACTCAAAATTCCGTACAGGTGAAGTGTTCCGCTTTGTTGGTTTCCGCATCCGATCTGATGTAACGGAGGCCGTGGACGATTACACCGTTTATTTTGACCAGCTCAAATATACTACAAACACGCTTGTCAACATCTACGATGGATACGATTTGCGCCAGTCCGATTTTGGTGACAGCGACAATGCTGGCGGTTCTGGTTCAGACAGCAGCTCGTCGGACAGTTCTGGTGAAAGTACCACCAGCTCATCTTCAGAAGAATAAGAGGAAAGGCAGATGAAAAAATTATATGTTACAATGCTGGCGGTTGCGCTTGTTGCGGCAGGAACGCTTGTCGCCCAGTCTTCGGATTCCGAGAGCTCCAGTCTCTCTGACCCTGACGCATCCACCATTGGAAACGACAGCGCACGTCAGGCGCTTCGTGAGGTGAGTGTGGATCGCTTTGAACGCGAAGGTTCTTGGAATGTGCACATTTCACCCGATTATGGCGTGATTTCTGGCCGCCTGTTCGATGGAAGTCCGCTCGCAAAAGACGAGCTTCAGGATGCCGGTAGCCAGGATACTGAGGATTCCAAAGTTCTTGGCGTTAAGGTTGAATTTTTCCGCCGTGGCGTAAATTCATTCTTTGTGACCGCCGCCCGTCCCGTGCCGATTGAAGGCATTACTAAAACTGTGAGCGTGTGGATTTGCGGGCGCAATATGTCTCACACAATCTGGCTTATGGTGCAGGATTACAACGGCAACAATTTTGAGGTTTACCTGGGGTCACTGGAATTCAGTGGCTGGAAGAAACTCACAACTGCCATTCCTCCTTCTCCTGATGGGGAGCATGGAATTGTTCAGCAGAGTGTGTACCATGGTGACAAACCGGGTCTCCGCATTGTGGGCTTCCGGATTGACTGCAATCCGATGGAAGCCCGCGGCTCCTACTACCTTTACTTCGATGATCTCCGTGCTGTTACAGACCTGTATGACATGGAAAATCGCGATGAAGACGACATGTGGGATTCGTGGTGATTTGTCCGCCTGACCATCTGAAATAGCTTCTAGAAACCCTGTGGCATTTGCTGCGGGGTTTTTTTATGCATGGATGCATCGGTATTTATACGGGATTTTATGCTTTTGGCTGCATTTTCTTGTATGTTTTGACCGGGTTCATACAATACGCTGTTAGTGGCATACGGTTTCGCCTGTGCAAGGAATGCCTGAACCTTGGATGGCACAGATTGCTGTATTGGCGAAAGGCGCTGTGCGGTCGGAGGTTCGGAAGCATTACCGTAAAAAGCTTGTTGCGGGCTGTTCTGTATTCATCCGGCTGTGTATGCATGTATGCGTGGCATGCATTTTTCAGGTCTTTCGGCGGTTCAATCGGGTAAAGCTTTTGTGTTCCTTCGGTACAAGTTTTCCCTTCCGCGTTTTCCGTCTTGGATCACCAGCTGCATGTGCGCAAACACCCAGAGCATTAGCGAAACTTCGTTTGCACTTGCGGAGATTCCATCGGACTTGAGCGCCAGATATACATCGTTTTTGGTGAACGGCTCCGCGACTTTGTGTGGGAGCAGCAGGTTCCATGAGCGTTTTCCGTGGAATACATGCCTCTCTTTGATAGATTCAAGCCGCTTCCCCTTCTTGAGCCAGCGTTTGCAAAAACGCCGGCGGCCGTTTTTTGACTGTACGGGTTCTTCCGTGGCAAAACGTTCTTCCGTGACTGCCACTTCAAGTACTTCAAGACTTATGTTTTTGTCAAGCAGCACGGAACAAAGCCCTGTAAGCTCCCTGAACATGCTGTACAGGTGCTGCTTTTTTGGACTTTTTCGCCGCGTGATTTTTCCAGCCGTGGTACGTGTTTCAATCACTTTTTCCACCACGAGGGGATACACCACCGTTACGTACCGTCCCTGCCGCACAAAATGGGCGGCTTTTTCTTTGAGGCGGGAAAGGCTCCCTGTTTGTATCTCGATTATGTCGCCGTCAGCGGTGGCTATGTCTGCGATGTAGGGCGGTATTTCAACTTCGGTGGCGCTGCCTTCATGTTGCAGTGCATACAGGGTTTTGAGAGTCTTGTGTAGGTGCGTTTCGTTCACTGTGTTTATCATGCGGACGAAGCCAGTATACAACGCCGTCCGCCAAATTTAAAGCCCGAAGAATGTTGGGCCGTATTCCGCAGTGCATGGACATCAAGCCGGAATTCTTTGCTTTGTCGCCGGTTAAAGCTTGTTCCGTATTGTTTGACCTGTCAAGAGCCTTTAAATATTGCCAAACGATTCGTTTTCTGTGGGACGGGCAAATCACTTTTTATGTGATTTTGGCCATAATATAAGCTTTTGTTCAGGCTTTTAGATTTTTTCAGGCTGCGCTGACACCACAACGGTTCATGCAAATATGTGCCGGTTTTCACTGAGCTTAGCCACCCTCCATCCTCTTTGTTGAACTCTTTTTGGTTGGATATTGCCGCCTTTCCAGTCCTGGCTCAAAAATCCGCATATGCGCCAAAGTCCATGCGGAAAGCGATGCCGTGCCGTCGGTTCGTTTCCAGCTTTCAGCCTTCGTTTTTAGGGAAGCGCATGTCAGGCCGTTCTTGTTGCAAGTCATCCGCGCTTTACCGCCTTATTGTGTCGTGGGAATTCTGTAAACGCTGTATCTGGGGTGGCTATACATCGATAGGCGGGAAGCGCCGTTTTGCGCAAAAAAAATGCCTGCATCGGCAGAAAAGTGCATTGACATTATCAAAAAAACAAATAAAATGATTGTTAAGTGGGAATTAGTGGGGAAAAGTGGTGAGACGTGGCTATGGACATGCTGACTGGTGTGTACAGCATTACGCTGGATGAGAAAGGGAGACTGAATTTTCCGGCGAAATTGCGTACTGTTTTGCAACAAAACGAACTCTATGTCACGCAGGGCCCTGACCACTGTCTCATGCTTTTTACGACCGAAGAATGGACAAAGCTTGCCGAAAAAATCATCGGCTCCGCATCGTTGTTCAACACCCGGCAGAATCTGGTGCTGCGAGAATTCATCCAGCCTGCCCAGAAACTTGAATTTGACAAGTCTGGCCGTCTGTCCATTCCCCAGGGGCTTCGCGACTACGCCTCGCTTCTGTGCGGCGCCGAGTGCCTGCTCCGTGGTTCAATCAAATATCTTGAGCTGTGGGATGCCGCCTCGTACCGCGCGTACTGTGACAAGAATGAGGCGCAGTACCTTGAGGCCGCCGAAGAAAGCATGGGCAACATCCTGCTGTAAAAACGTTGTTTATTGCGGAATGCCGCGCCGTATAAGCACGGTTCGGGATTTGCGCATAAGCATATCGAACAGGTTTACGGAACACCGGGCCTGTTTCTGGAGAAATGTGGGTGGGGTAAAAAGTGGAATTTGTCCATACGCCAGTGCTGCTGCATGAGTGTCTGGAGCTGCTTTCGCCTTTGGGCGAGCCGTTCCAAAACGATGCGTTCATGATTGACGCTACACTGGGCGAGGGTGGGCATTCGTTTAACTTCCTTGAAAAATATCCTTCGGTACACATTCTTGGCGTTGACGCTGATGTGCAGATTCAAAGCCGTGCACGCGAACGCCTTGCTCCGTTCGGGTCTCGCATGGACTTTTTTAGCGGGTGGTTTTCGGATTTTTTCCATGACTACCCGCTGGAAAAGCGCCAGCCTGACCTGATTTTGTTCGATTTGGGCATTAGCGTTTTTCATTATGAACGTAGCGGAAGAGGATTTTCGTTTCGTCATGATGAAAAACTCGATATGCGTCTGCGGCCCGACGCCGGATTAAGCGCAGCCGAGCTCGTCAATACGATGGGAGAGGAGCAGCTGGCGAATCTTATATACCGGTATGCGGAGGAGAAATTTTCACGGCGGATTGCGAGAGCTATTGTTGCCGCCAGAAAAACCGGGAGCATTGCATCCTCCCTGTCGCTAGCAGACATAGTGTACCATGCGGTGCCTGCGCAGTATCGGCACGGTTCCCTTCATCCGGCTACACGCACGTTTCAGGCGCTGCGGATTGCCGTGAACGGGGAGCTGGTGCGGCTGCCAGGTGCTCTGCATGATGCCTTCAACACGCTTGCAGTGGGAGGCAAGCTTGGCGTCATAACTTTCCATTCGCTGGAAGACCGCATGGTAAAAAACTATTTCCGCAATCTGGGGAAGGCATGTGTGTGTTCCCCGGAGCTTCCTTCGTGCATGTGCGGAGGAAAACCTTGTGCCATGGTGCTCACCAAAAAACCGGTTGAGCCCTGCGCCGAGGAAGTGCGGGTCAATTCACCCTCGCGGAGCGCCAAGCTTCGTGTGGTTAAAAAAATACGGAACGCGGACAGCCGGCGTCTTGTCGGAGTGGAGGCAGTTTAGATGAAAAAAGACAGCAGGCAGCTTTTAAAGACCGTGGTTGCCACGATTGCGGCGCTGTGTGTGCCGGCGCTGCTGGTGGTCAACGGCATTCAAGCCCGCAAGTACACGGAGCTTCGGAACGAAGTGCTGGCGCTTGAAAAAAAGCAGGAGGATTTGGTTGAACAGAACAAAAAGCTTATCACCGACATCAGTCTGCTTTCAAGTTCTGACCGCATCCAGCGTATCGCGGAAGACGAGCTTGGAATGCGCCGTGCAGAAACAGAAGAAATCGTTCGCGTAGAAATGAAGGATGCAAAAAAATGACCGGCACAGATTCCGTTCAAGAACAGTCGCAGACCCTCCTTTCTCTCGAAGAACTGCTTGGCGCCGTAAAAGGCACGCGGGTTCTCGGGCCGGACAGTCTTGTGTTCTTGTCGGTGGCCACTGACAGCCGTGTTGTTGGGGACAAATGCCTGTTTGTGCCGCTCATCGGCGAAAAACAGGATGGACACGCCTATATTCCAGATGCTCTTGCAGCCGGGGCCAGCGCCGTTTTTGTTGAACGCAAGCACTACAAGGAACAAAAGGACTTGTATTCAGGGCTTTCTGCCAAATACCCTCTGGGGGTATTTATTGCGGTGGAAGACACGCTCGGTGCCTTGCAGCATGCCGCGGCTCGATATGTCGAAAAATTTCCCCGCCTTATCCGTATCGGTGTCACGGGCTCCAGCGGAAAGACCACCACCAAAGAGATTGCCGCCACGATACTTTCGGAACGCTATCGTGTTGTTGCCACCGAAGGAAATCTGAACAGCGAAACGGGCCTTCCGCTTTCAGTGTTCAAAATTCGGGCCGAGCACGAAGTGGGAATTTTTGAAATGGGAGTAAACCGCGAGCATGAAATGGATGAGCTTGCGTTCGTGCTGAAGCCGCAGGCAGCCATAGTTACCAACATCGGAACCGCTCACATCGGGAAGTTCGGAAGCCGCGATGCCATTGCCCATGAAAAGGCAAAAATCTTTTCGTATTTCAAGGGCCGCGGAGAAAATGTCGCCGTCATTCCTTTTGATGATGACTATGCCAAGCTGCTGGCGCGCGAAGCGAAAGGCAACGTGGTGTATTACGGCATCAATGCGCATGATTCAACGGTGCGTTTTGTGGCCGACCGTGGACTGGCTGGCACTGAATTCAGCATTGCGGGACAGCGGGCGTTGTTTCCACTTCCCGGCATGCACAACTTTAAAAATGCGCTAGCCGCCATTGTGCTTGCGCAGTCGCTCGGGCTTTCAGCTTCAGAAATTATTCGTGGGGCGCAGAAAGTGCAGCCGCTTTTTGGACGGAGCCAAATCGTGCGGGGAACCTACACGATAGTGCAGGATTGCTACAACGCAAATCCTGATTCCATGCAAAAAGCGGTTGCATTTGCTTCGTCTGTTCCTGATGTGAAAAGGCGTATTTTTGTTTTGGGCGACATGCTTGAACTTGGCGGTGAGGCAGATGCTTCCCACCGTGCCATTGGAACCTGTGCGGCCCAAAGCACGGCTTCGGTTGTCGTGTTCGTGGGCCCACTGATGAAGGAAGCGTTTTTGGCTGCGGAAAAAGCAGGTGGAACAGCCAAGCTTTACTATGTAGAAGAATTCGATGACAGTGCCATGTCAAAAGTGGCAAAGATTGTAAAGAAAGCCGCAAAAAAGGGTGACCTGATTTTGCTGAAAGCGTCCCGTGGCATGGCGCTTGAACGCATTGTGCCGCTGTTGCAGGGAAATTCCGGAGGGGCAAAATGAGCAGCTTTACGTTTTTTGCTGACCGGCCAGTTGAAAGGTACCGTAAGAGCGATGCCGGCTTGATTGTGGCCATCGTGCTGCTTTGGGGGCTCGGACTTTGTACGCTCTGCGTGTGCACGCCTAGTACGGCCCAGAGGCTGTTCAATGACAAATATTATTTTATATTTCGGCAGCTCATGTGCTCGGCGGTGGGGTTCGCAGGACTTTTTGTATTCGCCCAGCTTCCGATTAAAAAAATCCGTGCTATGCTTCCGCTTCTTGTGCTGGCGACATTCATACTCTGCCTGATGACCTTTCTGCCCGGAATCGGCGATGCGCGCAAAGGTGCGCCGCGCTGGATCCGCATTCCGCATGTGGCGACATTCCAGCCGTCGGAGCTTGCAAAGTTCGTGGTGGTCCTGTTTCTGGCAAACCTGTTCGACAAGCAGCTCGATGTAAACGACGACACCAGAAAATCATTTTGGTATCCATTGAGCGGCCTGCTGCTGTTTGTTGGTGTGGTGTTTTTGCAGAAGGATTTCTCGACGGGGCTGTTTATTTTTGCCATCGGCTGCATCATGTTTTTTGTGTGTGGAGCTAAAATGGATTGGTTCCTTCCGCTGATTCTGCTTGCGGTTCCTGCGGCGGCGCTGATGATTGCGATCGAGCCTTACCGCATAAATCGTCTGGTCGCTTTTTTTAAGCCGGGGGAATATGTGCTTACTTCAGGCTACCAGCAGTTTGCCTCGCGCCGTGCGATTATCACAGGAGGACTGTGGGGCATGGGAATGGGAACGGGGCTTGACAAAGTGTCGAGCATTCCCGAAGTGCAGACGGACTATATTTTTGCGGGCTGGGCAAGCGCCATGGGACTTCTGGGGGTAACCGCATATTTTGCGTTGCTTGTATTTTTTGCATGGCGTGGCTACGTTGTGGCCTTTACAAGTCCTGATAGGTTCGCGGCGTTCGGTTGCTTTGGCTGCACGTCAATCGTGGTTCTTCAGTCCATAATGAACTGCGCGGTTGTGTGCGGCGCGGCTCCGACTACCGGCATACCTCTTCCGTTTTTTTCTTCGGGAGGTTCTTCTCTGATTGTCACGCTGTGCATGTGCGGCTTTATGGTGAACGCCTCGCATTGCGAAGGGCCAGATATATCTGCTGGCACCGTTATGTCAGGCGGTGCCTCTCAGGGATTTGATGCATATGATGTGCAGTTTTAAAATTGAATGGCGGACGGGAGTGGAAAAAAGTATATGAGCGATACGCCAGCTTCAGACTTTGACTATTATGCGTTGGGAGGAGCACCCGTGCATGATTCGCAAAAACCGGAAAAAAAAGACAGACGGATTTTTGTTTTAAAAATCGTGGTGCTTGTCATGGCTATCGCGCTTCTGGTGGAAGGCATATTGTATGTGTTTGTGATTCCCTGCCTTGCGCCTGCAAAAATCAAGATCTCGGGGCTTTCCACGTTGAGGCCGGCGCAGGTTTCCCAGCTGCTTTCTCCTATGGCAAACGCGACTTGGATTCAGTTTGACAGCGAAAAAGCCGTTTCGTGCCTTTCTGTTATTCCCGGGATAGAAACCATTTCTGTTGACAAGCACTTTCCCGACCGTGTGATAATTCAGATTAAGGAAAGGGTGCCGGTTGCAAAAACGATTGTGACCATGCAGGATCGCTCTATACCTGTTCAAATAGACGAGAATGGTGTATTATTTACGTCTGCCGGCGGCTCGCTTGTTTCAGACAGTTCCGTTCCGCTTGTTTCCGGGCTGCCGATTGACCGTGTGCAGGAAGGAATGCGGTTGCCGCAGAAATACCGTGGCCTTATGGAACAGATTGCGACAATCAGACGCTTGCCGCAGAAATATTTTGCCGCCATTTCAGAAATCAAAGTGGTGCCAAAAGAATATGGCAGCTATGAACTGGTGCTCTATCCCGTGCATATGCGTGTGCGTGTGCTGACGGATCGTTCGCTGAACGAGGAGGCCTTGCAGTACATGATGGTTGCGCTTGATGTTGTCAATTCCATTGATCCTGCCGTCGGTGAGATTGACTTGCGCTATGGCTCTGTTTCATACCGCAGGCGTTAGGAGGATGGCTCTACTGTGAGCAGCATAATCGTGGGCCTTGATATTGGTACAAGTACCATCAGGGTTGTCATAGGTGAAATTTCCGCAGAAGGTGGCATTGAGATTATCGGCGTGGCAAAAAAGCCTTCACAGGGGCTTCGCAACGGGGTTATCGTCAATATCGATGCGGCTATGACCGCGATTAAAGAAACCATCGAGGCCGCCGAGCAGAGCGCCGGATTTGAGGTGATGACGGTTTATACGGCCATCGGTGGCGCGCAGGTTGAAAGCTTCAACTCTAAAGGTCAGATAGGCGTTGACCAAAGCGGCAAAAACCGGGCGCTGGAGATTTCTGAAAACGCAAAACGCCGTGCCATCGAAGCGGCAAAGGCCGTGGTTATTCCCATGGATAAAAAGCCTCTCCATGTGATCCCGCAGGAATACATAATCGACGGACTTTCTGGCATAAAAAATCCGCTTGGCATGATGGGTGTTCGGCTTGAAGTGAAGGTGCACATAGTGACGGCTTCCATAACAGCGTACACGAACATACGGCAGTGCATCGCACGTGCGGACTATCAGCTTGACGGCGTGATGCTCAAGACACTTGCCGCCGCCTGTTCCACCGTCCATGATGACGAAATGGATTTGGGCTCCATTCTGATTGACATTGGCGGCGGAACCACCGATGTGATGGTGCTGTACAAGGGGGCGCCTATTTTTACGGTGTCGATTCCTGTAGGTGGCAACATGGTCACCAACGACATAGCCATGGTCAAAGGTGTGCCAAATCCCGTGGCGGAAAAAATCAAGCTTGAGCATGGCTGCTGCTGGTTCGATGAAAATCAGATGGATGATGAAGTGATAATTCCGGGCGTGGGCGGACGGCCTCCTGAGCAGACTACGCGGCACCAGTTGTGCCAAATCATTCAGCCGCGCATGGAAGAAATCTTTTCCATGGCGAGACGGGAGGTTGTGCAGCGGGCCAACGTGACCAAACTGAACGGCAGCATCATACTGACCGGTGGAGGGGCGTTGCTTCCCGGCGTGGTTGAGCTTGCACAGGCGGTGTGGGGAACCAGTTCCGTTCGTATCGGTGTAAGCTCTGATCTTGGCGGTGTTGATGCCTCATACCGCGAGGCTGATTTTGCCACGGTGGTGGGGCTTGTGCTTGCAAACAAAGACGAAGCCGCAAAAGAAGCCGGTCGCCACAAAAGCAAAAAGTCTGACGGCGACACGCAGGACAAAAAAAGAAACGGGCTTGTGGACTTCTTCAAGTCGTTCTTTTAGGACTGCCGCTGGCGGTGCGCCAGATGGCATGTGAAAACGGTTTGTACACTGTCTTTCTGAAGGGAAAACTGGACGGTGAATACATATGGATGAGACGTTCGCGGCCTGATTTGGCATGCGGCGGCTCTTGTTCCAAAAGCCCGTGCGGTGGCGCTGCACTTCCGCAAGATGGGCAGGCACTTCTAAAACCGAAAGTATTTTCAGAAGTGCCATAATTCAAAAAGACATCCGCTTCTGCAAGGGAACAGGACGGATGGAGGGTCGGGAGGAACTATGTTGGACTTTTCTGTTGTAAATGAATCGGGCTCCGCGCTGCATGCGGCAAACCCCACGGTCATCAAAATCATAGGCTGTGGCGGCGGTGGCTCCAGCGCTGTAAACCGCATGATTGAATCAGGTGTGTGCGATGTTGAATTTGTTGTTCTCAACACCGATCTGCAGGCGCTGAACACGTCGCTTGCCTCGAAACGTCTTGCCATTGGCCAAAAGCTTACAGGCGGCCTTGGAGCCGGTGGAAATCCCCAGGTTGGCGAAGATGCGGCCAGGGAAGACACCGAAATGATTACCAACGTGGTGAAGGGCGCCGACATGGTGATCATCACGGCTGGCATGGGTGGAGGCACGGGAACTGGTTCAGCTCCGATTGTCGCCCAGATTGCACGTGAGCAGGGAGCCCTCACAATCGCGGTGGTGACCACGCCGTTCACGTTTGAAGGGGCCGTGCGCATGAAGTTTGCCGAGCAGGGCCTTGACAGGCTTCGGGAGAGCGTGGACTCGCTCATTGTGATTCCCAACCAGCAGGTGATGAAAATTGTTGACAAAAAACTGAGCTTCAGCCAGGCATTCCGCATTGCGGACAACGTGCTGTGCCAAGGCGTGCAGGGCATTTCTGAAATCATTACCAAGGCCGGGGCCGTGAACATCGACTTTGCCGATGTAAAGAGCGTGATGATGGGGCAGGGCGATGCGATTCTTGGCGTTGGAAATGGTGAAGGTGAAAACCGCGCCATCGATGCAGCCACAGAAGCCATCAGCAACCCCATGCTTGAAAACCGCCAGATTGATGGTGCCCGCAATATTCTGGTGAATATAACCAGTTCGGAAGATTTGGCCATGACCGAAGTGGAAGAAATCGTGAACACCATCAAGGCTTCCGCCGATTCCGAAGTGCGCGTTTTCTGGGGCCAGGTCATCAACCCCGAGATGGACAACAAGGTGTCTGTTACGGTCATCGCCACCGGCTTTGTTTCGTCTGACGATGAATCGGCCGTTCCGTCCCGTGAAGCCGCTGTCGAAAACAGCGATGTGATGTCCCAGGGCGTATTTGAAAAGGTGCTACAGGGCAAGAACCTGTTTGCTTCCCGCGACGAGGTGCGGCTTGACGATCCGGTGATGGTGCGTTCAACAAGCTTTGGAAATCCCGGGCAGTTTGATTCACATGCAAACAAGAACATGGACATTCCGCATGAAAACGCGCCCGTGAACGAAGAGGGAAAACGGGAAGGCACCTACAGCGAGCAGCTGGTCAATGCATCACGTCTTGAGCGCTCTATCGAGCCGCCTGCCGGCATGTCATTCAAGCCAGATGACTATTCGGTTCCTGCATGCTGGAGAACGCAGCAGCTGAGCCGAGCCATAGACCTTTCGTCTGAACGGTAACGGAGCGGCCTGGAATGCAAAAAACACCTGCGGCCGTGGAGTTTTCCTCGGAGACAAAGCGGCTGCTGCAGGAATTCTACAACGACCTTTCGCTTGTGGCTCGCCGCGCGGAGCTTACGGCAGATACCTATGTGCGGTGCATTGAGACATTTTTCCGTTATCTCGACGAAAAAGGCTTGTCGATTCATGATGTGGAAACCAAGCAGCTGCTGTACTATCTTGTGTGGCGGAATACGTCGGGCTGCACGGAGCTTACGATTGCGAAGGACATTTCATCGCTCAGGGCCTTTGGCGCTTTCCTGCGCCGAAAAGGTTTCTGGGCTGAAAACTACGCGCTTGAGCTTGACCGTCCCAAAGCAAGCCGTGCGCTGCCCCGGGTGCTTTCGGTGGAGCAAGTTGATTCCCTTCTTGCCAGCATCGACTGTTCCACGCCTCTGGGCCTCCGGGACCGTGCGCTGTACGAGCTTATTTACAGCTGCGGGCTCCGCATTTCGGAGGCATCTGGACTGCTTCTTGCGAACGTGCATTTTGCGGAGCGCATGATTATCGTGCGCGGAAAAGGCGACAAGGAGCGCATCGTGCCCTTTGGGACTGTGGCCGAGCACTGGCTGCGCCGATGGCTTTACGAAGCCCGTCCTGCGCTGGTGGGCCAGAAGCAGGTGCCGGAAGTGTTCGTGAACCGCAACGGCGAACGCCTTTCGCGCAAAGGCATCTGGAAAAATTTCCAGACGCTTGAAGCAAAGAGCGGGGTCCATGCAAAAGTGCACACGCTTCGCCATTCATTCGCGACCCACCTTCTTTCAGGTGGTGCCGACCTGCGTGCCGTGCAGGAGCTGTTGGGCCATTCCGACCTTTCTACCACGCAGATTTACACACACATTGATGACGGCCAGCTGCATGAGTACCACGGAACATATTTTCCGGGCCATGACAAGGCTGCGTCGGTGTAAATCGGCATCGGGCCGTCGGCCGTTATTTTGCGGGGAGTCTGTCATGTTTTGTGTCTCAAAAACGAACTGTGCCGCTCTGGTACCAGTTCTGTGCATTTAGGTGGAGGAACCATGAAAAAGGGCTGTGTTCGCTTTGTTTCGCTTGTGTCTTTGTGCGTGGCGGTGCTGTGCGCCGTGTCATGCGGTGTTTCGTACAATTCAGTAAAGCGTATGCAAAAAATGGAAGAAGGTGTTGATCATCCCACCACGAAGGAAGAGTTGATCGAGGCGCTTCGAAAGTACGATGCCCGTGCGCTGGATTTGGTCACTACGCAGTCCCAGGAAGGCATCTGGTACAAGATTCTTGGCACCCGCTATCTTGATGAACGCATGTACGGTGAAGCCTTGAAATGTTTCCAGAAGGCCGTCACATTCTACCCTGACAACGCGAACCTGTTTTATTATGTAGGTGCGTGCGCAACTTACATGGCAAACGCAAGCCTTGATTACAGTGCCACTGGCGGCGGCGAGGCTGCGGTTCAAAAAATGCGTTACTACAACCTTGCGGAGCAGGCATTCCTGCGTTCTCTTGAGATAGAGCCCAAATATTACCGTGCGCTGTACGGCATCGGGGTGCTTTATGTGTATGAGCTTGACCGCAACGAAGAAGCCATTCCGTATCTTGAGCGCTTTTTGTCCGTGCAGTCAAAGGACACCAACGGGATGTTCGCTCTTGCTCGGGCCTATTACTCCACATACCAGTTTGAAAAGGCCGTCGCCCTGTACGACCAGATTATCAAGCTCAAGCCCAACGCCGAAAAAGTCGCTGATGCCGAAGCAAACAAGAAAAAAACACTTGACATTATGTATTCACAGTGAGTACCTTTGAACGGTGGATGAATTCGACCTTGCCCTGGCTGACATATCCTTTCTTTCTCTTCAGGAAAAGATATTTTTAAAGAAAAATCTTGACAATTTAAGCGACCTTGCGGTACTGTCTATAGCAGACATTTCCCTTCTTATTAAGAGACCCATACGCACTGCGCTTTGGGATGGCGCGCGGGTTTCTCTTCGGGCCATAAGAAATTTGAGGCTCCTTGAAAAGTGCGGTATCGGTGGCGTTCGCTGCGATGAACCTGCGTTTCCGGCCCTGCTTCGTGAAATGTTCGACCCGCCGTATCTCCTGCTGTACCGGGGAAGCCTTGCGGCGTTACAGAAACCCTGCGTGTCCGTTGTTGGAACTCGCGCGGTTTGCGAGGAAGCTGCGGAAGCGACCATGGAATTCGCGCGCTCTGCGGCACAAAACGGCTTCTGTGTGGTAAGCGGGCTTGCTTATGGCGTGGACTCTTTTGCGCACAGGGGGGCGCTTTCTTCCGGTGAACAGGCTTCAACGGTGGCGGTGCTTCCTTGCGGCATAGACACGGTGATGCCGTCTGCAAACAAATGTCTTGCAAGGCACATCATAGCCTCAGGCGGTGCCTTGGTAAGCGAATACGTGCCCGGCTCTCCGCCTGAACCGTGGCGTTATGTGCAGCGCAACCGCATCGTGGCGGCTGTTTCGTCTGCAACGGTGGTCACTCAGGCTCCTCCTGGAAGCGGTGCGCTTATCACGGCGGATTTTGCCATTGACTACAACCGTGAGCTTTTGTTCCACGAAGCGTGTTTCTGTGATTCTGCGAAACAGGCTTATGAACGGGGGGCAAGGCGGCTTATGGCCAAAAAAAACGGGGCTTCAAAAATGCGGAACACGCCGGAAAAATTCCTTGAGGAAGGAGCTCCGGTGATAAAAAACTATGCGGACTTTGTGGCGGTGCGCCAGGATGTGCCTGGCGGCCACAGTCTTGTACAAGGCGGGCAGCTGTCTTTGTTTGCAGCCGCCCGGGAGTAGAGTATGGCAGGAACAGCTGCAAAAACGACACGTACAAAAAAAACAGGCACAGAAGAGGCTCCTATGGCAAAAAAATCAGGTGCCAAAAAAAAACAGACGCTTATAATTGTGGAGTCACCGGCAAAGGCCAAGACCATTGAGCATTATCTTGGCACGGGCTACAAAGTCAAAGCGTCCATGGGGCACTTGATCGATTTGCCAAAAAGCCGCATGGCAATCAATGTTGAAGACCACTTTGAGCCGGAATATATCACCGTGCGTGGCCGCGCCAAGCTTCTGAAGGAGCTCCAGAAAGACGCGAAGAATTCAGACCAGGTTCTGCTTGCTTCAGATAACGACCGCGAAGGGGAAGCGATTTCCTGGCACCTTAACAACGCGCTCAAAGAAAAAACCAACGCGACCATAGAGCGCATCGTGTTCAATGAAATAACGCCCGTTGCCATCAAGGAGGCCGTAAAGCATCCCCGCACCATAGATGAGGCAAAAGTGAACGCGCAAAAGGCCCGCCGTGTGCTCGACCGCCTTGTGGGATACAATCTTAGCCCCCTTCTCTGGAAAAAGGTGAAGAACGGACTTTCTGCCGGACGGGTTCAGTCTGTGGCTCTCAGGCTGATATGCGAGCGTGAAAAAGAGGTGGAAGACTTTATTCCCGAAGAATACTGGAGCCTTGATGCCGATTTTGTAAAAGGCAAAACGGAGTTCACTGCACAGCTGGTGCAATACAAGGGGGCAAAGCCTGAGCTCAAAAACGAGCAGGCCGTGCAGGACATCATCTCCGAAATCCAGCACAGCGACTGCACAGTGCTCGACATCAAGGAAAGTGAGAAGACTGTGCGGCCCAAGGCCCCGTTCACTACCAGCAAGCTTCAGCAGGCAAGCGCGAACCGCCTTGGCTACACGAGCCGCAAGACCATGCAGATTGCCCAGCAGCTTTACGAAGGTGTGCAGATTGGTTCCACCAGGGTGGGGCTGATCACGTACATGCGTACCGACAGTGTTCGCATTTCTCAGACGGCCATTGATGACGTGCGCGAGTGGATAAGCAAAAACTATCCCGGTGAGCTGCCGGAGGAGAAAATAGATTATGCCGTAGGAAAAGGGGCCCAGGACGCGCACGAAGGTATTCGGCCCACGTATACACGGTACACGCCCGACAGCATAAAGGAATATCTCACGAGGGATCAGCTGAGGCTGTATTCAATCATCTGGGAACGTTTTGTTTCTAGCCAGATGAAAAACGCCAAGACAAAGACCACGAGCGTTGACATCAAGTCTGGAGATGCGTTGTTCCGTGTGAGCGCCTCGAAGCTTTCAGTGAAAGGCTTTTACCATGTAATCAAGACGCTTTCTTCAAAAGAAGATGTAACAGGAAGTCTCCCTTCGCTGAAGGTTGGAGAGGTTCTTGAAAGCGGCACATTCTATCCCGAGCAGCATTTTACACAGGGGCCCGCACGCTATACCGATGCGTCGATTGTCAAGACCCTTGAAGAAAAGGGTATAGGGCGGCCGTCAACCTATGCGCCCATTATCAGCGTGCTGCTTGACCGCTACTATGTTACGCGCAGCAACAAGCAGCTGGTGCCCACGCAGCTTGGAAAAATCATATGCCGGATTCTTGTAGAATCATTCCCCGATGTCATCAACGAAAAATTCACTTCCGATGTTGAGACGGATCTCGACAAGGTTGAGCAGAATGAGCTTGTGTGGAACACGATGATTGGCGATTTTTACACGCCGTTCAAAAAACGGGTGGAAGAAGTGACCGACACGCAGGAAAGCCTGAAAGGTGCGCTTGACGAAAAAACTGACCAGGTGTGCGAAAAATGCGGAAAGCCCATGGTCAAAAAACTTGGACGGTTCGGCTATTTTCTTGCCTGTTCGGGGTTTCCTGAGTGCCACAACACCAAGAGCATTCCGCTTGCAAAGTGTCCGCGCCCCGGATGCGATGGTTCCATTGTGGCACGAAAAACCAAAGGGCGTGGCAAAGAATTCTACGGCTGCACAAATTATCCCACATGCGGATTTATCACACACTTCAAGCCGATCGACGTGTACTGCCCGAAGTGCGGTTGGTTCCTTGTTGAAAAATATGACAAGAAAAACGGTTCATACAAAAGCTGCATAAACCCTGAGTGCGACTATCTGCATTCGGTGGACGAGGCCCTTGCCGCCGAGGAAGCCGCAAAAGGAGCTGCGGCATTTGCCGCCGCGAACGAAGCTGACCGCGCCGCACATGTAAACGCCCAGGAGCGCTAGCTATGGCATATATTGGAACTGAAAATCCGGACAGGCCTTTCCATCTTTCAGGGCAGCCGGAACCGGAGGCCTCGTTTTCGGTGGAAGAGCACCGTTCAGTGCAGGACTGTGTCTCTGAATGGCTCCTGTACCTTTCTTCTGTGCGTGCGCTTTCCACCCATACGGTGGCTGGCTACCGCGAGGACATGAGGCATCTTTGCGAGCTCGTTGGCGGGGAACGGTACATCGAAGACATTTCGCTTGAAGACCTCCGCACCTGCATCGGCTCATTGAGCCGCCGGAAGTATTCATCGGCTTCGGTGAACAGGTTTGTTGCGGCCGTGAGGGGCCTGTTTTCATATTGCAAGAAATTCTGCCTGGTGAAAAAAAATGTGGCGCTGGAGCTGAAAACTGTAAAAAATCCCAAACACCTTCCGCGTTTTATGACCCGTGCCGAAGTCGATGCCCTCTGTGCCCAGCCTCAAAAAAAAGAGCTTTTGTGGGAATCGCGCGACCGTGCGATATTCGAGCTGTTTTATTCGTCCGGGTGCCGTGTGGGTGAGCTTGCGTCGCTAAGGTTGCAGGATTTTTCTGCCGGGTATGAAAGCGCCGTGGTGACTGGCAAAGGCAAAAAAGACCGCTGGGTGTATTTTGGGCGCGATGCCGTTGAGTCCCTAAAAACATACCTTGCAGAGCGGAACAGCCGCTTTCCTGAGTCGAGCCCGAACGGAGCGTTTGCCGTGGACAACGTTTTTGTGAACCAGCGTGGCACTGCGCTCACGGAGCACGGCATATGGTACATTGTAAAGCGATACAGCGGTGTTGAAGGCACCAACAAGCCTGTTTCGCCCCATGCTTTCAGGCACACTTTTGCCACCGTCATGCTCACGGAAGGCGCAGACATAAGGGTGGTGCAGGAAATGCTGGGACACGCGAGCATCAGCACCACGCAGCGCTACACGCACCTTTCCACCCAGGCCCTAAAGGAAATTTATAACCAGGCTTTTCCCCATTCTGGGAACTGACGCGGATAAAGCTTTTTAGGGAATGTATATTGAACTCCACGCTTTGCTGCGTATGGTGGACGCGGAGTTTTTTGCCGATTGAATTGTTGGTGGCTTTCCATAAATTCAAGTGCCAGTTATTTTAAGTATGTTTCAATGGCCGTGTTGCATGCATTTTACCGTGTGCTTCTTTACATAGATTGTGACGTTGTGTTATAATAACCATCGGTTGTATTAAATTGCTGTGGGATGAATGCCGAATGTCTGGCATGGCTCTGGCAGGTTCGCAAGGCATTTGTCGCTTTGCCGCGAAGTGGCGTAAAAAGCCAGTCGAAGTTTTAAATTTGCTTTTCGACTTTTTATGGGGGTGGTTCATGATTTTTCCGCTGGAACAATTGGTCAAATTCAAAGGGAATGTGTATGAAATAACGAGCGCGGCAAGCCGTCGCGCCTTTCAGCTTGCAATGGTGCCGGATTCAACCGTCGAGGATAACGATGGCAAGGTTGTGAGTCTCGCAGCCCGCCAGCTGTTTACCAACGAAGTGCAATACCGTATCGAAACGCCTAGGCAATAGAGGTCGCCTGTGCTATGCGGCGCGCCCCTTGTCCTGTTGTTGTGATTTTTGCGCCAACTGCCTGCGGAAAGACTGCCTTGACCCGGACTCTGTTCGGCAAGAGCAGCCTTTCGCCTTTTAAAGGCTGTGCCGAAGTTGTCAGCGCCGACAGCCAGGCCGTGTACCGAGGGCTTTCGATTGGCACCGCAAAACCTGATTTCGCCGACCTGCAGGATATTCCCCACCATGTGATTGATGTGGTGGAACCTTCTGTGCAGTTTGGCGTGGGGGAATTTGTCGAAGCCGCAGACCGCGCCTGTGAGGAAATCTGGAGCCGTGGCAAGCTTCCTCTTGTGATTGGCGGGAGCGGTTTTTATGTGCGTTCGTTTTTGCTGGGGCTTCCCGCTACGCCACAAGGCGACCCTTCTGTACATGAGCGGCTGTGTGTACGTCTGAAAAACGAAGGGCTTCCGCTGTTGTACGAGGAGCTGCGCCGCATTGATGCCGCAAGTGCGCGTGCCATCAACTGCCATGACTCATACCGTGTGCTCCGTGCGCTGGAAGTGTACGAGTGCTCTGGAAAGCCACTAAGTTCGTTTGAGATGCCTTCTGCCGTTCGTTCCCGTTATGACTGCTGCACGCTCGTGCTCACCCGCGACCGCATGGATCTTTATGGCCGCATAGATGCCCGCGTGGATGCCATGTTTGAAAACGGCCTTGCAGATGAAGTGCGTGCGCTAAAAGCCGCCGGGTATACCGCGCACAGCCCCGGCATGAAGGCCATAGGCTACAGGGAATTTTTTCTTGGACTTTCCGATGAGCAGATTCTGCGGCAGCGAATCAAAAAAAACAGCCGCCGCTATGCCAAAAAACAGTATACGTTCATGCGCGACATTCCTGGTGCGACCACGCTTCCCGCTTGCGACCTGAAGAAGATTTCTGAGATTGTGTTTTCATTTTGCAGGAACCATCATGTGGGGGAAGTCTGAATGGGGGAGAGGAACTATACAACCCTTGCCGTTGTGCTTTCGGTAAAGCCGCAGGGGGAACACAACCGTGCAGTGCATTTGCTTTCGCCCGAACGCGGTCTGTTTTCTGCTACGCTCTATGGAGGTCCGAAAAGCAGGCTTCGTTCGCTGGTGCAGGTGTTTCATGCGGGAACTCTTTCAGTGTATGCAAACGAGGCCACACGTTCGCAGAAAATCACCGATTTTGATGTTTCCGCAAGCCATGATACTTTCCGCGAAAGCCTGTTCAAGCTGTGGGCCGCTCATCTTGCCACGGAACTTGTTGTAAAAACAAAATGCGGCGGGGATTTTTCAGGCTCGTATCGGCTTCTGACAGCGCTTTTTGACGGCATGGACGCAAGCGATGAGTCAGGTTCGCGCCTCGGGTTGCTCCGTTTTTTATGGCGTTATCAGGTTCTTTTGGGGGTGCAGCCAGATGTGCACCGCTGCTGCCACTGCGGCTCTCCGCTTCTGGACGAAAGCCTCAGCGTGCATAAGACTGTCCTGTACAGCACTGACTCGAACGGTTTTACCTGCGAAGACTGCGCAGGAGAGAGGGCTCGGACAGGTTTTGTGCTTGGCACGGAGGCGCTTACCTACCTTGCGGCAGTTACAGATCTCCCTCCGAAGACTGTGCGCTCCCTTCCGCTTGGTGCCGGCTCTGTGTCCGCCATAAAGCAGCTGGTATTCTATCTGGCGGAAAATGCGGCGGGCCAGCATCTGCATTCACTTGAAACAGGGGCCTCGATTTTATAGGCTTTTGCCTGCCACCGTTGCCGCGCAAAATGCTTGGGCGGTTCCTGTTCGCATTTTTTTTGCCCAAAACGCAAAAAGGCAGTTGACACCGTGGGCAAAAGCGTACATTATAGATAGATATGATAGAAGTGACGCGGCTCAACGGAAAACGGTACTGGATAAACCCGCATCAAATAGAAAGCATGGAAGAAAATCCCGATTTGACCGTGTCGCTGCTTTCTGGAAAAAAAGTGGTGGTCAAGGACAGCCCGGATGAAGTAATTGAAAAAATCGTGGCATACCGCCGTCGCATTGGCCTTTTTCCGCAGGAACTCTAGGGAAATGAAAAAAAACGTGGCCTGTCCATTCACGTGCGCCCTTTAATGTTCCGATTATAGAAGTAAGGAAACCGTGGGAGGATTTCTAAATGGATATATCAACGTTTATTGGCTTTGTTGGTGGTGTCGCCATGGTGTTCGTCGGTGTTTTTACGTCTGGTGGCTCCATCATGGGCATTATCGATGTTCCTTCACTATTTGTTACCATCGGCGGTTCGTATTTTGCGTTGTTCATCAGCTCCCCCATGAAAGAGGCGCTGGGGCTGTGGGGTATCATCGGGCGCTGTTTCAAAACCTACGACTACGGCGAGAAGACACTCGTGCAGAACATGGTCAGCCTTAGCGAAAAAGCCAGGCGCGAAGGTATCCTTGCGCTTGAAGAAGGTCTTGAGGATTTGGATGATCACTTCTTAAAAGAAGGTCTAAGGCTTATGGTTGACGGTTCCGATGGCACGGCAATCCGCTCGATTCTTGAAAACGAAATGGCACAGACAGAAGCCCGTCACATGGAATGGGCCGGTGTCGTGACGCAGTGGGCTGGTTACGCTCCTGGCTGGGGAATGATGGGTACTGTTATCGGTCTTATTGGTATGTTGAGAAACCTTGAGGACAAAAGTTCTCTTGGTCCGAACATGGCTGTTGCCCTTGTAACCACGCTGTACGGTTCAATGCTTGCCAACTGGCTGTTCGGTCCGCTTTCCACCAAGCTGATTGCCCAGAACCGTGCCGAAATGAACGCAAAGGAGATGGTGCTTGAAGGCATCCTTTCCATTCAGGCCGGCGACAACCCGCGTGTTCTGGCACAAAAGTTGCTAACATACGTTGACCCCAAGACCCGCAAGGCGATTGAGGCCGATGTGGTCAAAGACTAGGCTGGGGCTGCGCTATGGCAAAAAAAGAAAAGAAAGAGCCTGCAAAACCGTCCACCGCCTGGCAAGGTACCTATGGCGACATGATTACGCTCATGCTCTGCTTTTTCGTTATGTTGTATGATCCGTCCGAAACCGATGCTACCGCCATGGCAACGCTTCAGGCTTCGATATCAAACAACAACAACGGCGGTGGCATGTCGATTTCTGCGGGGCGTCTGAGTGACCTTGGCAATGTCATCAGTTCCCTTCCTTCCATGGAAAAAGGAAAGTCCATGGGAACGGCCAAGAAAAAGGCTGTGAGCCTGTTTGCGCCGGACATACGCACCAACAAAATCACCATCACAAGCGATGAGCGGGGGCTTATCATAACGCTTGCTTCCGATACGTTTTTTAAGCAGGGAAGCGCCCAGCTGAACATCGAGGAAACCCGCGAGACCCTTTTAAGGATTTCACAGTTTTTTTCGGACGAGGCGGTAAAAGACAAGCGGTGGCGGATTGAAGGTCACACCGACAACACTCCTGTGGTTTCCGAAGGCGAATTTTTGAGCAACTGGGAGCTTTCCGCTGCGCGGGCTGCGAATGTGCTCCACTATCTTTCGGATTTTGGCGTAAACGAACAGCAGTTTTCAATCGCGGGATATGCGGACACCCGCCCCAAATTTTCAAACGACACGGCTGAAGGCAGGGCCTACAACCGGCGGGTGGACATTATTATTCTGGATGAGGGGCATTTTTAAAAGAACCGCACTTTTGTGCGCCATGCTCTAATGCTGGGTTCTGAAAATGCCGATACAAGTAACAAAGCTGAGTGCAAGGGCGGTAAGCTTTGTGCGCCGGTTTCTGTGTAATGGGAGGATACTATGGCAGATGATGAAGACATGGGCGGCGACCTTGAAGGCGGCGGTGGAAAGAAAGGCGGCGGGCTCAAAGGGATTGTTCCCGGTCTTTTGAAGTGGATTTTGCTCGGTGTGGTTGCGGTCATTTTTATTGTGACCATCGTAGTCATCACCAACATCATCATGAACAAGGGTGGCACCAAGCAGACCTCGATTCCTGTGGCCGAAGAATTTACTGAAAAGCGTGAAATATACGACTGGTACACGTCGCTTGACCAGGTTCGCACTTCAACCAGCGACCCTGTGCCTGCGAACGTAATCATCCAGGTGGCGCTCGGCTACAAAAAAGACGACAAGGCCGCTTCAACAGAAATCACCGCGCGCAGAATCGAAATCATTGACTTTTTGCGCAGGTTCTTTTCAGAGCAGACCGTGCAGGATTTACGTCCTCAGAACGAGGAGGTTCTCCGGCAGCAGATTCGTGATCAAATCAACGATGATATTTTGAGCGATTCCCGCATTCGGGACATTCGGTTCACAACGAAGGATGTAATCCAGCAGTAACGCAAAGGTGGAATAGGGCATGAATGAAGTTCTCTCGCAGGACGAAATAGACCAGCTTCTCCAGGCAATATCTTCAGGCGAAAGCGAGTCCGATGACTTTAAGCCGGTCAGCGACACACGCCGAATCAAGATTTACGACTTCCGCCGTCCGGACAAGTTCTCCAAGGAACAGATCCGCACGGTGTCAAACATGCATGAGACTTTCGCCCGTCTTACCACCACGAGCCTTTCTGCGCAGCTGCGCACGCTCGTGCATGTGCATGTGGCTTCCGTTGACCAGCTTACCTACGAAGAGTTCATACGCTCTATTCCTACACCAACAACGCTCGCCGTGATTAACATGGATCCGCTCAAAGGGAATGCCGTGCTTGAAATCGCGCCGGAAATCACCTTTATCATGATTGACCGGCTGTTCGGTGGCTCGGGCGACACAGGCGGCAAGGTGAACCGCGACCTGACGGACATTGAGCAGTCCGTCATGGAAGGGATAATCGTGCGCATTCTGGCCAATATGCGCGAGGCATGGACGCAGGTGATTGACCTCCGGCCACGGCTCCAGCAGATTGAGACAAACCCGCAGTTTGCGCAGATTGTTCCGCCAAGCGAAATGGTCATCCTTGTGACGCTCGAAATCAAAATCGGAGAGGAAGCGGGCATGGTGAACATCTGTATTCCGTACATAACGATTGAACCGATTGTGTCGAAGCTTTCTTCAAGCTTCTGGTTCAGCTCTGTGCGGCGCGGATCCACCACCCAGTACATGGGTGTGCTCAAGGAAAAACTGTCAGAAGTGGAAATGGAGCTGATTGCCGAAATAGGTAGCATGAACGTGCCGATTCGCGATGTGCTTGGGTTGCGCATGGGCGACATAATCCGCTTCAACACCACAAAAATCAACGACCCTCTTACGCTGAGTGTCGGCAGCAAAAAGAAATTCTACTGCCAGCCAGGTGTGGTTGGCAAAAAAATGGCCGTGCAGGTTATTGGCAAGCTAAAAGAAAACGAAGGCGATGAATTTGAAGAATTGACCGCTGAAGGAGAAGATTCACTATGAGCGAAGGTAGCATCTCACAGGAAGAAATTGACGCATTGTTGTCCGGCGTTGACATGGGCGGCTTGAACTCTGGCGGCTCCTCACCGGCTGCTTCGGGCGCAGCGTTTGATGTGGCCACGCTCCAGAAATTTGCGGACGGCCTCAAGGACAAGCTTGCTTCAAACCTAGGCACAATGACGGGTGCAGAGGTGACGGCAGGAGCTCCTTCTGTGGAGGCCGCCGACCGTGACCAGCTTTTGGCAAAAATCCCCGAGATGGTTGTTGCGGTCATGGCCGATTTTACCACGGGATTGAATGGCGATCACCTGTTTGTTCTTGCGCCAGAATTTGCCCAAAAAGTGGTGAGCCTTATCAACAAGGAGGACAGCGCCGAAATAGACGACATGGCGCTTTCTGTCATAAGCGAAGTGGTGAGCCAGCATTCCGGTTCCGAGATTACCGATTTGAGCAAAGGTGGAAAACTTCCCGGGCTTGCCACAAATCCTGCCGAGGCGGTCAACCAGCCAAAAGCCATGGTGCGTATGCCACAGGGATCGTTTGCGCTGTTTTCGTATCCCGTCACGATTGAAGGTACCGCATACACTCTCTGGGAGGCCGTTAACAGTTCCGTTGCGGAAGGCATGGTCAAGGCTCTTGGCGGCGGCTCCCAGCCCAAACCCGAGGAACCGGCGGCTTCCGCGCAGAATTTAAATTCCGCAGGTGCCATGGGTGGCGCTCCTGCCGGCATGGCTGGCGCAATGCCACAGATGGGAATGATGCAAGGTCAGATGGGTATGAACATGGGAATGATGCAACCGCAAATGGGAATGATGCAGCCTCAGATGGGCATGAACATGGGAATGATGGGTACGCCTCCTAGTGTGCAGTCACTCCAGTTCCCCAATCTGCAGACGGCTATGACCACGACAGAGCAGGGCAATATCAGCCTGATTATGGACGTGTTCATGGAAATGACGGTGGAACTCGGCCGTACCAAAAAGACCATCAAGGATATTTTGGGCATGGGCGAAGGCACCATCATCGAGCTGGACAAACTCGCCGGTGAACCGGTGGATATTTTAGTAAACCATAAACCTATTGCAAAGGGTGAAGTTGTCGTTATCGATGAAAACTTCGGTGTGCGCGTTACGGAAATTCTTCCTGCAATCGAGCACGTGACCCAAAGCATATAGCGTAACAACGGTCGTGCCGTTAATGGTTTGGCGGCACGGTGTCTATGGGTGGGGGACATTACGAAAAACGCATCGCAGCTAAAAAAGCGCTGCATCACAGGGGTATGTGCGCTGGCATTATGCATGTGCACGGCAGGCTTTCTGTGTGCGCAGGCTACAGAATCAGCTTCGGCATCTGCGGCGGCCGAAGCCAATACGCGCCGAACGCCGACAGAAACCGTTCCTTCAGGAACCGATTTGCTTTCCATCACAGATGAAAACTCTCTTCCAATCAGTACGCCAAGCGGTGGTTCAAATGTGCTGGATACCGGCAGGCGTGTGGGGGCTGCGGGGGTGTTTGTGCGCATGGTGGTCGTGCTTGCCTTTGTCATCGCGATTATATGGTTGCTGCTCCGTTTTATGCGCCGCGGCATGGGCGGTGAACCTGCGGGCGATGACCCTTTTTTGCGTTCCGTGGCCTCTGTTTCGCTGGGGCAGGGAAGAAGCGTACAGGTGGTCACATGCCTTGATTCGGCTGCATACCTTGTGGGCGTTACCGAAGGAAGCATTTCTCTTTTGGGCACTATCACCGACACGGAGCTCATTCAGGCCATGAATCTGAACGCGGACAGGACGCAGAACATAAACCGTCCGCGTTCTTTTTCTGACATCTTGGAACTGTTTACAAAACGTGGCGGGTTTACCGCGCGTCCTCAAAAAACTCAGCTCAACCAGAATCGTTCCGCCTTTGACGAAAGTTCAGAGCGTCTGGTGGACATGCTGAAAAAAAGGCATGAACGTTTTTCGGAGGAGTCATAATGCGCCGCTTTTGTTTACTGATGCTGTGCGCGCTTTTGCTGGTGCCGCAGGCCCTCCTTGCACAGTCATCCGGAAACCAGAATTTTCCCCAGGGGTCAACGCAGGGTACCACGGAAATGGGGTCGGGTATGACTGGCCTTGATTTTCCGTCGATCACATTTTCTGCCACCGCTCCGCGCACCGGGCGGGAAGTCGCATTTTCAGTGCAGCTCCTGGTTCTTCTTACGCTGCTCACCCTTGCGCCCAGCCTTCTTATTCTTGTTACGTGCTTTTTGCGTTTTTCGATTGTGCTTGATTTTATCAAGAGGGCGCTTTCTTTGCAGCAGGTGCCGCCTACGGCAGTGCTGAACGGCATCGCGCTTTTTATGACGATGTTCTGCATGTGGCCTACGTTTACATCCGTATACAACGAAGCGTTCAAGCCGCTTTCGCAGGAACAGCTTAGTCTTTCCGAGGCTTATGAAAAGGCAGAGGCTCCTGTGCGCCTTTTCATGTATCGCCAGATGAGCAACGACACGTCTTACATCACCACGTTTATGAGCATGGCCCAGAGAGAGCGTCCTGAAACGCTGAGCGATGTGCCCACCTACGTGCTGGTGCCAGCCTATATCCTGCATGAACTGACTGTGGCTTTCCAGATAGGGGTGCTGCTGTATATTCCGTTCCTGATAATTGACATGGTTGTGTCAAGCATATTGATGAGCATGGGCATGATGATGCTGCCTCCTGTGCAGATTTCAATGCCGTTCAAGCTGATGCTCTTTGTGCTGGTTGACGGATGGGGGCTTTTGACCCAGCAGCTGTTTTTGAGCGTTGTCCGATAAAAATCGGTGCGCTGGTTCCAGACTGCGGAGTTTATAATCGGTCTGTCTTGTGTATACCCGGGGAGGGTATGTGTCATTTCTGAATGGAGGTGTCGTTTTTATGGGAATTACAACAATTGTTTCTCTTATGCAGCAAAGCATATGGCAGGTTTTCAAACTGTGCACACCCGTGCTGGGCTCTGCGCTTATCATCGGTCTTGTGGTGGCAATATTTCAGGCTACGACTTCCATCCAGGAGCAGACGCTTACGTTCTTGCCGAAGCTTGCTTCTATCCTTCTTGTGCTTGCTCTGCTGGGCGGATGGATGTTCCAGTCCATGGCGCAGTACACGGTTTCCGTGTTTCGCATGATTTCTCAGATTGCGCACTAACGGGGCATGACTGTGCTGGATTCGATTGTTGCCCGCGCACCGGTGTTTCTGCTGGTTGTCGCGCGTTGCCTTGGCCTTGTGCTCACTTTGCCGCTTTTTTCCACCCGTACAATCTCTTCGGTTCCAAAAGTGGCGCTTTCGGCTTACATGGCGTTTTTTATCAGCGCACACATGTCGGTGCAGTCTGGTACATTTGAGGCGTACCGCTCGTTTATTTCACCCGAGGGAAATTTCAGCCTCGACTACGTGCTGGTGCTGGTTGGTGAGGCCATGATTGGTGTAACAATGGGTTTTTTTGTGTCACTCATTTTTGCGTCGTTCAGTACGGCGGGGCAATTCTTTGCGTTCCAGATGGGCTTTAGCGCGGCGGAAGCGTATGACAGTTTGAGCCAGGTTGAAAATCCGCTCATGGGCCAATACCTCAATCTGATTGCCATGCTCGTGTTCATGCAGAACCATTGGTTCCAGACCTTGTTTCTTGGGGCACTTTCAACAAGTTTCCAGGCGTTTAATGTGTTCGCGGTTATTGAAAGCGGCGAGCACTTTCTTCGCTTTATGCTTTCGGGACTTTCTCTGCTGTTCAGGAATGCGCTGGTGGTTGCGCTTCCAATCATGGGAACTCTTTTTTTGCTGAACGTGGCCATGGGGGTGCTTTCAAAAGCCGCGCCACAGATGAACCTGCTTTCGGAAGGTTTTCCCACCATGATGCTGGTTTCGTTTTTTCTTATCACTGCGCTCATGCCCGTGTTGTGCAACTTTTTTACCGAAAGCTTTTCCGATGGTTTTAAGCAGCTGCAGCTGCTGTTTGTGCGCATCGGAGGAGGTGGCATCCCGTGAGCCTTGGTTTCGTGTCCGCATGGCCTTGGAGCCGTGCCTTTCGCCATGAAAATCATATACCCTCGGGGAGTATGGTGTGCATGGTGCCAAAAAAAAGCGGTGTTCCGCTTTCTATGATACCCTGCGGGGGTATGTCAGTTTCCGTGGAAGTTGAGTCTGAATCAAAGCTGGTTGGATTTTGCTCTCAGATGGCGCAGGCGAGTGCGCGCCACGTTTTTCAGAATGGAAGTGCTGCCGGACGGAACGGGCCTGTGCGGTGCCATGGCATAGACCTGCAGTGGTTTGCCGCCGAGGATGAAGGCCGTACGGAGGAAGCCTCTGAATACAAGCTGCAGAAAGCGCGGGAAGAAGGTCGGGTCGCAAAAAGCCAGGAGCTCAACGGCACGATTGTGTTTCTTTTCGGTGTGGTGCTGCTCATTGCTCTTGCGCCGTGGATGCTTGTGCAGTTTGAGGAAGCCTTTGTGTTCTTTTTTAACGCAAGCACTTCGACCACTGTTTTTGACGTGCGTTTTGCGGCCGTGTTCGCGCGTTATTTTGTCATGCTCACGCTACCTTTTTTGCTCGTAGGGATGGTCGCCGGCGTGGTGGCGAACATTGTTCAGAACAGGGGTTTCCTGTTTACCACAAAAACCATCGAGCCTAAATTCGATAAAATTCTTCCGCATTTTGGGCAGTATTTTAAACGCACGCTTTTTTCGTTTGAAGGCGTGTTCAATGTGGTGAAATCGATTTTCAAAGTGACGGTCATCGCCCTTGTGGTGTTTTTGATGGTGCGCGGAGACCTTCCCCGTATCCTTGAACTGCTGCATACAGGAGGCCCCGAGCTGGCCACGAGGCAGATTGCGTCAATGACGGCCAAACTTCTTGTGGTGACTTCTGTGATATTGCTTTTGGTTGGCATTGCAGACTATGTTGTGCAACGCCGAACTTTCCGTGAGCGCATGAAGATGACCAAGCAGGAAGTAAAGGAAGAATACAAGGAGCTTGAAGGGGATCCTGAAATAAAGTACCGCATAGAAAACGCGCAGCGGGAAATGCTTGCCCGCAACATTAACCGTGCCGTGCGCGAAAGCGATGTGGTTATCACAAACCCAACGCATTATGCCGTGGCGCTTGAATGGAAGCAGGGCGAAAAAGACTCTCCCGAAGTGACCGCCAAGGGACAGGATGTAACAGCCGAAACCATCAAGCGGATTGCCCGCGAAAACTCCGTGCCCATCGTGGAAAATCGGCCGTTGGCCCGTGGGCTCTATACAGACACCGAAGTTGGTGATATAATACCTCTGACATATCTTCGTGCCATCGCAACCGTATACGTGCAGATTGGCTACATGGATTCTCGGAGGAAAGCTAAAAAATAAAGGCAGCGGCTGAATGTGGCGCGTATAGTGCCGGCATCTGACTGTCGCAATGGGTGGGGACTCAATGCCAGAACGGGGAAGTGTAAGAAACAGCGTATTGTACTCAATTCAGAACAACGCGGCTGCGGTGGCGGTGATTGTTACCGTGCTGATGATGTTCATTCCGTTGCCCAAGGCAATCATCGATATTTTTATGGTTGCGAACCTTGCGGTGGCGTTTGTGATTATGCTCACCGTGCTTTATACACGGAGCGCGGCGAACTTCACCACGTTTCCCCAGCTTACGCTGCTTGTAACGCTGTTCGGGCTGGCAATCAACATTTCTTCCACGCGCCTGATCCTCACCCATCCTGTAACAGGCTCTGGTGGTGCCATCAACATGTCCGAGCAGAGCGAAATGGTCAAGTCGTTCGCCCAGATCGCTACGGGCAACAACACGTTGGTGGGTTTCATAATTTTTGTGATTATCATGGTGGTGCAGGTTGTGGTGGTGACCAAAGGCGCGAGCCGTGTTTCGGAAGTGCAGGCGCGCTTTTCTTTGGACAGCATGAATTCCAAAATGCTTGAAATTCAGAATGAAGTGAATTCCGGCTCGATTACTGACGAGGAGGGGGCCCGCCGCAAAGAAAACCTGCGCAAGGAAATCAGCTTCTATTCCTCCATGGACGGCGCCTCAAAATTTGTGAGCGGCAACGTCAAGGCAGGCATTTTCATTACCGTGCTGAACCTTGTGGGCGGCATGATTACCGGCATGGTGTTCGGCAGCATGACCGCAGGGGATGCGCTCAACAGCTATGCAAGGCTGACCATCGGTGACGGGCTTATGTCGCAAGTGCCTTCGCTCATGCTTTCGTTTGGCACGGGTATTCTTGTTACCGCCGGCAGCAACGATTCCGACGACCTCATTGGCGGCAAAATCAAAAAAGAATTCAGCGTGGACGGCGTTATCTATGTGATTGTGGGTGCGTCGCTGTGTTTTATGGCCGCCGCGTTCCACAACCAGAGCGCGTTTATCCTGCTTCCTATCGGTGCGCTGTTCATATATTTCGGATTCCGCATGCAGCGTTCCCGCCGCAGCGAAGAGATGGAGCGCCAGCAGGCGGAGGAAGCCGCGAAAGCAAACCGGCAGACCGGCTCCAGTCCCGATGATGTTTCGCCCGTAGTAGAGCTTGACACGCTTTCGCTTGACATCGGGTATGCGCTCGTGTATCTAGTTGAAAAGGAAAAAGGCGCGGAACTGCTGGAGCGCGTAACCAGAATCCGCCGGGAGTCTGCGCTTGACCTGGGGCTTGTTGTGCCGAAGATCCACATCCGAGACAGCATGCTCATCGCCCCAGATGAATATTCATTTAAAATCCGTGGAATCGAAGTGGGGCGGAGCCGGCTGCGCCTCGGCTACTATATGTGCCTGAATACAGGCGGGGTTGACAAAGAGCATGAGCTGGCGGGCGAGCAGACCCGGGATCCCACGTTTGGAATGTCAGCCATCTGGATTCCGGAAAGCAAACGCATGGAAGCCGAAAAAGCGGGATACGCGGTGATAGATCCACCTACCATAATTGCCACCCACCTTACGGAAATAATCCGCCGCCATGCGGCCGACATCATTGACCGGCAGGAAGTGAGCAAGATTATCGAAAAAATCAAGGAGACCAATCCCGTTATTGTGGATGAAGTGTTCAACGGAAACAGCAAGTTCACCTATGGCGAGGTGGAAAAGGTGCTCAAGAACCTGCTTTCTGAGCAGGTGAGCATACGCAACATGGTTCGCATTCTTGAGACACTCGGCGATTTTGGCACAATCACAAAAGATCCATGGGTGCTTACCGAAAAAGTGCGGCAGGCGCTTGGTGCCCAGATATGCATGCAGTATGCCGATGAAAACAAAGTGCTTCGTGTGCTCCGTGTGTCTCAGTCGCTTGCGCAGGGCATTTTGGAGCACCGTGGCGAAGATGCCTCCGGGCGTCCGTTCCTTGCGTTTGACCCTGTTGACCAGCGCGCATATCTTGAAGCCATGAGCTCCACCATCGCCGCCATGCATGAGCAGAACATGCTGCCAATCGTGCTGTGTCCCGCAGAGATCCGGCAGATGGTGAAATCTTCCACTGAGCGGGAAATTCCAGGACTTGTGGTGATTTCCATTGAAGAAGCGGTGGCTGCTGGTTCAGATTTGAAATTGGAAGTGATGGGAGAAATACATGTATAGCGAAAGCATGAACACGGAGCTTGAATGGGAAGGCCCTTCACTGGAATCGTGCAAGGAATACCTTTCCAAAAAACACGGCGTGGGCGGTTTCCAGATTCTGCACTGGAAGACAACGCTTAAGCCTGGACATTTTTTTGGTCTCATCGGCCAAAAAGAAGTTGTGAGCGTTTCCTATGTGCTTGTGTCCGAAAGCCGATCCCGTGCGCCCTCATCTGCATCCACATACCGGCAGGGCACTGTCCAGGCTGCGCCTTTTTCCCGCGCCGATGAAGGAGCTGCAAGAGCTGGTTTGCATTCAGATTTTCAGCAGAACCGAGACGCGCTGCTGAACCGTGTGGATCCAACGTCTGCGCTGACTAACACCCTGCAGCTTGGGCAGCTTTCAAAAGCGGTTGAAAAAATGGGCGGGCAGCTCAATGCGCTGATCGCTTCGGCCTCCGCTTCCGAAGAGCATCCTTCAATCGCAAAAGTAAAAGCTCTGCTGGCGCAGAATGAATTCACGCCATCGTATATAAAAAAACTGGCGGAGCGGCTGCATTCTGAATTTTCACTTTCAGAGCTTGACGATTTTAACACCGTTCGTTCCAGGGTTGTGGACTGGATTGCCGAAGACATCCACATCGCGCCGCCAGAAAAAGATGTTCCTCCACGTATTGTGATTATCATCGGACCCACCGGAGTCGGCAAAACCACAACGATTGCAAAAATGGGTGCAAAGGCGAAAATCCAGATGAAAAACAAAGGTGTTCCCGAACCCAGGATGCTGATTGTGACAATCGACAAGATGCGCGTTGGCGCCGTGGAACAGCTGGAGCACTGGGGGGCGGCCATGGAGGTGCCCATCGGCAAAGCTGATGACGGCGATGACCTTAGAAAACTGCTGAAAGGCTATGAAAAAGAGCCGCTGGACTATCTGTTCATTGACACGAGCGGCTACAGTCCCACCGACTACCAGAACATAGCCCAGATGCGAAGTGTGCTGGACGTGCCTGGCCTTCAGGCTGAAATTTACCTCGCCTTCGCCGCGAACACCAAGGCGCGTGATTTGGAAACAATCCTGCGCAACTATGAGCAGTTCAATTTTCAGAGCGTGATAATAACCAAGCTGGATGAGACATCAACCTATGGCAATGTGCTCAGTGTGCTTGCCGAACGCAACAAGAGCGTCGCATGGATTACTGACGGGCAATATGTGCCAAATTATATTGAGCGTGCCAGCGTGATGCGGTTTTTGAAAAACCTTGACGGCTTTCAGGTGGACCGGGAGCGCCTTGAACGGATCTACGGCCATGGCACGGATGACATACAATCCTAAAAAACGAGGAGTTTAGGTATCATGGAAGAACAGGCAAAAGCTCTGCGTGAGCTTATGCAGAGTGAAAAAAACGGAGCCACCGGCGGGCAAAAGACCCGCATCATTGCCATTACTAGCGGCAAAGGCGGTGTAGGCAAAACCAACCTCGCGGTGAACATGGCCATCGCCTACGGCCAGATGGGAAAAAAGGTGATATTGATTGACGGCGACCTTGGCATGGCGAATGTGAACGTGCTTTTGAATATCGTGCCGCAGTACAACCTGATGCAGGTCGTGAACAAGCAGAAACGAATGGATGAAATCATCCTGGACACTGAGTTCGGCATTCAGTTCATTGCGGGCGCGAACGGGTTTTCCAAGATCGCGAATCTTTCAAAAGAAGATCTTGACCATTTCGCGAAGGAATTTGCCTCGCTTTCCAATGCTGACATCATCATCATAGATACTGGCGCGGGTATCGCCAACAATGTGCTCCAGTTTGTGGCGGCGGCAGACAAGGTGATTGTCGTGACCACACCGGAGCCCACAGCCATTACCGATGCATACGGTATCATCAAAATCGTGACCACGGAGCTTGTTGATCGCCAGATTCATCTGAATCTGCTTGTAAACCGCGTCCATTCCGCAGATGAGGGAAAACGTATTTCAGAACGTATAATAACCATCGTTGGGCAATTTCTGAACTACAAGGTTGACTACATCGGTTTCGTGTACGATGACCCGGTGGTGCAGGCTTCCGTTATCAGGCAGAAACCGTTTATCGTGGTCAACCCCACGTCAAAACCAGCCAACTGTGTCAAGCATATCGTGGGGCGAATTGAAAAAACGGAACTTTCAAGCAACTCGGGGGTTTCAAATTTCCTTAAAAAATTCGTGCGGGGGAAAAAAAACAAGTGATTGCGGGGCGGGAACTTGACCTATTTAGTATTTTCGCTTACTCTTATAAGGTAATGGGGGCAGAAAGCTCATGATAAAACCCAAACAGGTGGCTTATGCGGCTGCCGCAGGTTTTGTTCTTTCCTTTCTCATCAGTGTGCTTGTGACCCATCGTTTTGTGCCCTCGCTGGTGCGTGGCCTGATTTTCTGCGCGGTGTTCGGTGCTCTTTTTGTTGGTGTCAGTCTGCTGTACGGAAAATTTCTTGATGATGAAAAGGACGACTTGGGTTCCGATGTTTCCTCCGAAAAGGAACATGCAAAGACCGGCGGCTTGGTTGACATCACCATCTCTGACGAAAACCTTTCAGATGAACCCGACGGGCTTTTGTTCAATGTCGATAAAAACCGCACGGCTTTTAGGGCCCAGGTTTTGCATTCGGGCCAGGAAGAAAATGCTTCCGCCTCGCCTGTGGCGGATACGGCTCCGCAAATCGTGGAGCCGGCAAAAAACGGCGAGCTTTCAGGCAAGGCTGAAGCTCCTGCCGCACCTGCCACGTTCCAGAGCATAAGCCTTGCCGATGGTGCAGAACGGCTTACAAGCGGTGCAGGAATGCAGGAGGCTGTCGCAAAGCCAGATGTGGGGCAGAAGCCCAGGCCTTCGCATGGAGCGGAAAAAAAATCCGCTGCCTTGGACGAGCTTCCCGACATCGGCGATGTTTCCGTTTCGGAAGTGGTGCGCGCTTCACCTTCGATGGACTCGGATGGAGCCATTGTGGAAGACAGCGATTTTGCAAGCGGAAACGGTGTAAGCCGGCCGAACGCGGTGGCAAGTCCTGCCGAAAACCACGACACGGAAACGCTTGCCAAGGCAATCAGCACGGTGTTGAAACGCGATGGCTAGCCGGTGTGGTACCGCTGGTCATACGGTGGCATGAATGATGGCCCTGAGGGGCTTTTCTGCCAAAAACATAGTACGTAAAAAGAGTGTGGGAGCATGGGAACTTCGCTTTTAGACGAACAGACAGAAGATGATCTCTGGCGGGAATTCAAAGCAACCCGGTCATCGGCCATCCGCGATAAATTTATCAGGCAGTACATGCCTCTGGTAAAGTACGTGGCTGGAAAGATTTCCACAGGCATGCCCGACAGTGTTGAATTCGACGACCTCGTTGGTTTTGGCCAGTTCGGGCTGCTTGATGCCATCAACAAGTTTGACATAGACAAGAATGTGAAATTCAAGACGTATGCGGTTACACGTATTCGCGGAGCCATTTTTGACGAGCTCAGGAACCTTGACTGGGTGCCTCGGTCTGTTCGCCAAAAAAGCCGCGAAATCGAAGACACCATTGTTGATCTGGAGGCAAAGCTGGGACGAACCGCCACAGATGCTGAAATCGCCAACGCCATGAACATGACGGAGCTTGAGTACCAGAACACGGTGATGAAGGTGAGCGGCATGAGCGTTCTTTCATTGAATGACGTTTGGTATTCCGGTGACGATTCAGACCACATGTCCATAGGTGACAGCATTGAAGCACCCAACAGCCTGAATCCCGATGTTATCGTGGAGCGCGAAGAAATCCGCAAGGTGATTATCCAGGCTATAAACGAGCTGCCGCAAAATGAAAAAATGGTTATAGTGCTTTATTATCATGAAGATTTGACATTCAAGGAAATTGGGCAGGTGCTCAATGTGAGCGAAAGCCGCATCAGCCAGCTGCATTCCAAAGCAAATCTCCGTCTGCACGCAAAGCTGACCAATCTGCGCAAAGGCATTTTTTAGCGCATTGGTACGGGAGGAATGTCCGTGGTCACACTGGAAAAAATCCGCATCGACATGGGAAGCCGTCTCAAGCTTGACCGAGAGATTACCACGGTTGAAGTGATTGCCGACACGCTGGAAGAAGCTCTTGCCGATGCCGCCGTGCAGCTTGAAACCCGAGTGTCCTGCCTGGAATACGAGGTTCTTGAAAAAGGTTTCGCGGGTATCGTTGGTATCGCAAAAAAGCCGTGGAAAATCCGCGCATATGAAAATCCTCTGGAAGCGCAAAAGAAAAAAAAGAATGTCGTGCAGACAGGGGAAGGCGGCTCGGACGGCCAGGTGGAAGAAGAGCTTCAGTCCCTCGATCGCGACGGTGTCTTCTACGTACACCGTTTTGGTTCTCGTATCTGCCTGAAAGTGGTACTGCCAAAAGGAGAGGGACGTCCTGTGAAATTTGGCGAAGTCCTTGCGAGCGCAAAACGGAGCGACACGGAAACGCTTGAAGAAGACATCATCCGCAAGGCTGTTGACAGCGGTACCAGCGGTGAATATGTTGACATCGGCACTTTCAAACGCGATACCGCCGCCGACGCAATCATGGCTGTAGATGTTTCAAAAGACGAAATGCATGCAACTATTTCGGTATCGGCACCGGGGCTCGGTGGTTCAGAAATATCCAAAAAGAACATTCTCAGTGCTCTTACCACCCAGGGGGTTGTGGCCGGTATTCTTGAAGACAAAATCGATGAGTTTATCGACATCCCCGTGTATGGCACGGACTATGAGGTTGCGGCTGCGGTGCTTCCGGTTGACGGTGCAGACGCATCGATTACCTATCATTTTGAGACTGATCGCTCAAAACTGCGCCTGAAGGAAACTGAAAGCGGCCAGGTTGACTTCAAGGAACTCAATCTTATCCAGAACGTGGTGGCGGGCCAGCCCCTTGCGCAGAAAAATCTGGCGCAGCGTGGAAAAGGTGGCAAAACGATTACCGGACACTATCTTGAGGCAAAGAACGGCAAAGACATTCCTCTTCCGCTCGGTGCAAATGTCAGGCTTGCGGATGATGGGCGCACCATCATTGCGGAAAAGAACGGGCAGGTCATGCTCGTCGGCGACAAAATCACCGTGGAAGAAATCTACGAAGTGCCCGGCGTGAACCTGAAGACCGGTAATATCACCTTCATGGGTACCGTGGTATGCCGCGGCGATGTTGAAGATGGCTTTAGCATCAAGGCGAACGGCAATGTTGAAATCTACGGATCGGTTGGCGCCTGCAAGATTGAGGCCGACGGTGACATAGTAATTTCGCAGGGTGTCATGGGCCGCGATGAATGTGAGATTTACACGCCAAAAACGCTGTGGGCCCGCTTCATCCAGAATTCAAAAGTGCAGGTGGGTGAATTTGTTGTTGTAAACGACAGCATTGTGAACAGCAATGTTTCGGCCATGAAAAAAATCCTGCTCAAAGGGAAAAAGGCGCAGATTATCGGCGGCCACCTGTTTGCCACCGAAGAAATTTCAGCAAAAAATATCGGTTCTTCGGGCGGCAGTGTTGAGACCGTGCTTGAAGTGGGCTTTGATCCGCAGGCAAAGCAGCGTCTGCTTGAGCTCCAGGGAATGCAATCGACCATTGTGAAGGAGCTTGAGGAAATCGACTTGAATATTGCCACGCTCGAAAATCAAAAAGAAATCCGCCGTTCGCTTCCAAAAGAAAAAGAAGAGAGCCTGCAAAAATTCATGGAGCGCAAGGGCGAAATCATTTCGCAAAACGAAGTGTGGTCGCAGGAAATTGAATCTATCGAAATGCGTCTGCGCGAGCTCAAGGTCGTGGGGCGGGTTAACGCGAGCGGCACCGTTTATGCCGGCGTAAAGATTTTTGTTCGCGATGAAAAGGATGAAGTGAAGAATGAGGTCAAGTCCGTGAGCTTCTATTATGAAAATGGCTTTGTGCGCCGTGGCAAGTACGATCCATCCCAAGTAACGGCGAATGTGCGGGGGCCAGATGGCTATACATCCGATTGATTTGTCCGCAGTTTATTCCCAGATGGACAAAGTGGCGCAGTTCAATGCTTCTCAGAACCAGACCGTGCAGGCTCAGACCCAGGTGAGCCAGGAAAAAGCTGTGGAGCAGAATCTGCAAAAAACGCAGACTGTTCAGGAAGCCGCCCGGAACGAAACAAAGTCTGACTCGGTTAAAAGTGACGGGCGGCAGGGCGCTCCTTCCGGCGGCTTTCAGCAGAAAAATCGGCATGACACAAAAAGCGGTGAAACCGAAGAGCCTCGCCGTCAGTGGAGCATAACAGACCCCAGGCTTGGGCTCCATGTGGACATTTCCCGCTAGGACGGGGGAGCGGTATGACAGTGATTGTGGTGGCATCTCTGCTGTGCATTATAAATGTGGTGATGTGGGTTGTTTTTGCCGTCAGGTTCAATTCATACTTTTCTACGGAACGTATTTTGAATGAAGCCCGCTCAGAACTCAATTCCATGCTGCGCGACATTCTGAACAGTACCGACCGCAGCGTTTCTCTAATCGATGACCGGATCAGGCAGGTAAAGGCTTTTTCTGCGGAGCTGGAACGGAAGCTCACGTTGTATCGTTCCGAGACTGAAAAAAACGAACAGCGCCGCCATATGGAGCAGTCTCTTGCAGTGCAGCTTGCGCAGTCCGTTGTGGAGACCCCTTCTGCCTCTGCGCCGCAAGCCCAGGTTCGTCCGGCAGGCACACGGCGTCCTCGCAAGTCCACCGCCACCCAGACTCCTGCCGAACGCTACCGCGCAGAACAGCTTCAAGGTTCTCTTTTTGTGACCGAAAAAGGCATGCAGGAGCTTGAGGCCCAGGGCCAAAATGACACCTTGCGCACAATACCCGTTGTGGGGCCGCAGGTTTATCTTTCAGACACTCCCATAACTCCAAAAAAAAGTTTCAGGACCCGGGTGCGCGAGCTGAGCGTACGGGGGGAGTCAATCGATGCCATAGCAAAAGCTCTGAACAGCAGTACACAGGAAGTGAAGTTCGCATTGGAGTTTTGACATTTTTTTTGCAATGTGCCCGGCGTGGACTTTTTCGTGGCCACGGGCTTGGGCGGATGTTCTGTTCGGCATGTTTTTTTGCAATCATAGTATATTCTTTAAATTCTTTATTTTTTTTACTTGAATTTTACAAAAAATGCTGTATACTAGCTGTATGGCACATTTTACCTGTAAAAAAGAGCGTTTTGGTCTTCTTTCTGATGGCCACAAAGTTCATCTGTATACGATTTCAAACGGAAAAATGACTGTTTCAGTCACCGACTATGGCTGTACACTCACGAGCATACGGCTTCCTGCAAAGCGGGGGACATCGGTTGATGTGCTGCTCGGCTATTCTTCTCTTGATGGCTATATCAACAGCACATGCTGCTTTGGTCCTGCGGTCGGGCGCTTTGCGAACCGTATCAGCGGCGCAGCCTTCACCCTCGATGGCATCAAATACGAGCTTGACAAAAACGACAACGGCAAAAATATGCTGCACGGCGGCTTTGATCGGTGGGAAAAAAAAGTGTGGAAAGCAAAAAAAATCCACACGGAAAACGGTATGGGTGTGCAGTTCAAGCGGACAAGCCGTGACGGGGAACAGGGCTTTCCCGGAACGCTCAAGGTTTGTGTCACATACACCCTCAGCGATGACAACGTGCTTGCACTTGACTATGTTGCAACTACCGACAAAGCCACTCCGCTGAATATAACCAACCATGCATATTTCAACCTCAAAGGTCATAACGGCGGTTCCATTTTTGACCAGGAGCTCCATCTGGATTGCAGTCACTATCTTGAAGTTGACGATGAGCTTATTCCAACTGGTGAGCAGATTGCCGTGACTGGAACTCCGTTTGATTTTACCAAGGGCAAGCTGATCGGGCGCGACATCGAAGCTGCGGGCGGTGGGTATGACCACTGTTTCTGCCTAGCAAAACCTTCCAAAACAGGTGATTTGGTGCCGTTTGCGACCCTCAAAGATCCTGAAAGCGGGCGGCAGATGCACGTGGCCACAAATCAGCCTGGTGTGCAGTTTTATTCGGCCAATTTTATTGAAGGCGAAAAGGGGAAAGAGGGGGTGGAATACCACAAGCACGGTGGGCTCTGCCTTGAGACGCAGGGCTACCCTGATGCTCCAAACAGGCCTCAGTTCCCAAGCTGCATTTTACGCCCTGGCGAGACCTACCATCACCGCACTACCTACGGCTTTGTGTTTTAAACATTAAATATGTTAAGCCGCGGTTGGCAGAGGAACAAAGAATGGTTATGGAGGTCTTGTTCAGCCAGAAAATCGCATCCGATATGTCTTGGCTGGTTTTGCTATGAACCGTTGCACGTTTTTGTGTGTATGGGGTTAAACTAGGCGGCACACGCAGTGCCGTTATTGCTATATTTATTGATAGAGTGAGGTCATGATGGACGTCCAGTTGCAGGATCTGATCGGCAGGATCAAAAAAGACGGAGTTGCCAGCGCAGAGGCATCCGCGCAGAGCATTGTTGCGGAGGCAGAAAAAAAAGCGGAGGCACTGATTCGTGAGGCAGAGGAAAAGGCTGAAGGTATCGTAAAGAATGCAAAGACCGAAGCCGCCCGTATGCAGAAAGCCAGCGAAGATGCCATTGCCCAGGCGGGTAGGAATGTGCTCATTTCGTTTCGCGATGGCATCAACAGGGAGCTGAACGCCATTGTTCAGGCCGAAACGGAAAAGGCGCTTGACAAAGACGTGCTCAAAAAGCTGGTTCCGGAAACCGTAAAAGCCTGGGCCGTCAACGCGGACGCAAAAGATTTGACAGTGCTGCTTTCCGCAAAGGATTTGAAGGCTATCGAAAACGACCTTCGCACTTCCCTCAAAAGCCATATCTCCAAGGGGTTGGAAATCAAAAGCGACGCCACCCTGTCAGCAGGTTTTCGGATTGGTTCAAAAGACGGCAGTGCGTTCTATGATTTCAGCGCCGATGAAGTGGCAGGTCTTTTCAGCGCCTATCTGAACCCGCGCACCACCGAGCTTTTGAAAGGCGCGGCCGCATCCGTTCCTGATTCCACTGATGAAACCGAGGCTTCTTCCGCCGAGACTAAAAAGACCAGAGGTAAGAAAGCGTGAAGCATCTGTACTATCTGGTGGCACAGCTTCCCGCTCTCGTTTCCACGGTTGAGAGCGCAAAGCTTCCCATCACTTCCGACTATTTCAGAGACCTCTGCGCTCGTTTTATGTCTGAAGCTGACGCTCGTACAGTTCAAAAATTGTCTTTGGAGCCGCCGCGTGAAATTGTTTCCACGGGATCCGCATTTTTGGACGAATGGTATGCAAAGGAGCGAAACCTGAGGCTGGCTTTGGCTCAAATCCGTGCACTCAAAATGAAAAAGGACTCGAAAGAGCTGCCCATCACCACTGACGGCGAAGTGATTCAAGCTGCACGAACCGCAACAGGCATGGACAGTCCGCTGAGTGCCGAGCAGTTCCTGAATGAATACAGGCTTTCGGTGCTGGACAAAATTGCACCGCTTGACATGTTTTCCGTGGACGCTGTGTACCAGTACGGGCTTCGCCTTATGCTGGCCGAGCGCATGAAAAAGTTCAACCGCAGCGAAGGACTGGCTTCCTATCATAAAATTTATGAAGAGATTCTTGGAGAAGCGAAATGACTGATACAAAAGGCAAGGTTGTTGCTGTCAACGGGAACATGGTTTCTGTTGAATTTGAAGGCAAGGTTTCACTCAACGAAGTGGGCTATGTGAAGGTTGACGGCAAAGATTTGAAAGGTGAGGTTATCCGTGTTCGTGGCTCTACCGCCCAGATGCAGATTTACGAGATGACCAACGGCATTTCCACGGACTGCAAGGTTGAATTCACAGGTGACCTGTTGAGCGTGGAAGTTGGGCCGGGGCTTTTAGGGCAGGTTTACGATGGTCTTCAAAACCCTCTTCCGCTTTTGGCCGAGCATTCAGGCTATTTTTTGGAACGTGGTGTGTACCTTCCTGCGCTTGATGAAAACAAAGAATGGGATTTTACGCCATCCGTTGCGGAAGGTGACACTTTGCGTGCTGGCGATGCCATAGGTTCTGTGCCTGAAGGTCCTTTTACACACAAAATTCAGGTTCCATACGGCTTTTTGGGTACCTACACCGTCAAAAAAATATCTGAAGCAGGTTCATATAAAATACATGATACCGTTGCCACGCTGGTTGACGAAAAAGGAAAGAGCCACAACCTGTGCATGAGCTTTAAGTGGCCTGTCAAACGTGCGGTGAACTGCTATGCAGAACGCCTTGCGCCCGATGAACCGATGCTTACAAAGGTACGTTTGATTGATACTTTCTTTCCTGTTGCGAAAGGAGGCACCTACTGCATTCCTGGGCCGTTCGGTGCGGGAAAGACGGTGCTCCAGCATACCACGAGCCGCAATGCCGATGTTGATATCGTGATTATCGCCGCCTGCGGTGAACGCGCTGGCGAAGTCGTTGAAACGCTCAAGGAATTCCCCGAGCTGAAAGACCCACGCACTGGCCGTTCTCTCATGGAGCGCACGATTATCATCTGCAATACATCGTCTATGCCCGTCGCCTCGCGCGAGGCTTCCGTGTATACGGGCGTGACCTTGGCGGAGTATTACCGCCAGATGGGACTGCACGTGCTTCTGCTTGCTGATTCCACCAGCCGTTGGGCTCAGGCCATGCGTGAAATGTCTGGCCGTCTGGAAGAAATCCCGGGTGAAGAAGCGTTCCCCGCCTATCTTGAAAGCACCATCGCATCGTTCTATGAGCGGGCCGGCATCGTCAAGTTGCGCTCGGGGGAAATCGGTTCGGTTACCATTGGTGGTACAGTTTCACCCGCCGGCGGAAACTTTGAGGAGCCTGTTACGCAGGCCACGCTGAAAGTTGTTGGCGCTTTCCATGGACTTTCCCGCGAACGTTCGGATGCCCGTCGATATCCTGCCATTGATCCGCTGGATTCATGGTCAAAGTACCGATCCTGCATACGCAAGGATTTGATTGATTTTGCGCGCACAGTGTATAAACGCGGCGCCGAAGTCAATTCCATGATGAAAGTGGTGGGTGAAGAAGGCACTTCGCTTGAAGATTTCATCGTGTACCTCAAAAGCGAATTCCTTGACGCTGTATATATGCAGCAGGACAGCTTTGACGCTGTTGAAGGTGCATCCTCGCCGGAGCGTCAGATCTACATGTTCAAAAAAATCGTGGCCATCCTTGGCTCCACGTTCAGTGTGCAGGAAAAAGCGGAAGCCCGCGACTTCTTTAACACGCTCAGGCAGAATTTCATAGACATGAACTACAAGACATTTGAAAGCGCTGAATTCAAAGCCGCCGAAAAGCAGATTGACGCAACGCTCGGCGAAAAATCTGCCACGGTGTCTGATGAGGTAACCATGTTGCTTAAGGACGGTGAGTAATGAACAAGGTATACAGTAAAATCGAAAGCATCAACGGCAGTGTCATCACGGTGCGTGCCAATGGTGTAAAGCTGAACGAGCTTGCGGAAATCAGCACGCGCTTTGGCATGTCGCTTGCCGAGGTGAACAAGATTGACGGCGACCTTGTTTCGCTGCAGGTGTTTGCAGGTGGACGTGGCGTTGCCACTAATGACCAGATTCGCTTTTTGGGACATGACATGCGCGTTTCCTTCAGCGACAATCTCTTGGGACGCATCTTCAATGGTTCTGCAGAGCCCCGCGACCACGGGCCCGCGCTCACGGAAAATCTTGTTGCCATCGGTGGCCCTTCCGTGAACCCGTCAAAGCGTATTCTTCCCAACCGCATGATGCGCACCAATATCCCCATGATTGACGTGTTCAACACGCTGGTGGTGAGCCAGAAGATTCCTATTTTTTCTATCTCCGGCGAACCGTACAATATGCTGCTGGCGCGTATCGCCATGCAGGCCGAGGCTGATGTGATAGTGCTCGGTGGCATGGGACTCAAATACGATGACTACCTGTTTTTTAAGAACACGCTGGAAGAAGGTGGCGCGTTGAGCCGAACGGTGATGTTTATACACACCGCCGCAGACCCCACCGTTGAATGTATGAAGATTCCCGACCTGTCTCTGGCGGTGGCAGAGCAGTTTGCTTTACAAGGAAAAGATGTGCTCGTGCTGCTTACCGACATGACAAACTTTGCCGACAGCATGAAGGAAATCGCCATCACGCAGGAACAGGTGCCGTCAAACCGTGGATATCCAGGCGATCTGTATTCGCAGCTCGCAAGCCGCTATGAAAAGGCTGTTGACTTTTCAGACCAAGGCTCTGTGACTGTACTTGCTGTGACCACCATGCCAGGCGATGATGTGACCCATCCTGTTCCCGATAACACTGGGTACATAACAGAAGGGCAGTTTTACCTCAAAGGTGGACACATTGAGCCGTTCGGTTCTCTTTCGCGTCTCAAGCAGCAGGTCAACTCAAAGACCCGCGCCGACCACCGTTCGCTAATGGATGCCATGATTCGTCTTTATGCCCAGTATAAGGACACTCTTGAAAAGAAGTCCATGGGCTTTAACATGAGTGCCTGGGACGAAAAACTTCTGCGGTATGGAGAGCTGTTCGAGGCGCAGATGATGGATTTGAGCGTGAACGTTCCGCTGGAAGAAGCCTTGGACAACGGATGGAAAATCCTTGCCCAGTGTTTTGAAAAGAAGGAAACCGGCTTAAAAACCGATTTGATTGACCAGTTCTGGCCGAAGGGCTGACGGAGCGCTGCATGGCAAAATTGAAGCTGACTAAAAATGAGCAGAAGACGCAGAAAGATGCGCTTAAAATGTACCAGCGCTATCTTCCTACGCTCACGCTCAAAAAGCAGCAGCTGCAGTCGGAAATCCGAATCATAGATGAAAAGGCAAAGGCTGTCCGCGCCCAAAAAAAATCACTAGAGGCCGATTTTGAGAAATGGATTTCTGTCTTTGGTGAAAAGGAGGCTTTTACGCCCGATATTGTGACTGTCCGCAACATAAAGAAGGGCTGGAGCAACATCGCCGGTGTAAAGATTCCCATCTACGAAGGTGCTGATTTTGGCCGTGGTGACTACGACCTGTACAGCTCCCCGCTGTGGATTGACATGGCTGCAGACCGCATGGAAAAAGCTCTGGAGCTTGACCTTGAGGCCGAAGTGCTTGATGAGCAAGTGCGGTTGCTTTCAAAGGAGCTGCGTACTACAACACAGCGTGTAAATCTGTTTGAAAAAGTGAAGATTCCCGAGACAAAACGGAACATCAAAAAAATAGCCGTGTTTTTGGGTGACGAACAGGTGGCGGCTGTAGTGCGCAGCAAAATCTCCAAGAAAAAACTGCAAAGCGTTGCTGGTGAAAGTAAGGAGGCTGCTGAATGATAGTACCGATGAAAAAGGTCTCCTTGGTTGTGCTTGACACTGCCCGCCGTGACGCTGTAAAAAAACTGCGGTCGCTTGGCGTAGTGCATGTAGAAGCACTTGAAGGTTCCGGTCAGGCGCTTTCGGCCTTTAAGGAAGCGTCTTCGCAGACTGACAAGGCCATAGGCATACTTGATGAAATAAAGCTTCCCAAAAAACAGCTTCCTTCTTCTGTTCCGTTTATTTCGGTGCAGGAAGGTGCCAAAACGGTGGAACGCATTGTCTCGCTGAGTGAGAAAAAGAAGGCTCTGCTTGACAGCATCTCACAGGACACGCAGGAGCTGGAGCGCATGGTTCGCTGGGGTACTGTTTCTCCCGAGGATTTTTCTGAGCTTGCCGCGCATGGGATTTTTCTGTATCCATATGAGATTCCGCAGGACAAGTATGCGCTTATTGGCGATAGCGTGGAAACGGTGCTGGTGAACAGCAACGGCGGTACATCCCGCTTTCTGCTGCTTTCTTCCGCTGAAATAACGCAAAAGCCCGAAGGTCTTCCTCCAGAGGCATATGCGGTTCCTCTTCCACGGGCTTCGACTGAGCGGCTGGAGCGTGACATTGCGGCCCACATGCAGGAGGTCACCGCAATTGAGGCGGAACTTAGGCAGCACAAGCGTTACCGTGAGGCTCTTGTTTCATATAAAGCTGCACTTGCCACTGATATAGAAGCTGAAACCCTGTTTACTGGCATGGGTCATGAGGAAGATTCTCCGAATCCAGATACGGCGCTGGCTTGGCTTACCGGATATGTTCCGGTTGACAGCTTTGCAAATTTCGAGGCTGCCGCACGGCAGTACGAGTGGGCATTTGTGGCAACCGATCCCGCAGACGATGACCCGGTGCCTACAAAACTGCATAACAATCGGCTGGTGAGCCTTATCTACCCATTGACCGACTTTTTGGACGTTACCCCAGGCTATCGTGAATACGATATTTCCGGCTGGTTCCTTTTGTTCTTCTGTGTTTTCTTTGCCATGATTTTTGGCGATGCCGGTTATGGCGCGCTTATCGCGCTCGTAGGGGTGATGCTTGCGTTCAAGTCAAAGCGGGCGGACTCCGTTTCTGTGCTTGTGATTCTGCTGGGATTTTGCACGATGGTGTGGGGAACCCTTACCTGCACATGCTTTGGTATTGAGGCAGCGCGACTTCCTGCCTGGTTCGTGAAACTCAGCGCGATAAGTCCATTTTCGCCCGAGGGAATCGGACGGAACGGGCTTAAAATCGGCGCTGACGGTGCCAACGTGAACCAGAAGATTTTCTGTTTTGTGCTGGCGCTCGTTCAGCTTAGCATCGCCCATGTAAAAGGAATCGCGGCAAACCGTAAAAGTCTAAAAGCTTTTGGTGAGCTGGGGGCCTTGCTCGAACTGTGGGGGATGTTCTACGTTGTTATGAGCATGGTTGTTGATTCGGTTAAATATCCTCTGGGTATAACGAACCAGACCATCATGCTGTTCAACGGACGGCTTGCCCTTCCATATCTTGCTGTGGGTGTGCTGTTGTTTGGTTTTGTGTTGAACTTCGTGTTTTCCAACTATGAAGGAAGTATCGGCGCTTCGGTGCTGGAAAGCTGCAAAAACATCATCAGCGTGCTGTTGGGTATCGTGAACGTGTTTTCCGACATCGTGTCGTATATTCGGCTGTGGGCGGTGGCATTGGCAGGTGCGGCTATCAGTTCAACCGTGAATGCAATGGCGGGACCCATGCTTGGAAAACTGGTGCTTGTAGCAGGAGGTGTTGTTCTGCTCCTGTTCGGGCATGGACTGAACCTCATGCTCAATCTGCTTTCGGTGATTGTGCATGGTGTCCGTCTGAACACACTGGAATTTTCGACCCACTTGGGCATGACTTGGAGCGGTATCAGGTATCGGCCGTTCCGGAACAATGGTACTGGTACTGAGTGGTAGCGGAATGCATGTTGCGAAAGCCATCGTCATGTATTGTGGTGTGGCTTTTGCGCAGGCAGTAACGGTTTTTACAGTGGACGGTCGTTCACTTTAAATAATGAATGTATTAAACTTTTATAAGGAGTTTTGTATGAATTGGGGTATGATTGGTGCAGGTGTAGTGATGGGTATTGCCGCCATGGGCAGTGCAATAGGGATCGGCATTGCAGGGCAGGGGGCCATCGGTGCATGGAAGCGCTGTTATCTGAACAACAAGCCGGCTCCGTTTTTGCTGGTGGTGTTCGCGGGTGCGCCGTTGACTCAGACCATTTACGGTTATCTGCTTATGAACACCATGAAAAGCCGTGCCGCCACTAGTGGCGACCCGTTCTTTTTGCTTGGGCTTGGCATTGCCTGTGGGCTTTCCATGTGTATGTCGGCCATTGCGCAGGGCAAGGCAGGTGCGGCTGGTAGCGATGCATTGGCAGAAACCGGCAAGGGCTTTACCAACTACATCATGGTGGTCGGTCTTTGCGAAACCATCGCTCTGTTCAGCATGGTATTCGGCATGATGGCCGCATAACAATCTTTCTGCCACTTTCAGCTTGAGACGTGGCGCAGATCTTAAAGGCGCGGTGTGTGGAGCTTGTTGTAAACTGCTCCACCATTCCGCGCCTTGTTTTTTTGCGAGGAACAGTAATGGCCAGCTATAAAACACCTCGGGTGGTATCGGTTGGAGGAACTGGAGGAGTTCAAAAAATTCTGCTGGGCGGTAACAACCCAGTTACAGTCCAGTCGATGTGGAAAGAAAGCATCTCTTCGCTGCAGGATGATTTTTCACGCCTTGATGCATTGCTTTCACGTCTTGAAGAGCTTCGTGCTTTGGGGCTTGATATAATGCGCTTTGCCGTTCCAGACCATGAAAGCGCGAATGCACTCTGCGCTATTGCCTCACATACTTCAATGCCGGTCGTGGCCGACATTCACTTCGATTACCGCCTTGCGCTTGACTGCCTCAAGGGATCTGTCTCGGCCATCAGGATAAATCCCGGCAACATCGGGAGCCCTGATAGGGTGGAGGCTGTTGTGCGTGCTGCCAGCGAAAAAGGAGCGGCGCTCCGTATCGGCGTAAATTCTGGCAGCCTTCCTGCGGATTTGGCGAACTCTGTTTCCGCAGGAAAATTGTCACGTTCAAAGGCGCTCTGCGAGGCGGCTCTCCGTGAAGTTCACGTGTGCGAATCCTTTGGTTTTACCAATCTCGTGGTTAGCATGAAGGCTTCCTCCGTGCAGGAAACAATAGAGGCAAATCGTGCCTTTGCCCTTCAGAGTGATATTCCGCTGCATGTGGGCGTAACAGAAGCTGGCCCGCTCATAACAGGCGTGGTAAAATCGACTCTCGCGTTTTCAGCTTTGCTCTCCGATGGCATCGGTTCAACGATTCGGGTCAGCCTTTCTTCAAGCCCGGAAAATGAAGTGATTGCTGCCCGGGAAATTCTGCACGAATGCGGAAAACGCTCGGGCGGTGTCACGCTTGTAAGCTGTCCGCGCTGCGGCCGTGAAGGGTTTGATGTGCACGGTTTTATGGAGCGCTGGCAGAACACGCTTCTTTCGCTCAAAAAAAATGTCACTATCGCCGTTATGGGTTGCGTGGTAAACGGCCCTGGCGAAGCCAGTCATGCCGATTTGGGTATTGCCGGGGGCGGGCAGAAAGTTATTTTGTTCAAACACGGAAAAATAATGCAAACAATTGACGCAAAAGATGCCGATACTGAATTCAGAAATGCATTGGAGTCTTTGTAGGTCATGATTCACACCAATATCCGTCATTTGTATGTTGTTTTTGCGCTCATTGTTGCCTGCGTTGGTATTGCGACTGCCCAGCAGCTGGTGGTGCGCCGTCCTGCCGAAGGTGAGGAAGACTGGAGGCTTTTGCGGAAGGCGCTTGATTTTTACGATGCTGCCAACTATGGGGACGCGCTTGCATACGCGGAGCTTGCAAAACAGAGCCGCCGCCGCGAAATAGAATGGCGTGAATTTTCTCTTGATACCGCACAGCGTTCTCGGGATGTTCGGCGTGCAGGCGACAATTTGACCGATGTGCTTCCTGTGCTGGAAGCCAACGGGCAGACGGCTGCAAAAAGCATTATCGAAGAAACGCTGAATCGCTACGGTGAAAGCTTTTTTGGAAACAGCTTTCAGAAGGTAAAAGATTTTATCGCATTGCAGGATGCATATCCCGAGGCCGACTTTCTGATTGGAAAAATCTATCGTGTTGAAGGGGAAAGCGCTCTTGCTTTTGATTTTATGAACCGTGCTCTTCGTGGGGCCCGTTGGCTTGATGTAATGAACCAGCAGTATGACATGCTGTATGAGCTTGCAGACCTTTCTTATGATTTGGGACGGCTTGATGACTATGAAAAATATCTTTTGCTCGTGCTGAAAGACGACCGATTTTACACAAATCCTTCATTCATGAATGCTATGCTCAGAACTCTTGGCACAGAAACTCCCGATGCTGTTGAAAAATTCTTTCTGCTTTATCGTGATGAAAATGATATTCCGCTTGAAGCTTGCGCCCTGCTTTCTGACTATTACAAGGAGCGGAACCAATTGAAAAAGGCGTTGGAATGTTCAGCGCTGGGAGCTGTCATTTCATTTTCAAAACTGTTCTACATTCTACGTGACCGTATTCCTACTTACAATTATACGAACCTTTCTGACCTGCTTTTGAAGGCGGCCGACTACGAAGACATTGTAGTGTGGGGAAACAACAACAAAGTGTGGGAGCTGTTCTATTCTCTTTCTCAGATAGCAGCCGCTTATGGAAAACCTGTTTTTTCCCGTACATTGCTGGAAGTGCTTGCAAGTGCCGAACCGGAACCGTACTGGCGAAAAAAGGCCACAGCCAGCCTTGCTGGTTCAGAATGAATTTATCTGGAGAGTCTGGAATCTGTGGCGCTAGTAGTGCATGAGCATTCCAAAATAAATTTCTTTGTTTGAAATCGGTTCCCTCCATGAATAGTCAAGGCCTATCTTGTCTTCCAAAATGGAGCGTCCTACATCCAGCCCGATGCTAAGCCTGAGTGTAAAACTTTTCCATTTTTGCGGGTAAATCAGGATTTCTATTCCGGCGCAGTAGAGGCCTTCCTTTGGATTGTAGCGGTTTCCCGTGAACTGGTTGTCAAACAGGGCTATGTCAACAAAGGGGGAGACCTGCAGCTCAAAATCAAGGTACTGGAACAGCTTGTGTGGAAGTGCCCAGAATTTCTGGGCCCGCTCGCCCATGTCTTTATAGGCGCCAAACAGTTTGTATCCCCAGTCCATCCAATGGGTGGTCAGCACGTGGATTGGAAAATCTACACTCAGCGTTACCGCAGAAAGCGAGCTGAGCGCCTTTAGGTTGCTGCCCCTGGCTTTTTGGTTGTCCAGGGCACCTCGCACCCTGTTTCCGAATTCCGTGGTGTTCAGGTAGCGGGTGTGGTTTTTTGGTACCCAGGCATCAAATGTGTAAAAGGCGCTCAGGCAGGTTGAAAATTCAGCATACTTCCACGCCTTGAAATATTTTATTTCGGCTTCAAGTTTTGGGTACAGGTTGAATGTCTGCACATTGTAAAAAAGCGATTGTGCTGTAGAGGCTTCAACCCCGTCCTTAAAATTCTCGTGCCACTGGATAAGGTCAAACGAAAAACGCTGTCCTATGGAAATCAGCGGACTGCGCAAATCCTGATTTTCAATATCAATGCCGTCGATATCCCAGTTGTATATGCTGTGCACAAACGGTGTCCACATAAGTGCCTTTGTGCTGGTAAGCATTCTGAGCACGATTGGGGCATCGATGTCAAATTGTTCGGAAAAATATGTGCTGTCGCCAAAATCAATATAATCAGTGTCACGCACGGCACCTTGAACCAGTGTCAGGTTCAGCATGTTCCGGCCAAACGGAATGCCCACGACCAGGCCTGTACGTGCGTTGTATTCAAGCCCGAAGTCGGCCGAGTTTGTCCAAGACAGTTTTGCATCGTTTATCCACTTGTTGCGGGTGGAGCCAAGCGTGAAGGGCAGGCTGTATGAAAATGCCGTGCCAATCGTTACCAGAGAAAAATCGTCAGGATTTTCTTTTGTGCCAAGATTCAAGAATACTTCCGCACTGAGGGGACTCAATGTGCCGGCAAAGTTCAAATCGTTCAGTATGATTTTGAATTCTGCACCCTGGTTTGAGTTGTAGCCCGGCTTTGGCAGTATAAGCATGTGATGGGAATCGTCAAACTGGAAAACGACATCCACCATGTGGATGTCGTTTTCGTCTGCTTCCTGCACGGTATAGGAAGATGTGATGTTTTCAAAAAAACGGGTGTCATCGATTTCCTGCTTTAAATCATTGATGTATGACTCAATAGCTTCCGTTGAAGAAAATGTGCGTTCTTTGTCAACGTTGATAAGCCTGTCTATCTGGCTTGGTTTTGTAATGCCTGTTGGAAGGTATGTCACGCTGCCGATTCGGAATGTCTGTCCATGTGCGGCGGCGACATCGTTTGTGTCGGCAAGCTGGGCGGGCGGCACTGCATCCTGGAATTGTTCGCCTTCAGGAATTTTTTCTGTTTCCTGGGAAAACACGGCGCAGGTGCACAAAAGAAAGGCGGCAGCTAAAAACCGTTTTATGTCCATCAGTATGCGCCTTTCCTTCTGAGTACAACCCATACAGTTTTTATAAGAATCCATATGTCAAGCCAGATAGACCAGTTCTGGATATAGTATGTGTCAAGAGTGATTCTCTCTTCGTAGCCGGTATCGCTTCGCCCTGAAATCTGCCACATGCCGCTTAAGCCCGGTTTGACCGAAAGCACGTAGTCCGCGTAGGCACCGTATTTTGCAAGTTCCGCTTCTGTCACCGGGCGTGGGCCCACAAATGACATTTGGCCGAGCAGTATGTTCCACATCTGAGGAATTTCATCAAGGCTTGTCTTGCGGAGAATCTTTCCGAAAGGTGTTACACGGGGGTCGTCGGTAAATTTGCGCTCTTTTTCCCATTCTGCGGCTCTCACAGGGTCGTTGGCAAGAATCTGTTCAAGTTGCTTGTCGGCATCTATTGCCATCGAGCGGAATTTCCAGCAGCGGATTTCTTTTCTGTTTTTGCCTACCCGCTTGTGTCCATAAAATATCGGCCCGGGCGATGTCAGCTTGATGCATAGGGCAATGCATAGTGTGAGCGGGATGAGAAGCGGCGAAAACACGACTATGATAAATATGTCGATAAAACGTTTTAAGGCAAGTGCGCTCTGCCGGGTGAGGTAGTTTGTAGAAGAAAAGCCCAATATGCCACCGAAATTCCGCATTCTGAGCGACATGTTTGTGGCAATCTGTGATTTTGGCACACGGATCACATAGCGGTAATACGTTTGCAGTTCTTCAAGATGCTCCGTGTAGTCACAGATGATTGCCACTTTTATATTGAGTTTTTTGATAAGCGCGAAAAGCTCCTCTGTGTAGGTACGAACTGGAACTCCGTGATATTCCAGAGTGCCATCGTTTGCGTCGGTGATTATTAGCACGGGTGTGTAGCCGTAGTAGGGACGGTTGAGCAGTCTGTCTACAATCACGTTGGCCCGGTGGCCATGGCTGTATACTACGGCCGGAACGCCCCAGCCTTTTAAATGCGTGAATATGCGCCGTCCCAATTCACGTCCGCCGGGAAGAAGGACTGTGGCAAACGGCCATGAAACTGTAAGCGCGGCGGCAATCGCCCAGCGTTCCGGTTCATCTTGAATCGTCACGCTGAATGCTATGCCTATGAACGAAAAAAAAGTGCATAGCGAAAACCGTTTTACTTCATCTTCCGGTGCCGTGAGGATGCCGGGATAGAGTCCTGCCGCGTAAAACACCACGAGGATGAATGGCATATAGATATAGTAGGTGACAAACGAACGGAAGTTAATCCAGCTGTCGTTTATCAGGTTTATGATGAAAAAACCGATGCCAAGCGAAAGCATGGTCATAAAAAAATCCAGCAGCATCAGGGCAAGCCCGGAAAGAAAAGAGCTGGTAACTTTATAGTGTGACTTTAACGAGCGTTCAAATTCTTCTTCTGACATGATACCGCACCAGTATACTATAAAACACTGTGAGTGTCTATGAACGCTCCAACGCCTGCTGGATTAGAGCCGCTGTTCTGCGGTATGAGTATCGCGCCGGAATCGCAGGAAGCGGCGATTTGTCTGTGTAGAGCGCTTCCATTTTTGTGCACAAATCCTCTGGGTTTCCCGCCTCAAAAAAGACCACCGGAAATCCGCTGTAAATCTCCCGGAACACCGGGATGTCTGAAATTAGCGCTTTTGTTCCAAGGCAGAGCGCCTGAAGCGGAGGAATGCCAAAGCCTTCGTACAGTGACGGCTGCACAAGGAAACGCGCGGCCGCCAGCAGCTCAAGAAGCTGCTCGTCGCTTACATGCCCGGTGAACGTTACGCCTTCCCTTGCATGTTCTGGTATGGTTTCTGCCGTTCTTAACCGCTCCCCGGAACCTACAACAACAAGCTCGGGTGGCACCAGGCTTTTTTTGCCGCATATTATTCTGAGCTTTGCAAACGCATCAAGCAGTGTCAGAAGCCCTTTGTGCTTTTTTACATTCCCTATGAATATGATGGTGTTTGTTTTCGGAATGCTTCTACTTGGCTCCTGTTCAATATAGCTTGGAATGCCGTTGTATACAACGTGAATCGGTTTTTTGCATCCGAGCCGTTTTTGTATCCGTTCTTTGCTGAATTGCGATACCGTAAAAATCGCGCGGGATTTCCAGATGGCATACCGGTAGCATATGCCGCGTACCAATGTACCGAGCGGGCTTGCAATTCCTTTGATGTCCAGAAACACGATGTCGTGGATTGTGGTGTATTTTGGAATGTGGATGCCTGAAGGGATATTGCAGTACGGTGAAAAAAAACAATCGGCCGAGTTTATCTGTTTTGCGATTTGTTTGGGAAAATGGAACATTTCTGCGGGCGAAAACGGCTCGATGTCACACGGGATGCATGTGACGTTTTGCGCCGTAACGATGCTTCTGTGCACTGCTTCCGTGGGACGCGCGTTGTCAAAACCGAGAAGCAGCAGGTGGTGCTGACTCTGGACAAAAAATGGAAGAATGCCGTCCAGAAATGTTCCTATTCCGCTTTTTCCGCTCATTCGGCAGTCAATGGCAATGGTCATGGCGTGTCCTCGCGGGCAGTGCGGCCGATGTCTGCATGGTGCATGGCTTCGGAAACAATGCGCTTAAAGGCGCTGTCAAAGCGCGTTGTTGAAAATGTGCCTGCATGGGCCGCGATAGCTGTGGCATCAAAGGCTTTAGATGCCTCAAGCTCTTCAAAGCGGAGCAGCGCCTGTGTGAGAGATTCCGGGGTCTGCGCGTCAAAAAACACACCAGTTTTGCCTTCCAGCACTGTCTCTTTTGCGCCGCCTTTTCCGAATGCAACCACCGGCCGGCCGCATGCCTGCGCCTCAACAGGAATGATTCCAAAATCTTCTTCGGCGCAAAAAATCAGGGCACGGCAGCGTTGCAGGTAGTCCTGTACAGCCTCATCGGAAATGCGGCCTGTGAATATAATCTGTGCGCCTTTAAATGAAGATGCAAGCGCCTTGAGTTCTTTTTCCTGGCTTCCTGCTCCAATGACAACAAGCTTTCGGTTCAGGGTGCCGCACGCGCTGATGGCCAGGTCGATGCGTTTGTAGGGAACAAACCGGCTAAAGACAACATAGAAATCTTGTGCAGGAAGCCCGTTCGGTTTAAGTCTTTCCGTGTCCACCGGCGGATACAATACGGTTGACTCCCGTTTCCAGAATTTATATATGCGTCGGGCTATGTATGCTGAATTTGCCAGCACCGTGTCTATGCGCTGGCTTGAAATGTAGTCCCACTCGCGGATATTCGGCATCCAGCGCGCCATAAAAAACTGCGTCAGCTTTGAGGAGCGGTTTCGGTAGTCAAAATACAAGTCCCATGCATATCTCATGGGTGAGTGGATATATGCCACCAATGGAACGTTTGGGGCTGTAATCACTCCTTTTGCACAGCAGGATGAACTTGCAAGCACAAGGTCATAGCCGCTTAAGTCGAATGATTCAAATGCGCCCGGCATGTATTTCAGCAGTTTTGTATAAAGCCTTGTCGCAAACGGAATGCGCTGGATCCAAGACGTGTGTATCTTTTTTTTAGGAAAAAAACGGTTCATTTTTTTTTCATCATATACGAGCGTGTATATGTCTGCCTCTGGGTAGATAGTGCACATGCGCTGCACCACACGTTCCGCGCCGCCAAATGTCACCAGCCAGTCGTGGACAATCGCTACTTTCATACAAGTTTTCCTTCGGTAAAATGTTTGATTCGTTCGTAATCTTCGATGTAGTCAACTTCGGCCCAGAAATTTCCTGCGATGTTTTTTACGTAAATGTCCTGCATATCAGAAAGTGAATATAGAACGTTTTCCCACCAGAGTCCATGCTGCTGTGCATGAATCATGTCCTCAAGCCGGCTGGTGAACGTGGGAATAAAATCTTTTGACAGTTTTGCAATGCCCACGTATTCCCCGGTTATGTCGGTTCCGGTCAAATCTTTGCCGTATTTCTCAAGAATGCCATCGGTGTATTTTAGCTTGTAGTCGGCCTCTTTTTTGCGGTTTTCATCGCTTAGCATAAGCGGGCTTAGCGTTTCTGTCTTCAGAATTGTAAGAATGGACTGCTCAATGAACACATCGGCGTTCATGATTATAAGATCATCGGTGGCGCTCAAAAAGTCCCGCGCGAACCATGCGCTTGCAATGCTGTTGGTCACATCAAAAAACGGATTGTAAAAAAAAGAAACGCCCCGGTCTTTTAGCAGGGACACGATCACTTCTGAACGGTAGCCGGTGACAATACCGATGTCATGGATTCCGTTTTCTTTGAGCAGGTTCACGCTGTACTGGATGAGCGGCGTGCCATTTACAGGAACCGTGCATTTTGGTTTTCCTTCAAGATAACGGCTGATGCGGGTGCCACGGCCTGCGGCTAAAAACAGTGCTTTCATCAGAGCTCTCCTGTCATGTGGAGATCATGGAATGCGTCAAGCAGCGTGTCCATGTTTTTTTTTGTGATGTGCCCGATGTGTCCAACTCTGAAGATTTTATCTTTGAGGTCTCCACCGTTTGGGCAGATAAAGATTTGGTACCGGTCTTTCATCAAGGTAAAGATTTCGTAGGCTGATTTTCCCGTGGTAGACGAGAGCGCCGTTAAAGCGTTTGATGGTGCAGGTGAAAATTGTGCAAACGGCAATTTGGAAATACCGTTCCTGAAATACTGCGCGAGTTCCGCTGTCTGCGAAATCAAGGCTGTAGCGCCTCCCTGCTCCATGATGGAACTGAGCCGCGTGTGCAGCAGCAGCATGATTCCTACCGCCGGAGTAAATGGCGTTTGGCCGCGTTCCCCGTCAGAAAGATAGTCGGCAAGATTGAAATAAAGTGACGGAACTGTATGGCCCAGCACACGTTCCTGTGCGCTGGGGGTGAGCACCAGAAACGACATTCCCGGTGGAAGCGCCAGCGCTTTCTGGGAACCGGTGATGACCGCCTGTATGTTGAATGCCGTGATGTCCAGCGGATCTGCCAGAAACGATGAGATTGCATCTACCAGAAAGAACAGTTTCTGTTCCTTGCAGAAAGTTCCGGCCATGGCAAGATCATAGAGGACACCCGTTGAAGTTTCGTTGTGCTGCATGATAAGCGCCGTGTAGCCTTTGTTTGCAAATGGTTCCAGGTCTGTGCGGGTGAGCGGCCTGCCGTATGGAAGGTGCACTTCCGTGCATGGAATGCCTAGCACCGTGCACAGCTTTAAAAATCGTTCGCCGAAGCTTCCTCCGTTTACTACAAGCACTTTGTCGTTTTTTGTAAACAGGTTGAGCACCGCCGCCTCCATGGATGCAGTTCCTGAACCTGTCATAAAAACCGCGCGGGAGCCTTCCTGGGCATTGAGAAGTGCCGTAAGCATCGCCTCGCTTTCTTTTGTGATTGCTGAAAATTCTTGGGTGCGGAAATACGGCACTTGTTCCGAGTTTTCAAGCCTGAGCCTGTCGTCCATCATTACCGGGCCAACGGTAAAATTAAGCTGGTTTCTGTTCATCTTCTGCCCCTTTTGTAATGCGTTCCAGTGTGGCAATCATAAAGTCTGCCACGTTCTCTCCTGCGTGACCTTGGTGCATCCATGCTTCGTTTTTGGCTTTCTGCCTGAGCTCACGCAGTTCTTGACTGTCGCTTACGCTCCTGATTATTTCCGTGATGTTCCCAAACTGGTCGGCGTGGAGTTCTTGTCCCAATTCCCGTAGCACACGGAACTGCCAGATGTCTTTTCCGTGGTTTGGCAAAAACCATGCGTCATATGGACGGAGGTCAAGCTCCGCGTTTACATATAGAACCGGTTTGTCGCACAAAAACGTGTAGTCATAGATTATGGCGGAAAAATCTGAAATCATCACATCGGCTTTTTTCATTGAATCGATGTTGTCGCGACTGTAATCCCATTTGATATTTTTCTGCGCGGCAAACATCGCTTCAAGTTTTGAAAGCACGTCCGGCTCGGCTTTTTTTGACTGTGGATGCGGGCGCACGATAACGCGCCAGCCGCTTTTTGCAAGCGGTTCCAGCAGCGACTTTCCGTACTTGCACAAAAGCGAAGACGGTCCCCATGAAGGTGAAACCAATACGGTAAAGGGATGGTCTTCTTCGGCGGGAATCGACTGCATTTTTTTTGCGAGATTGTCAAGATATGTGCAGCCCACTGTGGGAAGGTCTTTTTTGGGAATGCCGCGGAGCTGTTCCAGGTAGCGGATGTCCTTTGCCTGATAATTTCCAGTGAGAAGAATGGCGTCAAAAAAATCAAGGCCGAACATCTTCATCATGGTGGCGTCGCTTGCTCCGTGCAGCAGGTTTGCATAATATGCTGCCGAACGGCTCCTTTTTAGCTGGTACACGTTCAGCCCCGGTGTTGACATCACAACCACACCTGCCGAAATTATGTTTAGCCTGGCGAACGCAGCGTTTCCTTCGCCAATATATTCGGCCTGCACAAGTTCGTGCGGTTCTTCAAAAATTGGGTCGTCTTTTGCGGATGTCAGATATGTGAGCGGAAGGCCGCGTTCTTTGAATGCATCGATAACAGGCTTGAACACATTCCAGTACTGTTTTCCTTCACAGTAAATCACGTATGGCTTGTAGGCTGCATCATGAAGCACTCCGTTGCGCTTTCCTGAAAAAAAAACTTTGAGTTTAAGAATAGCGGCTTTTGCCAAAAAAAACACGGTTGCCGCCGCGCCGATCACAACGGAAAACAGCATGCTCCCTGTGCCGGGGTCGATGTATAAAATCAATGAGTTCATTCTTGCACATCCTCTTGTTGCCAGTCGTCCGAATCAAATACCGATGTACTTACCCGCCACCGGTCGTTGCGCCCGCATGTAAAAACGTAATAGCTTCTGTTGTGGTGTGGCATATAGATGTGGTATGTGTTTACCAAAACGCCGCATTCTTTTTGCTCCATGCTGACAGGATTTCCTGTGAAGGTGGGCGTTGCGTTTTCTACAAGCCCCCCGGTAAGCATGGTGGGAACATCGGCATTGCACATGAATGTGCTGCCTGTGCTGAGCTGTCCGGTCGCATCGAAATCCTTTTCCATGAGAAGCGGGCGGTAACGAGCGGCATTGAGCTTTTTTAGCTTGAAGCCGCTGCTGCATGAAGGCGTTTCATCGATGGAGCCATGGTCTGCCACAGTCAAAATGCGTGTGTTTACATATACGCCGTTGCTCTGCAAAAACCGCAGCCATTCACCTGTACGTTTAAAAGCTGCCATAAGCGAACACTGTTCCTTGTACCATTCCGCAGTGTACATGTTTTCTGTGGTGTGCGCGGAAATGGCGGGGTAGGGCTCAAAAATGCTCAAGTCTGGAACCCGGCTGCCGTTTTCCCATGACGGGTCGGTTACAGTCGCGGAATACCTGGAAGCCTGTTCTGTAAAAATCCGTGGCAGCATGAGCGGCGCCTGGTTGTGCTTTGACACGAGCGTTTCTGTGCTCCGTGCGTTCATTGCTTGTGGCGTGTAGTCACAGTCTCCGTAACATGGTGGCGAGGCCATGAGCGTGTGCATGTTGAGCGAAACCGTGTTGTTGTGGAGCTTAAAACCCGAAAAGCATTCATGCAGGTCGGGGCTCTCCTTGAAGATGGGCTCCACGAAATCATTTTGCGCCGCGTCAAGGTATGTCATGAGCACGTTTTTTCCGGTTTTTGAAAAATGAAAAATCGGCTGAATGTTGCCTGCGGTCAAGGCCGGGCGGTATTCGGCATAGCCGCGCCGTATTGTTGTAAGGTTGATTCCTGTAAATATTGGCAGGGCCGTCGCTGTTGCTGCAGCCAAAAAACGTGCAGCAGAATAGAATCCTTTTTTTAAAAGGAATGCACTTAGCGCCACCGAGATCGATAGTACCAGCGAATTGCACAAAACCGATGCAAACGGAGAGGCAACTGAAGGCGCTGTGTTGAGTACGAACAGCCGAAAAAGATTTCCATATCGCGCCCTGAATATGAAGGTGTTTATGACCGCGCCAACCATTCCGCAGAAAAAGAAAAAAGCAAGCAGCGTTTGTGTTCGTTCCCGGTACAAGAAATAAACGAGGAGCGGCCACACAATGCAGAAACCGACCGCCTGCAGGAATGTGTTGCATACAAAGAAAAGCGGGAAACCATAGCCATCGATTCCAGAAAATTCCATTGGAGAAGAAGCTATAAGAAGCGATGGAATGGCGCAGCCTAAAAGAAGGCAGAGCGCCATGCAGCCTGCAAAGAACAGGATGAAGCGCTTGTTTTTATTGCTTTTCAGGAACAGCAGCGGGCCGTCCACAAGAAACGTAAAAAAGCGGATGTACAATGGAACAAGGTAAACAAAGGCCGCAGTAGCCGCCAGCAGCACGCTCCTCTTTTTTGAAAGCACATGGCCTGCAGTCAGCCAGATTATAAAAACTGTAGCAGCCATGCACAGCAGCGTGTATAAAGTTTTTGCCGGATGCGCAAGTTTGTAGAACACATTCTTGACCAGTGGAAACACTTTGTTCATTGTCCAGTGCAGCACAAGGCCGGCAGATGACTGGAAGAGCACTACCAGGAAAATTAGTGCGGGCACCTGAGGCTGGAGCCGTTCCTTTACGGAAAACCCTCGCGTGTATATCACTGAGGGAATGCTGCTGATGAGCGCCATGGCGATTGGAAGCACATTTACAGGAAAGCTTCCGGCATGGAACAGTGTGTCCTGTGCACCCATGTCGTGTATGAACAGGAAGCGTTGCCCATGCAGTGCGGGCAGCGATGAAAGACACGAATATGCCGCGATAAAAAACGGAATCTGTATAAATAGCCCGAACGAAGACCTCAGCGCCATGATTGGGCTGTAGCGGTTCTCGCGGTAGAACGCTGCGGTAATCATGTAGCGCTCGTCGCCATGGAAGGCCCGCTTGATTCGCTCCTGGCCCGGTTTGAGTTTCTGCTGCATATTCCTTTCGATGCCATGCCAGCGCTCGGTGGCAATGTAAAGCGGCAGCGTCAGAAAGCTGACGGCGCATCCCACTCCCATGACAGCGATACCCGTGTTGTCAGACTGCTTCATGCAAAAGCTGAATACGAAGTCTGTTATCTGGGGAATCGGATACATGGTGAGTGAAAAAATGCTACTCATGCCGCCTAGCACTCCCCGATATTGTGCATGTATTCCCTGAGAACTTCTGCAAAGCGTTCCATTTCCGAAGGCTTTATATCGCCCATGTTTGCAATGCGGAACGTATTGATGTTGCCGAGCTTTCCAGGATAAATCGTGAAGCCGAAGCTTCGCGCCCAGTCATGCAGGGCTTCAAAACTGTAACGCGGTGTTTCGGGAATCAGGATTGCCGTTATAAAGTGGCTCTGGTGTTCTTCTGCGACCAGCATTTTTAGACCTATTGATTTTAGCGCTGCCACCAGAATGTTCCAGCAGGCGGTAAAGCGTTCATAGCGCTTTTGGATTGTCTCCTGCTTTGTTTCGATGATGGCCTGCCTTAGCGCATATAAAGTCTGTACCGGTGGAGTGAAGCGTGTCTGTTTTGTTTCAAGAAAATACTTGTACTGGTCGTACAGGTTGAGGTAGTAGCTTCTCATGGGCCAGTCCCTCTGTTTTAGCAGTTCCGTTTTGCGGCAGACCACAAAGCCGATTCCTGCCATTCCTCCTATGTGCTTGTTCGATGTGCTCGATGCGAAGTCTATGCCAAGCGCTTCAAGATCCATGGGCATTCCGCCGTATGCGCTCACCGCGTCAACCACCGTGACCAGTCCGTACTGTTTTGCGAGCGGGCAGATTTTTTCAAGCGGATTTAAAAGGCCCGTGGTGGTCTCATGGTACACTATGGCAAATGTTGTGTAGGCGCCTGTTTTGAATTCAGCTTCCAGCGCGGCAATGTCTATGGGCTCGTAGGTTGAGCTTTTGAACACGCTGTGAGGAATATTGTATACCTCTGCGATTTTTGCAAGGCGGTTTCCGTACGAGCCGTTGTCCACTACCAGCAGTTTTCCGTTGGGAGGCACACACGAGGTAACCATGGCCTCGTCCGCGCCGGTGCCCGAGCAGCCGAACATGACGCTCACATAGTCTGCGGGGTCTGCGACAAACGCCGTAAGGTCGTTTGCCACTTGCTCCATCAGCGTTCCGAATTCCAGCTCCCGCGGACAGATGTCGGCAACAACCTGCGCATATTTCACGCTGTCCGTGGTCGTTGACGGACCGGGATTCAAAAGCACTTCGCGGCGCACGGAACGTAGGTCTTCGTTTTCCTGGATGCGCGGCCAAATCTGTTTTTGGGCGCGCAAGAGCATCTCTTCATCATCAATTTCTGCCCATGCGTAATACTGGACGGTGCGCACTTTTACAGGAAGTTCCGGTGTTGAAAGCGCTTCAAGCACGTGCTCATAGTCGATTTTTTTGTCGGTGGAAATATGGCCGCGGTACCAGTCAACCATTCGGTTCAGCATGGAATGGCTCAGTCTGGTAATGCCCACCAGCTCTCCTTGCGGTTCCGGAATGGCGGCCTTGTCTTTGCTCACTGCGGTCAGCCGCCCGTCATCGTCGGCGGCAAGGTACACTTCGTCTTTGCTGTTGGTTTTTCCGCTGGCAAGAATCACGTTCGGGTGGTTTTCATTCTGAAGCACGAACAGGCCTGCGCTGTCGTAGATGAGGTCGCTTTCAAGCAGATAGAAGTCGCCTGTAACGAACGGAGCGCAGGCCGCGAGGGTTCCCATGCTGCTTGTTTCGGCGTAGTCAGGGTTGTGCGCGGTGACAATGCATGGATAGCGCTCCGCAAGCCTCTGGTACCACTTGGCGCAATGTCCAGTGCCGATGACAATTTTTTCAACGCCGGCGGAAATCAGTTTCTGCACGGAACGTTCCACCATGGGAATGCCTTCTATCTCAATAAATCCTTTTGGCATCGCCTCTGTGCGGTTTCCAAATCTTGAACCGAGACCGCCGGCCATAATCACAGCCTGTGTAATCATTTTAAAAACTCCATGAATGCTTCTTTGTTTTGGATTGGTGAGGTCGTCGGGCGACCCAAATCCTTTCGGACTCCTTTTTGCACCTTGATTTCTATGAATGTGAGCGTTGCGGCCGAAGCTGCTGTTTTGAGCGCCGAGTCAAGCTCCTGGGGACTGTTCGCCGAAAGCACCGTCTTGTAGCCGAGCGCACGGGCTGCGGCGGGAAGGTCGATTCGGTCTGCAACTGTGGGTTGGCCACCCACCGAATCGTGGGCGCTGTTGTTCAGCACGATATGCACGTAACGCGCGGGCTTCCGCGAGCCGATTATTGCCATGCCGCCAAGGTGCATGAGCGCGGCTCCGTCACCATCAAGGCAGTATACGGGTCGGTCTGGTTTTGAAAGCGAGATTCCGAGCGCAATCTGCGAAGCGTGGCCCATGCTTCCCACTGTCAGGAAGTCTGAAGCGTGGCCCATGCCGTGCTTTTCGCGAAGTTCAAACAGTTCACGGCTTGCCATTCCTGTCGTGGAAACAAAACATGCGTCTTTTGGTGCTGTGAGGATTACGGTTTCGATGGCCTGCTCGCGGCTCATCGTGGCGGAAACGGTTTTGTTTTTTTTGAGCGTGTATGGCGCGAATGTGTTTTTTTTGACCACAAACGCAAACGGTGCGCTGTTCCGTTTTATTTCATTGTAGCAGTAATCCAGCTGGGCTCTCAGCGCGTCTTCCGTTTCTGCCATGATAACGTAGGGAATGTGCATGGCATCGAGCAGCGAACAGGTTGCCTTTCCCTGCTTGACGTGCTGCGGTTCGTCATGGATGCCGGGCTCTCCGCGCCAGCCTACTATCAGCACCAGCGGCACGGAATAAACTTCCGGGTCAGAAAGCGAAAGCAGCGGGTTCACGGTATTGCCTAGCCCCGAATTCTGCATGTATACAAGAGGAATGCTTCCAGTGGCAAAATGATGGCCCGCCGCAAGGGCCACTGCGTTTCCTTCATTTGCGGCTATGATGTGAGAGTGTTCTGGCGCCGTGTCTGTAATGTACGCGCAGAAATTTTTTAACAGCGAATCGGGCACACCTGTAAAAAAATCGGTTCCGTTCCGCAAAAGCATGTCGTAAAACATTTTTGGTTCAATCATTTTATGTTTCTCCACTGGAAGACCGTTTTTGCCGTTTACTTTGTTCCTGGAATCAGTTCCAGAATCTGTTTGATTGGCATGCAGATGCCGTTCGCTTCAAGCGAGCGTTCCGAGCGGAGGATGGTTTCGGCACAGTTTACCATGGCAGGATATGCCGCGCGGAGGAGGTGGTTCGCATAGATGATGATGTTCGCCCCCCAGCCTGAAAGCTCTTTTTCGGTAAACTGGTTGTACGTGGTAGGCACAAGCACTAGCGGAATGTTTTTGTATTCCTTTCTGAACCGTTCACAGAATTCCTTGATGTCATTTCCGCTCTTGTCTTTTGAATGGATCATGATGCCGTCTGCTCCGGCTTTGACTGCCGCGAATGCCTTTGAAAGCGCATCGTCAACAGAATAGCCTGCGATGATTTCTTCAATCCGCGCGATGATCATAAAATCGTTTGTGACCTGGGCCTTTTTCCCTTCGCTTATTTTGTGGCAGAACTCTTCCTCCGTGGCAAGCACCTGTTTCGCTTCTGTTCCAAGGAGCGAATTTTTTTTGAGCCCTTTTTTGTCTTCTATGATGACGGCGCTGACACCGTTGCGTTCGAGTGTGCGCACCGTGAACACAAAATGCTCCGTGATGCCTCCTGTGTCGCCGTCGTAGATAATGGGTTTTGTGGTACATTCGAGAATGTCTGTGAGGCTCTGCATGCGGGTCGTGAGGTCTACGGCTTCGATGTCAGGCTTTCCTTTGTCGGTTGAGTCCGTGAGCGACGACGACCACATGCCGTCAAACGTGTGGAGTCCGTCTTCTTTTTGCACCGCCGTGTTTTCGATGATAAGGCCGCTCAGTCCTGAATGGACTTCCATTATGCGTACAACCGGTTTCGCGGCAATCAGGCGGCGCAGTGTGGCACGGCGCACGTCCGGAGTGGTGCCGATGGTTTTTGCGTTTTCAACCAGTGCGGAAGAATTGATTCCCTGCGTGTAGGGAATTTCAATTACTTCGCCGCCCCATTCTTTCATGGCTTCATACACTTCATCTCGGATTTTGCTCAAGTAGTTTGATTTCCAGTCATCGCCGTGGATTATATAGTCGGGCCTGTATTTTTTCAGGTTTGGCACATAGTTCCAGTCTTCCTGGGGCACCACGCGCGACACTCCTTTGAGGTTTTCCACCACCGATTTCCTCTGCTCGTATGTCAGGTATGGAAGCCGTTTGTGGCTTGCAATGGCGCTGTCGGTGAGAAGCCCCACGATGAGTTCCCCGTGCCTTGCTCCTTCGGTGATGATGTTGATAATGCCAGGGTGGATTATGTCGCCTGTCATTCCAAGGTATACTGTCTTGTTCGCCATGGTTCTAGTCCTGTCCTGTAAGTTTTGGTGCCGCCCTGCGCGATGACTGGCGCACGTTATGCCGTTTTTTCGCTGGTGCTGTTCTGTTTTTCAACGGTGGCCGTCATGTAGTCCGCGACCAGGGCTCCGCTTTTTCCGCAGTGCATCCATGCCTCGGATTTTGCGGCTTTCCGCGCATACGCAAGATCCGGTGAATCGCTTGCATTCTGAATCACATCTTTGATCGAATCAAACTGCGATTCCTTCAGTTCGATTCCCATTTTTTTGAGCACCTCGAACTGCCAGAGCGGTTTGTGCAGATCCCACGCATCATAGGGCAGCAGCTCCATGTCGGCGTTTACGTACATCACCGGCTTGTCGCACAGGAAAGTGTAGTCAAAGATTATGCCTGAAAAATCTGAAATCATGATGTCGGCTTTTTTCATCGCAAAGATGTTTTCGCGCTCAAAATCCCACTCCAGGTTTTTGTTCTCAGAATAGCGGTTCTGAAGCCGTTCCAGCATGCCTGCTTCGGATTTTTTTGACTGGGGATGCGGCCGCACGATGATTCTCCAGCCGGTGGAGACCAGCGGATCCAGCAGCCGTTCGCCGTATCTGGTGAGCAGGGCGCTTTCACCCCATGAAGGTGAGACGAGCACTGTAAAAGGATGGGCCGTCTCATCGGGAATGGTTTTTATACGCTCCGCAAGCACGTCAAGATACGTGCAGCCCACCGTGACAAGTTCTTTTTGTGGAATGCCCCTCTGCTTTTCAAGTGCACGGATGTCACGGCCCTGGTAGTCTCCTGTCAGCAGTACGGAGTCAAAAAAGTCCAGGCCGAACAGCCGGTATGTGGTGGCGTCGTTTGGCATGTGAACGATGTGCGAATAGTGCTTTACTTTTTTTGAACGTTTTAGCTGGTACACGTTCAGGCCCGGCGTGGTCATGAGCACAAAGCCCGCAGAAAGCATGTTGAGCCGCACAAATGCCGCGTTACCTTCGCCTATGAATTCGGCATGGACATGCTGGTAGTCCATGTCAAATACCGGATCGTCTTTTGCCGATGTGTAGTAGGTCAGCTTAGTCCTGCGGGTTTCAAACGCATCCGCAACGGGTTTGAAAACATTCCAATACTGTTTTCCTTCGCAGTAAACCACATACGGTTTGTAGGAAGAATCTTTTTCAACCACCCCGGCCTTTTTTCCTGAAAAGAACAGCTTGATTTTCAGGATGGCGGCTTTGCCCAGAAAAAACAATGTCGCAGCAGCTCCAAGCAAAATTGAAAACAGCATGCTTCCTGTGCCAGGATCAATGTACAGCAAACTGTTCATTCAAACCTCCTGTATCTTATGTGCATAAAACTTGCACAGCCGTTCATGGCAAAAACGCTGGCTCCAGTATACCCTGTTTTTGCATTATTCTCAATATCTTTGTGCGCAGGCAACTTGTTCCGTGTGTCAGTCTGGCAGAACCTCATGGGTCCAGTTTTCAGGCGAAAATATGTTTTTTTGCACGCGCCACCAGGAATCTTTCGGGGTGGGGTAGAGCCGTTCCCGCCTGAACAGGTACGCCTGGTTTTCATTGCTCGTGGTGACCATGACACCGTTCTGTTTGCATGATGAAGTGTCGAGCGGAATGGCCTTTTGCGTGAACGGATTTACCGGATTTTGGACAATGCCGCGCAAAAGCATGGAAGGAACGTCGGCATTTGTCATGAACTCAGTGTCTGAAATCAGCGGGCCATGCGAGTTGAAGTCCTTGAACATGAGCAGGGGGTGAAAATAGCCCCGCCCGATTTTTCTGTCGAGCTCGGTGTCTGGCACAAAGTCCGCTTCCGTGTGGTCTGAGCCATGGTCTGACACAATCACGATGCGCGTGTTGTCGTAGATTCCGTTGTTCTTTAAAAAATCCAGCCAGGTGCCGATGCGCTTGAATGCCGCCATCTGGGGGCTGTAGGCGCTTTTTTCTGCAAACTGCGATGTGCCAAAATCTGTCACCTGTTTTACCGGTGTGTATTCTGGAGCCTGGAGGTAAAAACTACAGTGTGTCAGCTCGTTTTCTATGGCCGTGTAGGTTCCTGACGGCGTTTCTATGACAGATGTGAGGTCGCACAAGAAGTCAAGCGGCGCATAATTGTCTATGACAATCTTTACGTCTTTCAGGTTTTCGTTTGAATTCCAGTAACGCCCCTTGTAATAGATTGCCTCACGCAGGCAGACCGGGCTTTCACGGAACAGGCTGAACATCAGCAGGTTCCGTTCAAGAAGTGCCTGCGTGCCGTCAAAGTCTTTGTCGGGCGAACGGGCCTTGAACCAGAGAGCTGTGTAGGGGCCGATCGTTTGGAGCGCTGTTATTGCAGGAGTCTGCTCATAGATTGAATAATCCGGATACTGGCTGTAGTTTGCCCAGGCCGGGTCGGTTACAGTTGCGGAAAAACCGGCCTCCTCCGTAAAAAGTCTTGGCAGGAGAAGAAGCGCCTCGTTATGTTTTTTTACAAGAAGTTCATCGCCACGTTCGTTGACTGCATCCGGCGTATATTCATAGCCTCCAAACAGCGCTGGCGCTCCCATGAACGTGTGCCCGTTGAACGAAAGCGTGTTTGGATAGAAGGCGAAGCCGTCGTATTGACTTTTGAGGTTCGGGTCTTCTTTGAACATCGCCTCCAGAAATTGGCTTTGGGCCCTGTCGAGCATGAACAGAACCACGTTCTGCTTTGTTTTTGAAAGCTTGAACACCGGCGTTGCAGCCTGCTTTGCCTGCTCCGTGTTCGCGCGGTATGCACGGTACACGTTGTCAATTTTGAACAGCGAAGCCGCCGCAGAAAATACGAGCGCCGCCGTGATGATGCCGAACGCGGGTGCTGCCACCTTTCCATGCCTGGCACGAACAAGAAAAATGCAGACAACGCACAGCGCCGCCAGTGCCGCAATGTTCGCCGCCGCTAACAGGCTTGCGGTGTTGAACCGAACTGCGTTTAGGAATGTGAGACTTGCCGAAATGTCGCCATATGAAAGCATGAATACAAAGCTGTTCAAGAGTGCGCCTGCCGAGAGCATGTGGAACGCCGCGCAGAACGCCGTCTGCACATAAGAGTTGAACAGCAGGTACAGGCAGAGCGGCCAAACAAGGCAGAGCCCAAGGGATTGTGTGAACGTGTTTCCTATAAAAAACAGCGGATGTGAAACTGTGCCTATGTCGGCAAATTCAACGGGTGAGGATGCTATTAGCGAAGCGGGCAGGGTCAGCCCTGTGAGCACGGTGAGCAAAACCGCCGAAAGTACAAACAGCAGAAGCCGTGTCGTCCGCTGCTCTTTTAGCATGCGCAATGGGTTTTCAACCAGGTACCGTATTCCCCTTGAAATGCACGGTGAAAGCCATATGCACACAACCGCCGCAGCTCCTGTCAGCCTGAAGGCAAGCTTGACTTTGAGTGCCACCATCATATATATGCCACCTGCTGTGGCCACAATGCTCATGCACAGCCAGAATGCCGTGAGCGGTTTTTTGAAAGTATAGAACACGTTTTTTACAAGAGAAAGCACGTTGTTCATTGTCCAGTAGAGCACCAGCCCGGAAGGAGAGTTGTAAAGAATCACAAGAAAGGCTAGCGCCATGCCATAAATCTGCGCCTTTTCCCTGAAGGCAAGCCCTTTTGTGTACACGGCGCCCGCGGCAATGTTTACAAGCGTCATGGCAATCGGGAGCACGTTTACATTGAAGCCGCCGATGGCAAAAAGCGCGTCGGGCTTTCCCATGTCGCGTATAAAAAGGAAGGACTGGCCCCGCAAGGCTTCAAGGTGTGAAAGAAAGTTGTACGCCGCGATAAAAAACGGAATCTGTATCAATAGCCCGAACGAAGACCTTAGCGCCATGACCGGGCTGTAGCGGTTCTCGCGGTAGAACGCCGCGGTAATCATGTAGCGCTCGTCGCCCTTGAACACCTCCTTGATCAAATCAACTGTAGGGCGCAGTTTTTTTTGCGTTTCGCGCTCATGTTCCTGCCATTTTTCGGCCACCGCGTATAGCGGAAGGCACAGCAGCGTGACTCCCGCGCTGACACCGATAACGGAAAGGCCCGCGTTGTGTGTGATTATGCTGCACAATTTATAGATACATTCGATACCGATTTTGAGTGGATAAATGACAACGGTAAAAAACAGATTCATGGCTTTTCCTCTTTTTTACGGCCGCTGTTGCCACCTTTAAAAACATCGCCGTGCACGGTGGACCGTTCGTGGAGACCGGGCATGAGTCGGGTGCGGTTTCCTGCGGATTTCTGCGCACAATGCAGTTCATCGCCAGACGCCAGCGGTACATCAAGCGGAACCATCATACATTCTCCTGCTTTGTTATTGAGCACGTACACCGCTTTATTTTATGGCAATCGCATGATTTAGTCAACGAAATGAATGTGCCGCACCGAAGCGTCCTGTCGATCCACGCGGAAAGGTACAACATGCCCCGCTCCACAGAGTGGAGGTCGCTTCTGCGCCGGGGTGTGTTGATTTATTCTGAAAAAAAATACGCAATGTTTTGCTTTTGTGACGCATTCATGGATACCCTGCCATGGATGTATTCAGAATGATAGGGCATTAAATTGAGCGTTCATATGCTAAAGTGTGGCCTGTTGCTCCGCGGCGCTGAAAACCGGTTACATGTCGCGGAAAGTCCCTCCACTGCGAATGTCTTCCAAATCAAGGCGCGGCAATCTGCAAGGAACAAAAATGTCGCAGGCTTCCAGGCTCAATGGCTCACATCCTTCTGCCTGTGACTTTCCTTTGTTTGAATGTTTTGTTAAACCATGCTTAAAGACGGAACAGTTTTTTGTGGTTCATCCATATGGCTCAGATTTGCCTGTTCCAACGGTTCTGGCGCTTTGTCAGTGCACAAAGGCTGTTTCCGTGGCTTTTTTAGTTTTTGGAAACTTTGGTGCAGGTGCATGGACTATTCGTACAGGTTGTTCAGAACGCGGTAAATGATGTTCACCTGTTCCTTCTGGGCTATGCCGAGCTGCGAGCTGGTGTCATCGATGAGTTTTTCGAGCGAAGAAAGGCTTTCGTTGAGCGCAGTGGTAAAGCCCCGCGACACCTTGTACCAGTAGGTGCCGTTTCCGTCCGTAAAAAGGCAGATGAAGCCGTATTCTTTTGCGGCCGCCTTTGCCACCGTTGTGCGCATGACGCACGGAAGCGACTGTACAAGCGTCGCGACGCGCTCCTCGTCGGTCAGCGTTATGTTCAGCTTCCGGGGCCACTGGCCTTCGGCGATCGGTTCGAGATTTAAAAGACGTGCCGCCTTGATTATTATCTCCATTTTTTCGCCGGAAAGAAGGGTGAAGCCGCCGTCCATTTTTATGATGCCGCGCATTCTGCCGATTGTAGCAAGAAGGTTTTCATTTTGTTCCGCGGAAATCGCCTCCTTGAAGGCGCGCCATGGGAGGATCAGCGTTTTTTTGCCCTTGATTTTTGAGGTCTCAAAGGTGGCCCCTCCAATCGCCACAGAATTGTCGCCTGTTTTTTTCGGTTTCTGGAATCTGGCAAAACGCGAGTCGGTTTTTCCCATCGTCTCGCGGCTGTCGCGGAACGAACCGCCCTGGTACTCAAGGTTTCCGGTGAGGCTTCTGCCCTTGTTGCCGCGTACATGGTTCAGCCTTGCCTCAAGCTGCGGGTCGATTGCGGCAAGCTGGGCCTTGGTGAGAGGCGAAACGCTCATGGCGAATGTGCGGCTCGTCTTTACGATTTCGCCGGCCACTATGTACAGCGGATTTGTGCGGAACATCGACGAGCCCGGATGGATCTGGATGTGCCCCGCCGTGAGGGTCCTGTATGTTTCGCGGCCCTCACGCACACACACGAACTGCACCATGCCGCTTGCAATGCAGCACAGGTATCCGTTCATGCTGCCTCCGCTTGTGATTGGCAGCATCAGGCGCGTTCCCACGATTTCTTCAAGCTGGATCTTGATGTTCAGGATTTCCGCCATAACGCGCTCATCGAGGTAGTTGTTTTTGCAGAACCGTTCCTTGCTGGCCATGCCTGTGTAGGTGCGGAACAGTTTTACGTAGCTCACAAAGTCGCCCTGGATGTCACGGAATGCGTGGTGGGCGGTGCGCGCGTCCGTTTCATGTCCGGCCGGAAGCACGAACGGCGATGAGGCGCTGAGGAACGCGGCCGCAATCAGCACTTCTTCGAGAACATCGGGGTAGCGCATTATGCTTTCAACTATGATTCGGCTCACGCGGGGTTCCAGCGGGAATTCAACCATGAGCTTTCCTATGGAGCTGAGCGTGCTGTCTCTGTTGAGCGCCTTCAGCAGATGCAGGGTTTCCACTGCGCCACGGAGACCTTCCTGCCCGGGCGGGGAAATAAAATCAAAACGCTCGAACTCCGTGATGCCGAGCTCGGCCATGCGCAGCACGACTTCGCTCAAATCGGTGCGGTAGATTTCCTCGGTGGTGTAGGTTTCGCGGGCGTCAAAATCCTGCCTTGTGTACAGCCTGTAGCATGTGCCGGGGCATGTGCGTCCGGCCCTGCCGCGCCGCTGGTTGCAGCTTGCCTTGCTTACCGGGGTTTCAACCAGGCTCGATGTGAACGTTTTTGGTGAATAAAAATTGAGCTTTGCCAGCCCGCTGTCAATCACTGTGGTAATGCCGTTGATTGTGACCGAGGTTTCGGCGATGTTCGTGCTGAGGACCACTTTCTTTCTGCCGAACGGCGCGCTGTCAAAAACCTTCTCCTGTTCCTCCTTGGGAAGCCGTCCGTACAGCGGCACCACGTGGATTCTGGAGTGGAACGACGAGACCGAAAGCCGCTGCATGCAGTCCTTGATGATTTTTTCCCCCGGCAGGAACACCAGTATGTCGCCCTGCTCCTTGTTGTCAAGCACACGGTCGATGGTCTGCTCTATTTTTGAAAGGAGGGCTTCGCTCGATGCATCGCTTGCGGTGCTGGCTGCAAGCGCCGGCGGGTCGTACACCATGGCCACGGGGAATACCTGCGTTTCGATTGTAACGATCGGGCAGCCGCCGAAATACGCGCTGAATGCCTCCGCGTTCATGGTGGCGGAGCTTACTATCACCTTGAAGTCCGTCCTGGAGGCCAGCACCCGCTTCAGGAGCCCGAGCACGAAGTCTATGTTCAGGCTGCGTTCGTGGGCCTCGTCAACCATTACCACGGAATATTTGCTCATCCACGGGTCGAGCTTCATCTCCTGCAGCAGGATGCCGTCCGTCATTATCTTGATTTTTGTGGTTTCGTTGGTTTTGTCTTCAAAGCGGTATTTGTATCCTACCAGCCCCGGGTAGCTCGTTTTGAGCTGCCTGGCTATGAACTCGCTCACGCTTAGCGCCGCAATACGCCTCGGCTGTGTTATGGCGATTACCCCGGTCCGCGAATATCCCGCCTCATGCAGGATGACGGGAAGCTGCGTGGTCTTTCCGCTTCCTGTCGGGCTCTGCACTACAATCACCTGGTTTTCTTTGAGTGCTTCGAGTATGCGTTCTTTTTGTTCGTAGACGGGAAGGCTTTGGTAGTGTATGGCCATGCGAAAATTCCTCAAGTTTGTTTTTGCCGCGCACCGGGAATGCCATTCCGCGCGGCGGCCGTTGAAAAAAAGGCAGGAAACTCCCTGCGCGCATATGCAGGATTTCTGCGCCGCGCGCAGGGGCGCTTTCAGGCCATGCTTCCTGCCTGTACAAGCGTGATTGCCGAAGTCACAACGATGTCCTCCACGGAGCAGCCCCGGCTCAGGTCGCTGATGGGTTTCGCAAATCCCTGCAGCACGGGGCCGTAAGCGTCGGCATGGGCCAGGCGCTGCACCAGCTTGTAGCCGATGTTGCCGGCGTTCAGGTCCGGGAATACGAGCGTGTTCACTTTTCCGGCGACGGGGCTTCCCGGGGCCTTTCGCTCCGTGACGGAAGGAACCAGCGCCGCGTCCGCCTGGAGCTCGCCGTCAAGCAGGAGGCCGGGAGCCTTTTCGCGCGCGAGCTTCACACCCTCCTGCACCTTGAGGGCATCCTCGATTTTTCCTCCGCTTCCCTTGGACGAAAACGAAAGCATAGCCACGGCCGGTTCCGCGCCCAGCAGATCCCTGCATGATTTTGCGGCGCTGATGGCTATGTCCGCAAGCTGCTCTCCCGTGGGGTTTGGCACCACCGCGCAGTCTGAAAAAATCAGTAGGCCGCCGACACCCCAGTTTTTGTCGTGCGTGTCCATCACGAAACATGACGAAGCCGTTTTTACGCCCGGAGCCGTCTTGATGATCGTGAGCCCCGCGCGGAGCAGATCCGCGGTGGCGCTGAGGGCCCCGGAAACCATCGCGTCGGCTTTTCCCAGCCGCACCATCATGGCGCCGAATTTGAGCGGATCCTGCATGTTCTGCGCGGCCTGTTCAGGCGTAACCCCTTTTGCCTTCCGCAGCTCGTAGAATTCAGCGCTGAATTCCTCCTTCCATTCCGAAGTGAGCGGATCAATGAACTGGATCCCGTCGCCGAGCGTTACATCCTGTGACTTTGCCACCGCAAGGATTTCGTCTTTTTTGCCAAGCAGGGTCACAGTCTTCGCGATTCCTTCTGCCGCGATTTTTGCGGCGGCGGCCACGGTGCGTTCCTCTGTGCCTTCAGGCAGGACAAGGCTTTTTCCGAACGACTGCGCCTTTTTTTTCATCTCTTCCACAAAATTCATATCTATTCCCCAAATATCGTAAAGATAGGCGGCAAAAACCGCGCGTTCATATTACCCCTTCTGGCAAAAATGTACAAGACTTGAGCCCTGCGCATGAATCGAAATCGGCACACCCCTGCGCATGAGAAAGGCTTAAGTCTGGGGCCGGCTTCGCGGAAGCACGTTTGTACCCTCTCCGCACGAACCGTTTTTGCGCGTGGAGCCATAAAAATCCTCTCGCGGAAACCGCCGAGGCTCCGTGCGCTTTTGGTTGGCCGGAACGCGCCCGCCGGGACTCTGCGCGGTTTGTGTTGGCGGAAAAACGGCTTTTAAACGTCTTGCCGCATTTTTTTCGTCAAAAAGAGCTTTGGAGGCATATCTGCGAGTTTTTCTCGTCAAACCGATTTTTGAATATATTTTTACATGTTTTATTACGTGAAACCGGCTTTTTAACATATATCATGGCATTTTCTTACATGAAACAGACTTTTCAACGTGTACCAGACAATATTCCTGCGTGAAACCGACTTTTAAACGTATATCATGGCATATTCCTGCATGAATCCGACTTTTAAACGTGTATTATGTCATATTCCTGCGTGAATCCGACTTTTAAACGTGTATTATGGCATATTCCTGCATGAATCCGACTTTTATATGTGTATTATGTCATATTCTTGCGTTAAACCGACTTTTAATGTATAGTTAGAGCATATTTTTACGTGAATCCGACTTTTAAATGTGTATCATTGCATATTCCTGCGTGAATCCGACTTTTAGACGTGTATTATGTCATATTCTTACGTTAAACCGACTTTTACTGTGTATTAGAGCATATTCTCACGTGAAACCGACTTTTAAATGTGTATTATGGCATATTCCTGCGTTAAACCGACTTTTAATGTGTATAATATCATATTCTTACGTGAAACCGACTTTTTAACGTGTATCAAAGCATATTCCTGTGTTAAACAGAGTTTTCAATATATATCAGAGCGTTTTCTTGCATAAAACCGACTTTTTGGTGTTTTTATGGAGTGTTTTATTGCGTGGGACTGGCATTTTGGTGCTTTATCGGGTGTTTTTTTTGCGGAAGGCGGCGATGTCTGTTTTGTTCGGGGGTTCGTGCGGAATAGGTGCATGAAGTGCTTGTTCGATGCCGGCCTGATGGCATGTCTTTCCGTGTTTTGTGCCGGCTGCTGGAGCTGCCTCTGCCTGCGGCCGGTCCTGTTTTTAGGGTTTTCAGCATAAATCGTGGGCAGGGTTTGTTTTTTGCGGGGCTGCGCTCAATTTACAAAACGGGCTGAATGTCGTACACTGTGCGCATGAAAGTAACGTTGATGGGCACTGGAACAAGCCACGGTGTTCCGGTGATTGGCTGCACCTGCGCGGTTTGCACGTCATGCGACCCGCGTGACCGCCGGTTCCGGTGCAGTGCCTGGGTGTCCGAGCCGGCGAGTGTCGTGATAGACACCGGCCCGGAATTCAGGCTACAGGCGCTGGCGCATGGAATCACGCGCCTTGACGCTGTTCTCATTACCCATGGCCATGCGGATCACCTGAACGGGCTGGACGACCTCCGCGTTTTTAGCCACACAAAGGCCGGCGGGGCCATGTGCCATGCCGGCACGGAAACCGCGGGGGAGGGGCTCCCGATATACGCGAACGCGAAAGCCGTAGCAGACATAAAGAAACGGTTTGACTATATTTTCCGTCCGACAAGTGAAGGGGGAGGAAAACCGAAGATTTCCCTGCATGAACTGGGCGACGAGCCTTCCGGGGCCTCGTTTTTTATCAACACGCTCGAAGTGTTTCCCGTGCCGCTCCGGCATGGAACGCTTCCTGTGCTTGGCTGGCTGCTCCGCGAAAAAAAGGCCGACGGCACCGTGCATGGCATTGCATACCTTACGGACTGCAACCACATGAGCGAGGCGGCTTTTTCCCTTGTGCGAGGAAATGCGGGTGTCCTTGAGCACGTGGTGATTGACGGGCTGCGACCGTGGGCACATTCCACGCATTTTTCTTTTTTTGAGGCGCTATCCTGCGCCGAACGGCTTGGCGGTCGCCACACGTGGCTCACCCACATGACGCACGATATGGGCCATGCGGAGATTGAGGCGTACTGCGCGAAGGAGCTGCACAGGTTTCCGAAGATTGAATCAAATGTTTTGAACGGCGGCTCCGTGGCGCCCGCATACGACGGCCTTGTGCTCGAAGCGTAGCCTTCCTGGTTCGTGGCGTTTTTTTTACATCAAATTCTTTTCGGGGTGCATAAAAAATCCCGCCGACCGGGGCGGGACTGTGTACAATAAAGCTCAGGCTGGAACCGCTTGCTTTTCAAAAACGGGATGCCTATTTTTTTTCTTCGGCTGATTTTGCGGGCCCGACGTTTGCAGGAGTAACATTGATTTTTTTCTGCACAAATCCTCGGCTGAGGCAGCGTGTGCAGATGCGGAGCGTCATTGTCGTGCCGCCAATTTCGGTTTTGATTTTGAGCAGATTTGGACGCCATGTGCGGCGTACATGGTTGTATGATTTGCTTACTCGGTTGCCATGGCTGGGGTGTTTTCCACAAATATCACACGTTCTTGACATAAGATACCTACCTGTAGTTACTATGAATATGGGTTGGAACATAATACTAAACTTGCCGTATCGTGTCAACACGCTTGCAGTGAGGTTCCGGAGGCCGTTTTTGCGGACGGACGCACCTTGGCGCTCATATGGCAGCGGAGCCTGCGCCATCATCTTGGCTGGCAGGATTTTTTTATGCTCCAAGAACGACCTGATGGCGGCGCAGGCGGCGGACATCTGCTCCGTGAAGGGCAGCACCGCCAGCCGCTGCTACTGCCTACTGCGCAGGGCAATCCTCAGAGAGAGCTCCCGGGAGGCGGCGGGAAATCTGCGGGTGCGCGGTAAGCGGGGGCAGGCAGCCGGTGTTCGGGCGGCTCAATGCGCGGGGAGCTTGGCTGCATCTGGTACAGGCAAGCCTGCCACGTGCATTGCTGGTGAGTCTGTGGCATTTGTGCTGCGCTTGGAGGAGTGCGCGCTCGCAGCTAAGTTTCAGGCGGTGGCGGTACAGCCACAGGCACGGGGACTTGCTTCCGTCTTTCAAGAAGCTGTACAGGAAGTCTTGTCTTGATTCACGCGGAAAGGGTACATGCCGTGCTTCATGGAGTGAAGGTCGGTTCACTCCGTGAAGTCTTGCTTATGCGTGGGGGTGTGTTGATTTAGGAATGTTGGTTTTTAACTAGCCGGGGGCTAAATGTTTTTTTTAATTCATGCGCTTTGCAAAGTCCTGCGGCTTTGTGTCAAAGTGCCGAGCGGTTTAAGTGTGTTTAAATGGGATTATTTCACGTGGCATTCTGACTTCACCCCTTGACAAATAAACATGATATGGTACAGTATGGCTTGCGGGAAGCATGATGGATGCAGATTTAAAAAAGCAAATAGAAAGCAGGCAGGATGCCGGTGGATTTATAAAAGTAACGGACGAGCCTGTTTCTGACCTGACTTCGCAGCAGAAAGTTGCGCTGAACCGCAAGGCAAACGCGCTGTTCAACGAAGGCAAGATTGCAATGGCCCAACGCATCTTCATTACAACTGGCTATTCTGACGGGCTTACCAGGTGCGGCGACAAGGCGTTGGAGCAGAACCGTCCCATAGATGCCTTGAAGCTCTATCTGCTGGCGCACAACAAGCGCAAATCGGAGCCGCTTATAGAAAAGCTTTCCGGGGTGCTGTCCATGTTGCTGCGTGAATAGCCGCAGTTTCCGTTTTTCCAGGTGGCAGCGTAGGGCTGGGCGGTTTTTGGACTTGCAGCGTGTTTGGAATCTTTCATGTGCAGAAAAGCTGCTTCGGGCTGTGTTCCTTTTCTTCTTTATTCTGGACTGGAACTGGGGCTGAATCGGAACGGGGCAAAAGGCCTCTTGCAGACAGGCCCTGCACGGAAACGTTTTGGGCGATAGACGCGGTGTTCCTGGAGCTGGTTTTAGGAACGCCAATATTTAGAAAAAATTTAAAAAAGCGAGGACAGCTGTGAGCGAAACCATGCAGAACAATAACAATTCTACAATGCCAGGTGTTGACGAACCGTTCGGACAGTCACCCGCAGAGATGCTGGCGGAGCCGGTGGACGCGGCCGCGAACGAAATCAGCGAGCTTTCAAAGCGGGGCTATGCCTTGCTTAAAGAAAACCGGGTGCAGGAGGCGGTAGAGGCTTTTACGCAGATTCTTGCGCTTGAAGAGGACAACAACTACGCGCTCGTGGGGCTTGGAGACAGCGAGCGCAAGCTGAATCATTTCAGGGAGGCAATCGATTACTATTCGCGCTGCCTTTCCGTGCATCCCGGGAACAACTACGCGCTGTTCGGGCTTGCCGACTGCTACAAGGCCCAGAACCAGTACCACAAGGCCATTGAAATCTGGGAGCAGTACCTTCAGCATGACGACGGGAACATCACCGTGCTTACCCGCGTGGCCGACGCCTACCGCAAGATTCACGACTTCAAAAAATCGAAGCAGCTTTACCTCAGGGTGCTCGACATGGAAGCCAACAACGCCTATGCGCTAATCGGGCTTGGGCACCTGCATTATGATTTTAAGGAATACCGCGATGCCTTGTACTACTGGACGAGAATGCTTGATGTAAACCCCCGGAACGTGGACATCCGTGTTCTTACTTCAATCGGAAACTGCCACCGCAAGCTCAAGAGCTTTGACAAGGGGCTTCCGTATTTTCAGAAGGCGCTTGAGATGGACGACAGGAATTTCTACGCGCTTTTCGGCATCGCAGACTGCTACCGGGGAATGAACCAGCAGTTCCGTTCTGTGGAATACTGGAACAAGATTCTTGAGATGGATCCAAGGAACAAGGTGATTTTGACACGGGCGGGGGATGCCTACCGCAACACGGGAGACTACCGTACCGCCACGGAATACTACAACCGCGCCATGGACATAGATTTTGACATCTACGCGGCTTTGGGGCTGGCGCTCATCTGCAAGGGCGAGGGAAAATATGAAGAAGCCATCGAACGTCTTTCACAGCTCATCCGCAACGATGAAAAAAACTACAGGCTGTATATTGACCTTGCCGACTGCTACCTGAAACTCGGACGGAGGCAGGATGCCATCGCCTCCCTGCAACGTTTCCAGAAACTGGGCATACGGAGCCAGGCGGTAAACGAGCTGCTTGACAGGCTTCAGAATGCCCGCGCTCCGTTTTAGGTATGGCAAACTCACCGTCGCTTGCAGGACTTCTTCCCGAGCAGTTGTGCCATACGCTCAGCCTTTCGCCTTCGTTCCGTGGCAGGCAGGTGTTCCAGTGGATTGCACGGGGCGCTACATCGTTTGACGAGATGACGAACCTTGACAAGAAAAGCCGTGGCCGCCTTGCTCATGATTTTTGCCTCCGAAAGAGCGCCGTCTCACAGAAGCTCACGGACAGCGATGGCACTGTGAAGCTCCAGCTGACTTTGCATGACGGCCGCGCTGTTGAAACCGTGCTGCTCACAGACCGCGTGGGGCGTAAAACCGCATGCGTGAGTTCACAGGCGGGATGCGCCATGGGCTGTGCGTTCTGCCAGACGGGCCAGCTTGGGCTTGGAAGAAACCTTGAAGCCGGGGAAATAGTTGAGCAGTTCCTTGAGCTGGAAGCAGCTTCTGGTTTACTTGACAACATCGTTTTCATGGGCATGGGGGAGCCTCTGCAGAACCTCGATGCCGTGTCTCAGGCTGTCGCCGTGCTCACACATCCTGAAGGCCGCGCGCTTTCCGGCCGCCGCATCACTATCAGCACATGCGGGCTCATTGAAAAATTGTACGAGCTTTCGGAACGCGCTCTTTCCGTGCGCCTTGCCGTTTCGCTTACAACTGCGGACCAGGCGCTTCGTGAACGGCTGATGCCTGTGGCAAAGGCAAACCCACTGCCGGAGCTGAAAAAGGCCATAGCTTGTTATGCCTCACGGTCGGGCCGCAGGGTCACGCTGGAAACCGCGCTCCTTGGCGGCCTCAACACCGATGAAAAGAGCGCGGAACAGCTTGCCATGTTTGCTTCTGGCATGGATGTGTATGTCAATGTGATTCCATGGAACCCTGTGCCAGGCCTTCCGTTTGTTCCGCCTTCTTTTTCAGAGTGCAGGGGCTTTGTACGCTTCCTTGAAGAGCGGGGGATTTCCGCAGGACTACGCATGAGGCGCGGGGCATCCATTGCGGGGGCGTGCGGACAGCTGGGCAGGGCACAAGCCGAACAGCCGCCATCAGGTATTTGATTCGCGCGGGAAAGTGTACATACCATGTTTCTGCAAAGCCAGCCTCCGGCTCGAAGCCTTGCTTATGCGCCGGGGTGCGCTGATTCATGCTTGGGCATTTCCTGGCTTTGAGCCCGGAAATGTTCCACTCCTTTGGTTTTTAGAAAATCCATGGCCTGCTCGCGTTCCAGATGGCCGCAAACCTCGGATAGGCAGGAGGAAAACCCCGTTTTGCAGGTAGTATCCAGAATCGGAGTCTTCCTTCTTTTGTTTCGGGGGCGCTAGATGCGGATTTTCTTCCCTGTGCCGGCGTAGTATTCTTTTCTGAGCACTTTTACCTGCGCGTCCTTTAGGTAGTCATCGAATGGCATCATGCGGTCGATGATTCCCCTGGGGGTGATTTCCACTATTCGGTTTGCTATCGTGCTTATGAACTCGTGGTCATGGCTTGAAAAGAGGACGACGCCCGTAAATCTCACCAGCCCTCCGTTCAGGCTTTCTATGCTTTCAAGGTCAAGATGGTTCGTGGGGTCGTCGAGAATGAGCACGTTCGCCCCCGAGAGCATGAGCTTTGATAGCATGCAGCGAACCTTTTCGCCACCAGACAGCACCTTCACGGGTTTTAGGCTTTCGTCTCCTGTAAATAGCATGCGGCCCAGGAATCCGCGCACGTAGGCATCGTCCTGTTCAGGCGAATACTGTTTGAGCCATTCGGTGATGTTCAGGTCGTTCGTAAAATACTCGCTGTTGTCGCGGCCCATGTAGACGTGCTTGGTGGTCTGCCCCCATGTGTACGAGCCGGATTCAGCCTTCTTTGCCTCGGCCACGATGTCAAAAAATGACGTTATGGCGTTGTGCTCCATTCCCACAAAAGCGACCTTTTCGCCGGGATGGATTGTGAGGGAAAAGTTGTCCAGCAGCACGGTTCCGTCAGTGTCATGCGAGCAGAGTTTTTCGGCCGTGAGCACGAAGTTTCCGATGTCGCGTTCCCCCTGGAAATGCACGTAGGGAAATTTGCGGCTGGTGACGGGAAGCTCCTCCAGCTCCAGTTTTTCGAGCACTTTTTTGCGGCTGGAGGCCTGTCCCGCCTTGGACACATTGCTCGCGAAACGCTGGATGAAGGTTTTGAGCTCCGCGATTTTGTCTTCGCGCTTTTTCTTTTCGTCCTTGGCCTGCTTCTGCATGATTTGGCTCATCTGGTACCAGAAGTCGTAGTTTCCCGTGAACTGCGTTATGCGGCCGTAGTCGATGTCGCACACATACGTGCACACGGCATTCAGGAAGTGGCGGTCGTGGCTCACAACAATCACTATGTTGGGGAATTCAATCAGGAAATTCTCAAGCCAGCTTATGCTCTCAAGGTCAAGACCGTTGGTGGGCTCGTCCAGGAGGAGGATGTCGGGGTTGCCGAACAGTGCCTGCGCAAGGAGCACGCGCACCTTCTGGCCTTCGTCGAGGTCGGCCATGTTTTTGTCGTGGTATTCCTCTTCGAGCCCCAGCCCTGAAAGCATCTGCTCTATCTGGTTCTCGGCCTCGTAACCGCCCAGCTCGCCGAATTCAGCCTCCATCTCCGCCGCCTTGATTCCGTCCTCTTCGGAAAAATCGGGCTTTTCGTATATCGCGTCTTTTTCTTTTCCCAGCTGGTACAGCTTCGGAAAGCCCATCATCACCGTTTCCTTGACGGAATAGGAGTCGTAGGCGAAGTGATCCTGCGAAAGCTTTGCCATGCGCTCTCCCGGCGAAATGCTCACCTCGCCGGAGTCGCATTCCTGCTCACCGGAAAGCACTTTGAGGAAGGTGGATTTTCCCGCTCCGTTCGCGCCGATGATGCCGTAGCAGTTTCCTTTTATGAACTTGAGGTTCACGTCCTTGAACAGGGGTTTTTCCGAGAATTTAAGCGTAAGGTCTGAAACCGTAATCATGTGTGTCGTCCTCCCTTTTGCGATGTGTGCCGATGGAAGCGTGGTGAATGGAACCTTCGGAACGGTTTCTTGCGGTTTCCGCAGGCTCCCCGGGATTCCATCTTTTATGTGAAATGCTTACTTTTTTCCAGTGAACAGCGATTTAAGCGCTCCTAAGAAGCCCTTTTTCTGGGGCCGTTCCTGCAGCCTGTCTCCCTGCTGTTTTGCCGTCTGGCCTTTTTTTTCATCAGGAGCCTTTTTGCCGCTTTTTGCGTTTCCGTCATGCTGCTTTTCTGTGAGGGCGGCTTTCTTGCCTGCACGCTGCCTTCGCGCTTTTTTGCCGCCATTTTTTTTTGTGCCGCCCGGGGACTGCGGAGGCTGCGCGGCTTTTTCCGTGCCGAACGAAGAACCCGCAAAACGCTCGCGGTACAGCTTCATGCGCTCGTCCGTGCTCATGGTGGCAAGCTGGGCTTCTTCCTCCGCGCTGAACACACGGCGATCCCTGCGGTATTCGCGTGCAGCCTCCTCGTTCCGCGAGGAATAGCGCCCCTTGCCCCTTGGCGAGCCGCCCCTGTCTTTGCGGGAACCGCCGCTTCCATGCCCGCCGCGGCTTCGCCGTCCCTTGCGCTCGTATTCCGCGGCCCTGCGCCGTCCAAAATCGCTGCGGTCGCTGTAGCCTTCGTGGTAGTTTTCGGTGCGTATGTAAACGCCGCTGGACTTGTCCTCTGCCATCTGCGAGGTTTCGGCAACCTGCGCGGGAATGGTTTTTCCCACGTAGCGCTCGATTGGTGGAAGGCTGTACACATCCTGCTCGGAGCAGAACGTGTAGGCTTTGCCGCTCTTTCCTGCGCGGGCGGTGCGTCCTATGCGGTGCACGTAGTTTTCAGCCTCGTTCGGCAGGTCGTAGTTTATCACCATCGCAAGGTCGTTCACGTCGATGCCCCGCGCGGCGACATCGGTGGCCACAAGGCATCTCACCTTTCCCGCCTTGAAGTCGTTCATTATGGAAGACCGCTTTGACTGCGGAAGGTCGCCGATTATGTATTCGCTCTGTATGCCGTTCATGCGGAGACGCTTTGCCACCACCTCGCAGCCGCGCTTTGTGTTGCAGAACACAATCAGGCTCTCAGGTTTTTCAGCCTGTATTATTCCGACGAGAAGCTTCATCTTGTTGTCGCTTGAGACATGCAGAAGCAGCTGGTCGATTTCGTCTACCGTGATGTGCTCGGCATCTATGGTGATTTCAGCCGGGTTCCGCGTGTATTCCCACGCGAGGTTTTTGACGTATGAGTTGAGGGTGGCGCTGAACAGCATGGTCTGCCGCTTTTCGGCGGGGGGAAGCACCTTGATGAGCCTGCGCAGTTCGGGGTAAAAACCCATGTCGAACATTCGGTCGGCTTCGTCGATCACCAGGAACCCGACGTTGCTCAAGTCCATCTGGTTCCCTTCCTGAAGGTCTATCACGCGGCCCGGCGTTCCGATGATGATGTCAACGCCCTTTTTGAGCGCGGCAACCTGCTTGTCGTAGCCTACGCCGCCGTAGAATGCGCCGCACGTGAGCGAAGTGTGTTTCGCCAGCTTCTGCGCCTCCTCCTGCACCTGCACGGCAAGCTCGTGCGTCGGCACCATGACAAGCGCCTTTTTGCCGGCGGCCTCCCCCCTGTGCATGAGTTCCTGCAGCACGGAGACAAGATATGCCGCGGTCTTGCCGGTTCCTGTCTGCGACTGCACATACAGATCCCTGCCTTCCAGGGAATGGTGCAGCACCTGTTCCTGCACGGGGGTGCAGGTGACATACCCTGCATCTGCGATACCCCCCTGCACTGCTTCATGTAACGAAAACTCGGTGAAGTTCATGTTGCGTTCCTGCTAAAAATAGACTCGTTCCGCATACAAGCGGTTACGTTGCGCGGCACCGGCCGCGCATGATGGCCGGCTTCCGCGATGGTGGTTTCTCGGTAGCAGTGTACCATGTTTTGCGGCGAAATGTACATACCCCTTGACAGCTGGTAGGCCATGGAGTATACAGTACCTATGCCGAGGCTCTTGAACAGAACAGAAACGCCCGATTTTACCCCCCCCCATGCACATGTACGGCCCGTTGCTTCCCCGGCACCCCCTCAGGGCCTAAGGCATAACCCCGCGAAACCTACATCACGAACGTCCCATGCAAGGCGGTCAGGTGGCACCCTGCACTGCCAAGACCCCGTTGCGCTGCCGTATGGAAGCGCTGCCGCCCGGTACTGCGGCGGGGCCTTTTTCTGTTCCCCGCGCCATTTTGCCACGATTCAGCTTTTTCCCGTAAATCTAGTCCCGACGGGCGCGGGATTGTTTTGTTTCAACCATCTTTCAGGAGGATTTTTGTGCCCGGGTATGCTTTGAGGGGGAACCTGCCCCCCGCCGACCCAGCGGCTGCCCACCGGGTCTGCCGTTCGGAAAGCCCTCGCAAAGATTCTTCGGCCGTCCGGATTCTGCATCTTGCTGTGCACGGGATGATGGAGCGCGGCACCACGCCACCCAGGGCGAGCGCGGGTGCTGTACTTGAGGTGTCGCATTCCGAGGCCACCGGCGGGCCGGCAGCCGGAAGCCTTTCCGTGGACACGCCGGTGCCGGGCGGATCGTTCGGCGTTGGCGACTTTTCTGGAGGCATGAACGACCTGTTAGGCAGTGCAGGGCGCACCGCTGGCGTGGGCATAAGCGAGGGCACGGCGGACAAGTACGTAAAGGCATGGGAGGTGGAGGGGAACGGCACCGGCTCATGCATTACCGTGGCGGCGGACATGGTTTGCAGCCCGGTCGTGTCCACACCTGCGGCCGGTGGCATTCCGGGACCCGACTGCTTACGGCGAAAGTCCGGGTGGGCGAATGGCGTTTCCGTGGTGCCTGGAAGATGGGAGACTGTGCGCTGTACCGTGGCGGCCGCCGGCAGCCTTTCCGTGGACACGCAGGTACTAGGCGAATCGTTCGGCGTTGGCGGCTTTTCTGGAGGCATGAACGACCTGTTAGGCAGTGCAGGGCGCACCGCTGGCGTGGGCATAAGCGAGGGCACGGCGGACAAGTCCGTAAAGGCATGGGAGGTGGAGGGGAACGGCACCGGCCCATGCATTACCGTGGCGGCGGACATGGTTTGCAGCCCGGTCGTGTCCACGCCTGCGGCTGGCGGCATTCCAGGGCCAGCCTACTTACGGCGCAAGTCCGGGTGGGCGAATGGCGTTTCCGTGGTGCCCGGAAGAGGGGATGCGGCGCGCTATACCGTGGCGACAGATGGCAGCCTTTCCGTGGACACGCCGGTGACGGGTGAATCGTTCGGCGTTGGCGGCTTTTTCGGCGGCATGAACGACCTTTCCGGCAGGTCAGGGCGCACCGCTGGCGTGGGCACGTCGGTCAAGTCCGTAAAGGCATGGGGGGTGGAGGTGAACGGCACCGGCCCATGCATTACCGTGGTGGCGGACATGGTTTGCAGCCCGGTCGCGTCCACACCTGCGGCTGGCGGCGTTCCGGGGCCCGCCTGCTTACGGCGAAAGTCCGGGTGGGCGAATGGCGTTTCCGTGGTGCCCGGAAGAGGGGATGCGGCGCGCTGTACCGTGGCGGCCGATGGCAAAGCTGCCCGCGTGTCGGTGATGGTTCCTCGTGGGGTTGCTGCTGGCACGTGACTCGCCGGGCTGACTGGGTACAGGCGGCCCTAAAAAGCACCTGTGGCAGGATGGTTAGCATAATCGCTTGAATTTGTCCGGCAAGGTTGGCTTGGCGAACCTGTACAGCGCAATTTATAAGGCTTCTAAAGCATAGTTTAGAGATATTCTAAAGCATGATTTAGAAATGTTCTAAAGCGTAATTTAGAGGACTTCTAAAGCATAATTTAGAGGTGTTCTAAAGCGTAATTTAGTGAGCTTCTAAAGCATAATTTAGAGGAGCTCTAAAGCATGCTTTAGTGAGCTTCTAAAGCGTAATTTAGAGGAGCTCTAAAGCATGCTTTAGTGAGCTTCTAAAGCGTAATTTAGATGAGCTCTAAAGCATAATTTAGCGCTCCTCTAAAGCATGTTTTAGAGATGTTCTAAGACATGTAATGCTGCACTGGCATAGCCGGGGTTATCGTATGGAATGTGCATGGCGGTTGCAGGACGTGGCATGCATGGCGGGAAGGTTATTCGGGTGCGTGGTGCCACAACGTGCGCGGCGACTGGCGGTGGCCGTGTTGGCGGTGCGGCTTGTTGCAGGTTCTGCCTTGCGTGCTGAATGCGGTCCGGCTTGGGCTGGAGGCTGCACGTTGGAGCTGTATTCAAGATTTTCCGCATAGAGGAGGGAAAATGAATTTGCATGGTTCGTTGAAAAGGCTGGCTGCGGGGCTGCCGTGCCTGTACCTTTCAGACAGGAGGTACAGTCTGAGGCAGTATTTCGTGCTGTACACGGCTCTGTTCGCGCTCATGTGCTGCCTTGTGTTCAGATGGTACATTTTTGCGGGAAGGACGTTCATAGAGCAGGGTGACGGCTGGAGCCAGCACTACAGGGCCTATGTATATTTTGCAAAGTACATGCGCTCCATTGTCCGGGGGCTTCTGCACAGCCGCCGTCTGGTCTTCCCGGAATGGGGCTTTGCGTTCGGCGAGGGCAACGACATCCTCCACACCTTGAGCTACTATGTGATGTTCGACCCGTTCGCCGTTCCCTCGGTCTTTGTGCCTACCCGATTTATGTGGGTTTACTATGACTTCATGATTCTCATGCGGCTTTATCTTGCGGGCGCGGCTTTCTCGTGGCTCTGCTTCTATACCTTAAAGGGCATAGGGCGGCACGCTGTCATGGCGGGGGCGATGTCTTATATTTTCTGTTTCTGGGCTGTCTTAAATGTTTGCCGCCATCCGTATTTCCTTAACCCGCTGCTCTACTACCCGCTTGTCATACTAGGTGTCGAGAAGGTTCTGCGCAGGGAAGGGCCGTGGCTTCTGGTCGTGTCCGTGTTTGTCGCGGAAATCAGCAACTTCTATTACTTCTACAACATCGCCCTGATGACAGTCCTGTACACGGCGGTGCGGCTTGTCACGATGTACGGCAGGGACTTGAAGCCAATGCTGGGCGCCCTTGGCAGGATTGCGGGCGGGGCCGTGCTCGGCGCGGCCATGGGCGGCTTTTATCTGCTTCCTGTGATGTATTCGTTTATGGGCGACACGCGCATGCTCAGCGAAATAACGTGGCATTTTGTGTACCCGCTGAAATACTACAGCCGGCTACTGTATACATTCTTCGCCGATGACAAACCTTACTGGCTGTGCATGGGTTTCGCCGCGCCTGTTGCCCTCGCCATCTTCCTGCTGTTCATGCGCAAGGGTAGGCGGAACGGGCTTCTAAAGGCCCTGTTCGTAACCTGCGCCGCCATCATCCTCTGCCCCGCGCTGGGCCAGCTTTTAAACGGAATGTCGTACATGAGCAACAAATGGTGCTGGGCTTTCGCCCTGCTTTGCGCATACATCTTCTCCGCGATGTGGCAGGACTTGATGAACCTTGGGGCAAAGGAGGCTGTGGGCCTTGCGGTTGCCTTGGCCGTCTGCTTCTTCGGTATGATTTTTCTGGAATATTCCCGCACAATGTCGGCTTTTGCAGGAATCGGCTTTGCCTTCATGTTCCTGCTCGTGGTTTTTCCGCTTGGAACGCAGGGGCTGCATGATAAGGCGCGTGGGATGAGGCGCAGGCAGTCGCTTGCTTTTTTGCTCACGCTCGCTTCGATTGTGAATGTGAGCTTCTTCAAAAATGTCATAGCTACTGGTGATGGTTTTAATGCAAGAAATGGCAAAGAAATAAGGGATGTGGTGAACAGGTTTTTCCTCACGGAGGCAGAGGCTGTCAGAAAGGCCGCCGCAAAGTCAAAGGACGCGCCGTATTCCTACCGCTATTCCGGTCGGGCGCTCACGAATAATGCCGGTGCCACCGCGGACATGTCCAGCACGAACTTTTACTGGACAATCTCCAATCCCGCGATCGGCCGGTTCAGAAAGCAGATGGAGCTGGGCGAGCTGCCGCATAGCTACAGGGGCTATGACGACCGCACCGCGCTAATAACGCTCAGCGCGGTAAAGTATTTTGTTGTGCCCGAGAACGACAGGGCGCCGGTTCCCTACGGCTTTTCCTATGTGGGCAGCTTCAACGTAAATGAAAGCCTCACCGCCGAGGCGAAAGGGCTTCTTGCCAGAGAGTTCGGGGAGGGGAACCTCTCCGAGGCGCAGGTCAAGGTTGTCGAGGACGCGACCGCCGCAAAGTACAAGGTCTGGCGCAACAACAACACGCTCCCGCTCGCATACACCTACGGCTCGGTGATAGGCGAGGAGATGTGGAACGGGCTTTCCGCCGTGCAGAGGCAGGAGGCCATGCTCCAGGCCGTCATGCTTGAAGGGTGGCGAGGCGAGACCGATGACGGGGCTGCAGTGCTCACCAGCCAGTCGCTCGATTACGACATCAAGTGCAATGGGAACGGGGTCACGCTCGGGGAGTCGGGCTTTGTGGTAACACAGGCGAACGCCACCGCCACAATCAGCTTTGAGGGGCTGCCGGACAGCGAGACGTACTTTTCTGTCAAGGGGCTTGATTTTGACGGCGTGTCCACATACGAGCTGTATTTCGGGAACGGAAAGTACGACCCGCTGAACCTGTTCTCAAAGACCAGGTGGAACCTGCTGCCGTACGCCAGCCGCGAAGCCGCGAGGAAGCAGCGCCGATACTGGACGGAGCCGACAGACACAAACCTCACGCTCAAGTCGTCCGCCGGCGTGACAAAGACACTCACTTACCGCACGGAGAATTTCGAATGGTATTTCGGCCGCCACGACTTCACCGTGAACCTCGATTACAGCAAGAACGCGGTTGAGTCAGTGACCGTCACATTCCAGAGGCCCGGCGTGTACTCGTTCGACTCGATCGAAATCATCTGCCAGCCGATGGACGGCTACGCGCGGCAGGTCAAGGAACTGAAAAAGACGGTCCTGGAAGGCATGAAAGTGGGCACTGACACCATAAGCGGCAGCATCACGTTGGAAAGGCCGCAGGTTCTCTGCTTTTCTGTTCCGTATTCCGCCGGATGGACGGCATACGTTGACGGGGAAAAAACGGCGCTTTACAGGGCGAACGTCAGGAACATGGCCGTTCCTCTCGGCGCGGGAAGGCACGATGTGAGGCTTGTGTACCACACGCCATACCTCAGGCAGGGGGCTTTGCTTTCTGCCGCAGGATTCGCCTGTTTCATCGTTCTGTTGGTTTTGGACATCCGCAGGAAAAGAAGGGCGGTGGGAAGCGGGAGAGGATGAGAAGTCCAAAAGCTTTTCTGCGCCAGCACCGCGAGGTCATATCGTACCTGTTCTGGGGCGGAATGACGACACTGGTGAGCTGGGGCACATACAGCCTCTTTGTGGTTGTGATGAATTCATTTGCTGCGGCGAACCCTGTCGTTGTGGCAAATGTCATCTCATGGATATGCGCCGTGCTGTTCGCGTTTTTAACGAACAAGCTGTTTGTGTTCAGGAGCGATGCGCGCTCTCTTTACGCCGTGCTGCGCGAGCTGTGGAAGTTCATCGCGGCACGTATTGCCACAGGAATCCTTGAGATAATCGGCGTTCCTTTTCTTGTCGGAATCGGTCTTGGCCGGCAGGTCTTTGGCATTGACGGCATGGCTTCAAAAGTCCTTGTCAGCGTCGCTGTGGTCATGCTGAACTATGTGCTCAGCAAGCTTTTCATATTTGGAAACAGGAATTCTCCGCGCGAGAATCAGTGAGCGGTGGATGGTGATTTCCTCCTGCAAAATGCTCGGCAGGCTCGTGCGCGGGGCATCTTTTTGTAGCTTGGTGCGTCCAAGGCGCTCTGGCCTTTCATGCGGTGCAGGGCGCTGCTCTGGTATGGATTATTTTTTCTGAATGTGGTACACTTGCGCAAAACCCATTCACATCGAGGACTATCTTGTACAAATCGGTTGACCCAAAGGTTGATTTTGCTAAGCAGGAAGAGGAAGTGCTTGCGTTCTGGGAAAAGGACGGCACCTTTAAAAAATCCATTGACCAGCGAAAGGGCTCGCAGGAGTACGTGTTCTACGACGGACCGCCGTTCGCCACGGGGCTGCCGCATTTCGGGCACTTCATTCCCTCCACAATAAAAGACATTGTTCCGCGCTACAAGGCCATGAAGGGCTTCCGTGTGGAGCGGCGCTTCGGCTGGGACTGCCACGGCCTTCCTGTGGAGAACCTCATCGAGAAGGAGCTTGGCCTCAACTCGAAGCACGAGGTGGAGGCATACGGAATCGCCGCCTTCAACGAGAGGTGCCGCGCTTCCGTCCTGAAATATACCGGCGAGTGGCGCAAGACAATCACCCGCATGGGGCGCTGGGTGGACTTCGACAACGACTACAAGACCATGGCGCCGGACTACATGGAGTCAATCTGGTGGGTGGTGAAGTCGCTGTGGGACAAGGGGCTTGTCTACGAGGGGCAGTATATCCTGCCGTACTGCCCGCGCTGCGCGACGGTGCTTGCCACGCACGAGGTGGCGCAGGGCTACAGGGAGGTGCAGGACCCTGCCGTGACGGTGC
>JAFLSN010000020.1 GCA_022510905.1 Treponema sp.
ATGCTGTTTGAGTCACGGGGGGGGGGTATATTGTCCACCCAATACCCAGAATCCTTTGTTCTCCACAGTTTCCCGATATGTGGTGCGGTTGCTCTCCTCGCGCTGGAAGTTGCTGTTGATGCACGCGGCGGAGTATTTCTGCGGGAAAAGCAGATAATATTTGAGCGCGTCAAGCAGTTCATTGTTGAATTTGCGCAGCGAGCGTAGACTGTGCAGAGGCCGCTTTGCGTCCATGTAGGTGACGAGCAGAACCTCAATCGTCTCAAAGAGATTCGTGTAATGCAGGTACAGGTTTCTTGTCTTGAAGAATTCGTCCGACGAGTAATGATACTCTGCGAACGCCGCAATCACCATTTCAGGCTTCGGATGATATTTCAGATAGCGTTTGAGCGAATAGTACATCTCCACCGCGGTTGAGCCGCCGAGCGCAAGGTTGTATGCGTTCTCGCAAAGACCGTTCGGATTGACTGCGGCCTTAGTGCGCGAGTCGCCGAGAAAAATGATTTCCTGCCTGTCGCTTTTTGCGCGGATATAGTCGTTTTGCTGCTCCCAGTACGGAAAGTCGCTGTCCATGTACGTCCACTGTACGCGCCACAGCAAGACCCAGCGGAACGCCGCCATGAGCGCAATCAGTAAAAATCCCGCGATGAAAAACTTTGCGTAACGGTCTGCGTTCATATTCACAGCCCGTTTTATTTTGCTTGTGATGCTTCGGCTTCTTTTGCGGCCAGTTCCTCTTTTTTGGCCTCGTTTTTATCTTTGATGTCAGCTATTCCTATGAATATTGCGACCAGCCCCACAAAGGCAGAAAGCACCGGGGCACAGCCTTTTAAAAACGCTATGATATAGGCTCCCCATGCAAGTCCCAGTGGCAGGCAGGCAAATACACAGAACGCAATCAATATGATTCCAACAATCAATGCTACCATAAAAAATCAATCTCCCGTGGCAAGCTGTGCGGACACAGCTCCAGAATTGCAGAAAGCAGAATATTTTAAGCTTTCGTCTGCGGCGCGTTCATCTTGATGAGCGGTGATGAACATTTGCTAGCGTGTTCCAGTATCACACAGAATGCCGGAAAGGTCAACGGCTTGGCTTTGTTGAATTAAAGCCATGTTCCAGTGGGGCTGCAACCTCAGAGTGCGGCAGACTTGCAAATTGTAGTTGTGACCCGTTCGCTAGTGGTGAATGCGGCAGAAATCTACGAAAAATGTGGGTTTTGAAAGGCTTTGGAAGAGCTGCTTTGAATTTTCTTTGACTATTGGCACATCTGTGTTATACTGTATCAAAAGAAGCTAAACTATATCAATTTTTTATGGAAGGTAAATCTATGGATGTGAACAAGAAGATTGCCGCGGTGCTGGCGGCTGCCTGCTGCTCTGCTGCGATGGTATTTGCGGCAAGCCGGGATGTTGATAAAGAGGTGTTTTCAAAATATGCCGCTAAGACTGGAGGTGCGCAGAGCGAGTGGGGGGCGCTCAACTGCCATGACCCCAAGATTTTTCAGGACGATGACGGTACCTATTACGTGTATTCTACAGATGCGGCCATAGGTGGTGCCGGCCAAAAAGGACTCCAGATTCGTTCTTCAAAAGACCTCGTGCACTGGACAAGTCACTCAAGTTCCGCGATTGGTCGGAACTGGGACAGAACATGGCTCAAGTGGGTGAATCTGACCAATGCCAACGCTTCATCTTGGGCGCCCACGGTCATAAAACAGAACGGGCTTTACTATATGTTCCATGGCATCATTACCGATTCTCGCAATCCAGGCTACCCGGATGCGGCCATCACTCTTGCGATTGCATCTAATCCGCTCGGGCCGTTCTTTCCGGCGGCGCAGGCGGCCAAGAAAAATTCTGATATCGGAAAGGTGCTCAAACAGCTTGGCGTTTCGTATAAGCAATCAAACCTTGTGCGGTACTGCTACTACGACCGCAGCTACGATCTTGACGCTGACGAAAGCGTCACCGACTTGCCCATGTACAACACCGGTACATACGACACGCAGAACGAAACAGACAGCGACTTCAATTCCATGAGCTATGGATTTGGCTGCATTGACCCCGAGTTTATTATAGACGTTTCAACCGGTAAGCTTATGACATATACTGTGGGTTCCCGCACGTGCTACGGGCTTACCTACGGTTCATGGAAAGGCGGAATCGCGCTCATGTATGTTGATTCAGTCTCGCTCAAGCCTGTTGACCGCGACGGCAAAGAGCTGGACGACCCCGCCGATTCTGTTGAAGGAGCGTTCGGTGTTGCCATTGGTGGCGGATACGGTGCGGCTTACGAAGGCGCTCAGGTGATTTACAATTCTGAAAACGGCTGGTACTATCTTTTTGTGTCCATGGGAGACCTCGACTGGGATTACCGCGTGGGCGTGGGCCGCAGCAAAAATGTGGCAGGGCCGTACCTTGATGCGAGTGGCGCTTCCATGCTTTTGGGGCCAATGAACGCGAACGAATTCCATGCCATAGGTGGCAAAATCATGGGTGCATACGAGCTCAAAGACGGCTACAGTTTCCGTGCGCAGGGCGGCGAAAGCATATTGCGCACTAACGATGGAAAGATTGTTATGGCCACCCATGCCCGCACAAACTTTTTGCCGGGTTATTTCTTCTTCCTTCAGATTCACCAGATGTTCTTTACAAAAGACGGCTGGCCCGTGCTGAATGGCAACGAATATTATAACGACTACAACGGCAAAGATGAATCGCTTGCGGCGCTCACTGTGTCCGACATTGCAGGTACATACGATGCAATTCTTACGGAACGCGGCACTGAGCAGGATCTGTACAAGCATTTCGCGGCAGACGCGGCTCATAATATTTCCTTAAAAGATGGCATTCCAACCAAGTCAAAGGATTTGACCCTGAATGCTGATGGCACTATCGGTGGCAAAAACTACGGTGGTACCTGGACTCTTGGCTCGGACGGTTGCACTGTGACCTTTGAGCTGAAAGACGGAGCGGGCAACGCGATCGGTACCTTTACCGGTTACGTGCTCAATGCCGTGGACTGGAGCCGCAAAAAGGGCAACAACCGCCGTACCGTCACTTTTACTACCATTGATGCCACAACCACCGGTGAGTTTTTCTGGGGTAATCGGCGCGACGGTAAAAAATAAAGGTTTTTGTTTGCAAAGCTGAATTCTGATCCATGCTGTGGGTGAAAATTCAGCTTTGGTCTGCAATATGGTTCAAGAAAAAAAGATTTATATCAATTTTCTTGACAGCTGTAAATGGTGGGTGTACAATTTAAGTACATGCACGAAACATGGTTTTCTTTATTTTAGGAGGAACTTTCATGAAGAAGATTGTAGGAGCGGTATTGGGTGTGCTCATGTGCGCCGCTGCCGCATTCGCTGACGAAATCACTTTGATGAACTATGCACAGCCACAGGAAGTGGCAATTCTTAAGAAGGTGATTGATCGTTTTCACGAGCGCCATCCCGGTACCAAAGTAAAATTCATTTCGGTAACAGGTGATGAATACCAGGCAAAAATCCAGGCCGCACTTGCTGCCAATTCATTGCCGGACGTGTTTTACCTTGGCCCCGAGTCCGTGCGCCAGTATGTAGATAACGGCAAAGTTCTTGACCTTTCCCCCTACGTAAAGAATGTTGAAGGCATTGATTTTGACGATCTTTATCCTAGCGCTGTCAGTTCATACCGCTATGACGGCAAATTCCTGGGTCAAGGTGATTCTATCTGGGCGCTCCCCAAAGATTTTGGTCCGTTCGCTTTTGCCTACAACAAGACCCTGTTCCAGAAATACGGCATTCCGCTTCCGAGCAAAACCAAGCCGTACACTTGGGATGAATTCATCGATGTGTGTAAAAAGCTCACCCGCGACACCAATGGCGATGGCCAGAACGACACTTTTGGTACCGGCCTGAACGTGCACTGGGCGTTCATTCAGTTTGTGTGGGGAAATGGCTCTGACTTCCTTGATTCCACAAAAACCAAAGTGAACATTACCGATCCCAAATTTGTGGAGGCTCTCCAATTCTGGGCCGACATGACTTTGAAATATGAAGTGACTCCAAGCGCAACACAGGCTCAGTCTCTCGACACCTACCAGCGCTGGCTCAAGGGTGAAATGGGCTTTTTCCCCGCCGGAACTTGGGATATTGCCGCGTTCAACAATCCCGAAGTTCTCAATTTTGACTATGACATCATTCCGTGGCCTGTGCACACGAGCGCCAACAAGACTGCCACATATCGCGGCGGTGTAGGCTGGGCCGTGTCTGCCACTGCCAAAAACCCAAAAGCCGCAGCCGAGCTTGCCCTGTATCTTTCTGCCGATAAAGAAGCCAATGAGATGTACTGCGATCTTGACCTGCAAATTCCGAACCTCCGCTCTCTTGCAGACCGCTACGTGAACAAGCCAGGCAATCCTGCCAACCGCCAGGAATTCATCAACATCATTTCTGAGACTGGACGCGCATGGCCGTTTGACTATACATACAACCGTGTGTGGTATGACAATTTCTATGTTGGAATCCAGAAAGTGCTCGATGGTAAAATGACTGCCAAAGAATACTGTGAAAAAATGGAACCAAAGCTGCAAAAGGACCTTGATAAGGCGCTTGCACGCGCCCGCCAGAATCGGGCAAAATAGCCGTTCGGCTGAATACGCCCGCATGTCTTTCCACAGGGCATGCGGGTGCTTTTTTTGTGGTTAAGGAGTTTCTTGATGGCTAACACAGCATTGACTAAAAAGAAAAGGTGGAATGATGAAGCTATGGCTGGTTTGATTTTTGTCTTGCCACCTATTATCGGCTTTCTTCTGTTTACAGCAGGACCATTCCTTTTTTCTATCTTCGCGAGCTTTACCAGTTGGGATTCAATGACTGACTTGACTGGCCTGTTTAAGATGGACAAGGTTGAGCGCGAATTCTTTTACATTGGATTTGAAAATTACAAAGAACTTTTTACTGATATAGATTTCTGGAAATCGCTCTGGAATACGCTTGTGTATATGATAGGTATTCCGCTTGGCATTTTGTGGGCGTTTTCATTGGCGCTTTCGTTCAACAAGCAGTTGCCGGGTGTTAAAGTTTACCGCGTTATCTACTATATTCCGGTGGTGTCTTCTATAGTTGCTGTATCTCTGTTGTGGAGCTGGCTCTATAATGGGGACTATGGTTTGCTTAACCAGGCGCTCCGTGCAGTGGGTATTGAAGGTCCTAACTGGCTCCAGAACGCACACACCGTAAAACCTGCCATCATGGTAATGTGCGTGTGGCGTGGTGTGGGCAATACGGCTCTGCTGTATTTGGGCGGCCTGCAAAACCTGCCTAAGTCTTATTATGAGGCTGCTTATATCGACGGTGCCAACGGCTGGACTATTTTCCGCAAAATCACTTGGCCGCTGATGCAGCCTATTACATTCTATATAGTTATCACGGGCATTATCGGTGGGGCCCAGATGATTGTTGAGCCACAGATTATGGCTCCGGCTGGTGGTCCTGATTACAGCGCTGCAACCATTGTATTCTACATATGGCAAAAGGCATTCGGTTCTGCTGATGCCAAGGGCTATGCGTGTGCCGCTGCCTGGGTGCTCGCCGTGATTATCTTTGTGGTTACGGCCATCCAATTCAAGCTTTCACCTTCAAGCGAAAACTATCTGGAGTAGACTATGGCAAACGATTTTGTTACGACTAAAAATAACTATGGCTCCAAAAAACGCAACGAAACTGCATCAAATACGCTTGTGTATGTGTTTCTTACGCTGGGTGCCTTTATAATGATTATTCCGCTGTGGTGGATGTTTATTTCTTCGCTCAAGACCAAAGGACAGTTTTTGGTAACGCAGCTCTCGCTTGCCATGCCAAAAAATCCGCAATGGACAAACTACACGCAGCGTGTCTGGCAGATGGAACCGCACTTGCAGCGCGGTGTGGTTAACTCGGCCATCATTGCGGCGAGCACGATTGTGATAGGAACGTTTGTTTCTTCATTGGCGGCGTTTTCTTATGCAAAACTTCGTTTTCCCGGAAAAGACAAACTGTTCCTTGCTGAACTGGCCACACTCATGATTCCGTTTTCAATCATCATGATTCCGCAGTTCATCATTTATGCAAAAATCGGCTGGCTTGATACTTGGCTTCCGCTTATCATTCCAGGTATGCTTGGGAACGTGGGTATGATTTTCTTCCTTAAACAGTATATGTCTGGCATTCCTACGTCAATGATAGAATCGGCCCGTATCGATGGTGCAGGATTTTTGAGGATTTTCTGGTCAATCATGCTGCCAAATGCAAAGCCTGCAATTGCGGCGCAGGCAATCCTGTGGTTCATGGGTGCATGGAATGACTATTTTGCACCGAGTATCTACCTGAATGACCCCAACAAACTTACGGTGCAGGTTATGATTTCTAAACTCAATGCAATGTATGCCATTCAGACGGATTATCCGCTGCTGTTGGCAGCATCGGTGCTGGCATTGCTTCCCGTGCTCATTGTGTTTATGATTTTCCAGAAACAGATTATTGCTTCGGTGGCAATGACAGGTTTGAAATAAAACGCCAATGCGCTTTTTATTTTGAGCTATTGAGGATGTACTTTGTCTTGTGGCAAGGTTCATCCTCAGCTTTGTTTACTTGACTTATGGTGTTTTTGTTTTGGCTCCTGAAATGTCAGGAGCCTTTTTTTACGAGGTTTATATATGGCATTGTTGCAGATTTATGGCGGTGAAGGTGTCCACGACCCGGTGATTGCAAAAGAAAACGGTGTGTACTACTGTTTTTCAACACATGGCCTTGTGCGTACTTCCCTTGACCTTTGCCATTGGGTGCGTGCACCTTCTGTATTCCAGAAAAATCCTCCATGGGTGGCGCATACTGTTCCTAAAAATAAAAATGATATCTGGGCTCCCGAGCTGGTGTACAGAAATGGCATGTGGCGGCTGTATTATGCGGTTTCTACTTTTGGAAAACGCCGCTCTGCAATCGGTCTTGCGGAAAATAAAACGCTTGACGCGGCTTCACCTGATTTTGGCTGGCATGACAGGGGTGCCGTTATCACTTCGACCGAAAAAAGCAATTTTAATGCCATTGATCCTGCCGTATGCGCGGACTGCACCGGGCAGGACTGGTTTTTGTTTGGTTCGTTTTGGGGCGGGCTCATGCTTCTTCCGCTTTTGAGTGATGGTACCATACCCAGGGCTGAAAAACCACTTTGTGTCGCCACACGGAATACTGACCCTAACCCTGTTGAAGGGGGCTTTTTGTTTTTGCACGATGACTGGTACTATCTGTTTGTGTCGCACGACTTTTGCTGTCGTGGGACTGCAAGTTCATACCATATTGTAGTGGGACGCTCCAAAAGTATTACTGGTCCGTTCATTGACCGCATAGGTGTTGCCATGGATGAAGGCGGTGGCACCACGCTGCGCGATGGTTTTAGCCATGAGCGTTGGGCCGGGCCTGGGCATAATTCAATCTTTCGGGATGACGATGGTTCTGTGTATTTGGTTTATCATGCCTATGACCGCCTTAACAATGGCGAACCGGTTTTACAGATTGAACCGCTTATGTGGCAGGACGGATGGCCTGTTGTTTCTTGATGCAATACCCTCGGGGTGTGCGTGCGGCATACTTTCCAAGGGTATTTTTGTGAATGAGCTGCCACCTGTGGCCCACTGTGCCGTGTGCCGCAGGGCAGTATTTCTTTTTGAATGTGTCGGGGCTTGCGCCCGCTTGTTAGTGCGTTATGCGGAATTCCAGCACCTTGATGTCTGCTGTTGTGTCGGGTGTTGTGATAGTAACAACTTGCCGCAGCGATGCTTTTCCTTTTGCCGCCTCCTGTATCGCTTGAAGTGAAATCGGTATTTCAATGTCAACCAGTGAGTCGCCTTTTTCGCCTGTGAGTGTTTTTTGGGCAATCTCTTTTCCGTCGATAGAAATACTGATGGTTCCCTTGTCTTTGCCATACACGGTGAGCACAATCGTATTTGCCTTTTTTGGGTCAAATTTTACACGATAACTGAATGAATCCGAAGCCTGTGTAAGCTGGCGATAATTTCGGTCAATGCTTGAAAGGTAGCCCATGGCTGTGCCTTCTGCCTTGTAGCGGTGCTCGATTTCACTTTGCTGGCGGCCAGGTTCAACCATGTCTACGGTAATCTTTTCAAACTTTGCTGCGCGGGCATCTTCCACCGCGTTGTTTGAGGCAAAATATGTGGCATAACGTGTGTGGTGAATGCCGTAGAAAGGTTTCAGCGTGTATGAAACATTGTTTTCAGCCGCACTTGCCTTGGTTGTGAATGTGAGGGTGGCTGCGTCTGTTTTGGTAATCCAGTTTTGTGGCGCGTTTAAATCAGCTGTTATTGTTGATACCTTTTGTGCTGGCGAATTCATGTAGACTAGCTGGTTGTCAACAATGTCGCGAGGCATGTTTTTGTTGCCGATGTCGGCTGCAAGCACGATGGGGCCATACAGCACTGAAAAGTTTCCTGAACGGTCGCGTGCGCGGCGAATGTTCAGCTCCATGGGAAGGTCAATCTGTATATTTTTTCCGGCAGAAAGCTGTCCTGCGTCTCTGTATCCATCCGCACCTTTTTCAGCTCCTTCAATCCAGCTTGGTGCCCGTATCTTGAGGTTGCGGGGATTTTTTCCGGCGGAAAGCACTGTAACGGTTGCGTTCTGGCTGTAAGGAAAGTTTGTGTCAATCTTGAATTTCCATCCATCTTCCGTGGTCACGGTCGAAGGGATGAATAGGTTCAGATAGATTGTGCCGTCTTTGTCAAGAGCAACAAAACGGTTGTAGCGTTCTGGATTTTCCATGCCTGTGCCGGTGCAGCACCAGAATGCATTTTCAAATGACCCGTATACTTTGTAAAATCCTGGCAGCATTGAAACAAAGTATGTTTTTGCACCTGTCTGGGGGTCTTGCGAGGCGAGGATGTGGTTGTACAGGGCAGTTTCGTAATAGTCGGCAATGTCGGCTGTGCGGTTCCAATCAAACATGTGTTCTGCCAGTTCAAGCATGTTGTAGGTGTTGCAGGTTTCGCAGGTGTCGCGTCCTAGTTTTTCAGAATATTCGGGACCAAAATGTTCTCCGATGGAATTCCCCCCGATTACATAGCTGCGTTTTTTTGTTACAGTATTGAAGAAGAATTCAGCGGCGGTGCGGTATTCTTTTTTGCCGGTCACTTCATAAAGCCGCGCTATGCCAAGGAATTTTGGAATCTGCGTGTTTGCGTGGTAGCCCTGCAAATTGTCGCGTTGCTTTATGGCGGGGTCGATTATTTCATGATGAATCCAACGTTCCGCAGCCTTGAGATACCGCTCGTCTTTTGTGATGCCGTACAGGTCTGCAAACACCTTGCACATTCCACCGTGTTCGCAGGTAAGCATTTTCTGCATCTGCTCATCAGTCATTTTGTCGGTGCCGGCTATGGCCCAGTCTGCCATTTTTTTTACGATTTCGAGAGCGTCTTTGTTGCCACCGAACAGGTAGGCATCGATAAGACCTGCATAAATCTTGTGCACGGAATACCATGGTACCCACCAGTTGCTCAAACCAAATCTGTCTACCGCAAAGTTGCCATTGCTGGAAAACGTGGTGTCGAATGGTGTTGAAGGAATGCCACCCACATATCCGTCTTTACGCTGAATTTCCTTGAGGCACGTGACTGTGTAATCAAGTTTTTCCTTGGCTTCTTTGCTTTTGGTCTGGTATACAAAGCCTGAAAGGGCAGAAAAGTAATGTCCAAGGCTGTGTCCTTGAATTTGCTGACTTTCCCAGCCGCCATAGGTGCTTCCTTTGGGAAGTTTTCCAACGGCAAAGTAGCACGGTGCCAACAGGCGGTCAGGGTCTAGCCTGAGCACGTAATCAAGCCCTGTCTGCTGTGACTGGGCAAACATCGTGTCTGGTGTGAGCACGGTTGTTTGTGCATTCATACAAATTGCTCCTGTGATGTACAAAATTGTAAAAAACAATATCTTTTTCATACTTCAAGTTTAGCATCTTGCACAAAAAAGAAAAGCTACATAAAATGAACAATATGTGCGGAATTCCGACTTCATGGGAGGTGCCATGCGGTACTATCTGTTACGACATGTAGACCAGACTAAATCGCCAGAATGCGGCTGTGCCATGCTCAATCCCGGATGGTGCCACATGCGCCGCCGTCTTGAAAGTGAAACAGTGCTTATTATTGGCCGGAAGGGTGTGACTGTGCTTTGTGATGACGGTGAAGCATTGGAAGTGAAGCCGGGCAGAGCGGTGCTGCTCCCCGCAGGGCACGTGCATCAAGGCCTTGCGCCTGTTTCTGCGCCTGTTTCATATTACTGGATACATTTTTCTCAACGTCTTGACCTTGATGGCGAGCAGCGGGTGTTTCTTCCGAAAGCGGTTGAGCCAAAAGATGCAGAAGCCCTGTTCGTTGATGAGCGGGAGGCCTTTGAAAAGCTGCAAGATTCTGTGGTTTTGCCTCAGCTGCTTGATGTCCATAGCCATGCCGCCGTTAATAACCTGTGTGCGGAAATCCTGCATGAATACGCAAAACCGTCTTTTTCACCTCTTGTCTATCGGGAACTGGTGATACGTCTGCTTCTGGAGCTGTATGGTGACTGTTTCCGTTCTGCAAAAAAAAATATAGACGAATCTAATGGCAGCCAGCCCCAGCAGCCGCTCGTGCGCCAAGTCCTCCTGCTTCTGGAAGATGAATTGAGCAATCCTAACGCATCGGTTAAATTTTTTGCTGACCGTCTAAAAGTAAATGCTGATTATCTTGGAAGATGTTTTAAAGATGCCATGCATATTTCTGTGGGGCAGTTTATCGGCCAGCGCCGTGTTGAACTTGCCTGCGCTCGGCTTCGGGAAACATCCGATGATATTGAGACTGTTGCCGCGCACTGTGGCTTCGGGAGCCGTCGCCAATTTTATGATGAATTCAAAAGGCGCACAGGAAAGACACCTGCAAACTATCGTACCCAGAGCGCCTATATCGGCGTGAATTCGCTGTAACGTAAACATGAACCTGTGCCTTTTTCCAAAATCCGCTTGCGTGGCAGAATTCAATTTTCTGTGCGCAGCTGGTGATTTGTGCAGAAATGGTACATAACGTGCATCTGCGAAGCCTACCCCTGGCTTTAGACTTTGCTTTTGCGCTGGGCTGTGTTGATTGTTTTCACACTTCCCCGGGTTCTGGCATTGCTACAGAAATTGCTTCTGTGGCGAGGTCTGCGTTGCGCTGGTGTTGAGCCGCTTTTTGCCATGTGGTTCCTGCGTGTACCAGCGAACGGCGTTTTATCTCTTTTGCAGTTTCCTGTTCTTTGAACAATTTCTTGGCGGCAAGCAGGATGTCGGCTGCAATATCGGCACGCACATGGAGTGTTTGGGCAATGTCTGCTTCGGGAGCTGCAACCAGGGCGGCGAGAGTGCTGTAGGTTTTTACCAGAAGCCGCTCGCGTTCTTTTCCAACATGCGGCAACGAAATGAATGGGGAAACGGTGTTCTCTTTTGTTCGGAGCTTCTGGTTTTTGCTGGTGGCAAACCTGTGGGTTTCATCACGGACGCGCTGCAACAGTCTGAGTGCGTCGCTACGCCTTGGCAGGCAGACTGGTGTGCTGGTATGTGGGCGCCAGATTTCTTCATCACGCTTGGCAAGCCCCGCGATTGGAATGTCAAGCCCCAGAGACTTCAAGATGCCGTCAACGGCATTCACTTGTCCAATTCCACCGTCAATCAAAATCAAATCGGGCATTTCTTTTCCTTCGTTCAAAAGCCGGGTGTAGCGGCGTGCAGTCGCTTCTCGCATGGACTGAAAATCATCGATGTAACCGTCCGTTGTTTTGAGGTGAAGTGTGCGGTAGTTTTTTTTGTCGGGATTGCCATTGTAAAAGCTGATAAGACTTGCAACTGGAAACTTGCCGCTGATGTGCGCAATGTCGAAACCTTCAATGCGGACTGGAAGCCTTGGCAGGGCCAGCACTTTTTGAAGTTCTTCCATGGCAGGAAAATCACCGCGTTCACGAACTCGGCGAACAATGTCTTCTTTTGCATTTTGTTGCGCCATTGAAATTGCGGCGCTGTGCATTTTAAAACCGGCAATATCTTCGGCTACAAGTGTGATGGCGCAGTCAATGTGAAATGTTTCTGAAAACCATCGCTGCATTAGCTCCATGCCTTCGCGGGTCATCACATATATATGCGGTGGAATTGTCTCTGGCTCTGTGTAATATGCGCTCATAAATTCTGGCAACACTTCCATGTCTTCGTTGAGCGTGATGGTTCGGTAGTTGTCTCTGCCCAGAAGTTTTCCACCACGGATTTTGAGCACCGTAAAACTCACCAGCTCGCCTTCGCGCCAAGAAGCGATGTAATCGCGGTCGTCGCCGTCAAAGCCTTCAACTATGTTTTGATTCTGCAAAACCGAAAGCGCCTTTAGTCCGTCGCGGAGCCGTGCCGCTTTTTCAAAATTGAGCGACTGCGCGGCCTCTTTCATCAGTGCTTCGATTTTTTTGCTTGTTTCCTCACCTTTTCCTTCAAGAAGCTGTGCTATTTCCTCGATAAATTCAGTATAGGTGGATTTTGCAATCTGCTTGCAGCATGGAGCGAGACACCTTCCGATGTGGTAGTACAGGCATGGCGAATCTTTTTTGTGGAACTGTTTGCAGTGCCTGAGCGGGTAGATTTCGTAGAGGGCTTCTATGAACGTGTCAAGTGCCGTAGCATCGGGAAAAGGGCCGAAATAGCGGGAGCCGTCCTGCACAACTCGGCGTGTACGGAACAGGCGCGGCCATGTTTCATGCGTAATACGCAGAACTGGATAAGACTTTCCGTCTTTGAGGTTGATGTTGTATCGAGGCGTGTGCTGCTTGATAAGATTGTTTTCCAGCAGGAATGCCTCATATTCGTTGCTGGTGGTTATGTATTCAATGTTGCGGGCATGATTGACCAAAAGCCTTGTCTTAATATCCTTGCTTCCGCTAAAATAGGAAGTGAGGCGGTTTTTGAGATTCTTTGCCTTGCCGACATATATGATGGCTCCTTCACCATTGCGCCACAGATAGACGCCGCTTTGTGACGGTGCTTTCAGTGCAGTCTGGTGAAGGATTTCCCTTTGAGAAGATTGAAGAGTTTCGGAACGTGAAAGCAGGTCTGACATATATGCGTATTGATAAGATACTTTTTTTTACGATTGTTTGTCTACTCATTGGTGCACAATCCGTGCGCTTAAATGCTGAGGAAAAAACGCTCACATTCGGCGGAAAAGACGGCTGGCCGGAACTCTCAAAAATGAACGGCGTGGTCAAAGGCAAGGGGCGTTTTGGCTACGACTGCATTCAGCTTGACACCAACAGCCGCACGCTTACCGACAAAACAGATTTGCTTATCGATTTTGAATCTGAACGCTCTGTTGATGTGGCTGGCAATTACACAGTGGTTGAAAACAACATCATACGTTCCGATTCAAGCATTATGGGAAAAGGTGCTGGTGTGGCCCGTGGTACAGGAGGTTTGCGGCTTTCAGGCAAAACGGGTTCGCTTTTTGGTACTCCCGGTACACCAGGTTCATTTTTGATTGAATTCTGGCTCCGTCCGTCTATTGCTGAAAACGGAGAGATTGTGTTTTCGTGGCGCTCATCGCGCACCATTGGAAACTATCCGCTTTACCAGATGATTGGCGCCAGTTTTTTGAACAATCACCTTGAATGGAAATTCACCAACGTGTTCAATGGTTATGCCGAACATGGCGGTGAAATTTCGCTTTCCAGCTACCGCACGATTATTCCAGGTGTGTGGGCGCACCATTCGCTCAGCTACAATGCAGAAACGGGCCTGCTCGAATATCGCATTGACGGTGTGCTTGAAGCGCTTATGTATGTTACCACCAATGGCCACGAACAGGGCGGTTCCCTGTATTCGCCAATTCTGGGTGTTGTTGCCGATATTGACATTTGCCCGAGTTTTACTGGTGGCATAGATGATTTTCATATTCAGCGCACAAGTACAAGCGAAAGCTTCAATTCTCTTCGATATGACCCATACAAAAAAGATGGAGGACGTTTTGAAACCAAGCCCATTCTGATTTCAACTGGTGCCACGCTCCAACATATCGATGCAATCATTTCAGAACCTCCACAGACGGCGGTGGTGATGTATGTGCGCAGCGGTGACAATTATTTTAACTGGACAGACTCTTATCCGGAGTGGCGCCCTGTTAAAAATCATGCGCAGCTAGAAGATGTGAGCGGGCTCTATTTTCAGATTGCAGTTGACCTGTATCCCGATGGCAGCAGCGAAAACAGCCCGTCCGTTACACAGATAGATGTTTCGTATACAGAAGTGCCGCTCCCGTTGCCCCCATTTACCGTGCGTGCTGAAAGTGGTGACGGTCAGGTAAAACTTACCTGGAGCTTTTCGGTGGATGACACTGCGGCGGGCTACTACGTGTTTTACGGAGAACGTCCAGGAGAATATCTAGGGGGCGAGGCTGTGCAGGGAACATCTCCGCTCAATGTACAGAACGTCAATTCCTGTACGATTACCGGCCTCAAAAACGGAAAAATCTACTATTTTGCTGTCGCATCTTATTCAAAACTTGATGGGCGTATAATGGGCCCGCTTTCAAAAGAAGTCTATGCTCGTCCTTTAAAGAGGTAGTTCTATGGCCGAAGATTCTCCGCAGGCAATTTTGACTCGTGAACGTGCTGACGCTGCGGTACTTTCACGTGATTATCCGTTGGCCATCAAACTTTACAGAACTCTTTTAAAAGCTGACCCCGCCAATGTGCAGCTTTTGAAAACACTCGGAAGCATCTACGAAAAAAGCGGCGATGATTCTCAGGCTTTGCCTTTGTACAAAGAAGCTGCCCGTCTTGAACCGCTGAATGTTGAAGTGCTTAATGGGCTTGCAGGAATTTATCGGCGACTAAAAAAATATGATGAATCTATCGCGGTGCTGGAACAAGCGCTTATTGCTGACGATGGAAATGTTCAGATTTTCTACAATCTCGGTTTTACATACAAGCTCATGGAAAAGTACAAAGACGCGCTGGACTGCTTTACGCGGGTAATTGAAGAACGGCCAAACGATGTGCTTGCCTATAATCACCGTGGCTCAATCCATGCGCTTATGAATCAACCGCAGAAGGCTGTTGCCGAATACCAGCAGGGGTTAAAGATTGACCCAAACCATCCTGTGCTGCATTTGAATCTTGCACGGGCTTTTGAAAAGCTTTCTCTGTTTGATGGTGCCGAACAGGAATACGAGGCGGCGCTGCGTTCCAAGCCCGGCTGGATGGAAGCCATAAACGGCTATGCAGATGTGCTTTTGCGAAAAAACAAAACCAAAGATGCAGGAACTCTTGTTCAGAATGCGGTAAACCTGAATCCACAAGACGCAAAGATGCGCACAAAGCTTGGAACGGTGTATGCAAGCCAGCATGCATTTGAAGGTGCCGAAACTGAATTCACTGCGGCATTGGAAATTGAACCGCAGAACATCGAGGCTCTTTCTGGGCTTGCAGGCGTGTACGAATCCAGCGGAAAAAATGAAAAGGCCGTTTCAACCATGCAAAAAATGGAAGCACTTGATCCCGAGGACAGCGACATGCTCAAGCAGTATGCTTCCGTGCTTCTTTCCGCGAATCATCTGGATGACGCCAGCCAGAAAATCAGGAAAGTGTGGAACAAAAATCCAGAAGATGTGGACACGCTCAATCTGCTGAGCCAATATTACATCTGCTGCGGAAATGATGCAAAAGCACATGGGTATTTTAAAAAAATCAGCGAAGTGGCTCCCGAATATACCGTTCATTTTAGGGATGGTGCGCGCAGATACCAGCAGCGTGGATTTTATGAACGTGCCGAAAAATTCTTTTTGCGCTATCTTGAAAAAAATCCAGATGACACAGAAGGAATGTTGCTGCTTGCTTCCGATTATGAAAAGCTGGAGCGCTACGAAGATGCCCGGCGATATTACGAACGCCTTTCGCACATTGCCTCCGATGACGTTGCCTTCCGCGAAGGCCTTGCGCGTACCCGTAAAAAACTGACTGGCACCGCCGAGCCGTATTCCGTGCCAGGTGGCGCTATGGGTGATTCTGCCGATGATTTGTTTGCAGATGAAAATCTGAATGCCGCTGAGAAACAGGATGACGGTCTCGATTTGAACATCGCAGATGAATCGGAACTTTCTTCCGCGCAAGATGATGCGTCTGGCACCCAAGCTGATGGCGCAATGCCTGACATCCTTTTGCAAGACGATGCGTTTGACGACAATTTGTTTGAAGACGGAGCTCTTGACGGCGCCGATACATTTGAAGCGTCTCCAGCTAATGATGGGCTTGATTCGCTTGCGCCATCCGACCCTCTTGCCGATGCAGAAGATGCGCGGGAAATGTTTGCGGAAAATCCGTCTGCTTCCAGTACCCCGTCTGCAAATTCCGAGCAACCTTTGGATGTGCAGTTTTCTGATGAACCAATTGACGCTGAATCATTTGGTGAAAATTCCGTATTGACACTTGAAGACGGCGAAACCACTCTTCCTCCCGATGAACTCGAAGATGTCGCTGCCCCCGAGGAGCCCGATATTGTAGCGGAAGATTTGCCTGGGCTGGATGATTCGTCGGCAGGTACCGAAGATTTAGCCAATCACGAAGAGCCCGATACTACGGCGGAAAATTTAGACGAGCAGGATGATTTGTCGGCGGGCACCGAAGATTCAGCCGAGCCCGAGGACTCTGATGTTGCAGCGGAAGGTTTGACTGAGCTGGATGATTCGTCAGCAGCTACCGAAGATTTAGCCAATCACGAAGAGCCCGATACTGCGGCGGAAAATTCGGATGGGCAGGATGATTTGTCGGCGGACACCGAAGATTTAGCCGAGCCCTGGAAGCCCGATGTTGCAGCGGATGATTTGGCAGGGCTGGATGATTCGTCGGCAGGTACCGAAGATTTAGCCAATCACGAAGAGCCCGATACTGCGGCGGAAAATTCGGACGGGCAGGATGATTTGTCGGCGGACACCGAAGATTTATCCGAGCCCGGGGAGCCCGATGTTGCAGCGGATGATTTGGCAGGACTGGAGGATGCGCTGGCATCTGCTGGGGACTGTGCGGTTCCAGAACCTAAAGAAATAGACTTTGCAGATTCGGTGGGCTCTGATCTGGATGCGGATTTTTGTGCTCATACGGCTCAGCTGTTTGAGAAACTTCGTGATATGAGCGTATTTCTTCCTGATGCGCAACAGAAACAGTTTTTGCATAGCCGAGCTTACATGCACCTCTGTTACTTGATTGCGCGTTTGCGTGGAAAACCTGGACTGCTTGCCCAAGCCTCCGCAAAACAAAGCGGCGATGTGCCAACATCATTTTCGGAAAAACTTGGAGGGCTTGACATGGTGTGTTCGGTGCTTGCTTCACTGGAACCGTTGATTTCTCTGCTTCCTGACACGCAGCTTGCCGATGTGCTCAGGACTGAAGTCGTGGCTCTCCAGCAAAAACTTACAGCGCGATGATTCGCGAATTTGTGAGCAATATGTTGCCTTTGTCACAAACAAGTACATCGTTCTCAAGACGGCAGCCGCCTGCATTTTCATCGTATAGACCTGGTTCGCATGTTATGACCATGCCGGGTTTGAATGTTTCGGTTTCATCAGCACGCATGCTTACAAACGGTGCTTCGTGAATTTCAAGTCCGATACCATGGCCTAAGCCGTGTGGCATGCTTCGTTTCGTTTTTGAAAACAATGAATCTGCTTTTGCAGCTGCGGCCAGTATTGTTTTTCCTGCCTGATAGAGTGGCACACATGTTTCTGCGGCTTCCTGCACTGCGTTGATGATTTTTTTCTGTGTGGCAGAAAGTGGTCCTCGCGCAACAGTTATTGTCGCATCGCTTGTGTAGCCGTTGAATACCACTCCGTAGTCCAAAATAGAAAGTCCGTGGCCGCCCCATGTTGCGGCGGTGTAACCTGGGAACGCATGGATTGCAAAACTTCGCGAAGGGCCCGCCGCAAGCGTGTCAAAGCCTGTGCGTTCACATCCGAGGGAGCGCAGTTCTTTTTCAATGAACAATGCGACATCGCTTTCAGTCTGAATGCTTCCCTTTTTCAGTTTGCCTTCAATCATATCCGTGAGGTGCGATGTTATTGCGCAGGCTTTTCTGGTACAGGCGATTTCGTAGATGTCTTTGACAGCCCGCTGTTCAACTACAAAATCATGCACGCCGTGTTCGTGGCATTTTACATTCCAGCTTTCTAGCGCTGTGACATATTTTAAAAAGAGTGGATATGGTGTTATGGGTGGAAGTTCCACAACACTGTCTTCATCAGTATTTAGCGAGGCGAGCACTTTGTGCACGGCTGTAATGGCTCTTCGCTTGAATTTTGTGTAAGGAATAATGATGTCGGCGTGTCCATGTATGGCGGCAAGGTGTTCATCCCATGGAATCAATACTGTTTTGCCTTCTGCTGTAATGATAAAGAGCGCGTCAGATGGATGTCCGCTAAGATACCGCACGGCCGGGTCGCGGCGCTCTTCGGTGTCTTCAAACACGGCGGCCTGTATGTGGTTCTGGGCCATGTACAGGCGCACAGCCGTGCATCGGAGCGCAAACAGAGAGGCAAGGTCGGCGGTGTTGATGATGCGGTCGTAATCAGAAGCTGTGTCTGCGGTGATTGCAGTTTTTTCGATTTGGGGCGTGATGTCTGTTTCAGTATTGTTCATGTGAAGTGCTCCTTTTGGCCTTGAAGATATTCAGCATATGTTTTAAAAGTGGGTCTTTTGTGAATGCGAGCAAAAAAAGTCCTATGGCGGCAAACAGTGCAGCTGTACAGAGCGCAGGGCCTCCTTGTGAAACAAGGCGTGTGTGTCCGTTGAACAGCGCGCAGAAACGGCTTTTTAATATCAGCATCGGGACAGATGCCGCCGCTGAAAACAATGCTATGCGGATTGCATAGACAAGCGAAGAACGTACCACGGTTTTTACATTTACGGTGGGGCTCCGCGAAAGAAACAGGAACAGCACTATTGTGTTCACAAAACTTGCAAGCGAAAGTGCGAGCGCAATTCCACTTCCTCCAAGAATGCGCACTAGTGTGAACGCCAGTACTATGTTTACAGCAAAGCCAATCATGCCGGCTGCGGTGGGGCTTTTTGTGTCCTGCTGCGCATAAAAGGCTGGTGACACGATTCGGTTTACGGCAATAAAAAATAACGCCACGATATGGAATCGGAACACTTTCAGTGTAAGCTCCACGGAATGTTCGTCAAAGCGGCCTGTGGCAAACACCAACGTAATCAGTTCTCGCCCCATTATAAAAGCGTAAAAAGAAATTGGAATGGCGATGAGTGCCATGATGTTGATTGCGAGCGAAAGCATTCGGTTGAACTGGGCCCAGTCGTTCTGTTTTGCAAAGCCCGTGAGGTCTGGGAGAATGACGGTTCCGATGGTTACAGCGCAGATGCCCAAAATCAGCTCTTGGAGCCGGAGTGAATATTGCAGACTTGACACAACCCCTTCGCCTGCACGTGCAGCCAGCATGGACGAAACCAAATCATTCAGCTGGTATGCGGCCATGCCGATAACGGTAGGCCCTACCAAACGAAGTACCGTTCGTGTTCCGGGATTGGTGAACGAGGCTTTTAGTGAAGTAAATGTGACACGCCATCCGTTTTTGAGCACAAATGGCAGCTGGAACGCGGCCTGCACAGCTCCCCCGGCTACCACACCGATTGCCATTGCTCGCGCAGGATTTGCTGTGTACGGCGAAAGCGCATAGGTGAATATGACTACGATTGCGTTGAATAAAATGGGCGTGAATCCCGATGGCGAAAAAATCTTGAGACCATTCAGTATGCCCTGAAAAAATGCCGCCACGGAGATAATGGCAAGATATGGGAACATGATTCTGGTGAGCACAATCGCTTCGTTCCAGGCCGCGCGGTTCTGTGTTGAGTAGAACAGGCGCAGAATTAGCGGTGTGGCGGCCATTCCCGCAAGCACAAAAATCACCGTCAAAAAAGTGACCAGCGTGAATGTTGAGCTTATAAAATTCTCTGCGGTCTTTTTTCCGTCTGGAGTTCCAGCGTTTTCGAGGTAGCCTTTGAACGTGGGGATGAATGCAACGGAAATGGAGTTTTCGGCAAACAGTCTGCGGAAAAGGTTTGGAATCATAAATGCAATGCCAAAGGCATCAGAAAAAGCGGATGTGCCCAGAAATTTTGCTTTGGTCATTTCGCGGAGCAGACCAAGCACACGCGAAAACAGGGTGAGCACCGAAAGTGAAAGGCCTTTTGAAAGCAGAGAGCGCTGCGGCCGGTTCTTTTTAGGGTGCTGAATGTCTAAAGATGCCATGAACCTAGCATACCGCGCCAATAAAAATAAAGCAACATGGGGGCACGTGTCGGACGTCTGCCTCTGATTTTGGCAATCGGCTGCACATAGTGTATTAATATGGCTGGCTGTTCCACTTTTGAAACAATGCGTTTAGACTTTGTGGTGTAAAGTGTATGGTATTTTTAACAGAAATTTGCAAATATAATATTTTGTTTTTGTTGTTACAGGCCGAATTTGATATTGTTATATCATATAGAAACGGAGGAACCCGATGGTTCTTGCAAAAAAACAGGTAGCCTTGTTGCTTGGAACGTTTCTTGTGACTGCATACGTTTTTGTCCAGGAAGCCGAACTTCCGAGAACTTCCGAGCCTCGTGTGCTCACCGTGGATAACGCCGTGCAGCAGGCTTTGGACGGCAACATCAATATCAAAAAAGATTCAATTGTTCTTGCAGCTGCAAAACGCGCAAAAGTATATTCATGGAATTCCATCGGTCCTACGTTGACTGGTTCTGCCCAATACAGCAAGACTCTTCCCGGGCAGGAATCGGCGGGTGCCGCGAGCAATGCCGGCAGAATCTCGCTTACGGCTTCTCTTGGCGTAAAGCTTGCTCCGTCGCTGTACACATCGGTTCGGGATGCCGCTTTGAGTTACCAAAAAGCTGAAATAGATTATGACACGGCTGTTCGCACGATTGAACTTTCAGTGCGAAAAGGTTTTTATTCCATCTTGAATGAACAGGATAAAATTTCACTGTATGAAAAAAAAGCTGCGAGCGCCAAAAGCCAGTATGAAACAAATCTTGCCAAATACAATCGCGGGGCACTTTCGCGGCTCGATGTGTTGACGGCGCAGGTGTCATGGCAGAATGCGCAGTTCACACTGGAAAGCGCCAGCTCATCTTTACAGAACACGCTTGCCTTGTTCAAGCAGACTCTCGGTATTCCGCAGGAAGAACCTGTGTCGTTTGAAGGCTCGCTAAAGGATATGCTGAACCTGAGCACTATAGATGTCCAGGATGTAGAAGCCCAGTCGCCTACAATCGCTTCGCTTCAGGCGCAGCTGGAGATTGCAAAAAACAGCCTGTTGGCTTCGCGTTTTACGGCATACGGCCCCACTCTTTCTGCGGGATATTCTTACAGCTTTCAGACAACCACTGAAAGCGGCTCGGATTGGAACAATGTCGGTACAGTTTCGCTTGGAGCTACTATTTCGTTAGACGGACTGTTGCCGTGGTCAAATGGAGCGCAGGGCATTGCAGCCAGAAAAGATGCAATCAGAACGGCACAGCTTCAGCTTGATGATGCCCGTACCACTTTGCAGGTGGGCATTCAGAACGGCCTGAACAAAATAAAGCAGTCCCAGGACAACATCAAATTGCTGCGGAGCAGTGTTGACCTTGCCAGGCAGTCCTACGCCATGACTCAGGAGGCTTACACGCGCGGCACTCGCGATTTGCTCACGTTGCAGACGGCGGAAGACAAATTGTATGAAGCAGAAATCAATCTGAGTTCGGAGGCATATAATTTGATTTCTGCTATTCTTGATTTGGAAAATACTGTGGGTGCGCCGTTCGGTTCGCTGATTGACAAGGGAGATTCGCAATGAGAAAAAGCCATGTTGTTATGCTGGTGTGTGGACTGGTCGTGGTTGTGGTTGTCGGAGCAGTGGCATGGTCTTTAAAGCATAAAAATGACGATGGCTCCACGGGAGGTCGCGGTGGTCAGCGTGCGGAAGTTTCGGTTATAACCCAGATTGCGACAAAATCGGTGCTGTATGATTATGTTGAAACAAACGGGGAAATTGAAACACAAAGCTCCATCGAAGTGTTTCCCGACATCGGTGGAAAAATCATCTCGGTCAACGTCTCGCTTGGTTCGCAGGTTCGCAGGGGTGAAGTGATTGCGAAGATTGACCCGTCTGAACCCGGAGCCCAATATGCGTATAGCCCGGTGTATGCACCCATAACCGGCACAATCACCACATCGCCAAAAAAACGCGGATCCACCATCAGCACGTCAACCGTTATTACAACCATCGGCGATGTTGCCAATCTGCAAATCTCCGCAAAAGTGCCTGAACGTTATGTGGCGGCGCTTAAAGTGGGGCTAAAGGCAAACATCGAACTTGAGGCGTATCCTGGGCAAATTTTTGGAGCAACGGTCACCAGGGTTTCTCCCGTGGTGGACAGGGCCAGCCGCACCAAGGAAATCATCTTGAATTTTGACAGCATGGACAGCCGGATAAATGCGGGCATGTTCGCCAAAGTCAGGCTATACACATATGAATACGCAGGTGCCGTGGTTCTTCCTTCCGATTGCATTATCGAGCGCAACGATTCCCGCTATGTGTATATCACCATGGACGGTTCTACGGTTGTGGAACGCAGAGTGACCGTTGGCAACACTGTTGATGATGAAACGCAGGTGATTGCAGGTATTGTTGAAGGTGAGAGGGTTGTTATCGAAGGTATGCGTGTGCTGTCAAATGGTGCAAAAATTCGCGATATTACCAGCGGGATGCAGAATCCTCGCGCAAATGCTTATGGTGAAAATAGGCAGGCTGCCAGAGCTGATGTCGCCCGGGGAGCTCGACAATGATTACCGAAAAAACGCTGCGGCATCCGGTGCTCACGCTGATTGTGTTTGTCTTGCTGGGCATAATCGGCATTTTTATGCTACGGCAGACTGCAATCAGCCTGATGCCCGATGTTGACAGGCCCTACCTGATGGTGTCTGCAACTTATACGAACGCAGGTCCTGAGTCGGTTGAAAAATCTGTCACAACGCCGATTGAAAATGCTCTGGTAAGCTTGAGCAACCTCAAAAAAATTTCTTCAACATCTTCAGAGGGACGCAGCATAGTATCGCTGGAATTCAATTACGGTACAAATCTTGATGTGGCGGCCAATGATGTACGTGACAAGCTTGACCGTGTAACCCGCTCTCTTCCCGACAACGTAACGCCTACGATTTTTAAAATGGACAGCAACAGTATGCCTATCATGCGTATCGCCGTGCGCGGAAATCGTTCTACCGATGACTTAAAGCAGATTGCCGATGATACTATTGTTGATGTTTTGGAACAGGCGGACGGTGTGGCCGAAGCTTCCACTATGGGTGGCCGCGAAAAAATTGTGCGCGTTGAGCTGGAACAAAACAGGCTCGGGGCCTATGGTCTTACGCTCACCAATGTGGCAAGCGCACTTTCGGTGCAGAATCTTGAGTTGGGCGGCGGTTCCATTACCGAGGGCAAAACTGATTATTCAATCCGCACAACTGGCGAATACAGTTCAATCGAAGAGATAAACAACACTGTCATCACAACTGTAAACGGATATGATATAAAGCTGCGCGATTTGGGCCGCGCTTACATGGGGTTTTCTGACACAAAGAGCTACGTGTACATAAACGGTGAACCTGGTGTGTACATTTCAATCACCAAGCAGTCGGGAGAGAACAGCGTAACGGTTGCCAATGCCGTGTATCAAAAAATCAGAGAATTGGAGTCCATGCTTCCGTATGATGTGTCACTCAAAATTATTCGTGATGATACAGAAAGTATCCGTGACACTATAAACACTCTTCTTGATTCAGCCTGGCAGGGCCTTTTGCTTGCTGTTTTGGTTTTGTTCGTTTTTTTGTGCAGTATCAAAAGCACCATTATCATTGCCATTTCAATTCCGCTTTCTATCATTATCACCATGCTGTGCATGAACTTCGTAGGCATCACGCTGAACATGATGACGCTCACCGGTTTGATTTTGGGCGTGGGCATGATTGTGGATGCCTCTATCGTTATGATTGATAATATATATTCCTATCGAATGCGTGGTGCAAAAGCCCGTGTGTCGGCGGTGCTGGGCAGCTCTGAAATGCTGGTATCTGTTCTTTCGGGAAACCTTACTACCGTATGCGTGTTTATTCCATTTGTGTTTTTTATGAAAGACCTCGGCATGTTTGGGCAGATGTTCAAGGGCATTATTTTTACCATTGTGATTGCGCTTATGAGCAGCCTGTTTGTGGCCATCTTTTTGGTGCCGGTACTTGCGGGGCATTTTCTGCCGCTTACGAACCGCAACGAAAAACCTGTAAAAAGCATAGTGTTCATTGTGCTGTATGGATTTTTCAACCGCACTCAAGAAGCTCTGACCCGCCTTTTTCGTCGTGGGCTCAAATCGGCGCTTGAACACCGTGCAACAACAATCGTAGTGTGTGTCAGTGCGCTTGTGATTTCGCTTTCGCTTATTCCCACTCTCAAAATAAATTTGATGCCCAATGGACATGACGATAACGTAACGGTAAACATTCGGCTTCCAATTGGAACAACCCTCGACCAAACAGCATCCGTGGTAAATCAGTTTCAGGAGATTATTGAAAATGAAATTAAAGGCTATACCACGCTTATCACAAGCGTTGGCGGCGGTGGGCGAAACAGTAATTCGTATTCTGGGTCTATTCAGATTCAATTGCCGGAGAGCAATAAGCAGATTGATAATGACGAAACAATCAAGCAAAAACTGCGCGCGCATTTCAGCGACTTTACTGATGTTACATTCACTTTCAGCGCAGGATTTAGGCGTCAGATGTCAGGCGCGGATTTGGATATTGTGATACGCAGCAACAGCCTTGACGCGGCCATGCGGGTTGCAAATCAAGTAAAGGATGTGATGGAGCAGATTAAAGATGTTGGCGAGCCGTCGATAGATACCACGGAAGGGCTTCCTCAGGTTCAGATTGAAATTGACCGCCAGCGGGCATATAATTTTGGCATCAACGTAAATACCGTTGCAAATGAAATTAACGCGGCTATTGAAGGCAAGTCTGCAACCGTGTTCCGCAAGGACGGAGAAGAATATACCGTTTATGTGATGTTGCGCCCTGAAGACCGCCAGAAAGTTATCGACCTCGAACAGATTTATGTGAATGGCTCCAAGGGCTTGGTGAGCGTGGCGAATTTTGCCAAAGTTGTAAAGGGGCTTGGTCCCGTTAGCATTCGGCACGAAAATCGCACACGTATTGTTCATGTAACGGCTGATATACTGTCTGATAAAAATGCAAACCTGGTGGAAAATCAAATCCGCGAAGGAATCGCACATTCGTTTATTGTACCAGACGGCGTGACTATTTCGTATGAGGGCTCATGGAAAACAGTGGGCGAGCAGGGGCGTGTGTTTGGTTCTATTCTGCTTATGGCAATTATTCTGGTGTTTGGTGTAATGGCTGGCACATACGAAAGCTTCAAGGCTCCATTCATCAACCTTATGACTATTCCTTTTCTGATTATTGGAGTGGTTCTGATATACAAGATTACGAATCAGGCTTTTTCTCTCATGAGTGCCATCGGTTTGATAATGCTTGTAGGCATCGTTGTAAACAACGGCATTATTCTTGTGGACTACACCAATCTTCTGATTGACCGTGGCATGAGCATGAACGAAGCTTGCCTTGAAGCGGGGGCCAGCCGTTTGCGCCCGGTAATGATGACGACGCTAACCACTATCCTGGGCATGATACCAATGTGCTTTGCCACAAGTGGAAGCGCCGGCATGGTTCAACCTATCGGCGTGGCGGTTGTGGGTGGCTTGGCCAGCTCAACATTTATTACGCTGTTTTTTATTCCTGTGCTATATTCTCTGATTATGCATGAAAAGAAAATTGAAAAAAGCCGCATTCATGTTGAACTGCCCGGCGGCCTTACCAAGGAAGGTGAATGATGTACCGCATGGAAATTTTTTCAAACCAGTCCGTGCAGGATGATATTCTGGAAACGCTTGAAGAATATATTCCGCATATTTTGTACACTACGGTGCCAATTGCATATGGTCGCGGTGGAGAAAGCCGCAAACTGGGAACTTCAACATGGCCCGAAACTAATTTTATACTGGTAAGCTATCTTGCTGATTCAGATGTGCCGCTCGCAAAGGCAGTTATCAAGGGTATAAAAAAACGCTTTCCCAACGAAGGAATAAAGCTGTTTTTTGTTCATGCGGAAGATGTTTAGCTCTTTGCCATCTTAGTTGACGGTATTCGCAGAGCTGCAAATAACTGCGGAAGGACTCGTGCAGAGAGGTACATACCGTGCTTCTGCATCGGGCTGTGTTGACTGCATGCAGTTTTTGGTTTTGCGCGAAAAGTCTACCGCTGCTGTTGCAGTCGGATTTCATTTTGGCAAAGCTGGTCACACACTTCATTGTAAGTGATTCCAGCGTGACCTTTAACCCAGTTCCAGCTTACATCGAGCTGCTGGTACAGGGCATCAAGGCGTTGCCATAAATCTTGATTGAGCACCGGTTTTTTGCTGCTGGTTTTCCAGCCATTTTTTTTCCAGTTGACAATCCAAGACGTGATACCGTTTTTGACATATTGGCTGTCTGAATATATGCAGATTTTTTTTGTGCTCCAACTGCTGTTTTGTGATACGGCTTCAAGTGCGTTTATTGCTGCGAGAAGCTCCATGCGGTTGTTTGTTGTGGCAGCTTCACCACCTGAAAGTTTTGCTTCCTGTATTCCATCGATGATGACAACTCCCCAGCCGCCCGGCCCTGGATTTCCGCTGCAACCGCCGTCAGTGTATATGGTTATGGTGTCTTCTTGCGCCATGCCTTTTCTCCTACCATTTGTATTTTGCGAACAACCTCACGTAGTTTGTGAACTGCTCAAGATCTTCTTTTTGATGATATAAAGCCGTCTTGTGATAGAAAATATCTGAAATGCCCAGCGCAAGGTGCGAGTTCAGCATGTGTTCATACGAAAGCTCACACAGCTGCACAGCCGATGTGCTCGAAGACCCTTGCGAAGGAATGGTTCTAGGAATCGTATGAAAAATACCTGCCTGTGCCTTTAACGAAAGAGTACCAAAAAGTCGGTGGCTCAGTTGCAGAGATGTTTTGAATGTTCCACCCATGTCCAAATCGTACAGACGCTGTTCTTCTCCGTTTTCATCTTCCCGCGCATCGTTTACAAGTAGCCAGTAATAATCAATACCGCACAGATACGACCAGTTTAAGTGCCCCGTGTACTGGAACTGCCAGCCGTTGCCAAACTGAAAGCGCTGGCTGAAGGTAATTCCGATGGCGTTGTTTGAATAGTTGATGACATTTTCGTAGATGTAATCGTAATGCAGGCTGATTCCTAGCGTAGTGTGGAAGTCCTGCCAGTCCCAGAGTGCGCGGGAAAAGAGCAGGCCGTCAAAAAGAATGGCCATGTAAAAATTGTTTTGAGCCCCATTCATTTCGATCGTGAAAGTGAATGAATCAAGAGGCTCCTGTGTGTCGTGGCCAAAAGCATCGCCGTATATAACGTTTACGCCAAGTCCTATGTTCGGAATGTATGTGTCGTTTTTATTGGGAGTGTTCTTTTCAAAAAACAAATTTGTTGTTGAAAATCCAAGTGGCAGGTAGAATTCAAGTTGTTCAATGCCGCCGTGTACATCAGGGGCGCGCTCCCCGGTTATAAGGTAAGTGAGTGCGTCTTGCGGGCTCAAAATCCAAGCCAGCGCAGGGAGTTTTTTGTTCGCATTCAGGTACAGCCTGTGCAGAATCTCGCCGAACACAGCGCCGCCTGTCGGGGTGATAATCAAGTCATTGTACGAGGGTGTTTCATTTTCAGCGAATATCTCCCATGTTACCGAGCCAAATGTTGTAAGCAGCAGAGATTGCCAAAAATTGAATCCGTTGCTCCGTCCCGCTACAAAATAGAAAGAACCCTGTAGAGGATGGCCTGCCTGGTTGATGTTGAACTCATCGTTGTCCCAGACCCAGGGGTTTATGATGTTGGTTTTGATGGTGTCAAGATTGATAATGGCATAAGGTTTTTCAAGTACAATCCTGTTGAATGTGGTCAGAAAAATATTTGAAAGCAGTGTTTCAGAAATGGCGACTGCAATGTGCCGTCCGTTTAACCGTGCCTGCGGCGGGTATGGCGATTCTGTTGCGGCGGTTTCCGTTTCGTGCTCGGTGTTTGTTTCGGCAGTGTCAATGTTTGTGTTTTGTTCCTTTGCATTGTCGCTTTCTTCGGCGAGCGCTTCAAGCGTCTGTTCGCCTTGCGTAGAGCTTTCCGAGCTCTGTGCCGTGAGAGTGGCATGCTCCACAAGGAACATAGTGAAGCACAAAAAAAGAATGCGTGTGTATTTCATCAGCTCCCTCCGTTAGAATTGCATTTTTAAGTAGATGCGGACAACATTCTGCAGTTGCTCTACAGAAGGAATATCGTGGAATACAGCGCTTTTGTGATACAAAAAATCGGCGATTCCAATTGAATAGTTTTTATAGATAACGTGCTCGTAACTTACGCTTCCATATTGAATGAATGTAGTGCCTGAAAACATATCGTTTACGGTGTCTTTGCTGTAAGTGCCGGGCCAGTTCCACAGAAAATCGGCGGCGGCATTTAGCGAGAGTGTGCCGGCCTTTGGATGGCTTAGTGAACATGCAAGCTGTGCACTTGCTCCGGTTCCCAGCTGGTACGTGCGTGTATTGTTGCGCAGTCCGAAATAGTTCGTGTCAGAAAACACGTAGTAGGTGTCGCTTCCTCCGAGCGCGATGTACGATGCGTTTGCCTTCCAGCTTATTGTCCACCCTGAGTCTTCGGATTCAGTCTGCTGTGCAAAGAGCACGCCAAAAGATGTATTGTAGTATTGCAAAAGCGATGCGTATATTGTCTTGTGCTGGAGGTCTATGCCGACCGTGGTGCGGTAAGGTTTGTAATCCCACAATGAGCGGGAAAACAAAAGTCCGTCTATAAAGCATGCGGCAGACCATTCGTTTGGGGCAAAGTCCGCTTCTAGCGAAAGATTGAATTGGTCAAACATCTCTTCGGTGTCATGGCCGTATGGATTTCCGTAAACCACATGGAGCGCGATTCCTCCTGTGGGAATTTTGATAGCTCTTTCCGTGCTGAATGCACTGTTTTGGAACGCTTCGCGCGTGGTGAGCATGCCTGTGTAAAGATAGGCTTCAACCAGCGTGGTGTGGCCTTTTACCGGGTCGGGCTTTTTCCATTGGAACAGGTCGTTTATTCCGTCCTGCGGACTGATGAGCCAGGCAATCCATGGCGCTTTTTTGTATACGTCAACATAAAGGCGATGCATTGCTTCGCCAGCGATTGAGCCTGCAATTGTTGTGGTAATTATGTCGTTGATTGACGGCTTGCTCGTTTCCATGCAGATTTCCCACATGGCCGACCCGAACATGGTCAGCAGGCTTGACTGCCAAAAATTGAAGCCGTTTGCGCGGCCTGAATTAAAGTATAGCGAACCTTGATATGGATGTCCCAGCTGGTTCATTTTAAAATCATCTTCGTCCCAGTGCCAGCCGTGTGTAAGGTTGTGCTTGATCGAGTCTATTCCGACAGCGGCCCACTCTTGGTCAAGAACCACATAGTCCCATGCATTGATGAGCAGGTTTATTTCGATTGTTTCGCCTACCGCAAGCAGCGTATGGCGGAAGGTTTCCAGCGCATGGTGGGTGGCAGTTTTTAAAGGTTCATTTTCCGTGGTCTGTTCGGTCGCATTGTCAGTCTCCTGTGCGGAAAGCATGAACATTCCCAAAAACACCAGAAGGACGCATAGCGCAGTTTGTTTTTTTCTTTCTTTCATATAGTCGTAAAACTATCATACAGGGAAATATGAATCGTGTGAATAGCTTTAATTTGAAATTCCCCGGGTGATAGTTTTAAAGATTTCACATCACGTTTATGGCTTGAATCTGCGCCGCCAGTGCATGTGGAATAAAACTTATGTACCAGTGTCTGCGGCTTTTTAGGGCAGCACATTCTTGACATGATTTTAGCGGACTTTTTACCGCTCCTCGTCTATCTGATTTTAGAAGCAACTTATTCAGGAGCTTGCTTTGTGATTACGATTCCAAATCGACACACCCCGAGTCAAAAGCAAGGCTTCAAGCGCGGGGGTGGCTTCTCAGAGGCATTGTATGTACGTACCCTTTTCGCACGAATAAAAGTCCTGTCATTGTCCTGGAGCTCCGCTTGTGTGGTACTGCCGTTTTGCATTTGCAGCCAAAACTGTGTGTCTGTTAATCGCTGCTGTTTTAGTCGCTGAGAGTCTTTTCCCAGCCTGTATATCGGGCACATTCAAGAACTGTCCGTGCATGTTCAATCCGTTCTGCGGAAGGCGGTTCAAGTCCTTTGAGCGGGTAGGGAATTCCGAGCTTTTGGTATTTCAGTTCGCCAAGGCTGTGGTACGGCAGAATTTCAAGCCGTTCTACATTGTGCAGTGTACGGATAAAGTTCCGCGTCTGAATAAGCCACTCGTCGTTGTCTGAAATTCCAGGCACAAGCACGTGGCGAATCCAGATTGGTTTTCTTGTTTCATCAAGATAGCGGAACATGTCGATTATGTTGCCGTTCGGTTGCCCGGTCAATTTTATGTGTTCGTCAGAATTGATGTGCTTTATATCCATCAGCAGCAGATCCGTTACGTCCATAAGGCGCTGGAATTTTTTGAACCATTCATTGTTGCGCGTAAATGGCCCTCCCGCTGTGTCTATGCAGGTATTGATTCCTTCCTGCTTTGCGATCGAAAAAAGCTCCAGCAAAAAATCAAGCTGCATGAGAGGTTCTCCGCCAGAAGCCGTGATGCCGCCATGTGCGCCCCAATAGCCTTTGCAGTTGAGCGCTTCGTCAATAAGCTCACGGGCTTCGCGCGGTTCCCCTTTTGTCATGTCCCATGTGTCCGGATTGTGGCAAAACTGGCAGCGCATCGGGCAGCCCGCAAAGAAAATTATGTAACGTACTCCGGGCCCGTCAACACTGCCAAAGCTTTCAACTGAATGAATGTAACCGCGCATTTCAGCCTCCTGTAGATTCACTTTGATTCGTGCGGAAAGGGTTCATACCGTGCTTCTGCAAAGCCTGCCCTCGCTTAAAGCCTCGCTTATGCATCGGGGTGTTTTGATTGCGGGTATACGCACGAACTTTGCTCCATATTGCTTGCAGGATGAATGCAGGACGGCGACAGTCCGCGCGGACTGCAATAAACCCCGCAGCCACTTCCGCTTTAAAAGATTGCCCAAGTGAGTCGGCCATGCAAAACCAGTTCAGCACGAAAACGCTCCGCCCGCAAACCGACCTGCCATGCCGAATGTTGCAACACTTAACGAGCTCACTCTTTAAACCGCGATGGGCATGCGCCAAGTATAGCACACTGGCTGTGAATCTTCAATGCATATGCTGAACGCGGGCAAAAAGCTTCTGCCGAAAGTGCGCATGTTACGCCACTGGTTTTAAGCCTTGTTTCTGCATAGGGGGTGTCGATTGGCGGCCAAACGCGGACTTGCGGCAAAATGTTTTTGGACAGCCTGCCACAGGGATGCCTTCAGCCTCTGGTATGCATCTTTAACTGCCCTTGCCCGGATTGGCCTTTTTGCATTTGGAATTCAATGTCTATTATTCTTTTACAGGAATACCGCACCCCTTGTGCTCGGCTTCCCAAGCTTGCGCTATTCGGAGGATTTTTGGTTCGCTGAACATTGCCCCAGCAAATTGGATTCCTACCGGCATTTTGTCCGTTGCCGTGTGCCCCGCCGGAACGGAAAGCGACGGGATTCTCGCAAGGTTTACAAATGTAGTGAAGAGGTCGCTTAGATACATGGCAAGCGGGTCATCGTATTTTTCACCTAGCTTGAATGCTGCGGTCGGACAGGTAGGACACAAAATCAGGTCGTAGGTTTCAAAAAGCTTTGCAATTTCACGCTGAATGCGAGCTCGCACGCTCATGCCCTTTTTGTAGGTGCTGCCACTGAACTGTTCGGAAAGCACATAGTTTCCGATGACGATACGCCGTTTTACTTCCGGGCCGAAGCCTCCGCTACGTGTGTCAACATATAGCTGGTCATAGCCATGTCCGTTGTCATTGCGCGCACCGTAACGTATGCCATCAAAGCGGGAAAGATTGCTTGCAGCCTCGGAGAGCGCTATCACATAGTATGAGGCAATCGCCGCATCAAGTATGGGAATATCCACCACATCGATTTTTGCACCCTTTTCTTCAAACCATGCGCGGAGCCGTGCAAACACTTCGCCTACATCGGGGTCAAGTCCCTTGCTTTCAATGAATTGGCGTGGTACTGCAATCTTGAGTGCCGCAAGCTCATCTTTGGTATATGCCACAAGATTATTGAGCGAGCCTGCTTCTGGCAAATCTGCCGAAGTGTCATCATACATATCCATGCCGCACATCACGCCAAGCGGAGTTGCAATGTCCTGCGGTGTGTGGCCTATGATACCTACCTGGTCGAGTGATGAGCCGTAGGCCACTACTCCCCAACGGCTTAAGACTCCATAGGTGGGTTTAAGCCCATACACGCCGCAGTAGCTTGCCGGAAGCCGCACTGAGCCACCCGTTTCCGTGCCCAGTCCGAAAAGTGCCTGGTTTGCAGCCACTGCCGCGCTTGAGCCACCTGAGGAACCTCCTGAAACGTATTCGCGGTTTATCGGATTCCGCGTGGGGCCGTAGCTTGAATATTCTGTGGAAGAGCCCATTGCAAATTCGTCTTGGTTGCAGCGGCCCAGCGGGATTGCGCCAGCGGCAACAAGCCGTGAGATGACGGTGGCGCTGTACGGAGCCACATATCCTGCAAGGATTTTTGATGCACAGGTAAGACGCTTTCCGCGCACACTGATGTTGTCCTTGTTTGCGAATGGCACACCTAAAAGCGGCTTTTTTTCAAACAGGTCGTCCAGTGTTCCTGCCTCGCGTGCATTTGCAATTTCTTTGTCTGCTTCGTCCGCCAGCGCAAGCGCGTCATCGTACATCTCGATGAACGCATTTAAAGGCAACGCGGAAGTTTTGTCTGCTTCAAATGTGTCGATTGATTTTTTTACAAGCTCGCGGCTGGTACTGGTGCCAGTTTTGAGCGCTGCTGTTGCTTCGGTTATGGTATAGAACATGTTTCCTTCCTAAAAATACGGATGTCTGCTACAGCACAAACTCCGAAATTATTTTTCCAAGCTGAATGATGTTGCAGTCTCCACGTATTTCAAAATGAGCGGTAAATCCGTTTGAAAACATAAGCTCCAGTTCTGCGTCAGGCACCAGCTCTGCAAAACCCGGCGTCTGCACACTGTAGAACTGCACTTTTGAATATGGGAGCGATGAATATGATTTGCGTTTGCCTGTAAATCCCTGCACATCTACGCTGATTATGCGCTTGTTCGTAAAAACAAGCTGGTCGCGCACCGTCTTAAAAGCTGCCACGGTTTTTTCGCCATCAATCAGCAGTGCAGAAACTTCAGAACGCACATCTGACAATGGAATCGGTTTTAGGTTGAATACCGAATCCTTTGAGATGTTTATCATCTACGCGCCCTCTCCCAGAACCTTGGGCACTTGAAAGTAGCCGTCAAAGAAGTTGGCTTCGTTTATGTGTTTTACGTCGTGCATTTCCAGCCCTTGAACAGCCTCGTCTTTGCGCAGCTTTTCTGCCTCTGTGGTGGGATATGCATCGTAGGGATTTTCGCTGTCGTCATATTTGGAAAGAATCTCAAAATAGCCTACGATTTCGTCTACCTGCTTTTTGAGCGTGGCCATGTCCGTGCTTTCAGGCGAAAGGCGCGAAAGGTAAAGCAGATTTTCAAGCATGGTTTCGTCAACTGTTTTTAGTTCTGTGCTCATGCGGACATTATACTCGATTGCTTAATTTTATGGAAGCCGTGCCAGCTCTGCAAAACGGTATGCATCCTTTCCGCGCTGAGCAACGAACACCAAAACGTTACCGCGCTGTGGCTGCACAATCTGCAAGGCAGGTTCCGTGGACTGTAACTTTTAAGAACTTGTTTTTGTTGAATTTATATGCTAAGGTCAAGCAATATGAACAATAAAACGTTTTTTGTTATGGCGCTCGCACTTTTGTTTTCCTGCACGGGCGTTTTTGCCGATGAGCTGATTTCAGAATTTACTGAAAACAAAATCGCTGAATTTATGACGCTCCGCATGAAGCTTTCCACATTGGACTCAAATGAAGCGGCGCTCGCTGCAATAGATGATTTTGAGGCGCAGAATGCGGCGGCGCTCAAAGAGCAGGCGGTTGATTACGAGCAGGAAGCGCTCATCATGTATAATTTCTACGAGCTTGAACGTTTCAACTACCGCTTTAATGATGCCGCACAGCGGCCTTCTACAAAAAACATGCTCCAGGATCTTGTGCAAAAAGACAGCGCCTGGTACGAAGCGCATGACCGCGACAAAACCAACAAGTGGCTCAACACGCTCACTGGCGATGCCATTTCCTGCTACATGTCTTTTTCTTGGGCAAGTGTGATGAAATACGGACTCAAAGTAAAACCGTACTACGAGCAGTCGTTGGAACAGGATCCAGACCTTGCCTATACAAACACGAACATCGCGCAGTGGTATTATTATGCCCCCGCGATTGGCGGTGGCAGCAAAAAGACCGCGCGAAAATATTTTGAACGTGCTGTACAGGTTGCAAAAACAGATGCCGAGCGCTATTTTGCCGACATCTATCTTTCACAGTTCCTGTTTGAATACAAGGAATTCGATGAAGCAAAACGGCTCCTCGACGAAGCCGACTCGCTTAATCCCGGAAGCTCATACATTGCGACCATCAGGGCTGAAAATGCAGACGGCCGTTCGCTGTATGCATACAATCGGCGGCGCTCAAAAATCGATGACAAATAGCGCATAAAGCAGGAGTGTACATGGATTTGTTTGAGCCGCCGGCAAAACGGTTTTCACGTGAGCAGTTTTTAGCCGAATGTGGCCAAAAACTGCATGACACAGTAACAGAGCTTGAGCTGGTAGAGCTAAGAGCCTCTGCTGCTTGCCTGGAAGCGTTGCCGCTGGTTCCAGTTCCGGGGCGGCCTACCATATGGGGGCTTTTGCTGTTTGGTGAATGCGGTCTGTATTTTTATTATGCCCCCGATGAAAATGCGTTTTCGCTGATGGTTCGGCAGGCCGCGCATCAAAAACTCCCGCCCGAACAGATTGTGCCTTTGCATACATTGCATTCGCTGCTTTTTTCGCGCCCACAAAAACGATGGTTTGATTTTCTATCAGGTGAACGAAAGCGAGTGCTGAACGCTTCATTTAAAGACAAAGACGGCATAGCAAGAAATTTTTCATTTTTGTGCACCCATCATGCGGAACCCGTGTTGCGCAAAATTCAGCGGTGCCTTAGGCCAGAAACATAATCATCCGTGTGTCAAAATACAGAATCATTTTGCCATATAACTGGCATAAAAAAAGACCTCCGCTAGGAGGTCTTTTGCTTATTCAGCGTAAAAACTAGCAGTTCTCGGAGAAGTACTTGATTGTGCGCACCATCTGAGAGGTGTAGCTATTTTCATTGTCGTACCAAGACACAACCTGCACCTGATAGGTGTCGTCGGAAATCTTGGACACCATGGTCTGGGTTGCATCAAAGAGTGAGCCGTAGCGCATGCCGATCACATCGCTTGAAACAATCTCGTCTTCGGTGTATCCAAAGCTCTCGGTGCCAGCTGCTTTCATGGCGGCGTTAATCTCTTCTTTGGTCACGTTGGCTTTTTTGACTACTGCGGTCAGGATGGTTGTTGAGCCTGTGGGTACAGGAACGCGCTGTGCGCTACCGATGAGCTTTCCGTTCAACTCAGGAATGACAAGGCCGATTGCTTTTGCGGCTCCAGTTGAGTTGGGCACAATGTTTGCAGCACCTGCGCGTGAGCGGCGGAGGTCTCCCTTGCGCTGGGGACCGTCAAGAATCATCTGGTCACCGGTGTAGGCGTGTATGGTGCTCATGATGCCGCTCTGGATTGGCGCGTAGTCGTTGAGTGCCTTTGCCATAGGTGCGAGACAGTTTGTTGTGCAGCTTGCGGCAGAAATTACAGTGTCGCTTGCCTTGAGCGTGGTGTGGTTCACGTTGTAAACGATTGTGGGCAGGTCATTTCCGGCAGGAGCTGAAATAACCACTTTGCGGGCACCGGCCTTGATATGGGCTTCGGCCTTTTCTTTTGAAGTGTAGAATCCTGTGCATTCAAGCACTACGTCCACGTTGTTGTCTTTCCAAGGACAGTTGGCCGCATCTTTTTCGGCATAGATTTTGATTTCCTTGCCGTCAACGATGATGGAATTGTCGGTGGCAGAGACGGTATGCTTGCCCTCGCCGATGCGTCCAGCAAAACCGCCCTGCGCGGTGTCATACTTCAAGAGGTGGGCCAGCATTTTGGGGCTGGTCAGGTCGTTGATAGCGACTACTTCATAGCCGGCGGCATCAAACATCTGGCGGAATGCCAAACGACCAATGCGACCAAAACCGTTGATAGCAACTCTAACATTAGCCATAATAAAACAACTCCTGTAACAAAGAATTTTTAGTAAATCCAGTATACCGCTTTTTTGCAACTATTTCAATACTTAACTCCGAACTTCGGGTTCTTATGAAATTCTGCAAACGGTGTTTGAAACATGATTCAAAATATGAATGCGATAAAATGAAGCGCAGGCCGATAGCGCAGATTGCGGTCTTTTAGGAGTGCAGAACTGAATGGGCTGCCATGGTTTATGCATGGATTTTATGTGCCATGACAATTTTGCGCACAGTTAAAAGAACGTGCGCGGATTTCGCCAAAGACTGGTGAAAAAACAAATCACTTGAACGATTGCATTTTTGCGGATGGTGAATATGGCTGCATGTGTCTTTAAGTGTCGCTGCCTTGTATTAGTCGTCCTTTTTTTTGTCAAAGTAGCCTGAATCCTCCAGATACTGGCGGCGGCTCATCACCAGATTGATGAGCTCTTGATACATGTTGTAGTCTACTTCCAGCGCGATAGGAAAAATGAAGTATTCGGTTTCATCGCAGTAGCGCTCAATGAATTCGGCGCTAGTGACAAAACCCAGGCTTATCATGTTGCTTATTCGGTCTGCACATTTCAGAAGTTTTGCCTTGTGGCTGCCGTTGTCAATTATATTTCGGAGGAATTCATTTTTTGGCTGCCCGACTTTTTTTGTTACTTCGAGTACCAGTTCCAGGACTTCTTCGCCTTCTTCATCGGCCTGCCTGATAAGGTTTTTGTCAAAGTCTGGAATGTCCTCAACGGTGTCGTGTATGCAGCTTGCTTTTAGCAGCACGCTGTCAATGTAGCCGTAGTCAATCAGGATGCCCATTGTGTCAAGCTGGTGCCGGAACATGTTGCCGCCTGCAAACCTTGCCTTTCCGATAAGCGCGGTGGCTAACTGCATATAAGGTGCAAGAAGAATGCTTTTAAGCTGAAGCATGTGCTCCATATCCATCTTCTCTGGTTTTTCGGTGGCCATTGTGTACAGTTTCTTGCTCATGAACAGTTCCTCCTGAACGGGATTATAGCGCAGCTTGAAAAAAAATTCTACAGCATGTCTTTGCCATAGGCCAACCATGCCGCCTGGATCGGCACATTGCGCGGCATGGGCATCATTTTCTTTTGCTACATAGGCCAGCGAAAGGCTTTTTTCAGAATGCTGGCACGCTGTTTTTGTTCTGCCGAAAGCGTGATTCGTGCGGAACATGGTACATACCGCGCTTCTGCGAAGCCAGCCCCTGGCTTGAAGCCTTGCTTATGCGTTTGGGTGTGTCGATTTTGATGGCACAATTCAGGTTTGTGCCATCATTTTGACCAAGGGTATGTTTCTTTTTTATAGTTCAGCAAGATACGAATGCAGTTTTTCAATGCGCCGCTTGGATTCTGCGAGGGAATCGCGCTCGGCCTGCACAACATCTGCCGGGGCATGCTCTGCAAAGCTGCCGCCCAGTTTTTTTTCGCTTCGGGCAATGTTCGCTTCTTCGGTGGTAATTGACTTTTCAAAGCGGGCTTTCAGCTGCTCGCGGTTTATGCTTTCATCTACCAGAAGGAATGCCTCAAAGCCAGAGCCTACAGTGCCGATTGCCCGTGCTGGTTTTGCGTCAACAAAATCAATTTCGTTTACGCCCGCAAGAAGCTGAACCATGTCCGCTTTTTCGTGGATGACTTCTGCCGAAGTTTCCGGGGTGATGAGCACCGCGATGTGGATTTTTGCCGCAGGGTCTATGCCGCACTCTACCCGCAGGCCGCGCACAGAGCGAATCAAATCTTTGAGCACGTTGAACCGTTGGGTTGTAGTGGCATCCACGCGGGCTTCTTTTGGCTCGGGGTAAATGGCATTCACAAGAAGTCCTGTCCATTCGTCTCCATTGAGCACAGACTGTTTGCCTGCCTTGCCGCGGTTGGCCATGATTTCTGCGAGCGGAAGCTTTGCATAAATCTCTTCGGTTACAAACGGAATGTACGGATGAAGTATGCGGAGGCTTTCTTCAAGCACGTTCAGCAGCACACTGGCCGCGCGGTCTTTTTCATGCTCGTCGCCATTTCGGAAGCTGAGCTTTGTTGCCTCCACGTACCAGTCGCAGAACTCGTTCCAGAAGTATTCGTACAGGGCCGATGCGCCGTCATTGTAGCGGTAGCCTTCCAGTGCGGAGCGCACCGAACGCACTGCACTGTCAAGGCGGCTGTATATCCAGCGGTCAAGCTCGGTTAAATCTGCATCTGCCACGGGGATTAGTGTGCGCCCTTCAAGGTTTCCGAGAATGTAGCGGCTTGCGTTCCAGACTTTGTTGCAGAAACGGCTTCCTAATTTGAAACTGTCTTTGTCTATGAGTACATCCTGCCCTTGGGCGCACATGTAAGTCAAAGTGAATTTGAGCGCATCGGCTCCGTACTGGTCGATTATTTCCAGCGGGTCGATGCCGTTGCCCTTGGTTTTGCTCATCTTGCGTCCCTGTTTGTCGCGCACAAGGCCGTGGATGTAAATGTCGCGGAAGGGTGCCTTTCCCGTAAACTCCAGTCCGGCCATAATCATGCGGCTCACCCAGAAAAAGATTATGTCGTAGGCTGTCACGAGCGCGGATGTCGGGTAGAACGCTTGTGCATCGGCCGTTTTTTCGGGCCAGCCGAGCGTGCTGAACGGCCACAGCCATGAGCTGAACCAAGTGTCCAGCACGTCTGGATCCTGCTCCAGCTCGTCTGCCGCCGCGCCGCATTTCGGGCATTTTTCCGGGTCTGTGCGACTAACGATCATCTCTCCGCACTTGCAGTACCAAACCGGTATGCGGTGTCCCCACCACAGCTGCCGGCTTATGCACCAGTCGCGGATATTGTCCATCCAGTGGGTAAATGTGTTTTCCCACTTTTTGGGATAGAACACAAATTCTCCGTTACGCCATGAGTTCATCGCCTTTTCTGCGAGCGGGCGCATTTTTACGAACCACTGGTCGCTCAGATATGGTTCCACCACAGTGCTGCATCGATAGCAGTGGCCGACGGAATGTTTTATCTTTTCTTCTTCCTTAAAGAGCCCCTGTGCCTTTAAATCTTCTATTATGATGGCCCGCGCCTTTGCGCATGACAGGCCCTGGTATTTTTTTGGACAGTTTTCGTTCAAAGTTCCATCGGAATTCAAAATGTTTATCACTGGGAGCTTGTTTCTCTGCCCAACATCCCAGTCGTTCGGATCATGGGCCGGCGTGATTTTTACCATGCCGGTGCCGAATTCCTTGTCAACATAGCTGTCGGCGATTAGCGGAATCACGCGGTCGGTGAGCGGCAGGCGGAGCTTTTTGCCTACAATGCCTTTGTAGCGCTCGTCATCGGGGTTTACCGCTACTGCCGTGTCGCCCAAAAGTGTCTCTGGCCGGGTCGTTGCTATCTCAATCCTTGTGGAACCGTCAGGGGCCGGGCCGTCGGCATACTCATACCAGATGTGGTACATCGCGCCCGGAGTGTCGATATGCTCCACTTCGTCGTCGGCAAGGGCGGTGCCGCACCTTGGACACCAGTTCACCAGATAGTGCCCCTTGTAGATGAGTCCGCGTTCATAGAGCGTTACGAAAACATCACGCACAGCCTTTGAAAGCCCTTCGTCCATCGTAAAGCGCTCGCGATTCCAGTCAGTGCTGTTGCCGAGCCTCTTCTGCTGTTTTACGATGGTGGCATGGTGGTCTTCTTTGAGCGCCCATGTACGTTCAAGGAATTTTTCCCGTCCGACATCTTGGCGGCGGAGGCCTTCTTTTTTGAGCTGCCTTTCCACCACGTTTTGCGTGGCAATACCCGCGTGGTCGGTGCCAGTCACCCAGAGAGTGTCATCGCCCTTCATGCGGTGGTAGCGCACCACCACATCTTGCAGCACATTGTTCAGCCCGTGCCCAACATGAAGCACACCTGTAACATTGGGGGGAGGAATAACCATCACATATTTTCCCGCAGCCCCGTGCTCCTTTCGCTTTAAATACAGCTGGTGCAGGGGCGAATCCACATCGCTCGCAGGCTTAAAGCAGCCATTTTTTACCCAGCCGTCATATATCCTGTCTTCAAAATCCTTTGGGTTGTACGCCTTTTCCATTTCGATTGCCTTCATAAAAACCTCGCAGCCGTTACAGTATAGCGATTAAAACCGCGCGGTGCTAGTAGGCGGAATTTCTTGCGGTGGCAGGCACCGGGCGCTCGCAAGGCGCGTTTCAGGGTTCCTTTAAAAGATCAAGAAAAAAGCTGAATAACCTTGACACTATGTGGCGGGGGGGGTAAAATGGTTAAATATTTTTATTCCCAGGAGGAACAGAATGAAAAAATACGCAGTGTTTGCGGCTCTGCTTGCATTAGGTGCGGCGCTTGCCGGGGCAGAAAGCGAGGAACGCTCGATTCATGCGATTGGCGTGAACGTGCCGATTTGGAACCATAGACTACCGAATATCGCCTATTTGGGTGACGATAAGGCTGGTTTTGGTGATTTTGACCTGGAGACTTTTGCGGTGGGCGTGGATTTTATGTATCACCATCTCAAAGTGCGGGAAAGCCGTTTTTCGTCATTTGTTGACGTGGAATTCGGATATTCAAACTTTAAGCCAGAAATTGACGGTAAATCATTTGATAGCAGTGACTTCAATCTTGACGGCTTTAACACGCGCTTTGGGTTCGGGCTGGGCGGCGCACCGCTTGTGAATGACTTTGTGACCCTTGCCGTGCACGGCACGTTCGGCCTAGACGTGGCCTTTGCGATGTCCAGTGCGTCATATAATACTGTTACAGTTGACCAGTTTCTTTTTAACTTCTGGACTACTGTCGGCGCAAACATTGATGCGGCTTTCCATTTTACGAACAGGGTCGGCCTGTATGTGGGCGTGGACTTCTACATCAACCTGATCGGTCTTGGTGTGTATGGCCAAGATAGTAGTGATTCTGTTATTGACCTGTTTTACGTAAGCCCCGGCGGGTTCAACACAGACATCCGCGTTGGTGTGTCATTCAAATTCTAGCGCCATCAAAGCCGTCTGCCCATCGGTGGACGGCTTTTTTTTTTGCCCGCACCACACCTTAGCATCTTACCGCCTCAACCCACCGAATACCCTTTTACAAATCTCCGCAACACCCCGTACCGCCCCTCCACATGATGAGAAAAGCCCCGTTCTGCGCATGCCTTCCGCAGAATGAGGAAGGCCGTTTTCATCGCGGGGAGGTTTCCACAAAACGAGGAAAGCGGCTTTCGGCGCAGGGGAGCATTCCGCAGAATGAGGAAGGGCGTTTTCGGCATGGGGAGGCTTCCGCAAAATGAGGAAAGTCGTTTTCGGCGTGGGGAGGCCTCCGCAGAATGAGGAAAAACGCTTTCTGCGCGGGGAAGGCTTTCGCAGAACGGGGAAAGCCGCTTTCGGCGCTGGGAGGCTTCCGCAGAATGAGGAAAGTCGTTTTCGGCGCTGGGAGCATTCCGCAGAATGAGGAAAGCGGCTTTCGGCGCTGGGAGCATTCCGCAGAATGAGGAAAGCGGCTTTCGGCACGGGGAGCCTTCCGCAAAATATTGAAAACAATAGCCTAAAGCAGTAGTATAAACTATGACCCCAGCAAAACCATTCGTGAAGTGGGCAGGCGGGAAAAGCCAGCTGCTCGCAGAAATCAGGGCGAAGTATCCTCAGCGCGTGGAGCGTTACTGCGAGCCGTTCGTGGGCGGCGGGGCGGTTCTGTTCGACGTGCTGCAAACGTTTCATCCCGAACAGGTCTTGATAAACGACATCAACGCCGAGCTGATGAGCACCTACGCGCAAGTCCGCGACAACGTGGAAAACCTGATTGCCATGCTCTCCGGCTTGCAGACGAGATACAGAAGCCAGGGCGCGGATGAGAACAAGGCGTTTTTTTATGAGAAGCGAGGCAGATACAATCAGATAAAACTGAATGGCAGCGAATCCGAAAGCCTTGAAAAAGCCGCGCTCTTCATCTTCCTGAACAAGACCTGCTTCAACGGACTGTACCGCGTGAACTCCAAAGGCTTGTTCAACGTGCCGTTCAACAATGCGAGGAATCCGCTCCTGTGCGATGCGGAGAATCTGCGCGAGTGCGCTCGTCTTTTGCAGAACATTGAGATGACGGCGGGCGACTACGCGCAGTGCGAGCCTTTCATCGACGACAAGAC
>JAFLSN010000021.1 GCA_022510905.1 Treponema sp.
TGGCAATCTGTAGCTGCGCGCGGTCGTTTTTTCTTGCAAGGAATCCCGGCCAACCGCCGCGGCAGGCCGCAAAGATTATTTGCTCTATTTCCATATCCGACTTTGCCTCAATATCAGTTCCCGGATTCTCAAACAGCTCGGAAAGAGAAATCGCTCCGTTTGATTCCCCTGATTCAAAAAGGCTCATGGTCTCAAGCCTCATCCTTGCAATCCGTCCCGTACCGGAATGGTTTATTTTGGAGTTGTCAACCGAATTGGAGCCGGTCAGAATATACAGACCCGGCTCATTCCTGCTGTCAACGGAGACGCGAACCGCGTCCCAGAGGACGGGTGCCTCCTGCCATTCGTCAATCAGCCGCGGGGTATCCCCGGATAGCAGGAGGGACGGTTTTGTGGCGGCAGTCTGAAGGTACCCGAGTCTTTTATCAGGGTCTTGCATTCTCAAGATACTTTTTGCCTGATGCTCGGCAAGCGTGGTTTTGCCACACCATTTTGGTCCCTCTATCAGCACTGCACCGCTGCATTCCAGACGGAAAGCAAGCTCCTCATCCTGCAATCTCGGCTTATATTCCATAAAAAAATCCACCTGCTTTTATTATAACCGTTCGTACTTTTTGTGCAATAACAATCTCAATCTTTGTGGCATTTTAACCTGATGTTTCGCTGCGTTTCATTCGTATGTTTTGTGACAGCTCGGAAGCGGCCAGATTCTTCTATCCAATGAATATTGTAAGTACGAACAATTTCCTTGAAGATTCTAAGAAATCTGATATACTATAAAACAAATAGAGGTGGACTATGGCAGACGTTGAGATTCTGAAATGGCAGGAAGGAAAGAACCTGCAATGGCTGAGCCGCGATGAGATTTTTGACGCAATACAGCGAATCGACAACGCCGTTTTCCACGAGAACGGGCTTGCCACAAAAGAAAGCGACATCGCCCGGTACGCGGCTTATAGAAAGCAAGAGGAATATGTATCTCTAAAAACAATCTCTGAAGTTGCAAAACTGTTTATTCAGTAGACAGGTCTAATGCCCCAGCGCAAGCGTCGGGGTATCATTTTATAGATTTCTTATGGAAACTATGGTATACTCTGCAATATGGGAACATACCTCAATCCGGGCAATCAGAATTTCCTCACACAGGCAAGCTCTCTCTATGTAGACAAGACGATGCTCATCGACTTGACAAACAGGCGGCTGGATGACCCGTCAAACAAATTCATCTGCTTGAGCCGTCCGCGCCGATTCGGGAAGTCGATAGCGGAGGACATGCTTGCCGCCTATTACTCGAAAGGGGCGGACTCCAGGGAACTTTTTTCCCGATTCAAGATTGCTGAAACGCCTTCGTTTGAGGTGAGCCTCAACAAGTTCAACGTGATAAAAATCGACCTGAATTTTCGCTCTACGCGCAGTGGAAATCAAAGGAAATCCGTCCTGCCAACGTCATCTTTTATCTGAACGCGCTTCTCCTGGCCGACTTCAGAAAAGAGTTCCCCGATATAGCGTTCAAGGATTCCGACGCGCTTCCCCAGTGCATCCAGGCGGTCTACGAGCAGAAGGATGAGACGTTCATAATCATCATTGACGAGTACGACGTGATGGTGCGGGAGCAGGTCTCCGGGGAAGATTTCAGCATATATCTCGCGTTCCTCAACTCGCTCTTCAAGAACGCCGAGCTTAAGCCGGCAATCTCCCTGGCGTACCTCACGGGAATCCTGCCGATAATCCGCGACAAGATACAATCGAAACTGAACACGATCCGCCAGTACACGATGGTCGACGCCGGAGACTTCGCCGAATTCGCCGGCTTCACGCCGAAGGAGGTGTAGTCCCTCTGCGAGAAGTATGGCCGTGATTTCACGGAATGCCGGAGCTGGTACGACGGCTACAGGGTAGGGGAGTTTGAGGTCTACAACCCGGAGGCCTTAATCCAGGCGGTCACGACGGGCGCGTTCAAGTCCTACTGGGGCATCACATCGACATACGAGGTGGTCTCCGAGAAGATAAGGATGAATTTCGCCGGTACAAAGGATGATGTCATCACGATGCTCGGCGGCGGCAGGGTCGATGTCAACGTGTCAGGCTATCAGAACACGCTGACTGACTTCGCGAGCAGGGACGACGTGTTCACGTTCCTCATCCACCTGGGCTATCTAGCATACGACGAGCGCGAGAGACAGTGCTACATCCCGAACCGCGAGATACATGAGGAGTGGATGCTCGCCATCCAAAATGACGATGACTATAAAGGAGTCGAAGGCACTCCTGCGGGAGACGATAGACGGCAACGAGGAGGCGGTCGCCGAGGCACTGGACAGGAGCCACATCCACGTGACATCGAACCGGCTACAACAACGAGGACGCATTGCAGAGCGCGATTTACCTGGCGTACATCTACGCGCTGAACGAATATACAATCGTCAGGGAGATGACGGCCGGCAAGGGGTTTGCAGACATCACATACATCCCGCTCGACAGGAGCAAAAGCGCGATGGTCGTGGAGCTGAAGCGCAATGGGTCGGAAGTGCACCGCCTCAAGGATTCTCAGCACGCCCGTCGCGTCCGTGTCCGCCGTGTACTCGGGCACCTCGAAGCTCACCTGCACGTGGCTCTGCGCGCCCAGGTTGTATATCTCCGTCGGCCGTATCACGCGGATGAGCCGGATGAGCCGGATGAGCCGGATGAGGCTCTCGCTGTCGGTCAGTTCGCCGTAGTGCAGGCGCACGCGCCGGTCCTTGTGCATGTCCTCAAGCGCGTCCTCAAGGTACAGGTGCTCGATGCGAGCCGTGTTGAAGCTCGACGAGCGCCGGATGATGCCGTGCACCTCGTACCCCTTCCCCAGCAGCAGCTCCGCCAGGAACGACCCGTCCTGCCCCGTTATGCCCGTGATGAGCGCGATGTTCTTTGCCATGATTGCGGCCTCCTTATGTGGGTGTGATGATGTTTTTTATAGAAAAATATGATGATTCCGCACGGAGGTATGTTGTATGCGCAAAAGGACAGCTCGGTGCGTCCGCCGGGAAGACTCTGCGCATACAGGAAGTTTATTCTGCCATACACACAGTATTATGCTGTAGGCCTTAAAAGATTATCTTGACAGCCTTGCATGATAATCTTTTAAGGCTTAAATGATTATGCTGACAGGCTGAAAACATTATGCTGCAAGCCTTAGAGCATTATTCTGCAAGGCTTACAATATTATGAAAACAGACTTGTTCAACTTTCTCAGCACAGCGTCTGCATTCGTTACAAAAACAGTATGATTTTGTCCCTCCAGAAGGATTGCAGAACAATTGTCAAAGCATTACCAAAACTAAAATAATTGCGTAATAAAATCGAAACCATACCGCCGAACGCGGCGAGGCGCACGATGAGTTCAAAAGCCGGACTGCCTTATTTTACGAGCAAATCGCCGTGTGTTCCAGTGTTTTGGCGGAGCTTTTCGATGATCTCCTCCAAGAGTGGGATGTCAAGCCCGCACCGCCTCGCCAGTTTCAGACTCACCTTGAACTGCGATGTCTTTTTAAGGCTGTACGTCACAGCTCGCAGTCCTCCAGCAGCTCCCGTGCACTCGCATAAGTCCTCACCGAATCATCGTAGCTGATTTTCCTTGCCTCCTCCCTTTTGCACCGCAAAACACATGGCATACAGACTATCAGACAAAGAAATCTCTTCTTCCAACAGCGTACAGCGGGATATTCGTCATCCGCTCCTGCTCGCGATAAGGCGACATTGAGAAGCGGACTCCATGCAAATCAGGGTTCTTAGAAAGGAAACTTTTCATTGACTTTGACTGCAAGTTTTCTTCTGCCTTAACCTCAACAGGCAGGATTTTATTTCCGTGCTGGAGGAGAAAATCGATTTCAAGCGTTGAATCACCATTCGTGTAATAGTGAATAAAAACGTCTTCCATTGCCTTCAGCTGTTGCAAGACAAACTGCTCCGTAAATGCCCCTTTATATTCTTCAAAAACTTTGGAGCCAAGAAGAATCAAATCCGGCGGTGTTTCCGACATTGCCCCAAAAAGTCCGCAGTCATGCATAAAAAGCTTAAATACATCCGCCTGCTCATAAAAATGCAAGGGCATCGCCGCTTTTGAGACTCTGGTAATCTTGTAGGCAAGCCCCGCATTGACGAGCCACTGAATGGCATCTCCATACTGGGCTGCCCTCGCCCCCTTGCGTAACGCTCCATAAACAAATTTCTTATTCTCTTTCGCAAGATGGGAAGGAATGGAATTCCAGACCAGACTGATTTTGGCGATTGCAGATTTCGGCGCGTGTTTTGAGATGTCAAGCGCATAGTCAGCCAAAATTCTGTTCTGCAAGGCGCGGACTTTCGGTATATCCTGAGTCTTCACGAACAAATCAACAACTTCGGGCATACCGCCAGTAAAATAATACATCCGAAGATTCTCAATCAGCTCGGTTCTCATCATGTCGATTTCATTCCAGTTCCGGGATTCTAAGATTTCAAGCAGTTTTTCTTTTCCAAGAGCCAGGATAAATTCCTCAAAACTCATCGGATAAAGCTGGATGACATCAACTTTTCCGACCGGAAATGACTCACCTTCATGCAGTGCAATCCCCAGAAGAGAGCCTGCAACCGCAATATGATACTCATTCTGATTTTCACAGAAGTATTTTAAGCTTGAGACAGCCTTTGGTATTTCTTGAATCTCGTCTATAAAAATCAACGTCTCGCCTGGAACAATTGACTGCATGGTAACGGCAGAAATTCCGCGTATAATCCGCTCAGTGTCATAATCGGCAAAAAGCTCCCGCATCCGCTCGTTATTCTCACACGATATGTAAGCAAGATTTTTATATTCCCTTCTCGCAAAATCTTTTAAAATCCATGTTTTCCCTACCTGCCTTGCACCCTGCAAAATAAGAGGTTTTCTTGTTCCGCTGTTTTTCCATTCCAGAAGCTGTCTATAGGCAATTCTTTCCATGGCATAGGAGTTTACACTTTTCTTGACGAGTTTTCAACAATAATATACATATATCTTGATATGTTTATCAAAAAAATAACTTCATTTTTCTTGATGAGTTTTCTATCACCCATGACATATTTCCAATAATGCAAAATCAGGAATAAATAAAATCATCTGTACCGTAAATCAATTTGTCCAAAAGATAATCATGCGTTACGGTAGGGACAAATCGATTTATCCTTACCGTATATTTTGATTCATGCAAAGAATAAATTGCGTGGGCTCATACGCATGACTTTTCGATACGGACAAACTATCACGCTCACTCTCCGCAGAAGGTGTGCCCGTCCACCCTGCGGACGAACTCGTAGTCAATCGTGCGGCGGAGGCCCTCCTCCAGCGGGACGGGCGGGACGAACCCCGTAGCGGGGACGCGACCGCTCGTGAAGTACGTCTCCTGCGTGAACTTCTTGACGCGAATCGCGCTCACGGCGAACTTCCTCCGCGTGACCAGCGCGAGCAGGTCGAAGCAGAGTCCGCCCAGGTACGCGAGCGGGTACGGAAAATGCACGAGCCTTCTCTTCGGCCTCCCGAGCGCGCGGTACACGTCGAGCACGAGCGTGTTCATGTCATACGCCGGCCCGTCGCAGTAGTTGTACAGCCGCTCGCCCGGCCCGGTCTCGTGTCCGACGCACCACTCGATGAACGCCACCACGTTCTCCACGTAGTTCATGCTCTTGCGGTTCGTGCCGCGCCCCACCATCGGGAATCTCCCGCCCGCCATCTGGCGCAGCAGGTTGTACACGTTGCCCCGGTTCCCCTCGCCGAAGATGACCGTCGGGCGGACTATCACGGCGCAGCTCCCGGGATTCTCCCTGAGCCATGCGCGGTGCTCCTCCTCGGCGAGTCACTTCGTGCGGCCGTAGTCGTTGAAGTAATATATCCTGCCGGTCTCGTCCGTGCCCGGCGGCGCGAAGCCGTAGACCGCCACGCTGCTCGTGAAGATTATCCTGCGGATTTTGAGCGCGGTGCAGGCGGCGCAGACGTTTCGGCTGCCGAACACGTTTACCTCGTCATACAAGGATTTGGGCGTGACGTCGTCGCGGTGCTCGGCGGCGAGGTTCACCACCGCGTCGAGCAGGGAGTGCATGGGCATGGCATTCCGGGCCTCCGCGTCCTTCCCAGGCGCGCCCGCAGCGTCCGTCAGGCTCTCGGGGTACTCGTCCGTCCCATCCGGGGCGTTGCGGATGTCGCACCTCGTCCAAAGCTCCGGGTACGCCGCGCTCCTCCGCTTATCCGCAATTCTCACTATGTGCCCCGCGTCCAGCAAGCGTTTCGCGAGCCGCGTCCCCAAAAATCCGCTCCACCAATTCAAATCGTAAAATTCTTTATTTTTAACTAAGATTCGGGCAACGTCTTTCATACCGCAACTATAGCTTCCTGCATTCCTTGCTGTCAATTAAAATGTAGTTTTTCCTAGACAAAACGAACTCAAATCCTTTATCCTTTCGCTATGATTGCGGTCATATAGTTCCTCTCAAAAACAGGGAGGGATTTAAATTCCTCCTTCGATGAGGAAAGGGGTTCTTTGTTCATTTCGAACAAAGTAATTATGATTTTAGATTACAATTATTGACCGCTCGGCTGGACAATTTCAACGGAAAGAAAAGCACCGCAACCAAACGCAACCTAATGATTTTATGCGCTCGGTTCGGGAGAAAAAGCTAAATGTTCTATTTTACAAGGCATTTTTGGCGCATCGTGATTATTCTGTTTCTGACAGCGATTATTGTCCCGCACATTCCCGAAACCGCAAGGAAAATCAGGAACTTGGCGAACTCGTTTAGATGCCACATTCTGCATTTTTTTCTTGACCGACTGTCACCTTGGTAGTACATTTAATATAAGCAATAAGCAGAAGTTATCACTTTGGTGATACATGGGGCATTACATGGCAGAAATCATTTTGTTTCACGGTTCATCAGGCATAATCCGTAAGCCCGAATTTGGCAAGGGAAAGCAAAACAATGATTATGGGCTTGGATTCTACTGCACTCAAAGTATCGAGCTTGCAAAGGAATGGTCCGTCCAGTATTCTTCGCGGGACGGATTTGTCAATGAGTATTCCCTTGAGATGGACGGCTTGACAGTTCTCAATCTGAACGGACAAGAATACACAATCTTGCATTGGCTTTCTGTCCTGGCGAAATACCGTGATTTTCGCGTTTCCACTCCTATAGCAAAGCAGGGGAAAGAGTATCTGATAAAAAACTTTTATGTTCCTGTTGAAGACTATGACATCATCGTGGGCTACCGGGCCGATGACTCGTATTTTTCTTTTGCCCGGTCATTCATAAACAACGAGTTTTCGCTGCGCCAATTATCTTTCGCAATGAAGCTTGGAAAACTCGGAGAACAGCATGTCCTGAAAAGTGAAAAATCTTTTAGCCAAATAAAATTCATTGACGCGCACAAGGCATTGTCAAACAAATATTTTGAAAAGAGGGCTGAACGAAATGAATCGGCAAACACAGCCTTTAGAAAAGAATTGGAGAATTCCGACATCGACGGAATTTTTATGCGTGACATTATAAGGGAGAACATAAAAAATGATGACCCACGCTTACGCTGAGGAATATTTGGATGCTGCGATGAATTGTCTTGGAGACGCTTTTGATTACGCCGTAAATGTATGTAAAGTTTCTCTTGGTGAATTTTATGATGCATTCACGGCATCAGGATTTGCACAGCAATTTGAAACTGGAACGCCCCGCATTGTCTTAGGGCTTTCGGGGGCAGAACTCGTCCGAGAAATATTCAATAAAATAGACGGAACTATTGAAGCACCGGTACTTGAAGCCCCCCTTGACAAATCGTCTGAATATTGGACTGGTTGGATTTTGGCATATATACAATGGAAAACAGGCATTCCTTTTGAAGAGATAACCGAATATCTTCCGGTTGAAAACTTGCGCGACCTTTACCCCGGCCTTCACGAAGCACCAGAAGACAAGGCCGTCGATGTCTTTGCCTCGATATATCAAGCACAAAAAACCCCGACAAAATTATATAAATTCCGAAAAATCAAAAACTATTCACAGGCAAAACTCGCTGAAAAAAGCGGGGTAAGCCTTCGTTCCCTCCAAATGTACGAGCAACGGAGAAAGAACATCAACAAGGCATCATTTGAAAGCGTTTATGCACTGTCAAGAGCCTTGAACGTAAGACCAGAAAATTTATATGAATACGAATTGCCTCCTCTTGTCAATCACTAGCCATCTAGTAATTGACAATAAAGTCGTTAATCTGAGATCGTAGGAAAGGCAGAAATCGGCAGGCAAACACAAGCTCAGATACTCCCAAACTTTCTTAACTGAACGGGCAAGAAGGAAAATCTCACTACGCAAGCCCAAAAACTGATATAGCTGAAATTTTTACCGCCAATTCTTTCAAAACTCTATTCTCCAACAAATTTCTAGCGCTATTTGCCGTTTGAGTCATAGGTCAGAATATAAAAATACTTTAAGTTTGCATGGCATATCCTCTTCTTAATATCAACATGAATCGCCACGGTTTTACCATTGCCATATAGGCTGATAAGTTATCATCAAATAAAAAGCGGCGGTCTCCCGCACATTCTGATTTCTGCTAACCGTGCTGAACCCGCCAATAATGCAGATTGTCATAATAATGGGCGCTTTGATAATTACCTGCGAAGCCACATATTCAGGACGGAACACAGCCTTGTCACAGTAATAATAATTGCTGTCCCTTACAGTGCAGAGATTTTTTCTGAAGATCGAAGACTCATTATCGTCACGCCCTGTGCTTCGTGAGTCATACGGATTGATTTTCGTATCAAGGTCGTCATATAACACAGTAACTGTCCGTTCAGTCCGAACCGTCCTCATATCAGTCATAATTATGTCACTTAACATGAACGCCATTTATTGTATGACCGAAATACGCATCACCTTTCACCCAATAACCATTCCCAACATAATCATAATTATGTCCGATTCTGTAGCAAGCCTTTCCGTCCGTGTCTGTGTTTTCGGGTGCAAGATTCCCATCGCTTCCTAAGTAATAGATGTGATTACCGCCCGCCGAGATTTCTGAGCCGTCAGCGGGGTTTTTACCAGCATTCGCATCAACTCTGACACCATTCTGAAACTGAATCTTGGTATTCTCTAGTTTACCGTTCGACTCGACAACATCAAGGCGGAAAAGTATACACTCTCCATCATCCAGTGCAAGCGTTCCTCCCTGTCCCGTTCCTTTCCCGAAATATGAAATGAAACTTCCGCCCTAGAAATTGAAGACAGACATTATCTGTTGATTTCCTCACCCAAAGCCTTCGCATAAATATTTCCCTTTCCTGTAGCGACCCCTAGTGAATACGATGTAATCTCCAGTCCGTCGATGAAACTTTCCACGCTGATGCCCATGCCGCTTTTTTAGTTAGAAACTAAAGCCTTGCGTTTCCGTAAGCGAAGATTCCGTATGGGAAAGAATACAGGAGAGCATGAACTCTCGAAACCTGTCCTCGGCTGAACTACATCTTGTAAAAAAAATATAAGCAACATCGTTATTTATGGTAGACGAACTAGCTTCCCACCTGTACATTCGGCGTCAGCGTGTTTTATCGTACTTTTATCGTTCAGGGCAACCAGCGTCGCATTCTCGCCGTTCTCAGAGATTGAGAACAATTCAAGATCCTTATTTTTTCATTCAATTTGATTCAGCACAGAGCCTTTGATATTCACGCTCGTTACTGAACTGTCCGAAGTTTTGCCTTTTTTGACAGTGACGGAATTTTAGTTTATAAAGTACAAACTGATAAGAAATCGCTTTCTATACATCTCCCAATCCCCGCAAACAGATAATGGGGGACATTTACTAATTTAAAAAACTCTCTTCCTTGTCGTTGAATTTGTCTGTGAGCAAGCCATCTTTTTTAAGAGCTTTTATTTTTTTCCCCAAGCTCCTTGTCGGTAAAACACATAAGAGAAGACCTGCCTAATATCAAAGATTTAAAATTAGCCGCGCAGATAGCGCGGCTAATTTTAAATTCGAGTTTTCTGCAAAAAAAAACGTCATTGGCTGCCGTTTCTCACTTTGTTGCAGAACGGCGTTCTTGCCCGTTGCCAAAAGTCCGATATATACCGCCGCAAAATGGCACGGGTGCGTGAAAGTCCAGCATAACGTGCTGGCCACGATGGAAGGCATGGAATACCAAAAGAATGCCCTGAGGGGCATTCTTGGTGTCAGAGAGGCTCTGTGCTCGCGGTGCCAGAATTCAGCTTACAACCAGACTTGCATTGCAATTAGAACAGGAAAAATCTGTCTCAACAACCTCGGCATGGCATTTCGGGCAAAAATATTTTCCCGCCTCGGCATCATTCACGGCAAACATCTTGCCGTCTTTAATGTCATCAAGTTTATTAGAGAATGAAAGCCCCTTGGCCTATCAAGGCTGAGTTTAAATGAAAGGTCCTGGCCTCACTGAACTTGGTTTAGATGAAAGGCCATTAGACTCATTCGACTTGTTTTTTATCGCCTCCCCGTCTGAAAGTTTTGATTTTATCTCGTTAAGAACACTTGTGCTTGCTTCTGTTGAATTTGCGATGCAGACTACTGTTGCAATCAGGCCATAGACAACAATGCAGTACACAAACGCGAGGAGGCAGGCGATTGCGGCTCCTAGCAGGAAAAAACCTACGGAGCCCCGCTTCAACATGGTTCCGCATATTCCGCCCGCGATTCCAGCGATTATTATCGTCAGGACGACAAAAACCTGTACCAATTCCTCAAACTTTTCCCGTAACCATTGAATCATAAGAACTCCTTGTGATAAGCGTATTTTTATAACGCTTTCACGTAATAATGATACGCTAAAACTTATTATTTTGCAACGGAAAAGCGTAATAATTCTAAAGATTATGACTGATATTTTGGAAAAAATTCGGAGATTCAAGCTCGACCGAAACTGGAGCGAGTATCAGTTGGCAGAACATTCCGGCATACCCCAATCAACCATCTCGTCCTGGTACAGAAAAAACCAGATTCCAACCATTCCGTCCCTTGAAAAAATATGCGCCGCATTCAACATGACGCTGCCCCAGTTTTTTGCCGATGAAAGCACCCACCTGCAGTTTCTCACGGAGGAACAGCAGGAACTTTTAGATGCCTTCGGCAGGCTTAAAAAAGAACAGCAGCAGGCGATCTTGCGGCTGCTCAAAACGCTGTAGCCGCGCACAAAAAATCAACACAGCCCGATGCAAAAGCAAGGCCTCGGGCCAGGGGCTAGCTTTGCAGAAGCGGGGTATGCACCATTTCCGCGTGAATCAACCAGCCCCGGAGCCGGCTATTCATTTCTGCGGGCGGATGAGAGCTTGTTTTCAACGTGTAATTTCTTTTCCTTTTTGCATTTTTATGGTATACTGGACATATGACTAAGAAGGTTTATATCATCGGACACAGGAACCCAGACACAGACGCTATCGTAGCGGCCACCGCCTATGCGCGGCTCAAACAGCTTATGGGAAAAAGCGAATACATCGCGGCACGTGCAGGGCATCTTTCACCCCAGACAGAATACATTTTCCGCCGATTCAAAATAGAGCCGCCGCTGCATATTCCTGACCTTGTTCCCAAAACGGAATACTACATGAACGAAAAATTCATTTCAGTAGACCAGGACGTTTCGCTGTGGACCGCAGTTGACAAAATGATCAGCACAAATTCAGCTGTGCTTCCGATTGTAAATATCGATGGCACCTACCAAGGCATGCTGAACTACAATGCATTCGCGTTGAACTCATACAAACTTCTGAATCCCAAGCGCGGCGACATTTTTCTGGCGAGCCTGCACTTGATTGAAAAAACGCTCAATGCCACACCGATTGTTGAATTTGACCCGGACGATTATTTTAACTGCACCATAATGATTGGCGATGACGATGTTGACACATTCAAAGCGCTGCTTGCCGAACACAAAAACGAAAATATCATCGTTATCATTGGCGACCGCGACGACCTCCAGCGGGTCTGCATAGAATCAAAAGTACGCGCCATCATCATCACCAAGGATTACATTGTAAAAAAAGAGCTCCGCGACCTCGCCAAGCAGAACGGAGTTTCCATAATTTCTGGGCATGACAGCACCGCCACCACCGCCATGATGATTGAATATTCCTCGCCGGTGAGCGCCATGGCGGACAAGACGATTGAGCCCGTTCACGCCGATGACACAGTGCAAAAAATCCGTCCGCTGCTTGCGCAAAGTCCCGCACGAAGCCTTCCCGTTGTTGACGAAAACTACAAAGTAATCGGCATCATCAGCGAAAGCGACCTGCTTCACGAAGCGAACATACAGGTGATTCTGGTTGACCACAACGAACCGCAGCAGGCCATCGAAGGAATCGAGCACTATGTGATTCAGGAAATCATCGACCATCACCGAATCAATACATTTTCAACCCGCTATCCGATCACGCTTATCAACAAGCCTGTCGGTTCAACCAGTTCACTCATTGCCAACATGTACCGAGAAAACCATGTGTCCATTCCAAAGGACATGGCTTCAATCTTGCTCTGCGGAATTCTGAGCGACACACTCATTTTGCAGAGCGCCACGACCACCGAATACGACGTGCTCACCGCAGAATATCTGAGCTCGCTCACGGAGCTTGACATCAAGGAGCTGGGAAACGACATCATCAAAAGCGGGAGCCACATCGGAGGGCGCAAGGCGTCGGAAGTGATTCACCAGGACATGAAGGAATATGCGGAAGGAAAAATCACCTACACGGTAAGCCAGATTGAAGTTGACAGTACGGCTGAAATTCTTGGCCGCAAAGCTGAATTCCTAGACGAGCTTGAACAGCAGCGCAAGGGGAATGGGCAAGCCTTTGCAGCCCTGCTTGTAACAGACATAACCAAGCTGAGTTCTCTCATGTTCGTGGCAAGCGATGGCCGGCTCGAACAGATTTTAAACTTCCCGCGCCAGGACGAGCACATCTACTACATGAAAGACATCGTGTCGCGGAAAAAGCAGCTTATCCCGCTGCTTGGCGAGCTGGTTTCGCAACTGGCCCAGTAAATCATTTCCCCGTGCGGCACCTGACGATGGTTGCCGTTTCCGGGGAAAGGTGCTATACTGGCCGCATGACCATCACGCAGATCCTGGAGAAAAAAAAAACAACGGTTTCGTTTGAAATATTCCCTCCAAAAAAGCAGGACACATTTGATTCTGTGCTGGAAGCCGTAAAAGAGCTGAGTGAACTGAATCCCGATTTTATGTCAGTAACATATGGAGCTGGAGGAAGCACGCGCGGCAACACTGTGGAAGTGGCTTCAAAGATACTTTCGTTTGAAACGCCCGCGCTGGCGCACCTCACGTGCGTGGGAAATGCACGAACCGATGTTGAAGAAACAATCGATGCGCTCGAAAAAAACAAAGTTCAGAATGTGCTTGCACTCCGTGGCGACAAACCAAAAGACAGTCCTGAGCCTGCAACCGTTGACGGCCTGCACCACGCAAGCGACCTTGTGCAGATTTTAAAGCAGCGCGGATTTTGCGTGGGCGGAGCCTGTTATCCCGAAGGTCATCCTGAAAGCGCAAACCGTGAAGAAGACATTGAAAACCTAAAATACAAAATAAATGCCGGCGTTGATTTTCTAACCACCCAGATGTTTTTTGACAACAACATGCTATACAGCTATTTATACCGTCTGCAGACAAAAGGCATACATGTTCCTGTCATTGCAGGAATCATGCCTATAACAAACAGCGCGCAAGTTTCCCGCATGGTAAAACTTTCCTCCGCCTATGTGCCGGCAAAACTGCTTGCCATCTGCGACCGGTTCGCCGAAAAGCCGCAAGCCATGTGGCAGGCAGGAATCGCATACGCCACAGACCAAATCATAGACTTGATTTCAAACGGTGTGCGTGGCATTCATATATACACCATGAACAAGCCGGCCGTAGCCCGCGCAATCATGCAGAACATCGACAGCATTGTTGCAGCAGGCAACGACGCATAAAAATGAGCGTTTAAAATCATCCGCAAAATCAGAACCTTTCTGCGCTGCCGAGTTTAGAGTGCAAGCCAAAAACGCACTTGGCATAAAATGCAATGGCAGCTCATACATTGAGCCCTATGTCGCCAGGCACGGAGCTTTTCTTTTCTGTGGGACTGTGATATAGTGAAAACATGAGCTGCGAAATTTCCGCACACAAACCTTCGTTCCGCGAGTTTTTGAACCAGCGACGGGCTGCGGAGCTTCCGATTTTTTTTGACGGTGGAATGGGCACGATGATTCAAAAAACAGGCGTGGTGGGCTACACCATTCCTGAAGATTTGAATTTCTACCATCCAGAAATCATCATCGACATCCACCGGCAGTATCTTGCGGCAGGAAGCCATGTGCTCACCGCAAACAGTTTTGGCGCAAATCCTCTCAAAATGGAAGGCTGCGCACATACCGCGGAGGAATACATTGCAAAGGCGGTGGAACTTGAAAAGTCTGCTGTAGCCCGTGCAGAGGCGGAAGGTTTTCATGGCCCACATTATATTTCATGGGACACAGGCCAGATTGGAAAGCTGCTGGAGCCCATGGGACCGCTCACGTTTGACCAGGCCTATGAATCATACAGGACTGCGGCGATTTCTGCGGAACAGGCCGGGGCTGAGCTTGCCATTATAGAAACTATGAGCGACTTGTACGAAGTAAAAGCCGCCGTACTCGCCATAAAAGAACACACACATCTTCCGATTGTAGCCACCATGACATTCCAGAGCAATCTGCGCACACTTACAGGCGCAGACGTGCTTACATGCGTTACATATCTTGAAGCCCTGAAAGTTGACGTGATTGGATTTAACTGCGGAGGAAGTCTCGAAGAAGACTTGGAACTTGCAAAACAGTTCTGCCGGTATGCACATCTTCCCGTCCTCATGCAACCAAACGCGGGTCTGCCTGTGGTTGAAAACGGGCGAACAATTTTCAAGGTGCCGCCACAGATATTTGCCGCCGCACAAGTGCAGAACCGTATCGCAGGCGCCATGCTTTTAGGAGGATGCTGTGGAACCACCCCCGACCACATTCAGCATATGGTTGAGGAAATCAATACTAAAACCGTGCCTCTCCCAGATTCTGCGAAGCCTAGCCACATCGCAGGCCATGCAGCAACCGACACGTTCGTGTGTTCCTACAATCATACTGTGCAGATTGGTGGCATGGCCGGTCCTGTGATTATCGGGGAACGGATCAACCCAACCGGCAAAAAGAAATGCCGCGAAGCCCTGCTTTCAGGAAACATGGACTTTGTTCGCGATGAAGCCGAAAGCCAAATAAATGCAGGAGCACATTTGCTGGATGTGAATGTAGGCCTTCCCGGGCTGAATGAAGCAGAAACCATGGTGCTGGCTGTAAAAACCATACAGGACACATTCAATACACCTCTCCAGATTGACTCCAGTGACCCCGCCGTGCTTGAAAAAGCCCTGCGCTACTACAACGGCAAGGCGCTTGTAAACAGCACCAACGGAAAGCAAGAAGTAATGGACAAAGTGTTTCCGCTGGTGGCCCATTACGGTGGCGCGATAGTTGCCCTGTGCATAGATGAAGACGGCATTGCCCCAACCGCAGAGGGGCGTGTTTCTGTCGCAAAAAAAATCATACGTGAAGCTGCATCATACGGCATTCCCGTGCGCGACATTTTCATCGACACGCTTACACTCACCGTGAGTTCCGAGCAGGATTCTGCGCTTGAAACCATCAAAGCTATTTCTGCACTTAATTCTGAATATGGAGCTGAAGGGCTCCGCTTTGTCCTGGGAGTTTCAAACATTTCATTCGGACTGCCACGCAGAGATCTCATCAACAGCCGATTTTTTATGCTTGCGCTCCAGGCGGGACTTTCCGCGTGCATCATAAATCCGGCGAGCCAGAGCATGATGGACACATTCCGCTCATACAGGGCACTCGCAGGCTTTGACAAAAACTGCCTCGACTTTATCCATGCCTACACAGGCACCATCGACCCCACCACCGCAAAGGCAAAGGAAGCGATTCTGACACAGGCGGTGAAAGACGGCACAATTTCCATCGCAATCAACGCTCGGCCCATTGCATCTTCAGAATATTCTCCACCAACAAAAAATACAGGAACAGTATCTGCTGAAAAAAATAACGCAGCAGCCATTCCCGCAGTTTCCGCAGATGAAGCCGAGCTTATTTCAATTATCGAAAAAGGATTCAAAGACAAGGCTGTGCAGGCAACGGAAAAGCTTCTTTCAAGCACAGAGCCTGTCGCTATTATCGACCGCTGCATTGTGCCGGCACTTGATTCCGTGGGAAAGGATTTTGAAGCTGGAAAAAAATTCCTTCCGCAGCTCCTGCTTAGCGCAGACACTGTGAGCGCTTCATTCTGTGCCATAAAACATGCAATGGCCGCAAGCGGAAAAACGGGGCGGAGCAAAGGAACTGTGGTCATTGCCACTGTTTTTGGCGACATTCACGACATCGGAAAAAATATCGTGAAAGCCATGCTAGAAAATTACGGCTACACGGTAATTGACTTAGGCAAAAATGTTCCTCCGCAGACAGTGATAGACACTGTGATTGAACAGGACATCAAGCTGGTGGGCTTGAGCGCACTCATGACAACAACGGTGGCTCACATGGAAGAAACGATTGCCCTGCTGCGTGCGGCGCTTGAAAAGGCGCACCGTCTGTGCAAGATAATGGTGGGCGGTGCCGTGCTCACTCCAGACTATGCAAAAAAAATCGGGGCAGACTACTATGCAAAAGATGCCATGCAGTCCGTGGCGATTGCAAAGGAGGTGTTTGGGCAATGAAAAAACAGCAGCAAAAAAATCCGTGGCCATTCCGAAATGGCACCGTAAAACCGGCTACGCAAAAACGGATTGATTCCGTGGCAGGAAAGCCGCTTGCTTCATTCAATACCGCCAACGTATATCTAACACTTTCTTTCAGGCTGAAAAGTTTGCCTGCAATGGTTTCGTTTATATTCGTTGTGATTGGAAAATTTTTCCTTCCACAGTATTTCCAGAAAATCCATCTACTGCGCCGCCCGATAAAACATGTTGACCATGAACTTGACACGCGCATTCCATTTGTGCCGCAAAAGATTCATGTGTATGTGAGTTTTATCAATTTTTATATCCGGCCACTGGCCATGCTTTTAAAACGCTTTGGCGCACGTGACGGAGCAAAACTGTGCACGGAGTTTTTAAAATACATACGCCTTGAATACAATGAAGCCTACCGCATGTATTCCTACTGCCTCACCACCACCTATCGCCCCCGCTGGAAAGAAGGCGATGATGGCAAACTGATTACTTTTATCCAAGGCGGAGACCCGCATTACATGTGTGTGCCCAGCCTGCACATTGCAATCTGCTGCCTTGTACTTCACTTTTACAGGATGCTGTTTGAGCGCGAGCATTTTTCTGACGCTGAAAAAACACAGTGGAACACGGAACTGCGTAGCCAAGCCATTGCCATTTCAGAATCCGTGCTGTATGTAAAACAGCACAGCGTAAACTGCATCCCCGCCGCCATCTATATGGTAACAAAAATCGCACCAGAGCTGATTTCCGTGCAGGACGGTGTTGATTTTATAAATGCGCTGTTTGCCACAGCAAAGGATATTACGCCGCAAAACAAAGCGGCAATAATCGAACACATTCATTTTATGTACGAACGACTGCTGCTTGAAAGCACCACCGAAAACGATTGGCTTCCACCGTTACAGCGCTGGCTCAATTCAAATACGCCACACACATACAATCCTGCCATATACACGAGCGCCATGCCCAACGCCTGAGTATTTCATCTCCGCATACAAAACGGCCCGGGGTTACTCACAATCCCGGGCCGTTGTTTTTTATACGTACTCAGTATTCATCATTGTTGAAGGACTTCTTGAACAGGCCCGCATGACTGTTCCTCTGTGTGGCCGTGTGCACACCAGCGCGGGTATTGGACCAATCCTTTGCGCGGGAACCAGCTCTGAAACTTGCTTTGAACTCATGGTGATAATCATCACCTTCACCATGAGCCACCGAAAAACGGTTACCGCCACCAAAACTGCGATCATCGCGGCTGCGGAAATTGTCTCGTCCAAAACCACGGTCATCGCGGTCACGGAAATGGGAACGCTCACGTCCAAAGCCACGATCCCTGTCTCGGCTAAAACCACGGTCTTCACGGTCATGGAAACTTCCACGCCCAAAACCATGGTCACGGAAAGTGCCACGGTCACGTCCAAAACCGTGTCCACCGCCACGGCGGGAACCACCTGCGCCCCCGCCTTTGGTGTCTTCATGAATATGGGGAAATGACGGATCAGAGCGCGACAAGTCAAGCGCCTGTTTTGCGGCATCAGCGGGAAGGCTTAAAAGACAAAACTTATCGGCCATGTCAATCGCGTCAACCTGCTGCCCGGGAATATGCAGCACATCAGAAAAGAAATCTGCAATTCGTCGTGGATTGTAGCCGTCATACCAGCCAAGCTGCACATACAGCCGCATCTGGTCGCCACCGAATCCACGGCCCGAGTCACGGTCAAAACGGTCACCGCGCTCGGAGCGCTCACCTTCTCTGCGCGATTTGGAACCGCCGCCAACAATGCTGATTTTGCCATAGCGTTTTTTGCTGACTTCTTTGCCATAAGTTGCGGCAAGCAGAGCGGCCACGACATCCTGTGCATTTTGACCTTGGCAAAGGTCTGCGGCAAGCGAATCAAAAAGCGGATCACCTTTGCGTAACTCGGGAACCGCAGATGCAGGCTGAATGGGTTCGGAACCATCAACGTCTGCCACTGTCTGAGCAGCTGTTTCGGAAACCGCCTGGCGATTCAGTCCTAATTTTTCTTTTATCTGGGAAAACAGTCGTTCACGGCGCACGGTGAGCACTTCGTCAACTTCAGGAATAAAACCTTCCGTCATTTCTCCCTTGGCGCTCTTTTTGATGGCATTGCGCAAATATGAAAGCTTTCGGCGCTGTTCTTCTGGACGCACAAATGTAACGGCCATGCCGGCGGCCCCTGCACGGCCGGTGCGACCAATGCGGTGCACGTATGTAGGTCCATCGAACGGCAGCTCAAAATTTACCACATGCGTAAGGCCTTCAATATCGATGCCACGGGCGGCAACATCGGTTGCAACAAGCACACGAGTTTTTTTGCTGCGGAACCGCGCAAGAATTTTTTCACGCTGTGCCTGAGGAATGTCACCATGAAGCGCAGCGGCCTGGTAGCCACGTTCGTCAAGCTGCTTGCATACTGTATCGGCATCGCTTTTTCTCTGCACAAAAACAAGTCCAAAAAAATCGGGCGAAATATCAATCAAGCGCACAAGGGCTTCAATCTTATCGCTTTCTTTGACGACCCAATATTTCTGTTCAATCAGCAGCGGTTCTTCTTCGTGCCCCTCTTCTTCTACAATTTCATAGTCCCCCATGAACTGCGACGCAATGCGAAGAATTGGAGCAGGAATCGTGGCGCTGAACAACAGGACGCGGCAATCTGGATTCGCGGACGAAAAAATCTTTTCGATGTCTTCGACAAAGCCCATGTCGAGCATTTCATCGCCTTCATCAAGAATAAAATAATCAATTCTGCTGATGTCGAGCACGCCGCGGTCAATCAAGTCCTGGACGCGACCTGGAGTGCCTACCACGATTTCAACGCCACGGCGCAGACTCCGCATCTGCTCACCCATTGACGCACCGCCATACACAACGGCTGTGCGCGGATAGCGCCCCGTTGTAAACGAAGACATCTCGGTGCATGTCTGCATAGCAAGCTCGCGGGTAGGTTCAAGAATTATTGCCCGCACATATTTGCTTTCATCGCGGAGACGCTGCACAAGCGGAAGGCCAAACGCGGCTGTTTTACCAGTGCCAGTGCGGGCACGTGCAACAACATTGGCATCTCCATTCAAAAGACGGGGAATGGCCAGAACCTGAATGGGTGACGGTGTAACAAACCCTTTGCGTTCAACTGCTGCAAGGGTGATGTTGTCAAGTCCTAAATCCTCAAACGAAATATTTTCAGGCGTGGCTCCGTCATGCAAAGAAACTTCTGCGTGAGTGGCATCAGAAGCTGAACCATTGCAGCCGCTGTTCAAAGATGGAGTTGTACTGGAACCGTTCTGTTCCAGAGGCTCTGCATTCGGCAGTAATGACTGGGCCATTTCAGTTTTAACAGATTCTTCAGGAACCTGCTCCTCAATGACCGCGCTTTGTCCGTAGCTTGGTGCTGATGTCTGTGTACCGGGAAAAATAGTTTCCGAGGCAGGTGTCTCTTCTTGCACGGGAATGTCAGGTAGCACAGGGCTTAACGCAGACATGTTGGTTTCTTCCCGAGTTTCTGGTGCAGACTGAATGCCAGTGTTGGCTTCTGCCTGTTCAGCAGGAGCATTGTTGAGTTCTTCTTCCATAAATAGTTCCTCACATGCATAGTACATCCAGAACCGCTTATGAAAAAATCAACGCATTCCGCCACAAACGGGCAAGACATGATGTTCGCAAAACCGCAATTCCCCGTACCCCAAAGCGCATACTTCCACTCCAGCCGCGCACAGTGTTTTTACAGACGGTATCCCCAGCGGGACATGTTTTTGGAGCAGATTCCCCCGCTCCGCACGAATAGCTACTTTTTACGAAATAATTAGATTTTCCCCTGAACCCCAGCGGTTACAGATGCCTATACTTTGTTGTTGAATTTTCATCGAAAGCACAGCGCTTCCAGAATGAATTGTTTGCCCACTATATCGATTTTAAAATAAAATTGCAAGCGGTTTCTGAAAATATACCCGGAAAACCAGTGAAAAATCAACACACACACCGATGCAAAAGCAATGCTTCAAGCCAGGAATCTGATTAGCAGAAGCACGGTACGCACCCTTTCCGCGCGAATCAGTTCGCAGCAAAGGTGTTTTGCATACAGTAATTGATGGAAATTTGTAAAATTGTTCCGCCACACGGATTCGTCTGCAAACGATTTTCGCGGCGGGAAACCTGATTTTTAAAAGGCGCTGTCAGATTTTTTTTTGAGCATCATCCTGACGGTAGAAGTCAGCGTTAGTGGGGCAAAAAAAAAGCCCCGCCATTTGGCAGGGCTCTGTAAAACATTCCGAAAAGCTATACTATTTTTTTGCCTCTTCGTTTTTTGAGGCGGCACGCTGGGCCAATGAATAGCGCTCGGCTTCGGCAGCGGCTGCACGCGAAGCTGCAAGGCGGGCATTTGCTTTAGGCCCGATGGATTCCTTGATCTTGGCGGCCTTTCCCACTTTGTCACGAACGTAGTAAATCTTTGCGCGGCGAACTTTGCCCATACGCACTATTTCAACCTTGATGATGCGGGGGCTGTTTATGGGAAACACGCGCTCCACACCTACGCCATAGCTTTCTTTTCGCACCGTAAATGTCTTACGGATACCAGAATTTTTTATGCAGAGGACGAGACCTTCAAAAATCTGAACGCGCTTGGTCTTGCCTTCGATGATTTCAAAATACACTTTTACGGTGTCGCCAACCTGAAAGTTTTCCGCACCGGGCTTTTTCTGTTTTTCTTCAATGGTCTTTATGATGTCCATATTATTGCTCCTTTTTTTTCGTTCCGCGCAGACTGCCGTTTGATGCGTTCCTGCACGGTCCGCAGCATCTTGCGCTGCCTGCGGTCATGCTTGTAGTCGGCATGCTCCGCTAACGCTTCAATCATTTTTTCGGCTTCTTCAGAAAGGGTTCCTGCCGCTCGTGCATGCTGAATAAGCTCGGGCCTGTTCAGCAGCGTTTTTTGCAGGCTCTTTTGAAGCCGCCACTTCCGAATCTGTTCATGGTTGCCACCAGTCAATACAGCTGGCACAGCCAAGCCCCTGTACACGTCTGGCCGCGTATACTGGGGATATTCCAGAAGTCCGCCAGAAAAACTCTCTTCGTTCAACGACTCGCTGGTAATGACATTCTCAACCAAACGGTACACGCTGTCAATGATGACGGTTGCCGCCACTTCCCCGCTTGACATCACGTAATCCCCGATTGAGATTTCTTCGTCAACATACAAATCGATAATCCGCTGGTCAATGCCTTCGTATCGACCGCAGATAAAAACGAGTTCGTCTTTCCGGCTCAAAGAGAGGGCTTTTGCCTGGTTAAAAGGCCGTCCGCTCGGCGTGACATAAATCACGTGCTTTTTATAGGCCTCCACACTGTCAAGAGCCCGTCCAAGAGGTTCAGGAAGCAAAAGCTGCCCCGCACCCCCACCATACGTCGCGTCGTCACAAGTCTTGTGTCTATCAAAGGCAAAATCCCTGATATTCACCAAATCGTAGGCAACAATCCCCCGCTCCACTGCCTTGGCCATGATTGAAGCTTCAAAAAAAGCCCGCAGAATATCGGGAAACAAGGTCAGCACAGTAAATTTCATGGAATTACTCCAGAATCCAGAGGTGCATGAGCTGCATTCGTTTTTCCTCAACATCCACAGTTCCGATGAACGTGTTGTTGAATGGCACCAGCACCTTGCGCGGTAAGCCGCGTTTGGTACGCAGCGCCTGTGCAGGCAAAACGGCGCAGCACTCGGACAGCAAAATCTCAACGAGATAGCCTGATCCGCCTTCCATTACGTTTGTGACTGTTCCAATCACGTGTTCTGGCTGAACAGTGACCGGTGCGGTTTTATCCGCCGCTTCGTTTTGATACCACACCGAACACCCCTTGAGGTCTTCGATGTACCACTCACCCGGCTGCAACGGATGCGCGTTTTTTCGGGGAACCACAATCCGCCACCTGTTCAACCGAGCAGCTTCTTCAGGTGAATTGATTCCCGCCAACTTCATGTACAGAGTTGTGGCCGCCTGACGGGTGTATTCCACCGTGCAGACTTTTTGTGCCGTTCCGTCTGTCAATGTTACTTCGTGCATTTCCGCAAAATGCGCGTACTCACCCGAAGTGCTTTCAACTTTGAATTCGCCCGTTATACCGTGGGTACCGCGGACAATCCCTACAATGAACTGCTCCGTCATCTTGCACCTGCGCGTTCAATGCGAACACGCAATCCGTCAGTCAAGAATCTCAAGACTGTAGCGCTTTCCGTCTTTGCCCGCAGAAGCGCTCAAAACCGTGCGCAATGCTTTTGCAATCCGGCCGTACTTGCCAATAACCTTTCCGATATCGCCAGAGGCAACGGTAAGGCGCAAAACCGGCCCCCTCTCACCTTCGGCTTCGGTCACAGAGACTGCGTTGGGCTCATCGACCAATGATTTTGCAATGAATTCAATCAGGTCTTTTTCCATGCCTGAGCCTCCGTGTGTTATTTTACAATAGCAGTGCCGTCTACCGCCAAACCGTTTTTGTTCAAAATACGTTTGACAGTGGGAGTGGGCTGTGCGCCAACACTGAGCCAGTATTTAACGCGGTCTTCGTTGAACGCAGACTGCTTTTCCGCAGGTGACACCGGCTGATATACCCCCAGCTCTTCGATGGTTTTGCCGTCGCGGGGTTTGCGTGCATCCTGCACCACAATGCGGTAGAACGGGCGCTTTTTTGCACCAAACCGCTTTAGTCTGATTTTTACCACTTGTATGTCCTCCATAGGTCTTTCCGAACGGGGTTAAGACCTGAGCTAAAATATTGCACACTGAACAGTGTGGGTGTATATATTATTACAAAGCAACAGCTTGGTCAATGTGTTGTCAAGCAAGCTTTAAAGTTTATCCATAAAAATGAAAGCCACCGATGCAAGTATTTTCATTAAAGAATGATTTTTCTTGATGGCGAATGTCTTTTGGAAATCCATTTTGAACCTTACCCGCCAGACATGTTTTACAAAAAGAATACATGCGGCATACAGTACAAGACGGCGGCCACACACGAGCACGGCACACCCCCATTCAGCGTAAACCATACAGAGCCGTTTCGCCAAGCCTTGAGTGCAGTTGCTGTTTTTTGAATTACGATGTATGCTAAAAGACATGGCGCTTTTTTCGGCATTGACCATACAGACAAAAATTGCACAAGAAAGCTCGTCACCGCAGACAGTTTTGCAGGACGGCACCACTACACGGGTGCAGGTGATTTCCCAGGGTCAGAACGGGCGTTACATAGTGTCTGTGGCCGGCCGAAACATAGAAGCGGCCGTACAAAATCCGATGACAGTGGGGCAGCAGTTTACAGCACGAATCAGCCACAGCGCAGATGGAACGGTACTGCTGGTGCCGCTCATATTGGAAGACGATGCTTTTTATGGCGGGCCGCTTGTACTTGGCGATGGAAACCCTGGCGCACTTCTTGCGGCAAAGCTCTCGCAGGCCGGCATGATTCCCGACGGCATCACCTTGCAGTTGGTCCAGTTTCTGGAACAAGGGGGATTCGCGATTGACCGCCCGCTTATCGCCAAGGCACGGCAGATTGCGCTCAGATTCCCTGGAAAAGAAAAAGAAGCAGCAGAGGCGGCGCTCGTGCTGCTCGAAGCAGGAATAGAGCCAACAGAACACGCCGTGACCGAGCTTCTTTTGATTTCATGCGGAAGTGAACATCAGAAGCATTCATACGGGAACCAGCGCGAGCCGCAGGATTCAGATTCTTCAGCACAAAAAAAAAGCCGGACAGACACCATTCTCTCTTTATTTTACAGCGAGCCACCACCAGAGCATGAAGGGCTGCTGACGCTGGTAAACCAGCTTTCAAAAGGAAGCCGCCACTGGATTTTCATGCCGTATGAATGGAACGCCGCAGGCTTTTCTGCCACAGGAATGCTCAGGCTTCTGCTTGACACGGAACTGGCATCCGTGCAAAAGGGACTGCTTTCATGCAAAACAGATTCCACCGCATATTTTTTTGAGTTTATCCCAAACGCGCCGCACGGCAATGAGCTTTTGTTCTTTACAAAGCCAGCCCTTCCACCCAAGCTGGTGCCGCTTCATGAGCGGCTGCTTTCACAATCGCTTCTAAAAGGAAGTGAACGGCTCTCGCACATGCGTGTTAGATACGCACCACAGGCGGCCACCACAGGCCTGTGCACCACAGGAGAACTTCCGCTGCATGCAGGAGGTTTTGCATGACCGAAACGGCAAAAAAAGTCGCCGTTGCGCTGATGTACCCGGCAGGAGCTGACGCCCCATTCATAACCGCAAAAGAAACAGGCAAACTCGCAGAGCGCATGATAGCCATTGCCCGCGAAAACGACATTCCCATCGTGGAAGACGACGTGCTTGAAAACACGCTTTCCCTGTACGCCATCGGTTCGTACATACCGGAGCAAACATGGCTTGCAGTAGCTCGCATTTTCGCGTATATTCAAGATGTGGAGAATCGCCATGACACAGATAGACTGCAAAGATATTGAACTCGGCGTCTGCTACAGCGCCCCTGTTTTTTTCGACGACGGCATAAACATGTTTCTCGCCGAAAACCGCCCCGCAAAACCGTACCATATCGCAGCCCTCAGCCGCTGGTCGGTTCCATTCCTCCTTTCTGACGGCCATCCTCTTACAGAACAGGAAATCGCCAAGCTGAACATCAAGGCAAACGCACATGCCGCAATAAAGAAGTCCGCCTCGGATTCCCTGCTAAACAAAAAAAACATCAACGCGGAAAAAGGCGCCAAGCAGTCCAATGTAAAAGAACTTGAGGAAGTGCCCCTCGAAGACTTTGATTTTATGGAGGACTAGAATAAAAGCCGCAGCAGCAAACACAAGCACAGTGCGCAGAGGACGCGAAGGCGAAGACAGAGCCGTTCGGTTTCTTGAGCAAAACGGCTACATCGTGCTGGAACGGAATTTCCGCGTTCGTGACGGTGAAATTGACATCATCGCGCAATTTGCCGACACGCTCGTGTTTGTTGAAGTAAAAACGCTCCCGCACGGCACCGTGGAAACACTGGCCCACGAACTGAACTCCACAAAACAGCAAAAGATACTCAAAACAGCTAAATGTTATCTCCAAAATCATCGACAATATAGTAGCAGCCTCATCAGGTTTGATGTGATCGCTGTTGATGTTCCGGGGCTGGAGCCGGTGCACCACATTGTAAACGCATTTTCGGAGTAAGACATGCCAGTTACAAACCAAACCGTTTCTCATGCTTCGGTGGCTCCCCGCATCAAAGACTTGCAGAAAAAAATTCACGACGAGTCATACATAAACAGCGCCATAGACAAGATTGCGTCCATCATAAGCCGCCAGATTGTAGATTCTCGTTCCAGCTCCGGCAATTCCGCAGATTTTTTGCCGGATTGACACCGCCTCCGCGCAAGGCACATTGAATATACGGAGAGTCAACGCAGAAAAAACGAAACGGCAGCGCCAGCATGGTCAATCCAGAACAGACGCGGTTATGCCGTTCCGTGTGGATAGCAAAAAAACAAAAGAAGGTGTTTGTATGAAATATACGGATACACGAGACAAAACAGTTGCAGTTGATTTCAAAACGGCGGTTATGAACGGCATGAATGCGGCCACTGGCGGCCTGTATCTCCCCACGGAATTTCCAACGCTTGACGCGGCATTTCTGCACAAAAACCCGGAACCTTCTTTCCGCGAAGTAGCCTTTACCATGGCAAAACCCTTCGTGGCCGGCGAAATTCCCGACACAGACCTTGAGGCTATAATTCAAGACGCCTATCCATTTGCTCCAAAAATCGTACCGATTGACCCGGTGACATACGTGCTGGAGCTGTTCCACGGCCCCACCTGCGCGTTCAAGGATTTTGGCGCCCGCTTTATGGCCCGCGTGATGTCGTACTTCAACCGGGGACAAGACAGCAACCTGCACATTCTGGTTGCCACTTCAGGCGACACCGGCAGCGCGGTGGGCAGCGCATTCCACAACGTGCCGGGCATAGACGTGACGATTCTGTATCCAGACGGAAAAATCTCACCCCTGCAGGAAAAGCAGCTTTCCACGTTTGATGGCAATGTTCGCGCGCTCAAAGTGAACGGCACATTTGACGACTGCCAGCGCCTTGTAAAAACGGCATTCACGGACACCGAGCTAAGGGCGCGTTTCCGCCTGTCTTCTGCCAATTCAATCAACATCTCACGCCTGCTTCCGCAGAGCTTCTACTACCTTTACGCGGCACTTTCGGTGCAGCAGAGAAGTCCGCATGTTTCAAAACTTGAAAATCCAGCCATTATCGCGGTAGTACCGAGCGGCAATTTCGGAAACCTGACGAGCGGTTTGATTGCAGCAAAAATGGGGGCGCCAATCACAGGCTTTGTCGCAGCCACAAACGCAAACCACACGGTGCCAGACTGGATTGCCACAGGCACATACACGCCGCACGAGTCCGTGGCCACGCTGAGCAACGCCATGGATGTGGGAGCCCCCAGCAACCACGAACGCATAACGGCCATGTACACGCTGGATCAGGTGCGGGCCCTGTTCGCCAGTTACTGGACAGACAACGCAGGAACGCTCAAAGCCATACGCGACTGCAACGAAAAAACCGGCTACATTATCGACCCGCACGGAGCCGTTGCATGGAAAGCATGGGATGAACTGCGGCACGGAGGAATAGAACGCCTCATGGCGGGAGCCGTCTCCGCAAAACCAGAAGAACCAGGACTAACCGCGAACATTCCAGCATGGGCCGAATCGGTTTCAGAAAAAAAAGCGATAGCACTGGTGCTCGAAACAGCGCACCCCGCCAAGTTCGGAGCCACAGTGATGAACGCAATCGGGAGAGAGCCGAGCATGCCTAACCGCCTGGAACAAGTGCTGCACCTTGAAGACCACGCGGTGCCAATGCAAAAAGACTACGGAAGCTTCAAGGAATGGCTTGTGGCAAACTTGTAAAACCATTCCGATTCACATAAAAAAGCCGCACCCGCAAGGAACAGAACCAAACGGGAGCGGCTTTTTTTATTCACTTTGAAGTGGCGCTTCAACACGATGCAGAAAAGCAGGCATGTCCATTCATTATGATTTTGCAGAATCTGCAAACCAAACGCACCCCAACACAGGCACCCGTGGATTGCTTTCTGGAACTTTGGAGCCGGACGCCAAAAACAGCGGCAGCCCCTGCCGCAGTCACTCGACCACAGGGTAACATTCAAAACCGGCATCGCGCAGCTTGAGCCCCATGGTGCCTTCAGCATTTTCATTTACAACAACAATATAATACGTGGTACCAGACGCACGGGTTTCAGTGTGGTACCAGGCGGAAAATCCTTTTTCCTTTAGGCGGGCGATGAGCGCATCTGCGTTGGTTTTGCTTTTGAACAGACCAAGCTGCTGCCGCGTGATTTTTCCTGTGGAAGTGGACTCCTGTTTTTTGGGAGCGCTTTGACCAGATGCAGGAGCCGAAGCGCCAGAACTTCCGCCCGAATTTCCCATGCCGATACTGGTATCGACTTCACCATGGATTCTCCGCGGCACAAAATACCAAAACGGCACACTCATAATCTGGGCCGCCCCCTTTGTGATGGCAGTCTCCGCACTGGCAGGATATTCACGCTGAAGCTGCGTGGAATACACGGCGCTGTCCGTGAGGTACCAAAGCGTAAGCAGCACGGCCGGCTTCACCCTGTTCATCAGCGGCAATTCCAGATAAGACTTGAGCTGGGAAATAGCCCCCTCGGTTTCCTGCGTGGAACCAGCCTTGCACAGCACGCTCCACTGGGTATACAGATTGACACACGCACGTATGTTCGCATCGTTGGAAGAGCTCACCGAAGACCGAAGATAAGAATCCGCCGCTTCCGTGTTGCCCGCACACAAACTGGTTCTTACGGCATCAAGCACAATCTGCTCAGACGAAACCTTGGGCACGTTCCAGGCATCGGAGGCAGAGATTCCGGCGGCGGCGGAAAAACTGCGGCTCGCCTCGTCATACAGCCCCATCTGCTCCTGAATCTGCCCCAAATGGTAAAGCACATAGCGGCGGTCGGCAGGGCTGGCCGCACTCTCCGCATTCTCCTTTAGATACCGCATTGTCTCCTGCACAGAATCCTTCTGCGCGGCGGCATCAACAATGGCGCGGGCCGACCTTTTTGTCTGCGCCTCGGCACACACCACGCACACAAACGCGAACATGGCTGCAAGCAGGGAAACACGGCTCATGGAACCCCCGTCAGCGCTTGCCTTGCGGAGAACCGTCGATTCGCCCGACTTCCGTAACGAGAGTGGTTCCTGTTGTTGAATCTATTTCAGCGGAAGACTGCGCCTGCTTTTTCTGGTGCCTGGCGCGCGGCGGCTTTGGCGCCTTTTCAGCCTTTGACCGGCGCGCAATCGTAAACGGCAACGTCACAATCACCCCGGCAACAAACGAACCCAAGATTGTCGCAAACACCGGCACATGTTCAAACGTGTGAAAAAACCAGATATTGCACCTGTTGTCAAGGTTGAACCCCGTGAACGTGGCGACAAGCACCATGAGCACAATCATTCCAATCAATTTGAGCGGCATAAGTTCCTCGTTCTGCAAACGGTTTTGTGCATATTCGGAAAGCAGCTGGCATTACCAAAATCGCACATCCACAAACATGATAGCGCAAAAAAACAAATCTGCATAGTAGGCTCCAAACGGAATGCACAAAGCAAAAGCCCCGCGAGGCAGAAACCTCCACCGCATAAACATGCCAAAACCAATGCACCCGCCATCTGGCACAGCAAAAATCCATCCACACACAGCAGCTGGTTCATGCCAAATACAAAGCCATTCTGCACATGCGGAATCCGGCCATCCGCGCGGAACATGCGCCACTGTGCCTCCCCAGGGAAGGTTTCCACACTGACAAGACGGCCACGCATATGCTGCGGGCTGTCCTGCGCAAAGCGGAAGCGGTTCTGCACAGACACCGGCAGATGCCGCGCTTGCTTTTTCTGCGGAACAGGAGCTTGGCGGCAAAAAAAAAGATGATTGAAGCCTTGAGGGAGATGTGCCGTTCCTGCAAGGAGCGGCAGAAAGCGGCGCAAGGCCTTTGTGCGCTGACAATGCACATGCGGAATAAGGCCTTTGTGCGGAAGAAAGCGGAAAAGCACGTGCAGACAAAAAAAACGCCGGCTTTTTGGGCCGGCGCTTGTTCTTAAAACAGGTTATAGCGTGGTTTATTTGCCTGAGAGCCTGTAAGTTACCTTATCAATTGGGTCATAAATTGCATTGCCGCCCTCTCTAACCACCAAATCCTCGCCTTCGCTGTTTACACGCTCGGGCTGCAATTCATGTTTGGTGAACGTTATATGGATTGTTTCGTCCGTTGATGGATCTCCCTTATACTTTCCTTCTGCTACTATTTTTTTTAGTGCGCTGGAATACACCTCAAAACGCCCGTTACTATAGCATTTAAGTGTCAGGGTTGTATCTAGCTTATATCCTGCTGACGTTGTTAGCACTGCTTCATATTGTGCCACAACACCAGGGCCATCATCATCGTCATTGCTGCAAGCGGCAAAACCAAACAGTACGGCAACCACCGCCATCAAAAACAGATACTTCTTGATGTTTTTCATATACATCCTCCGAAAAATAGTGATTTGCTCCGTGCTCATGCGAAGCCATGTTACCATACAAAAAAAAAAGTGGTTTGTCAACAGGGAGCGCGGATTTTTTTTGTGCGCTATCCGTGCCGGACGGCGACAGTCTTTTGGTTCGTGCGGAAAGGGGAACATACCGCGCTTCTGCAAAGCCAGCCCGTGGCAATTAAAGAACGTTTCCAAAGAAAGGGGGGTGACGTGAACTTTAAGAACGGGCTTGTGTCCGCGACTCTGGTTTCCCGCGCGGTTCCGGCTGTGCTTGCCCATTAAAAAGGCGGCCAGTGGTGGAATTCATATTGCGGAAACATAGAGGACGGCAATTTTCTGACTTAACGCGGACGTGGGCATCAACCGGGATTTGTTCAACAGCAACCTAAAGGCTTATGTTCCGCCACCCGAGGCGGGCGTGGAATATGTGACGCATGCGGGCGTGGTGCCGCCCGGTTCCGGCTGTTTTGCGGGCCTTTCCCGCTATGAGCGGGAGCATGGCTGGTGGGGTGGAGTCAATCACAAACACAATCACTCCGGGAACAACCTGTACTTTGGCGCGCTTGCCAACTACCACATCAATGTGCACAAAAAGCTCGACCTGTATGCCGGGCAGCGCCTTGGAGCCGGCATATACCGCGACAAACACGAACATTGCCGGAACGCCCCAGTTGGCGCTTGGGCCGGCTTCCACTTTGGCTTTGTTGCTGGCGGTGCCACGTGGTATTTCGGCGTAAATGCCGAGATGGGCTATCCCGCGCTCTTCCGGCTGGCGGTTTCGTTCAAATTAAAAAAACAAACGTCCTGCATTGCGGCGCAGGACGTTCTGTTCAGACTGTCTGGAAGACCGGCTGGCAAATGCACGTGGTGCAATCTGTCCGCCGGCTTTTTTTTATTCTGGCGGTATCCGGCTATCTTTCCAGCTGCTCCACCACGAGCGCTCCCATTTTTTTTGTGCCTACAAGTTTGCCCTCGGCTTTGAGCGCTTCGCACGAAGCCCTGTCACCGGCGATGTCGCCAGTGCGCCAGCCGGCATCGAGCACGGCGTTCACGGCGGCCTCAATCGCCTTGGCTTCGGTTTCGAGCCCAAAGCTGTAGCGAAGGAGCATGGCCGCGCTCAAAATTGTTGCAAGCGGATTGGCAAGGTCTTTTCCCGCGATGTCCGGGGCGCTTCCGTGGATGGGTTCGTACAGGCCCGGCCCGCCCGCACCGAGGGAAGCGCTTGCCAGCATACCGATGCTTCCGGTAATCTGGCTTGCTTCGTCACTCAGAATGTCACCGAACATGTTGCTTGTGGCAATCACGTCAAACTGGCGGGGATTGCGCACCAGCTGCATGGCCGCGTTGTCAATGTACAAAAAGTCAAGCGCCACGTCCGTGTAGTTCTTGTGCACGTCCTCCGCAACCGCGCGCCACAGGCGGCTGGAATTCAGAATGTTCGCCTTGTCTATCACCGTGAGGTGCTTCTGGCGTTTTTGGGCAAATTCAAATCCCATGCGCACAATCCGTTCGATTTCTTCCCATGTGTACTTTTCCGTGTCCCAGGCGGAGCGTCCGTCCGGGGAGGTGCCACGTTCCCCAAAGTAAATGCCGCTGATAAGCTCACGCACAATCAGGATGTCAAGTCCGTTACCCACGATTTCATCTTTGAGGGGGCACGCGCTCTTGAGCTGCCTGAACATAACGGCCGGGCGCAGATTCGCGTACACTTTCATTCCACCACGAAGACCGAGCAGCGCTTTTTCCGGCCGGATTTCCGGCGCCACGTTATCCCACTTCGGGCCGCCCACGGCACCCAGCAGCACCGCGTCGCTGCGCAGGCAGATGTCCAGCTGCTCCTGCGGGAGGGGCTTTCCCCATTTGTCAATGGCCGCACCGCCAGCAACAACGTCAGTGTAGGTGAAGGTGTGGCCATATCTTTTTGCAACCGCGTCAAGCACGTGCACTGCTTCGCCTACCACATCAGGGCCAATTCCGTCTCCAGGAATCAATGCAATGGTTTTGTTCATGATAAAAACTCCTTGGCGCTGCCCGGCACGTTTAAAACGTTTTTGGACGTTCTGCCGACATGCACCAAAAAAGATGCAGCAGCATCGAGCTGAAACAGCAGCCCTGCCCCCGTGCGGCGGCAGAGCCACATAACTATAGCACAGATGCCCCTGCGAGTAAACACGCGGAACACGGCAAAAGCCTCTTCAAACTGCGTTGCGCAGCAAAGCCGGACATTCCAAACGCTATCGCAAAGCCCTCGCACACAGAACCGCCGCAGATGCATCCTGTGGAACAGGAGTGCCAAGCCACAAAACATGCGCGCTTCCGCCAGCCCGGACACAGAGAAAGCCGCCGTGCGCCCATGGAAGCCGGCTTGCATCTGCCGCCGCAGATGTCTTTGCATGGCGCCAGGCGGGTTCCAAAAACGAGGACGACTGCCATGAAATCCCACGCACTTTAAAGGCTCCCGGTCAGTTGAATCATCAAGAATTCAAGACATTCACTGTGGCACCATAAATCCCATAGTACCGAAAGCGAGCGCGCGCGGCGTTTTTTTTTGCGCATGATGCTCCTGCGGCGCAGAGATTCGCTGCCACACCGCCGAAAGACCATCTATCCGCGCGGAAAACCAACATCGCATTGTTACAACATTGCCTGTCTTATTAGAAATATCTTGTTGCAGTATTGCAGCACAACTTATTGGCACAGAAATGACCTTCTGCACTATTGCAACATAGTATATCTGCATAGAAATGTCTTTCTACAATATTGCAACACAGATTATCTGTGCAGAAATATCTTGTCGCACTATCATAGCATAGTTTATCCGAATGGAAATGTATTTCCGTAGTATTGCGACACTACTTATCTGCTCAGAAATATATTGTAAAAGCATTGCAACAGTGCTTATCAGTCATAAAATCTGTTATTGAACTATTTCAAAATCATCTATCAGATTGAAAATATCATGCCACACTATTGTATAACCACCTTTCAGTGAGGAAATGTCTTGTTGCATCTTCTAATCATCACATTTCCACTTGGAAATCCAGTCATACATGGTGTATAATGGGATTGTCCGTGCGGAGATGTGATGGCGCGGGGGGTTACGGAGGCTTTTTATGAGGGAAATCGGGAACATCTCGCTCGGTCATCTTGCGAACGCGGCGCATTTTCTGTTCGTGTCGAATATGGCATCCCGTGCGGCGGCGGATTCGGCGGTGTCGAAAAAGTGCGCGGCCCAGGTGGAGGCGCTGCGGGCGGCTGTGGAGGCGGAAGACGAAAGCGTGCAGCTGTCGGCAAAGAGCATGGCGACTGACGGGATTGCGGAGGCGGACAAGGCGCGTGACCGGCTGTTCGCGGGCTACAAGAAGGCGGTGGCAGGCTACGAGGACTTCCCCGACAAGGCTTTGGCGGAGGCTGCCCGCGCGCTCGCGCAGCACATCAAGGACTACCGCATTGATGTGCGCTCGCAGCGCGACAAGGAGACGGGGCTGCTCGTGAACTTTGTGCAGGATTTGGAGGGGCCGCTAGCGCCCAAGGTGGCCGCACTGTCGCTCGGCGTGTTCGTGGAAAAGCTGCGGCAGGCGAACGACCTGCTCCGCGCATTGACGGAGCAGCGGACTGACGAGCGCGCTTCCCGCGTTCCCGGCGCGATGAGGGCCGCGCGGAAGGCAAGCGACGCGGCGTGGCGGGAGCTGGTGCGGCACGTGAACGCGCGGACGGTCATCGAGGGCGAAGAGGACTATGCGGCGTTCATCGACTACGCCAACACGGAGATAGCGCACTTCAAGCGCGAGGTGCTCGGCCCGGCTCGACGCAAGGGCGGGGAGTGAGGGCTTGGTAAAGGGGCAAAGAAAAAGCCGCCGTCACCACACCGTCCTGACGGGATACAGCGGAATCTTTGCGTCATGCGTGAGAATCGGGATGTCCTCGGCGAGCGACTGGCAGATGACGAGGCGGTCGAACGGGTCGCTGTGGATTCTGGGCAAATCTTTCAGTTTGTTCAGGTGCGCGGGCTGGATGTGCGTTACGGCTATGTCGCGTCCGACGCAGATTTCGCTCAGCTCTTCGGGCGAAAAGGGCAGCTCAAGTTTTCCGTTGCTCTGCTTTATGGCGATTTCCCACAGCGACGCCATGCTGACGCACAGGTCGTCCTCCTGCACGATTTTCTTTGCCGCCGCAGAGAGTTTGTCCGGCTCGGAGAGCAGCCACAAAAGGACGTGCGTGTCAATTAAATGCATCAGACATATTCCTCAAAGCCTTCAGGCATATCATCGAAGTCGTCCGCGATTTTTATCTGTCCCTCGTAGCCGCCGAGCGTCCTGCGCGGGCGGGCAGTCTGCTGCCGCGCGAGGATTCTGCATTTGAGAGAGTCAAGGAAATCTGCCACCTCGGGGAAATATTCTTCGGGAATTGCTCTGATTTGCGCTTCCAACGCCTCGTAACTCATGTGTGCGCCTCCGTCTGCTTCTGCCAATATAAGGCATATTCCCTGAAAAATCAACGAGCCGCCTTCCTGCCGTAAGCTTAGCTCTGCGGCTCGGCGCAAGGGCGGGGAGTGAGGGCTTGGTGAAGGGGCAAAAAAAAACGCCGTGCACCGTGCTGTTCTGCCTTGCACGGTGCGCGGCGGTCGTGTTGCCAGGCTCACGCCAGCCTAGAACGAGATTGACAGTCCGAATTTCGGATGGAAGCTGAATCCTGAAGTGGTGAAGGCTTTAGATGCCTTTATGTCTACTATGTCATCAGTTCCAGCACTACAAGTGGAACTTCCTATATTGTAGAAATAGCCGAGGCTCACGAACATACCGACATGCTCGCCAAAACGGAATGTGTATGAGAGCTCGGGCCCGATATAGAACATGGCGGACAGTATTTCCGTGTCAATATCATGGCTACCCCAGCCATCTTCTTGTGACTCTGTTCCAGACAAAAACTTGAGCTGGAAACCAAAATCTCCTGTCAGGGAGAGTGTCATCCTCTCGTTGTGGATGAATGAGCCGCCTAAGCCAAGTCCCAAATCAAAGTCAACTCCCGCCAGATTTTTGCCGGAGATCGTTCTGATGTCGCTTGTGCTGATCCCTGCCAGCCCCACCCCGAACTTGGACGTGAATCCGCTGTCGGCAACATAGGTGTAGCCAAAGCTTCCGCCCGCTCCCGAGGAGGAAAAATCCCCGCCCGCACCGTCAGCAACGATCGTATTGCCGTCAATCTCGACGGGAACTGCGAAACCGCTGATATTGAGGTCTGAGAACGGGAACTGTACACCGATATGTATCGTCTTCTCAGCAAATGCGACCGTGGCAGAAAGCGCTGCCGCAGCGACCAAAGCAATGATTTTTTTCATTCTGTACTCCTGAAAATGAAAGATGGGATTCTGCGCGAAAAACGAGCGAAGCGAGTTTTTCGCGCAGAGGGCTTAGTCAAGCCCTCTGCCTACTGTACAGTAGGCAGAATTTTTCGCGGCGCGATTTTTCGTGTCTGCTGCCGTTCCGTGGTTTTGCGGTCAAAAGTTTTTGGCCCTTGGCCAGCAAAACCATCCGAAACAGGATTCAACCAGTGATAAAACAAAGGGTTACGGCACAAAAGAGGAACAGGATTTTTTTATGCTTTAAAAATGACCTGGCAGCGCCTCGGACGGCAGACATCTGCGGCGCGAACGGCGGCACGGTCAAGCGCTGCTGCGGCCTGCTGCGCGGGGCAAGAGCCATGCAAACAGAACCGAAAGCGTGACCTGCGGCTTGCACGGAGATACAAGCACCGCAACAATGACCTGCCGGATCTTGTCAAGGCTGTACAGGAAAACTTATTTTGATTAGGGGATGTTCTGGTTTTAACTAGTAAAGAGCGTTATTTTTTAAAGTTGCAAATTTACCAGTTTGCCCCATTTCATACAAATGTTGAGGAGAGGTGTATATTTTCAAAAAGTCATCGACAAGCTTCATAGATTGTAGTACTCCGGTACAGCGCTCGGCTTTTTGCCTAGATATTTTTCATTACATATTCCCCAAGATGCACACAAAAAGTCGTATTTTACAAAAGGACTGTCAACAAATGCGAGCTTATTTAAATAATCATAAAGCTCTTTAAGTTGCTCTTTGCTCAAAGTTGCTGTATAATCTTCATGAAAACAATACTCAGCAGTCTCTAGTTTTAGCGCGCCTTTTTCGCCAGTCTTTGTGTTCACAAAATGAAAGTGGGGTGTATGTTCAGGGTCATCCCAATAAATGTACAATTCAAGGTCGCCAACACGTCCTTCAAACTCGATTTCTTCCTCGTCTTTGGAATGTGTATCAATTTTTGTCTGAGGCAATGATTTGCCTTGAGAATACTCATTGTATCTCATATAATATATAAATAATTTTCTACAGAATATAAAAAAAATGCTTACAGCAGCCTGCCTCAGCATTTTATTACTTTGCTCGTACGCAAATGCGTAGTCATGGCGCTCTATTGTTAGCAGTACTGTCTTTTTCCTACTATGCTTCTTAATGAGTGCAAAACTGGCATATCCTCTGGGGATATAAAAATGTCCGTGGATGATCCACGGACATTCAGTTAAAACAATGTGCAGATGTGCACCGTTTTGCCAAAATTATTTCTGCGCAAGAATGGCAATACCAGGCAGCGTTTTGCCTTCAAGGAATTCGAGTGAAGCACCGCCTCCTGTTGAAACATGGCTCATCTTTTCTGCAAGGTGGAATTTGTTTACAGCCGCAACACTGTCGCCACCGCCCACAACGGTCATGGCTCCGTTTCCTGTGGCTTCGGCAACCAGCTTTGCAACGGTTTCCGTTCCTTTTGCAAATGCATCAAATTCAAACACACCAACAGGCCCGTTCCATACAATGCTTTTTGCGCTGGAAATCACTTTTTTGTATTCCTCGATGGTTTTGGGACCTACATCCATTGCCATGAGCGTGTCCGGAATATCGATACCGTCAACAGCAACGGGAGCTGCGTCAGGGCTGAATTCCGTGGCACCCACGTGGTCAACTGGCAGCAGAATCTGAACATTTTTTGCGGCCGCGTCTGCGAGCAGTTTTTTTGCGGTGTCGATAAAATCATCTTCGACCAGTGACTTGCCAACGCTGTGTCCCTGTGCTTTCAGGAATGTGTAGGCCATTCCACCGCCGATTACCAACGCGGAGGCGTTTTTGAGCAGGCTTTCAAGAACGGCTATTTTTGAAGAAACTTTTGCGCCACCGATAATCGCAATCATGGGCTTGGGAGGATTTGTAACCATCGGTTCAATGTATTTGACTTCTTTTTCCATGAGGAATCCGCCGACAGGTTTTTCCGCCATGAACTTTGCGATAGTCGCGGTGGAAGCCTGGTCGCGGTGCGCGGTGCCAAAGGCATCGTTCACAAAAATGTCGCCGTAGGTGGCAAGCTCCTTGGCCATTGACTCACGGTCAGCGTCAACCTTGCTGGTTTCCTGCTTATGGAAACGCACGTTTTCCAGCATGGCGACGGCACCTTCCGGCAGAGCGTCGATTGCGGCTTTTTGTCCGAGCGCATCCGGCAGGAAGGTCACCGGCTTTCCGAGTTTTGCTGCAAAGTAGTCAACCACGGGCTTCATGCGGTTCTTTCCGTTGATGAAGTTTTCTTTGTCGGCATCGGTAAATGGTTTTCCTGCTTTTTCAGCTTTTTCCGCAGCTTTTTTTACATCTTTGTTTGGATCCCCCAGATGGCTCATAAGCACAAGGCTGCGCGGTTTTTGTTCCAGAATGTATGTGATGGTTGGTAGCGCCGCCATAATGCGGGTATCGTCCTGCACCACGCCGTCTTTCATAGGCACGTTAAAATCCACGCGCATGATAATGCGTTTGCCTTTTAGGTCAACATCCTTTACTGTCTTAATCATACAATCCTCCATTCGGAATTTTGAAAACACGCTGAATCATGCCCACGGCATCCTGCGATTCTGCTGTAATAACGCACTTACTATACTGCAATGTTCCTTATATTTCAACAGGTTGAATGCCTGCGGCAAGCGCTTTGGCCCGAAGCTCTGCTGCAACAATGCCGTTACAAGACCCGCATCCGATTTTTTAAAGCCAAAAGCAGTTTTGCCCGGATTGCCGTTTTTTATCAAAGTGAACGAGCGGCTGCCAGCTGTCTTGTCCGCGCGGGATTTTACGGCGTATTGTGCATAAAAAGCCCTGCCAGCTTTGGCAGGGCTTGTGCCGTTCGGCAGATTCTACTCGGTATATCGTGCCACGCCATCGCCGCTTTCACAGGCAAAAAAGCCTGCCTCATATCCGATTGCGGCGGTATAAGCGGCCTGCACATTTTGAATGAACGATTCAAGTTTGTCTTTATGTACCAGCGCAATGGCACAACCGCCAAAGCCTGCGCCTGTCATGCGGGCTCCAAGACAACCGTCTTGTTTTTGTGCGGTTTCGGCAAGGGTGTCAAGCTCAACGCCTGTTACCTCATAATCGGTTTTGAGCGATGCATGGGACTGGTTCAGCAGTTGGCCGAGGCTGGCCAGGTCTTTGTTTTGCAGCGCTGTAACGGCATCTTTTACACGCTGATTTTCGTATATACAATGTTTGGCCCGTTTTTGCAGAACCGTGTCTGCAACCACGTGCTTTGTCTTTTCCCATTCTTCCGGGGCAAGGTCGCACAGCGTCCGTATCTGCAAACCAGATTTTTTTATAAGCGCCAAGGCTTCTTCGCATTGGCTCCTGCGCTCGTTGTACTTGCTGTCAGCAAGACGACGCTGCTTGTTTGTGTTCATCACCACAAAACGCCAGTCGCCAAGTTCAAGCGGCACATGGGAATAGTCGAGTGTGTTGCAGTCAAGCACAATGGCCGTGTTCTTTTTTCCCACCGCAATGATGAACTGATCCATGATGCCGCAGTTTACGTTCATAAACTCGTGCTCGCTCATTTGCCCCAGTTTTGCAATCTCAACACGATCAAGATTGAAGCCGTAGGTTTCGCTCACCGCATAGGCAAAGCCGCATTCCAGAGCGCTCGATGATGAAATTCCACCGCCTGCCGGAATGTTCGATGCCATCAGAATTTCAAAACCAACATCAAAGCTATATCCCTTGGCTTTAAGCTGTGAAAGGATTCCGTTCAGATAATTTGCGTAATCATTTTTTTTGTCGAACACAAATTTGTCGTGAATGTCAAATTCAAATGTACCTGGAAAATGTATATCTTGATAAATGATTTTGCTGTCCGCGCGTTTTCTGATAGCAACATACAGGTATCTGTTGATTGCGGCGGGAAACACTTTGCCGCCGTTATAGTCGATGTGCTCGCCGATGATATTTATTCGCGCAGGCGAAGAAAACAGCTGCACAGATTCAGGAGATCCGCCGTACAGTCTGACAAACGCCGCAGGCAAATCGTGGGGGTCGTATGTGGAAGCTGTCAATGAGTTCATGTTCATCCTCTTTGCTGGTGTTTAAATTTGCATGATTCAAGTTGAAACAATGCTGCTGCATTATAGCGCAGTTTTTGGAAAAACGCAATCAATATACCCCGACGCAGAAGCAATGTTTTAAGCCAGGGACGGGCTTCGCAGGAACACGGTATGCACCTTTTCCGCAAAAACCAAAAAGGCCGTGCGGAACAGCCTGCGCACAGCACCCTGCGTGCAGATTGCATGAAAATGCCGTTGCAGCCTGTCCACTTTACCGCCTGTTGTTGACAAGTCCAAAAACCAGTCTTTCGGCTGGAACCGCCAAGCGGCATGGAACGCGCACCAGTCCAAACAGCTTGCGTTGGAAGGAAATTTTGGTTTCTCTCCAAGTTTTACTGAATTATTAAAAGTTGAATTCATTTTGCTTGCGTGGCGCTGTTTTCTGTTATAAAATCAAAACACGGGGTTTACTGTGGAACAGGAAGTCGTGACAAGCAGAAACAGAAATATAGATTCTGCCGTTGAGGAATTGTGCGGCAAACTCAAGCGAGATTTGTCCTTGTATCAGGCGGTCATTTTTGTGGCGGCGATAGACTTTGACTTTGCGGCGCTTTCCGCGCGGCTAAAGGAGCGCTTCGCCAATGCAGAGGTTGTCGGCGCGAGCACAGCCGGAGAGATTTCTCCGCAG
>JAFLSN010000022.1 GCA_022510905.1 Treponema sp.
CTCAATGCCGTTCATGTCGGGCAGTTTCAGGTCGATTATGAAGACGCCGTAACTGTCGCCCATTTCCTTCGCCTGCTTTGCGTGGAGAACGGCTTCCTTTCCGCTCAAAGTCCATTCCGGGCGCAGTCCCATCTGCGCGAGCATCTTCATCGTGCTGTCGCATGTGTTGAAGTCGTCGTCAACCACGAGCGCGTGGATTCCTGTAAGCTCCACGATTTTTTGGTCGCCCTTGCTCTTTCCTTCCACTATTTTGAATTTCACGCTGACGATGAATTCCGTGCCTTCGTTCTGCTTGGTCTTCACGCTGATTGTGCCGCCCATGAGGTCAACGATTTTCTTTGTAATCGCCATGCCAAGTCCCGTGCCCTGTATGCCGCTGACGGTGGAGTTGCGCTCGCGCTCGAATGCGTCAAAGACGCGCTTTGCGAACTCCTCGCCCATGCCGATTCCGTTGTCCTTCACATGGATTTCGTAAGAACCGTAATGGTGGCCGTCTTTGTTCGCCTCGGCTTCAGGGAGAGCCTTTTGCTCCACGCGCACGGAAATTTTGCCGCCGTTCGGCGTGTATTTGACCGCATTGGAAAGCAGGTTGAGAAGCACTTGGTTCAGGCGCAGTTTGTCGCACAGGATGTACTCGTCCTCCACATTGAGCGTGTCCATGTTCAGTTCCTGCTGCTTTGCCTCAACTTGGCCGATTATGATCGTGTTCAGGTTGTGAAGGATTTCTGGCAGATTGCATTCAGTTTCTTCAAGCTCGATTTTTCCGCTTTCTATGCGGCTCATCTCAAGCACGTCGTTTATGAGCGAGAGAAGGTGGTCACTTGAAGTTTTGATTTTGCCCAGATACTCCACGATTTTTTCTGTGTCGCTCTGATTTTGCAGCGCGAGGTTCGTGAAGCCTATGATTGCGTTCATGGGCGTGCGGATGTCGTGGCTCATGTTGGAGAGGAAGCTTGTCTTCGCGGCGTTCACCCGCTTTGCTTCTGTGAGGGCTGCCGTAAGCAGATCATTCTGTTTTTTTTGGGCCAGCAGAATATCCGTCAGGTCTCGTTTTAGCAGAATGTAGAATTTTGTCTCGCGGTCAACCATGTAGAACATGAAGCGCTTGTTGTAGATTCCGCCGTCAATCGTGCAAACGACATCAACCGTATAAGGTTCGTTTTTTTCAAGCTCGGACTCTATCCGCGCGGGCGAAAGTGCCTCGAACAGTTCAAGGTGGTTGTACTGGCTTGGGTCTACAAGCGGAATCACCTGGTTTCGGATATAGTTTGTGTAGCTTCCGTTTCGTTCTTTTGGAAATATGCTTCCGTTCTTGATGTTGCCGGCATCGCCTATGACCACGCCGTACTTGTCGCCTACGATGTAGCACACCATATCGTACTGGCTCGAAAGCACTTTGCTGTTCAGAACTTCTGTGACTTTCTGGCTGTTGTATTCCGTTTCTATTCCGAGTGCAATCACATCATCGGTTTCGGGATCCTTTCGCATGACTGCGGAGTATTTGATAAAGCAATGTCTGCCGCTTTGCCTCCGGCTGAAAATAACGAGCGATGTTACGCCTTCACCGTTGTAGTATTTTTGGCGAAGTGTTTCCGGATCAAACGTGCTGAGGTATTTTTTGCGGTCGGCTTCAAGGGGCATGTTTTCAAGGCGCACGTCGAACAGCTCTTTTATCGTCATTCCCGGCCTGTCGCGCTCATACAAGTCCATTCCCTGCACCGTTTCAACTGTGCCTGTGGTCAGGTTCACGCGGAGCGATGCAAGCCTGTCGTTTGCCAGCGAGTCAAGCTCCTTGTTGAGCTCCTCGTACATCCGCTGGGTCTGTGCCTGCTGCACCTTCAGGTCGCTCACATCGAAGTACGAGCAGTAGGCGTACTGGATGCCGTCTTCCTCTATAAAAGCGTAGTGGATGCACACATGGAGCTCGTGGCCCTTCATCGTGGTCTTGCGGATTGTGAGGCTGTTCGACCCGTCGTGGGCGTGATGGTTCTTGAACAGGAAGGCGACGGCCTCGCGGTCGTCAGGGTGAATGGTGTTCATGGCGCTTCCGTTCTCAAGGCGGATGAAATCGTCCTGCGTTCCTTCCATCATCTGGCAGAACTCGGCGGAGCACCATACAGGGTGGTATGTGCCGTCTTTGTCTACACGCATGAGCACTGCGTTGTTGTCCAAAGTTTCAAAGAGCCTTTTAAAAAAATCCGCGTTGAAGTTAAGCATAAAAATCTCCTTCTGGTTGCGCATGCCATGGGCTTTCCGCGCGTTCTATTTGGGAGAGTATAGCATATTTTGCGCTCTTTGTGGGAAAAAAAGAGCGCAAAGTCTGGACATCCTGCCTGCCGAATCCAGTTTTCTGCCAAAATTTCAATGAATTCTGCCCGTAGGGGCCGTATTGGCGAACAAAATTTCCATGAAAATTGCCTGTTCAAGTGTACTGGAGGCCAAATTTCGTATGAAAATTGCTTGTCGCGGTGTGTCGATTTAACTGGTCAAGAGCCTTGAGCATTATATGGCTGCATTGGGCATGTTAGGTGGTTTTGCAGAAAAATGCAATTTTTTCAGAATCCACACTTGGATTACTGACAGACATGCGTGGCCTTTTAAAGCGAGCTGGTCTGAGCATGGCGCTAGAACTTGAAGCCTTCGGGGAGCTTTCCAAGGCCGCCGCCTGCCATCATCTGCTGCATCATGCGGGCCTGCGCACCGCGGTTCCTTGCGAGCTTTTTCATGGTGAGTTTTGTTTTTTCAAACTGTTTTATAAGCTTGTTCACTTCCTGTACGGTGGTGCCGCTTCCTTTCGCTATGCGTTTTCGCCTGCTGGGGCCGATAATCAGATGGTTTGCCCGCTCTTTTTTTGTCATGCTCTGGATTATGGCTTCTTGCCGCTTTAGGCCTGCCGTGTCAAGCTGGTCTGCGCTGATTTGCCCCGCGATGCCTGGCAGCATGTCTAGCAGGGACTGCATGTTTCCCATTTTTTTTACGGACTGGAGCTGGTCAAGCATGTCTTGAAGCGTGAACTCGTTGCGGCTCATCTTCTGCTGCATTTTTAGCGCTTCTTCGGCGTTCACGGTCTCCTGCGCTTTTTCCACGAGAGACACCACATCGCCCATGCCGAGAATTCGGCTTGCAATGCGGTCTGGGTGGAACGGCTCAAAGTCTTCCGTTTTTTCGCCTGTGCCGATGAAGAGTATGGGCTTCCCGGTGATTGATTTCAGCGAAAGCGCGGCGCCGCCACGTGCATCGGAGTCGAACTTGGTGAGCACCACGCCTGTGAGTCCCAGCTTTTCGTCAAAGCTTTTGGCTATGTCAACGGCGTTCTGGCCGGTCATGGCATCGGCGACCAGTATTGTTTCTACCGGAGAGGTCGTCTTTTTTATCTGTACAAGCTCGGCCATCATGTCCTCGTCAATCTGCAGACGTCCGGCGGTGTCAACAATTATCGTGTCAAGTCCGTTTTTGCGGGCATAGTCGAGGGCGGCCTTTGCAACTTTCACCGCGTCTTTTGCGCCGTCTTCCTTGTACACGGGAACGTCAATTTTCTGTCCGAGCACACAGAGCTGTTCAACTGCGGCGGGGCGCACAAGGTCGCAGGCAGCCAAAAGCGGACGGCGGCCGCTTTTTTTGAGCCGCGCGGCGAGCTTGTGTGCTGCGGTGGTTTTTCCCGCGCCCTGAAGTCCGAGGAGCATAACCACGCTCTGCGTGTCAGGGCCTTTTAGCGCCAGATCTTTTTTTTCGTCACCCAGCATGGAAACAAGCCGGTCGTTTATGATTTTGACGAACTGCTGGCCGGGGTTCACCGCCTTGAGGACTTTTTCGCCCTTCGCTTCTTCGACTGTGGCGTTTACAAATCGGCGCACAACACGAAGATTCACATCTGCCTCAAGCAAGGCCATTTTAATCTGTTCGACAGTTTCTTCGATATTTTTTTCGGTGATTGTGCTTTTTCCGCTCAGCGTGCGGATAATTGAACTGAATGTTCCTGTGATTTTTTCAAGCATGGCTTTCCTCTTTTATTGTGTGTTCTGTGCGGTCAGTCGTTCTGTATTTTGACCAGTTCGTTCATGCAGTCCAGCGGCGTGATTTCTTTGTTGAGCACACGGTATAGCGCATCGCAGATTGGAAGCTTCAGCTTTTTTTGCTCGGCAATCTGGTGTACGTATTTGCATGCGATGGCGCCTTCTGGCAGATAGCCGACTTTCTGCACGTTTGCGATAAGGTCGTCCAGGTCTGAAAATCTTGAAAGCATGTCAGTTTTTATCAAGTCACGTCCGAACCTTCGGTTCCTGCCGTATTTTGACTTGCATGTTACGTCGAGGTCTCCCACTCCGCTGATCGAGGTGAATGTGGCGGCGTGCGTGGCACCCATGGCGAAACCTATCGTCTGGATTTCGTTGAGTCCCGCCGCCATAAGGAGACTTTCAGTGTTGTCTCCAAAAATGTCGCTGGATTCGGCGAGAGCGTCGAGGCTTCCGTATACCACGGCGATTACGTTTTTTGCGGCTGAACACACCTGCACTCCGATTGTGTCAAATGATGCATATGCGAGAATTCCCGGCACGCGAAGCATGTCGCGCACTTTTATGGCGTTGCGGTGGTGCTCGCTTGCGGCTATCAGGCCTGTGATTTTTCCCATTGCGACCTCTTCCGCATGGGAAGGCCCTGCCACATACACCGTGGCGTTCTTGTATGACGGGGGAAGGGCATCTTCCATGGTTTGGAGCACAAAGCGGGGGCCGTCTTCTGCGGGCACAAAGCCTTTTGTGAGCGCGGCGATAATCGTGGTTCCGCTTGCGATGTTCGGCACGTCCGCAAAACGCCTGATGGTCGAGGCAAGATACAGCGACGGGCTTCCCATTATAATCACGTCTTTGTCGGCTGCCACAGCGCGGATGTCTGTGCTGGCAGACAGGCTTGGGTGCAAGACATATCCCGGAAGGTAGCATTTGTTTTCATGTTCCCGGTTGATTGATTCTGCCACATCAGGCTCAAGCGCCCACAGGCTCGCAGAATGACCGCCACGGGCCAATGCCGTTGCGATGGCTGTACCCCATGCGCCGGCTCCAATCACACCAACTTTACACGCTTCCATAATGTACGTCCTTTCGGTTTGCTATGAGCAAAAAACAGGTGCGGGTCTGATTGACCCGAATGCGCTGCGTTTTTGCATCGTTTTTTGCCTCCAGAAATCTGGCGCAGCCGTCTTGTGCCTCTTGGTCACTGGATGCCAAAAAACGTCTGTCTGTTACAGGCATATGCCCAGTATACCTTACAAAGCTTTAAAAGTCTATATCAGTTTTTTTAGGGGGAATAGTGAGTTTTGGTATGGCAGAATGGATTGAATCTGAGGAATCTTAGGCAATCGGACGGAGGCCATAAACAACTTCTTTCTTGTAAGGAAGGTCGGCCCTTTGCTTCTGTGCTGATGTGAACCGTCTGCTTTAAGTTGCCTTGCTTGTGAATAAAGGCATGGTGCAAGGTCGGCCAGGTACTGAACTTCATTTCAGGAGGCTTTGAACTTTATTGCCGGAATGCGTTGTAGCTGCGTCTTGTCGATGGGGCATTTTCTATCATGCAGAAACAGATTCCCGTGCACCGCTGTTTTGGCACCTTGAAATTCAGCATGAAAAACTGTACTATATTTTTTTGAGATTGATGCATACAAAATTTTTGCAAAAAGGGAATACACTATGACTATGACAGGCTCGCGTGTTGTGATTGAGTGCCTTGTGGAGCAGGGCGTTGATACCATATTTGGCTATCCGGGCGGTGCCATCTTGAACATCTATGACGAGCTGTACAAAAACTCCGACCGCATTCGGCACATTCTTACGGCGCATGAACAGGGTGCCGCCCATGCCGCCGACGGTTACGCACGTGCCACGGGAAGGGTTGGCGTGGTGTTCGCCACAAGCGGCCCGGGTGCCACAAACTTGGTTACAGGTATCGCCACGGCGTACATGGATTCTTCGCCGGTTGTCGCAATCACGTGCAATGTGCCCACGCCGCTTCTGGGCAAAGACAGCTTTCAGGAAATCGACATAACAGGCGTGACCATGCCTATTACCAAGCATAACTTTATGGTGCATGATGTGCGCGAGCTTGCACAGACAATCCGGAAGGCTTTTCTCATAGCGCGGAGCGGACGTCCTGGCCCTGTGCTGATTGACATACCAAAAGAAGTGACTGCGGCCGAAGTGGATTTTGAAAGCGTGTCTGATCCCGATGCATTTCTGCGTGACGGAGCTGCTTCCGAGCTAAGTCTGCGCCGCATGATTCATGTGCCGGTGCCCTCTGATGCCCAGATCCAGGAAGCCGCCGCCGTGATAAATGCCGCGGAGCGCCCGGTGCTGTATGTCGGCGGTGGCGTTACGTTGGGCAATGCCGAAGCCGAGCTTCTATTGCTTGCCGAAAAAGCTGGCATCCCCGTGTGCCAGAGCCTCATGGCGCGTTCAGCGTTTCCTTCAAGGCATCCGCTGTGCACGTGGATGGTTGGCATGCATGGCACAAGGGCAAGCAACATGGCCATCACCGAAAGCGATGTGGTGATTGCTCTTGGCGCACGGTTTTCCGATCGTGTGATTTCAGACCCGGCAAAATTCGCGGTGAACAGCAAGGTGTTCCATATAGATATTGACCCGGCGGAAATCAACAAAAATATTCCGTCTTCGGGCTCTCTTGTGGGCGACATCAAGAGCATCTTGAACAGGCTGCTTCCGCTGGTACAGCCCGCTTCGCACGATGCATGGATTTCAAAAGTTGAAGCATGGAAGTCCGAATATCCCGAGACCTACGACGCAAATCCAAAAGATTCAATAAACCCAAAATTCCTGTGCGAGCATATCCACTCTGTTGCCGGTGACGACACATTCATCACAACGGAAGTTGGCGAGCACCAGATGTGGACGGCCCAGTTCTATCCATTTGGCAAGCCTCGCACGTTTATTACATCCGGGGGCCTTGGCACGATGGGCTTTGGCACTGGAGCCGCCATCGGCATTCAGATTGCGCTGCCCGAGGCGAGGGTTGTGCACATCGCAGGCGACGGATCGTTCCGCATGAACTGCAACGAGCTTGCCACAATCGGTCATTACGGCCTTCCAATCGTGATTGTGGTGGTGAACAACGGCACCCTCGGCAATGTGCGCCTGTGGCAAAAGCTTTTCTACGGAAAGCGCTATTCGGCTACCACGTTGGATTTCGGCCCTGACTGGGTAAAGCTTGCCGAAGCATACGGCATAACCGGTTACCGCGCCACAAACGCCGATGACTTTGCCTCCGTGTTCGATGTGGCGTTTGCAAGCAAAAAACCTGCTGTCATCGATGCCAAGGTTGACATCGACGAGCTGGTGCTGCCGATGGTGCCTGGCGGTAAGCCAATCTACAACCAGATATTGAGTCTGCGTGTGGACGACTGATGTTTTGCACAATGTTTTCGGCACGTCCGCACACCGCTGCTTTGCTTTTGTGGTGGATGCATAAAAAAGGTGGATGTTATGGCAGAAATTCATAAATCAGGCGAAGACTATCTTGAAGCTATTCTGATGCTCCAGCAGGAAAACGGTGTGGCCCGCTCTGTTGACGTGGCAAAAAAGCTTGGTGTTTCAAAACCGAGCGTGAGTCGTGCCATGGGCATTTTGATAGATGACGGTTATGTATCGGTTGGAACCATCGGCTCGCTGGAACTGACCGAGAAAGGCCGAAAAAAAGCCGAAAGCATATACGGGCGGCACGTTCTTCTTACTAAATTCCTGCAAAAAATCACGGGCGTAAGTGAAAGCCAGGCTGAAGAAAACGCCTGCAAAATTGAGCACGACATCGACGAAGACATCAAGAACGGAATCGAGACGTGGATGAAACAAAACGGCGGCGCATGAAACGCAGTTTTGTCCGCCTGCCAGAACGCAGCCGTTGCCGCACTTGGTTCATTTTTTTGCGGCAGGCGGCATGGTTTTTAGAAATCCACATCGGTGCGGTAGAATTCATTCCTGCGGAGGACTTGTGACAATGTGTGCACGAAAAAAAGAACAGTCTGGCGCGGTACCCGGCAATCATGCCGCGCTTACAAACGACAATCATCGGGCGTTGTGGAGCGGTCGCTTTGCGGAAGGCCCGGATGAAGCCGCTGTTGCCTTTGAAACATCAATACATGTTGACGAACGGATGGCGCTTGACGACATACACGGCTCTATTGCCCATGCGACCATGCTGGGGGAGCAGGGCATCATTCCTAAAAAAGACGCCTCTGCCATTGTCCAGGGGCTTCTGGGCATTGAGCGTGATTTGACTTCAGGACTTCTCGCAATTGATTACAGCGCCGAAGATATTCATTCCTTTGTTGAAGCGACACTTACCGACCGCATTGGCGAAGCCGGAAAAAAACTTCACACGGGCAGGAGCCGCAACGACCAGATTGCGCTTGACGAACGCTTGTATTTGCGCCGCGTGGTGCCTGAGCTGCAAAACAAAATCATAACGCTCATTGAAGTGCTCGCAGGCATGGCAAGGGAGCACACCCGCACACTGCTCACCGGCTTTACACACATGCAGCACGCCCAGCCTGGAACTCTTGCCCAACACCTGCTGGCATGGGCATTCATGCTGCAGCGCGACTGGAGCAGGTTTTCAGACAGCCTTGGCCGTATCGCGCGTTCACCATTGGGGAGCGGTGCCCTGCAAGGAAGCACGCTGCCGCTTGACCGCGAGTCGGTTGCAAAAAAACTCGGCTTTGACGGTGTGACAGAAAACTCTCTTGATTCTGTTTCTGACCGCGATTACTGCATTGAATTTGCTTTCGACTGCTCGCTCTTGCAGTCCCATCTGAGCCGCATGTGCGAAGAAGTGGTGCTGTGGACTACAACCGAGTTCCAGTTCCTTTCGCTCAGTGAGCGGTGGTCCACGGGTTCTTCCATCATGCCGCAAAAAAAGAATCCTGACTTTGCGGAGCTTATTCGCGGACGCACAGGAAAAGTGTATGGCGATGTGATGAACCTGCTTACCATGGTAAAAGGCCTTCCGCTTGCCTACGACCGCGACCTTCAGGAAGACAAGGAACCTCTTTTTGACGCGCTGGACTGCGTGAATGCAAACCTCACGGTGTTTACCGCTATGATTTCTTCTGCCACATGGAACACTGAACGCATGGCCTTGAGCTGTACCGGCGGTTTTGCCAATGCCACCGACCTTGCCGAATATCTGGTGCGTAAAGGGCTTCCGTTTAGGACCGCGCACGGTGTTGCGGCAAAGGCCGTGCGCATGGCCATAGACGCAGGGCTTTCTGCCATCGAAGATTTGAGTCTTGAAGAACTGGCTATGTGTTCGCCGCTTATCCAGGAGGATTTGTATGGTCTGCTAAAAAGCGAAGCCTGCGTGTACGCAAGAAACACCACGGGTGGTCCCGCCGCCGCAAGTACAAAAAAGCAGATTCTAAGCCTTGAGAGGTTCTGCAAAAAGTGCCGTGCTAAAACCGAACAGCTTTGCCGATGACTGGCCCGGGCTTTGCTTTTGCAAGCCGAACGGCATATCCGTTTGGCTTCAACATAGTTTGATACAACCTGCTGAAGTGGTTGTGTATTTTATGGAGGAATATATGAAAAAACTGACTGTCGTCCTGTGTGTGCTTTCAGCCTTGATTGGTCTTGCGCTTTGCGGATGTTCCCGTTCCAAAAAAGATGCGAATGCGTTTGTGCTTGGCCTCGATGACTCGTTTCCGCCGCTCGGATTCCGCGACGAAGACAACAAGATTGTGGGGTATGACATTGACCTTGCCGCCGAAGTGTGCAGACGCCTGGATCTCACGCTCGTGTGCCAACCGATAGACTGGAAGGCAAAGGAGCTGGAGCTGAACACCGGAAAAATCGACTGCATCTGGAACGGCTTTACAATGACCGCCGACCGCAGGCAGAGCATGACTTGCACTCCCGCCTACCTGAACAATGCGCAGGTGCTTGTGGTCAGAGCTGGCAGCGGAATACAGACGCTTTCTGACATGGAAGGCAAAGTTGTTGGAGTGCAGACCGGCTCTTCCGCTCAGGAAGCCATCGATGACACGCCTGACTTTGTTTCGCTGCTGAAGGGCGTGGTTGAATTCAACGAGAACATCACAGCGCTCAATGACCTTGGCATCGGAAATATCGACGGTGTGGTTATGGATGAAGTGGTGGCGAACTACAGCATCACGCAGACCGGAAAACCGTTCGTCATTTTGGACGAAGGACTTGCCAAAGAAGAATATGGCATTGCGTTCAAAAAAGGCAACACAGAACTTTGCGAAAAGGTGTGGAACACGCTGCTTGAAATGGAAGCGGACGGAACTGTAGGTCAGATTTCTGCCAAGTGGTTTGGCGCGAATCTTTCAGTGATAGGGCAGTAGCGGAATGCATGCCATGCCGTTGCGGTTTTTCGCGCGGTCGCTTTGCTATAGGCCAGCCTCTTTGCGGGGCTTTGGTTCCATGCTGAAGGTGACCGGCCTTTGCTGAAAACATTTTGCAAAGGCCGGCACCGGTTTACGTTTTTGTTTCATGCCTATAAAGCAGGAACTGTGGTGAGGTGCGATGGACGCGATTTCAGCCTATCTGCAAAAAATCAATTTGGCGAAACTTCTTTTCGCCATGCTCAAAAGCTCCGTTGTGAGCCTTGAAGTGTTTTTTTTGACGCTCCTGTTTTCACTGCCGTTTGCGCTGCTGATTGCCGCAGGGCGCATGTCGCGTTTTAGGGCACTTTCGTGCATTACAAACATGTTCCTGCTCGTAATTCGTGGAACCCCTCTCATGCTTCAGCTTATATTTGTGTATTTTGCGCCGCCGTATGTTTTGGGTGTCGGCATAGGTCGGTTTCCTGCCGCAATATTGGCTATGGTCATAAATTATGCGTGCTATTTCGCTGAAATATATCGGGGCGGAATCCAGTCCATTCCAGTTGGCCAGTACGAAGCTGCAAAAGTGTTGGGCTTTACGCGGATGCAGACGTTTTTTCACATAGTGGCCCCTCAGGTAGTCAAGCGCATTGTTCCTGCCATGGGAAACGAAGTCATTACGCTCGTCAAAGACACTGCGCTTGTTCAGGTTCTGGGCGTGGCAGAATTGTTCCATGTCGCCACTACTCAGAGCGGGCATCTGGTGAGCGTGCTTCCGCTGTTTATAGCCGGTGTGTTTTATTTTGCCATGAACGGCGCGGTTTCATATTTTTTTGCACGGGTGGAAAAAAGCCTTGACTACTACCGATGAAATAATTGCAGTATCGCATCTTAAAAAATCTTTTGCTTCGCATGAAGTGCTTCACGACATTTCGTTTTCTGTGCATGAAGGGCAGGTGCTGGGCATTATCGGCCCGAGCGGAAGCGGAAAGTCAACCTTGCTGCGCTGTGTATGCCAGCTTGAACAGGTTTCGGATGGCTCCATCGCCATCTGCGGAACTCCGCTTGTGGAAAACGGGAAGTATGCCCCAAAAGAAAAGCTCTTGCAGATTGGTCTTCGCGTGGGGCTTGTATTCCAGAATTTCAACCTGTTTCCCCATCTTTCCGTTATGCAGAACATCACTGAAGCGCAACGCATTGTGCTCCATAAAACAAAAGCAGAGGCGGAAGAAACGGCTTTTGCCCTGCTTGAAAAAATGGGGCTTTCGCATAGGTCAGGCTCATATCCATGCGAACTTTCAGGAGGCCAGCAGCAGCGCGTAAGCATTGCCCGTGCACTCGCACTCAAACCGGCGGTGCTGTTTTTTGATGAACCCACAAGCGCCCTCGACCCGGAACTCACCGGAGAAATCCTTGCGGTTATCCGGGAACTTGCCTCTGAAAAAATGACCATGGTGGTAGTGACGCACGAAATGGCATTTGCCCGCGACACAAGCGACTGGCTTGTTTTTATGGACAACGGACTTATAGTTGAACAGGGACGGCCAGAGCAAGTTATCAATTCGCCTTCGGAAGAACGGACCCGTGCGTTCCTGAAACGCTTCAACGGGAACTGAATGCTTTCAGCGCAATCACAGGCTTTGTATTGGCTCTGTGCAGCTTACGCTAAAGCTTGTCGGTTCTTGAGGTTTCATGCTGAAAGGGTACATGCCACCGTGCTTTTGTGTCGGGGTGCATTGATTTTCAGTGTGTGAATGTGCTTTTAAAAGCATAACCGCATTTGCCGTGGGCTTTAGGCATTCTCCTGAATATTCAGTTGGAACAAAATCTCTCTTGCAGTTTTGCATGTTCCTCCAGATTATGGATGCGATTTCAGTTTTGCCGTGTTCACGGATGGGCCCGTTCTTGCCTGCCGTGTGCCGGGCTTTTATCACTTTGAGCGAGTCTGCTTGCGGTGCAGGGTTCTGCTTTTCCATCTATCGTTAGAACCGTGCATTCATTTTACCAAGCAAACAAAGAAGAAAGCGAATGCATTCAGCTTTGCGCATTTACGTTTTTTGCCTTGAACTGTCTGGGATTTTTTTGCGTGTCGTGGTATAATGTCAGTCGGTGCTGTGGGCAATCCTGACATGCCACATGCCCTTTCTGCTTTGAATGGAGATGTCTGCGTATGAAAAAAATTCTTGTCGCCTCAACAAATTCCACCGTTATAGATATTGTTCGCTCTGCCTGCGAGCAGTACGCCACTTTGTTTTCCGCTGAATTTTTGGGTGACACAGAACAGGTTGCAAGTTTTGTTGATTACGAGCTGCCGGACATAAAAGTGCTTGACTATACGTCAAAAGAAATTGACTGCCCGAAAATTCTTGCAGCCCTCAACAGCGACACATGGCTACATTACGGTGGTGTTATCGCCGTGTGTGCGGACTCGGCCTCCGTCCACGCGCTTGAAGACCGAGTTGATGGAATCCTGCTTGCCGTGCGCTTTCAGGACTTTGCGCACAGTTTTTCGCGCATTCTGGACATCGTGCTGCAAAACCAGCAGTTTTTGTTCAACCGTGTCATGCGGGAGGTCACAGGTCGGCGCGAAACAGGAACATTCGTGTGCGGCAACGACCCGCTTTCAATCAGCGTGTACACCAATTTCATTATCAGCTACCTTTTCAACAGCAACCGAATTTCTGCCGACAGCCGCTTCAACCTGCATATGACGCTCATGGAGCTTTTGACCAATGCGCTGGAGCATGGAAATCTCGCTATTTCTTCTGAAGAAAAAAGTGAATGGCTCAAATCAGGGCGGGACATGGTTTCGCTCATTGCCGAGCGTGCCTCCGAGCCTGCCTATGCTTCACGAAAAATCCGTGTGTCTTATTCCATAACGTCCGCGGAATCCGTGTTTACAATCCACGATGACGGCGAAGGGTTTGACTGGCGCCATACGGCTGTTCTGGGGGAAGACACCCTGCACGGACGTGGCATCTCAATTAGCCGAGGTCTGGTAAAAAGGCTTTCGTACAACGAAAAAGGCAACGAAGTGACAGTGACGATTGAAAATATACAGAATGTCTCCAACACAGTGCCTGGCATCATAAAGGTGTTCGACATGCTGGAATACAAGCATCTGCAGGTGGTGTGCCGCGAAAACGAAATCGCCACCGATCTGTTCTACATGGTTTCGGGACGTTTTGCCGTGTATTCAAACAAAAAGCTGGTAACTGTGCTCACGCCAAACGATATGTTCATAGGTGAAATGGCATTTTTGCTGAATGACTGCCGCACCGCCACCGTGGTTGCCATAGGCGATTGCAGGCTCATAAAAGTACCAAAGGCCGCGTTCCTCACGCTGATCCGCAAAAATCCCCACTACGGAATTTTTTTGAGCAAAATGCTGGCCCACCGCCTGCTCAGGCAGACACAGAAAACCTTGCAGCTTGAAAAATCCTGCGCTGAAAAAGAAGGTGCTCCATGTCGCTCAACTGCAATGAACTGAATCTTGTGCTTTCCGAGCTTGACATTGAGGGCGCGTTCATTCAGGAGGTTGTCCAGCCGGGGTACGACAGCCTTGCGTTCAGGCTTGTAAAAAATGGTTCCCTTTTTACACTTCTGGTTTGTACGGCGGCTGGAGTGTGCAGGATGCACCGCACGGAGCAGCGCATTCCAAAAAACGCAAAGCCGCTGCGTTTCCATGAATTCCTTCGCGCGCGCGTCCAGGGTATGCGGATCAACTCGTGCAGGCAGGTTGGACTTGACCGCATCGTAAAGCTTGATGTCTCAACATGGCAGGAGCGCTGCTTTTTGTACATCCGGCTGTGGTCGGGCGCCGCCAATGTGATTGTGACCGATGAAAACGGCACCATCCTTGACTGCATGTACCGTAGGCCAAAACGGGGCGAGGTGAGCGGTGGTACTTTTGCGGCCGAATACAAGGCCGTTGATGCCTCGGAGCGCGATATGGCTCTTGAACGCTTTCCTGTTCGCAGTTTTGAAGGATTGTCGTTTGCCCCAGACGTGGTTGACTTCAACCAAAAAATCGATGCGTTTTATGCGGAACATGCCACTTCCCTTTCGCGGGATGTACTTTTGGCTCAGGCATACAAATGGTACAGCACCCGTCGGGAAAAAATGGAAGGAGCCCTTGCCAGGCTGGAAGAAAAACAGGCGCACTTTTTGCATGCTTCTTCCCTGAAGCATACGGGCGACTTGCTGCTTGCGTTTGCCTCCGAAGCTCAAGAGTCATTTTTGGACTGCACCGACTATGAAACAGGTGAGCGTGTGCATATTCGTCTTGACCCGGCGCTTTCTGTGCAGGAAAATGCCGCGAACTATTACGAGCAGTACAAAAAGGCTGTCTCAGGAAGGGAGGCTCTGGAACATGACATTCTGCGTGCCAAAAAAAATCTGGTGGATTTGGCGGCACAGTATGAAGCCATGCTCAATGAACAGAATCCGCTCAGACTGGAACAGCTGCTCCGCCGCACGACCACACCCAAACAGCAGGAGCAGAAAAAACATGCGGGACTTCATTACGAAAGAGATGGCTGGGTGATCATGGTAGGCCGGACTGCCGCTGAAAATGACGAGCTTCTAAGGCACAACGTGCGTGGCTCCGACCTGTGGCTGCATGTGCGTGATTTTTCAGGGGGCTACGTTTTTGTAAAAGCCCGTCGCGACAAAACCGTGCCGCTTGCGATTCTCCTGCTTGCAGGAAATCTTGCCGTGTACCATTCCAAAGCCCGCAAAAACGGCTCGGCGGATTTGTACTACACACAGGTGAAATATCTGCGCCGCGCAAAAAACGGCCCAAAAGGACTTGTGCTTCCTACCCAGGAAAAAAATCTGCATATCACGCTTGACGAACATCTGCTCCGTTCCCTTGAAGACTCCTAGCAGGGCTTGCTGGGCAATCCGGTTTTGCTTTTTGCGAAAATCCCCGCCAGAACGGCGGGGATTTGGTTTATGCGTTTGTTTTTTGAATGATGAGCACACCGTGCGGTTGCAGTTCAACCGTGCAGTTTCCTGCGATGGGCTTTCCTGAAAGCAGCTCGGTTCCTGCGAACGGAATGTGGACTTGGGCTGTCTCGCTGTTGTGGTTCAAGATGAACACAAACCGCCGCCCGTCTGCATGTACACGTTCGGTCGCTTCTACACCTTGCGGTGTTTCCAGCACCTGGAGGATGCCGTGCCGTTCTGCCATGGTACGCACCAGCTTCAAAAGAAGTGCGTTGTCTGTGGCTGGAACGCTCGTGCCAAGATACCATGCGTCTCCTTTTCCGAATGTGTTGTGGCAGAGCACAGGGGTTCCGCTGTAAAAATCCGAACCGTATGTGCCTACCACTTCCGCACTGTCTGGATGGATGATGTCGCACAGCACGGTGGCGGGGTATGAGCCTTTGAGGGAACCTGCGGAAATTTCAACGCTGTTTGAATTTGTGGGAAGTAGCGCATCGGTTTCTTCAACCCACAGGCCGCATACGTTGCGCAAGGCCCCGGGATAGCCTCTTGTGGTTACAAGGTCGTTTTCATCGGTCAGGCCGCTCATGCAGGTTGTGGCAAAAGTTCCGCCACGCTGCACAAAATCTTCAATCCGCTTGCCTGTTTCATCGCTTACCATGTATAGCGCCGGCGCAACAATCACATCATATGGTTCAAATGAATCGTGCGGGTCAATTACTGCAACGGGAAAATTCTGCCGCGAAATGGCATCAAACCAGCTGAACACTTCTTTTGTGTAATCGTAGTCAGTTGAAGGCCCTGATGTGAACATGATGCTCCACATGCAGTTCCAGTCGAACAGGAGCGCAATCCGTGCCTGTTCAAGCGAGCCCAGCAACGTTCCTCCGAGCGCTTTGAGTTCCTCGCCTAACGCCTGCACCTCCTTGAACACCCGCGTGTCGGCCCGCCCGTTGTGGTCTATGATGGCGCCATGCCACTTTTCGCAGCAGCCACGCGAGCGGCGCATCTGGAAAAACATCACGGTGTCTGCGCCGTGCGCAATCGCCTGGTAGCTCATAAGCCGCATGACACCGGGGCGTTTCAGGGAATTGTACGGCTGCCAGTTTGTAACGCTTGGTGTCTGTTCCATGAGCGCGAATGGTTTTTCAATTTTGCAGCCGCGCATCACCTCGTGGTTCATGGCTGTGCGCGTGTAAGGTTCGTCGGGATACGGATAGTTGTCCCATGAAATGAAGTCCATGTACGGGCCCCAGCGGTGGTAGTCGAGCTCTGGGTAGGTTGACATGAGGTTTGTGGTCACAGGAATGTGCGGCGTGATTGCTTTGAGCGCGTCAGCTTCGAGCCTGAAGCAGGCGAGGATGCTGTCGGTCTGGAAACGGTAATAGTCTATGGTCTGAATCTGGCATGACGTGCGGTTCACCGGCCAGCGCTCGCTGATGTGCGAGGGCACGGCGATTTCGTCCCAGTCGTAGTAGGTGTGCCCCCAGAAAGCGGTGTTCCATGCCGTGTTCAGCGCCTGGATGGTTTTGTACTTTTCTTTGAGCCATTCATGGAACGCGGAGCGGCAGTTTTCGCAGTAACAGAGGCCGCCATATTCATTTGAAATATGCCAGGCGAGCACGTTGGGGCGGTTTCCGTATCGCTCGGCAAGTTTTTGCGCAAGCCTCACGGAATAGGTGCGGTACGTGGGACTGTTTGGACAGGAATTCTGGCGGGAGCCGAAATCTCTCTTTCTGCCGTCAACATCCACGCGGAGCACGTCTGGGTATTTCCGCGCCATCCATGCAGGATGTGTGGCTGTGGCGGTCGCAAGGCACACGTTCATGCCGGCGGCCGTCACCATGTCCATGATTGCGTCCAGGTCTGAAAAATCATACGTGTCTTCATTTGGCTGCAGGGCGGCCCAACTGAACACATTCAGCGTCACAATGTCAACCCCCGCTTTAGGCAGGAGCTCCATGTCTTTTGTACGGACGGCGGCATCCCACTGCTCGGGGTTGTAGTCGCCGCCATAGAGAATTTTTTTTACGGAGGGATTGTTAATCATGAGGAAAGTCTAGCAAAAAAAATCGGCACGTGCAAGAGTTTTGTCCGCGCCCACAACCTCCGGGACGCAGAGCCTCATGCTGCCCTGGCAGTGCTCTTCGTACTCCGGCCTGTACCAGTCTGGTATTCTCTGGGTGTGCCGCGCGGCTTTCATCGGGCTTTTTGCCACCGCGCATAAAAAAGCCGCCCGCATGTGCGGACGGCTCGCCGTGCTGGGCGTTGACTTAAATTGTATTATTCAATAACTATTTTCAGACCAGTAACTCTATATTCATCAGACGCATCATCATATTCAATGACGCCGGTTACTTTTGACGATTTTGTGATAGTCACGTCTCCGAGAGAAGCCCCCTGTGTCACAGCACAGATAAGCGCTGTAGGTTTTTCCCCAGCAAACTTATCATGGTCATAGTCCCAAGTACCTTCTACAGTCTTATCTTCATATGCGCTTAACTTAAGAGTAAATTTGCAGGTGTCTGGATCTGGAGTTTCGTTGCCAAAGTCGTACACATAAAGCGCACCACTAGTCAATGAAAGATCCCCGGAATTTTTCAAGGCAAAATAACCTACGCTGTCATAACTAGAACCTCTACGTTCAAAATCAAGAGTAAGTTTGCCGCCTTTGCTTTCATTGCCGCCATCATCGCTGCACGAGACAAGAGCCCCCCATGATGCAAGCAGCACTGCCGCCGTCAGCAGGAACGCTAGTTTTTTACCGAACATCTTTTCCATGATGTTTCTCCTTTTTCATCCGCAGATGATTGATTTATTTGCACACAGGGCAACGCCCCGCGTTTGTGCCTTATTTCCCCGCGCGCTTTGCAACGGTGTCGTTGGCGCTCTTGATGTTCGCCGCAATCGCCGAGATGAAAGGCGCGTAGCCGTCCATGGCCGCCACGATGTTTAGGTACGGCACGATGCTGTCGTTGATGAGCGATATGAGCGGCTTTTTGAGCGAGCTTGCCGACTCTCCCTTGCCCGCTTTTGCCTTGATATAGCCGTCATGCGAGGTTGCAAACTCATCCTGCGCCACACGCAGAGAGGCGACCAGCTCCGCCACGCCCGAAAGAGCCTTGATGTTCGCGCCGATTTTCTCCGCGCCCAGATCCTCCAGGAGCGACTCCGTGAGGGCGGTCTGCTCTGCGTAGCCCTTGCTCGTCATGCCTCGTCCGTATTTTTCGAGTACCGCGCACACAACGTCTGCCGCAGACTTGACCTCCGCGAAAGGGCTTGCCGTGTAGCCGCCCGCAAGCGTGAACAGGTCGCGCGTAACCCCGTCGCGCTTTGAGTCCGCCTCGTCCAGATTGGACAGTACCGCGTCCTGCTTGATTGCCGTGGTGTTTCGCGCACTCAAGTCCGTAAGCTGCGCGAACTGCCTTTTCAGCACCGCGTCCTTGGCCACCACCGTAGCCACGCTCCCGCACGCCTCGGCATAGGCTCTCTCCATTGCGTCGGACAGCGCGTCAAGCTCCGTAACGCGAAGCCCCCTGCTTGTAAGTTTTGTAACTTTATCCATGCGACTCCTCCTGCAGTTCAGTGCATTTTTTTGGATTGACGAAGACAAACGTCCGTTTTTGCCCAAAACGCGCCGGGAAAGCCGAGTGCGGGCGCACTTTTGCCCAAAACGCGCCGGGGAAGCCGAGTGCAAGCGCACTTTTGCCCAAAACGCGCCGGGGAAGCCGAGTGCGGGCGCACTTTTGCCCAAAACGCGCCGGGGAAGCCGAGTGCGGGCGCACTTTTGCCCAAAACGCGCCGGGGAAGCCGAGTGCGGGCGCACTTTTGCCCAAAACGCGCCGGGGAAGCCGAGTGCGGGCGCACTTTTGCCCAAAACGCGCTGGGGAAGCCGAGTGCGGGTGCACTTTTGCCCAAAACGCGCCGGGGAAGCCGAGTGCGGGTGCACTTTTGCCCAAAACGCGCTGGGGAAGCCGAGTGCGGGCGCATTTTTGCCCAAAACGCACTGGGGAAGCCGAGTGCGGGCGCACTTTTGCCCAAAACGCGCCGGGGAAGGCGAGTGCGGGCGCACTTTTGCCCAAAACGCGCTGGGAAAGCCGAGTGCAAGCGCACGAAGACCCAAAATGCGCCAAGAAAGCAAAATGCTGACGCACAAAGCCCAAAAAGGTGTGCGGACTGGCAGTTTATGAGATATTGGTGATGTAACGGCTGCTGTTTTTAAGTTTGTGTATGAGGTTATACTATATATATGACAGGGGGGGTAATTTTCGCAAGCCGCGCGTCATTCTAGCGGAACTGGAAGGGGCGGAAAAAACTGCTTGCTGTGCGCGTATACTGCTCATTATCATTATTCTATATGATAAAGCATGTCCAGCGCAAGGGGTGTGTCCGCGCCCACAACTTACAGGACGCATAGCCTCATGCTGCCCCTCGTTCTCGCGCCAGAGGAGCCAGCTGCCGATTCGTGCGGAGAGGGTACATGCCGTGATTCTGCGCCGGGGCACCTGGCCCGGTTGCTTAGGCCGTGTTTTGCGCCTGGGTGTCCTGTTTGTTTGTGGGTTTGTACGGCGGCTCGTGTGCAAGGAAGGGCGGTTTCGGTGGTTCGGGAAAAAGCTTGAGGGGAGCCATGGCTGCGGGGATTCCTTCAGCTTTTGCCATGACTGGAGCACGCCAGAGCCGCTGCATCTTGCGGGTTTTTCCGCGATGCCCGCTTGTTGCTTTGTTTTGCGTTGCGTTGGAAGGCTTTCCCTCTGCTTATTCCCAGCCGAATGTGGCGGGCGGTTTGTTGGTCAGGTCAAAGAAGATTGCGTCGGTACAGGGGAGCGCGGCGATTTCTGCCACGATTTCTTTGAGCAGGTCTTGTGGAATCTGCGCAAAGCGCGCTGTCATCACATCTTCCGAGCACAGCGGGCGCAGGACAAAACTGCACCGTTCTGGCGTTGAGGCATACGGCAGATTTATCGTGAGGTGCTGGAAGATTTTCTGGTACCAGCCGCTCTTGTGCAGGGCCGTAAGCATTATGTCGTCGGCTTCCCGTGTCTGGTCAAGGCGGTGCCGGTCGCAGAAGCCCGGTTGCAGCCGCATTTCGCTGTGAGAAACCGCCGGGTTCTGCCACAGCTGGATGATGCAGCGGTTCAGGCTCCTTGTGCTGTTTGTGATTGCGCTGGAGGCTGCTTCAAGCTTTTCCCATTTTTTGGGCAGGTGGAAAGCGCCGCCCTCTTCGGCTCCAAAGCGCAGCACGGCGGGAAATCGGTATGTGCGGAAATCTCCCTGCACCCCCACGGAGCGCACCGGAAGCACGTATTTTTCTAGCAGCTGCGTGCAGTGTTCGCAGAACATGTCCAGCTTGACTTCTGAAAGCTCGGCTCGTGCCTCTTCAAATTCTGCCATGTCCTGGTTTCCCATGGTGCCGTTGCTGCACAGCACATTGATGGAAAGTCCCGGCCCTGGAAATGGGTGGCGCATCACAAGCTCGTCTTCAAGGCCCAGCTTTTTTCCGATTACACGCACTTCATCTTTATACAGATCTTTGAGCGGTTCGATTATGAGTCCCTGCTCAATCAGTTTCTGGATGCCGTCAACCCTGTTGTGGTGGGTCTTTATTACTCTTGAATTTTTGGTTCCGCCACTTTCGATGATGTCCGGGTAGAGTGTACCCTGCGCAAGAAGCCACTTGGTCTCGTCAAGGTTCTGGCGGGCCACCACATCGTTCCGCACGGAAATAAACTGTTCGCCCACTGCCATGCGTTTTTTTTGCGGGTCGGTCAGGCCGGACACTGCCTTCAGAAAAGCTTCGCTCGCGTCTTCAACGATGAAGTTTGTAAATCCGTGCGCCCGATATGCGGCTGCCACCTGCGCGCTTTCATTCTTGCGCATAAAGCCGTTGTCAATGTGCAGGCCAAGCACACGTTCTTGTCCGAGCGCTTTGTTGAGCAGGGCGAACGCAACTGTACTGTCAACGCCTCCGCTCAAAAATAGCAGCACGTTTTTGTTTTTGGCCTGCGTTTTGATTTCCGAAAGGATATGGGAAAGCACGGTGTCTTCGTCCCAGTTTTTTTTCATGCCGCATATGCCGTGCGCGAAATTTTCAAGGATTCGGTTTCCTTCAAGCGTGTCTTTGACTTCGCAGTGGCATTGCAGGCTGAACCTTTTGCGCTGCATGTCCTGCACGGCGGCGTAGGGGCAGTCTGCGGTTGTGCCGATGACCGTAAAGCCGGGTGCAAGCGAAAGCACCGCGTCCTGGTGGCTCATCCACACCTGCGTGCTGTCGCTGATTCCTGAAAGCAGCGGCGAGTTTGCACCCTCTGCGGTCTTTGAAAGCTGTGCGATACCGAATTCTCCTACGGGAGCTTTTCCGACGCGGGCACCGTAGTGCTGGGCCATAAGATGGTGGCCGTAGCACAGTCCCAGCACGGGAATGTCAGTGTCAAGCAGCGCGGTGTTAAAATCCGGCACATGCTCTTCGTATACGCTCGCGGGGCCGCCGCTCAAAACAAGTCCTTTTGCATCTGCAAGTGCAGACACGCCAACCGAGGGCAATGCGATTTCAGCATAGTAGCCCATCATGCGAAGCCGCTTGGCAATCAGGTGCGCATATTGCGAACCGAAATCCAGCACAACGATTTTGTCTTTGTTTACCATGGCGGTTGCTCCTTTTTGTTGGTTCATGCGCAAACGGTCTGTACCGTGTTTCTGCCTTGTTTCAGGTGTTGCCGTCTTCTGCACATTGAAGGGGATCGGCCCGCGTGCCCTTGTATGCAACGCTTGCGGCGATAAAATCCCTGAACAGTGGACCTGCCTTGTTCGGCCGGCTCTTGAACTCAGGATGGAACTGGGCGCCTAGCATCCACGGATGGTTTGGCGCTTCCACGATTTCAACAAGATTCCGTTCTGGATTTACGCCCGCAACCACCAGACCCGCGCGTTCGAGATCCGCACGGTATGTGTTGTTGAACTCGTAGCGGTGGCGGTGGCGCTCCCAGACAATATCGGTGCCGTATGCCTTTTTTGCAAGCGTTTCTGGACTGACGGCGCAGGCGAATTTTCCCAGCCTGAGTGTGCCGCCAAGGATTTTTCCGTTTTGATCCGGCATAAGATCGATTACAGGATGCGCGGTGCTTTTCTCGATTTCGGTGGAATGGGCGTCGCTCCAGCCCAGCACATTCCGTGCGTATTCAATCACCATGATCTGCATGCCAAGGCATATGCCAAAATAAGGAACGCCATTCGCGCGCGCGAAGTGTGCGGTGCGGATCATGCCCTCGATGCCGCGCGAACCAAATCCGCCTGGCACGATGATTCCGTCTGCATTTTTGAGCCGTTCTTCCGCGGCCTCGTCTGTGGCCAGATTTTCGCTGTCTATCCAATCTATGGCCACTTCCGTTTCGTTTGCGATGCCGCCGTGCGTGAGGCTTTCCACCACGGAAAGGTATGCGTCGTGCAGTTCGATATATTTTCCAACCAGGGCGATAGTGACATGCTGCTTCGGGTGCTCAAAAACGTGCACCATCTTTGCCCAGTCTGCAAGTTTTGTGGAAGTGCCTGAGATTCCGAGCGTTTTGCATACCGCGTCGCCAAGCCCTTCATTTTCCATGTTGAGCGGAACTTCGTATATGCTTTTTGCGTTTAGATTTTGAATCACGCAGTCTGTGTCAACATTGCAGAACAGGGCCAGTTTTTCGCGTGTGGCATCGTCGATCGGAGTCTCGGTTCTGAGCATGAGTATGTCAGGCTGAATGCCGAGCGCCTGCAGTTCTTTTACGGAATGCTGCGTGGGTTTTGTTTTGAGCGCATGTGCTTTTTTCATGCATGGAACGAGCGTAAGGTGGATGTAGCAGCAGTTTTCCTCTCCAACTTCATACTTCATCTGCCGGATGCATTCAATGAACGGAAGCGACTCGATGTCGCCAACTGTGCCGCCTATTTCAGTTATGATAACATCGGCGTTTGTTTCTGTGGTGGAAAGCATCATGCGGCGGAATATCTCTTCGGTTATGTTTGGAATTACCTGTACTGTGCCGCCGTTGTAGCCTCCTTCGCGCTCACGGTTCAGCACTGTGAGGTAAACGCGCCCCGCCGTTGTGTTTGAGCTCTGCGAAAGCGTGGCATCTGTAAAGCGTTCATAGTGGCCAAGGTCGAGGTCTGTTTCTGCGCCGTCGTCGGTCACGAACACTTCACCGTGCTGGAACGGATTCATGGTGCCGGGGTCGATGTTCAGGTACGGGTCGAATTTCTGGTTGACCACTTTGAGTCCCCTGCTTTTTAGAATGAGCCCCAGCGATGCGGCCGCGATTCCTTTTCCTAAACCGCTCACCACGCCACCGGTGATAAAGATGTATTTGGTCATGCAAAACTCCAGACGGATAGCCGGCGCTTCCGCATTCCTGCCGTGCTAACAGGATAGGATACGGATTTTCCGCGCAGATATGTTGTTGATTATAGTGGATAATCTGTGCTTCGTCCATAAAATTTGGCAAAGTAGTCGCTGATTTGTGCAAGGGCTTTTTTTGCCACGGCAGGGTTGAGCTCAAAGAGGGAAAGAAAGGTCTGGCTTTTGATTTTGACCACCTGCACATCGGTATCGGCTCTTGCGTTTCCCCAGCGTTTTTGTGAGAGCAGGCATTCCCCCTCGCCAAAAAAAGCGCCGCGCTTTACACGGCTCATGTTTTCCTGGTCCGAAAGCTCCACGGTTCCGTCTACCACATAAAACACCGCGTCGCCGTATTCACCCTGCCGGTATATGGTGCTTCCCTTTGGGCAGAATATCACTTGTTCGGCCTGCGAAGCCAGCAGAAAATCCGGGTGGATAAAAATGGAGCGTTTTATGGCCGAAATAAAATGCGCTTCTTTTCGGTCGGGCAGCAGGTAGAGTTGGCTTAAAAGCAGCGTGTCAAAAAACTGGCACACGAACAGGTACTGGGCAAAAAAGAGGAAGAGCACAAAGAAAAAATACACTTCAAGCAGCAGGACAATCACGCTTGAAAGCACCCCGTAGATTATGTTGTAGTTGTTTATGTTTATGAAGGCCATCATGATTTTTCTGAACAGCCAGAACACGGCGGTGTTCGCTGCCGCTGCGGCAATGCACAGGCTCCATGGCGGCCTTGTTCTGCTCCAGCCTTTGTAGCACACGAGCACGCACAAAAACAGTAGCGCAGTCGGCGCGAGGTTCGCGAGGCGTGTGCGAAATGCGTTTGAAAGGCCCGGGAAATGCGCGTCCATTGAGCCGAACATTTCAAGCTGGAAAATCGTCTTGCATGTGATGACCATGAACACGGTGGCCGATGTTACGATAATCAGCAGCGCCTCCCCTGCAAAAATCAGCAGCTGCCGCAGCACGGGGTGCGGGCTCGTCATCTGGCGGAACAGCTTGTTCATGCTGAAATTTACGGAGCTGAAAAAGCGCCGTGCCATCCACACGATGGCAAGCCCCATCACCGTCTCAAACACTGAAATGCCTTTCAGGTTTGCGATCAGCGCGGTGATATATTCAAGGTTGAATGCGTCTGACAGGTACGAAGTCTGGCGGATAAGGGCGGTGATGGTTTCAGGTGAGGCATGCAGGATTTGCAGCACAATCACCAGAATCAGCATGACCACGGGAATGAACGAAAACAGGAAGCCGAACGCACAGGCCGAGGCATATGAAAACATGTCGTTGTCCATGTAAAAGAACAGCGTAAGGTAGAGCGACTGGAGCACCGTGAACGGAGTGATTTTTCGCTGCTTGTGTGCGGCATGTCTTCTGCGGCGCCTGCCAGTCGCATTCATTTTGAATATGGATTGAGCCTAAAACAGGGAAGTAAACTGCCCGCTTTCGGACAGATGGCCGGCATCATGCGCGTTGGATTCCGTGGATTTTAAGTGGCCGCCATTCACCTGCGTTTCTGTGTCAGCTGCCTCGTTTTTGTCTGGAAGTGAAAGCAGTGCCGATTCCTTTGTGTAGTCCTGAGTGTCTTTTGGCATGTCGAGCACACTGTTCAAGAGCCTTTTCTGGAGCGTGCTGAACACATAGCTGCGGATTTTCTGTTTAATCGAAGCCTGCATGCCCGGCATGAAAAGGCACACCAGCATGTTTTCGTCTTTGTTTGGCTTTATTGCAAGCACAAGAAGGTCTACGGCGTACTGAACACCGTTCAAGGCGATGGTTGAACGGCGGAAGATGGTTTTTGGTTTGATTGATGTTATGTCCATGGACTGTTTGGTGGAACATGCTACGCCTACCGTGGAAATGTCAAAAACCTTCAGGACATACATCTTTCCTGAGACCGTTATGATAATCTGAACTTTTGTGTCACCGACGCAGATGGCGCGCACATATTTGCGACGGCCCTTTGCGTTGTTTATTTTGAGCACGGAATTGATTGAATGCAGCACCAGCGTGCGGGACTCGGACACGTTGATTATGCCGCCAGTCAGATCCGCATATTTCATGAACTTGTCGGTTATTTCTTTTTTGAGGCCGTGCGTCAAAAGCCCCACCAGCACATTTGAAAAGGCCTGGTCTTCCTTTAAAGAAAGCACGAAGTTCAGCCATGATTCATGAGGAAGCTGGTCGTCCACGTTGATGAACAGCATGGAGTCAGGGTAACGCTTCAGCATTCCCTTTACGTCCCTGTAGTTTTCTATCGTGTAGATTTCGTATTCAGCTGCACGCAAATCACTGATGACAGGAAACAGCGATTCATGCGGATTTAGGAAAAATATCTTGCGCCCCCATACAGAGTGTGTATCCGATGACTGCGATGCTTCTACGTGCTGATCTGACATGAACGCTCCTTGCTTGCTTCCATTGGTGTGGTTTCAAATAAATGATAAAAAAGTGGGGAGATGATGCATTCTATGCTCCGTTTTGCGCCTGTGCATCGGTGCCGCCTTCAGGAGTGTATTCGCCTTCATACTTTACGAACGGCCTGTTGTAGTTTATGTTGTCTTGCGGCAGTCCGATGATGGACGAAGCGATGCTCTTTTGCAGCGTGGAGAACACATACGTTCTGATGGCAGACTTTGTTGAAAGCGAGTTTTCGATAAAAAGCAGCACGAGCATGATTCCGTTGGCGGTGGGCTTTACTGCGTATACCACGGCCGAAACCTGTAGCTGCTGCTTTGAGCCTATCATCAGGATGAGGTTCCGCATGATGGATTTTTCTTTTACCAGATCCTTGAACTGGAGCGGCAGCAGGACCGCTGTGCCCACTGTGCTTAAATCCATTATTTTCATTTCGTACAGCTTTGAGCCTTCGTTCCACATGATCACGGCGTTTTTTTCATTCTGGCAGTTCGCGCGCACATACTGGCGACGCCCCTTTGCACCGTACTTTTCAAGAATGGTGGAAAACTGCTTGATTATGCCGTTCGTGTTTTTGGTGAGCAGGATGATTCCGGCCTGAATCTTCGCCTTGCTCAAAACGAGCTCCTGGTCGTCGGATTTCAGGCGCTTGGAAATCAGCCCCGTGTGTATGGTGGAAAGCGTCTCGTCCAGCTGGAACGAAGCTATGAAGTTGAACCATGCCCGCTTGGACAGCTGCGAGTCCACGTTGATGAACAGCAGGGAATCGCTGTTCAGTCTCATGATGTTTTTTGAGTCGCGCCAGTTGTCAATGACATATACTTCGTATTCCTGCTCGTGCAGGGCATTTACCACATCTGTGCGTACAGAATATGCCGGATTGAGGAAAAAAACCTTGCGTCCAAAAAGGGGATTTTCCCCTGCCTGTGTTTCATCCATAAAGATATGTTCCTACTAAAGATGGGGCACTTGACTATGCCCCGCCATTATTGTTTTGCCAGGCTTCATGCCACGTGTGTGGCTTGGGTTCGGCCCGGAAAATCACTGTATGCCGCAGTCTCGATGCGGAAGAAAGGCGTGCTTTCTTTGCCCGGCTGCATTTTCAAATTTTTTGGCGCCAGTAAAAGTTCCATGCCGGCTGCCCTGCCAGAACACTGTGCAGGTTTGTGGCTTTGCCATGAAAAAAAGCCTCCTCCTGATACCGTGCGGGCTTTCGCATGGCAAAACACCGGGCATGGCCGATTCCTGGCACCGTTAGAAATCAGCCAGCTTCGGGGCCCTCGGGTACGGAATCACATCGCGGATGTTCGCGACACCTGTGATGTACTGCAGGAGCCGCGCAAATCCAAGCCCGAAGCCTGAATGCGGTACCGTGCCGAATCTGCGCAAATCAAGGTACCACTGGTAATTTGTCATGTCCATGCCGCGCTCCTCGCATACGGCAAGAAGCTTGTCGTAATTGTCTTCCCGCTCGGAGCCGCCGGTGATTTCTCCAAGGCCCGGAACCAGCACGTCAACCGCTCGTACTGTGAGCCGTCCCTGTTCGTCAGGTTCGTTCTGCTTCATGTAGAACGCCTTTACGTCCTTGGGATAATTGTACACCATCACAGGGCTCTTGAAAACCTGTTCGGTCAAAAAACGCTCGTGCTCGGTCTGGAGCTCTTTTCCCCAGCTGAGCGGATATTCAAACCTGTCGTTGTGCTTTTCAAGCACGGCCACGGCGTCCGTATATGAAAGGCGCTTGAACGGCGTGTCCACCACATGCTGGAGCTGGGCGACAACGCCGGGCTGTATGCGTTTTTCAAAAAACGCCATGTCGTCCGCGCACCTGGTGAGCGCCCAGTTGAGGAGATGCTTGATGAACTCCTCCTCAAGATCCATGTTGTCGAACAGGTCGTAAAAGGCCATCTCGGGCTCGCACATCCAGAACTCGGAAAGGTGCCGTGTGGTGTTGGAATTTTCAGCGCGGAACGTCGGGCCGAAAGTGTATACGCGGGAAAGCGCGGTGGCAAGAGTTTCCGCCTCAAGCTGGCCGCTCACTGTGAGCCCAGCCTTTTTGCCAAAAAAGTCCTTTTTATAGTCAACGATTTTGCGGGCGTCTTCCACCTTCATGCCGCCAAGCCCGGCCTTTACACCGAGCTCCGCGATTTTTTCCAGGCTGAGGGTCGTCACCCAGAACATTTCCCCTGCGCCCTCCGCGTCTGAGCAGGTGATTTCAGGGGTGTTGACATACACAAAGCCGCGTTCCTGGAAAAACGTGTGCAGGGCGATTGCCATCTGGCTCCGCATCCGGAACACCGCCCCAAACGTGTTTGTCCTGGCCCGGAGGTGTGCATTTTCGCGCAGATATTCCATGCTCATGTTCTTTTTTTGGAGCGGGTACTCTTCCTGCGGACATGTGCCCAGCACGGTTAGTGTCTTGAGCGTTACCTCAACGGCCTGTCCGCTTGCCGGCGAGGGGATGAGCGAACCTTCCGCGCGGATTGACGCGCCTGTGAGCGTGTCTTTTAAGGCAGCTTCAATCGCCGGCGTGTCTGCGCTTCCTGGGTTTGTTCTGTCAAACGTAAGCTGAATGGAAGCGAAGCAGCTTCCGTCGTTCACCTGGATAAAAACAAGGTTTTTTGAATCACGCTTTGAACGCACCCATCCGCAGACCGTGACCGTTCGGCCGTCTGGAGCGGAAGTGAGCAAGTCCTTTATGAGCACAGGTTTCATAATCCATTTATTATATAAGTTTCTGGCCGTATCGTCAATGTTCTGGAAAGTAAAACCTTGAAATCTGTTTTGGTATTTGTCCTGGGCCGTGATATACGTGGGGCGCAGGATTGCAGGTCTTTTTGCATGGAACGGGCACATGCGCAGGTTGCGCAGGAGTGTTTCGGCGTGATTCGCGCGGAAAAGGTACATGCCGTGCTCCTGCGTAGCCGGACACTGGCTTGAAGCCTTGCTTCTGTATCGGGATGTGTTGGTTTCAGTCTGGTTTTTCCGTGTAACACGCACTGTGCCATGGGCTGATTTAAACACTTTGAATCAGGCTGAATTCACTACTTTAAATCAGCTTGATTCACAGCAGCGAATTCAGCCTGTTGCGCAAATTCAAAGCAGTGTCGTTCTGCCATGTCATGTGTGCCGGTCATTCTGCAATGTTCGGGCAGGAGCGGTAGGCGGGCGCAGGGCGGCGCGGATAAAAAATCAACAGGGATTGGGAACGCCCAGGAGCAAAGGGCATGGATATGCGTGGTTCATGCGGAAAGGGCGCGCACCGTTTTCCTGCAAGGCCGGGGCCTTGCTTTTGCCTCGTGGTGTGTTGATTTGATGCGGGAATTTTCCTATAATCATTTGCTATGGCCGCACAAAAAAAATCCACTGAAAGACCGGAGCGCACCGGTTCCCGCCAGAATGCAGGCAAAAACCGCAGGACAAGGCTTTCGTTCAATCCAAAAAATGCGCTGGTAGTCATCGCCATTATATTGACGGTATGCGCCGCGGTTCTTGCGGCCAGCTTCCTGTATTCATCGGTGATCCTTGCCATGCAGTCCGGTTCGGCACATACGGCTACAGGTACAGGAGCCCCGGAACCTGTGGCTGTAGACGGCGAGGAGCTCCCCGGTCTTGAAGCCGCCGGAGCTGGCCCAGATTCCGCCGGGAGCCCGGGCGCCGTGGCATCGCTTGGGCCTGCGGCAGGCGGTAACGACAGCGCTGCCCCCTCCAGTCCGTTTGCCGCGATTCCACCCGCCAGAAACGGAGCCACGCTGCTGTTCATAATTGACGATGCAGGACTTAACGTAAACAATGTAAAACGCTATACGGATCTGCCTTTTCCCGTGACAATCGCCGTGCTCCCCTGTCTGATCCATTCCAGGGAATGTGCTGACGTGGCACGTGCGGCAGGGCAGGAAGTCATTTTGCACCAGCCAATGCAGGCTTCAAGCCTCTCGATAGACCCGGGGCCAGGCGCAATCACTCCGTCCATGGACGTTTTTGACATTGCGGCCACAATCAAGGCAAATATCGCGGAAATCGGTCCGGTGCGGGGCTTGAACAACCACGAAGGCTCCCTCATAACCGAAAACCTTGTTAAAGTCGGTGCCGTGCTTGACGTGGCCTCCGAGCTTGGCATCTATTTTCTTGACTCGCGTACATCGGCAAAAACCAAGTCTCGTCAGGCGGCGCTTGAACGCGGAGTAGGCATATACGAGCGCAACGCTCCGTTTTTGGATAACGTGATAACCCGCGAAGAGATGGTCTCTGAGATATACAAGGCACTGGCTGTCGCAAACCGCAGCGGTTCAGCATTTATCATCGGCCATACGGATAAATCCGCAAACATACTTCCGGCCCTGCTCCGTGAAATGTATCCACATCTAAAGCAGAAAGGCTACCGTTTTGCGGTTCCTTCCCAGGTAAAACTTTGAATGCGCGCCCCGGCCGGGCATTTTCGCAATCCGCCGGTTCAGTACAAAGTCCGGCATATACATTTATGGGAGTGTTTCTATGAAAGTTCTCGGAATTGAATCTTCATGCGACGAAACAGCGGCCGCTGTTGTTGAAGATGGGAAAACCATTTTGAGCTCTGTGGTGGCCACCCAGATTCCATTCCACAGGCAGTACCAGGGCGTTGTTCCCGAAATCGCAAGCAGAAAGCATGCTGAATGGATTTTGCCCGTCGTGCACAAGGCCCTTTCGGACGCAGGCCTTGGCCCGTCTGGTATCGATGCCGTTGCCGCCACAAACCGCCCCGGGCTCGTGGGCTCGCTTCTGGTGGGGCTTTCGTTTGCAAAGACATTCGCATGGGCCATGGAAAAACCTTTCGTTGCCGTAAACCACATGCTGGGCCACATGTATTCGGCCCATCTGGTGCATGACATTCCTTATCCCTATCTTGGTCTCCTGGTCTCGGGTGGACACACCATCATAGCCAAAGTGAACGGGTTTGACGATTGGGAAGTCCTTGGCACCACGATAGACGACAGCGTGGGTGAAGCGTTCGACAAAGTGGCTAAGTTCTATGAACTGGGATACCCCGGCGGAGTGCAGATTGACCGGATGGCCCAAAGCGGAAATCCCGCGGCGTTCAGCTTTCCCGTGCCAAAAATGGAAAAAGGGGATCACCGCTACGATGTTTCGTTCAGCGGACTTAAGACGGCGGTAATCCACCAGTCAGATTTGTTCTTGAACCCCGGGTTTGAAAAATCGGTGCAGAACGTTTCGGCCTCGTTCCAGGAAACCGCCTGCCGCACATTGATTTCGCGGCTGCTCCGTGCCGTTGAGGACACGGGACTTACCACCGTGGTGGCAGGCGGCGGTGTCGCCGCGAATTCGCGGCTCAGGGCACTTCTTTCTGAGCACAAGGAGCTTACGTGCATTTTTCCCCCGCTAAAGCTGTGCGGAGACAACGGCGCAATGATTGCCGGCGTTGCCTACCATCTGCTTTTGCGCGGCGAGCGTTCCCCCCTCGACACCGCGGCCCATGCACGGATTCCCCAGTTCAAGCGTGGACTTGAAAATCTGGCAGCCTTTGGCCGGCGGTGATGTTCTGGAGGTGCGCCAACTGCGCTTTCCATGTATTTTTGGTCTGCGGTGAACGAACCAACGGCGCTTTCCGTGCGCTTTTGGTCTTCCGGTAACGAACCAATGGCGTTTTCCATGAGCTTTTGGTCTTCCGGGAACGAATCAACTGCGTTTTCCGTGCGCTTTTGGTCTTCCGGGAACAAGTCAACTGCGTTTTCCGGGCGTTTTTGGTCTGCGGTGAACGAATCAACTGCGTTTTCCGTGCGCTTTTGAACTGCCGGGAACAAATCAACGGCGCTTTCCGTGCACTTTTGGACTGCCGGGGGCGTTTCAAGGGGTGCCTGTTTTAAATCTTTTGGTGGCATTTTTAGGAGGTGCAAGGTGTTCAGGGAGCTGTGCAGCCTGTATGCGGTGTTTTTTAAAATCGGTGCGGTCACGTTTGGCGGCGGATATGCCATGCTTCCGATTCTGGAACGGGAGCTGGTGCAGAAGCGTGCATGGGCCCGTTCCGAAGATCTGCTAGACTATTACGCGGTGTCGCAGGTAACGCCGGGCGTGATTGCGGTGAATGTCGCGACTTTTGTGGGGTGCGCAAGGCGTGGAATCCCTGGCGGCCTCTTTGCGACGGCCGGGGTGGTTACGCCGTCATTGATAATCATAACGCTTGTAGCCCGGTTCATCTCAAGCTTTGAGGACATTGTTTGGGTGCAGAAAGCTATGTCTGGCATAAATGTTGCGGTGGCGGCTCTGCTTACGTTCGCGGCTGTAAATTTTGCGCGGCGTTCCATAAAAAAATGGTGGGGTGTCCTGTTTTATGCGGCGTCGTTCGCGGCTGTTTATGTGTTCAGGGTGCCTTCTGTGGCTGTGGTGCTCGCCGCTGCCATTGGCGGTGTGGCTGTCTCGGCTTTTGTTGAAAGGCACAAGAAATCATTTACGGAAGGCAAGAAATGAGCGGCGTGTTGTCTCTTGTCCAGCTGGCATGCATATTTTTTTATGTGGGCCTGTTTGCCGTCGGCGGCGGTCTTGTGGCGGCCACATTCATGCAGCAGGCTCTTGTGGAACGCTACCATTTGATTTCAGCTGAAAAATTCTACAGTATGCTTGCCATAAGCGAAAGCACTCCCGGGCCGATTGGCATAAACCTTGCCACGTATATCGGCACGGAGCTTTACGGGCCGTTCGGCGGCATTGTTGCCACCGTCTCGGAGGTGCTTCCTGCGTTTATAATCATTGTGCTGGTGTCACGTTTTTTTGCGGGCATACAGAAAAAGCCGCTCGTGCAGGCTGCGTTCGGTGGCGTGCGTCCTGCCACCGGCGGCCTTGTGCTTGTGGCCATGCTCAGCGTGTGCATGCTTTCGCTGTTTGACTGCAAGGCATTTGCTGCTTCAAAAAGTCTGGCGGATCTGTTCCGCTGGAAGTCTCTTGTGTTTTATGCTGCGGCCCTGCTGGTTCTGTTCCGTTTTAAAAAAGTTCATCCCGTTTTTATCGTGCTCGCAGGTGCGCTTTTCGGCATTCTGCTTTTGTAGCGTTTCGCACGGGGCCTTCTTTACTCCGCCTGCCGTGGAATCACAAGGCGCTGCGGCTTGAAAAAAGCCATGCATCATGCGTGCGTTTCGGTGCGTCTTGCCTCATGCTGAATCCATGTTTTTGTGCAGCGATTCTACAGACACGGACGCGCTTTTCTGCTATACTTGTCTCGTACATGAAGCGTCAGAAACAGTTTGAACGGCTCGACAAGATTCTCGCGAACAGCGGCTGCGGCACGCGGAAGGCAGTGTTCCGCCTTGTGCGGAGCGGCGCCGTCTGCGTTGACGGGGCGGTTGTGACTCAGCCCCAGATGCATGTTGACGTGGACTCTTCCGCAATCTCCGTGAATGGAACGCCCCTTTCGGTGCACGTGCAGCGCACTGTCATGCTCAACAAGCCTGCTGGCACGGTGTGCTCCCGCAAGGACGGAAGCCATCCCACAGTGTATGATCTGCTCCCTCCCGAGCTGGGGCACAGTCTATCCGGCGCTGCCCTTGACAGCGTGGGCCGCCTCGATGTTGACACGGAGGGTCTTTTGCTTTTTACCACAGATGGCGACTTGAACCATTTTCTTACCGCGCCCAAACGCCATGTTCCAAAGACATATGAAGTGCATTTAAGAGAAAATCCTTTGCCGCAGGAGCGGGACAGGTATAAAAGCCAGCTTTCGATGGGGCTGCATATCGCAGGCGACGGGCATGACGGCGCTGTTGACTGCCTTCCTGCCATGCTTGAATGGAATGAGGCGCAGGAGGCTGTGTGCCGGCTTACGGTGTACGAAGGCCGTTTCCATGAGATAAAGCGCATGTTCCGCGCGCTCGGAAACGAAGTGGTGTACCTCAAGCGGCTTTCCGTGAACGGCCTTTCGCTCGACCCATCGCTTGCGCCCGGAGAGTTCCGCGAGCTTTCCGCAGAGGAAGTGGAGCTGCTCTGGAAGCCTGGCCCCGCCTGCATCCAGTGTTGATGATGTCTGGCGGTGTTCTTAAAAAACATCTGTGACGCATATTTTTAATTGGAGGATCTATGCTTTCGGATATTGAGATTGCACAGCAAAACAAAATGGAGCCAATAGCCGACGTTGCCCGCGCCGCAGGGCTTTCGGAGTCGAAGCTGGATTTGTACGGAACATACAAGGCAAAGCTTACGTTCAAGGCGCTCCGTGCGTTGCAGGCCAAGGCCTGTTCTTCCGCTCGGGGAAAACTCATCCTTGTGACGGCCATGACACCCACTGCGGCAGGCGAAGGAAAGTCCACGGTGACAATAGCCCTGGGCGACGCGCTCCGTTCCATGGGCAAAAACGCCGTTGTCGCGCTCAGGGAACCCTCGCTCGGGCCGTGCTTTGGCATAAAAGGAGGCGCATGCGGAGGCGGTTATGCGCAGGTGGTTCCGATGGAAGACATCAACCTGCATTTTACTGGCGACATACATGCCATAACTGCCGCGAACAACCTGATGGCGGCTCTGATAGACAACCACATACAGCAGGGGAATGAGCTGGGCATAGATCCGCGTACAGTTACATGGAAGCGCTGTGTTGATTTGAACGACCGTGCTCTTCGCTCCGTGATTGTGGGGCTTGGCGGGCGCATTGACGGTGTGCCCCGTGAAACCCATTTTCAGATTTCTGTCGCGAGCGAAATCATGGCCATTGTGTGTCTTTCAAAAACGATAGGCGAGCTGAAGGAGCGGATAAGCCGAATCACTGTGGGGGAGACATATTCAAAAAGGCCCGTTGCGTTTGGGGAGCTGCATTGCACAGGCGCAATCGCATGCCTTTTAAAGGACGCGATACGGCCCAATCTGGTGCAGACTCTGGAGCACACGCCGGCATTTGTGCATGGAGGCCCGTTTGCAAACATCGCGCACGGTTGCAATTCAATCAACGCCACTCTCTGCGCCCTTGCCACAGGCGACTATGTGGTGACCGAGGCAGGCTTTGCCGCGGATCTGGGGGCGGAAAAATTCCTTGACATAAAGTGCCGCATGAACGGACTTTCACCGGCGGCGGCGGTTCTCGTGGTGACAGTCCGTGCGCTCAAGATGCACGGCGGCGTGGCAAAATCTGACCTTCGCATTGAAAACCTTTCCGCTGTCGAAGAAGGCTTTGCGAACGTGCGTGTGCATGTCGAAAATCTGCGGAAGTTCGGGCTTTCCGTGGTTGTGGCCATAAATGTGTTTGAGAGCGACACTGACCAGGAGCTTTTGCTTGTTAAAAAATTGAGCGAGTCTTGCGGGGCTCCTTTGGTGCGGTGCGAAGGCTGGGGCAGGGGAGGGGCCGGGGCTACGGAGCTTGCGCATGAGGTTGCTGCCATATGCGAGCGTCCCAGCTCTTTTTCGCCGCTTTATCCGCTTGATATTCCGCTTGCAAAAAAAATTGAAGTGCTTGCTACCGAAATCTATCGGGCAGGCTCCGTTTCGTTTGAAAGCCGTGCGCTCAAAAAGCTTTCCGAATATGAATCGCAGGGATACGGCTCTCTTCCTGTCTGCATGGCAAAAACGCAGAATTCGTTGAGCCATGATAAAACCGTGCTGGGCGCACCTTCAGGCTATGTGTTTCCCGTGCGTGATGTGCAGCTGTACAGCGGAGCCGGATTCGTCGTCGCGTTCGCGGGCGATATTGTTGACATGCCGGGGCTTCCAAAAGTTCCCTCCGCGCTCAACATCGATGTGAGCGACGATGGAATTGTGAGCGGCCTGTTTTAGGAATGGTTCCTCTTGTCTGGCGGCGGTGCGCTTTTTTTAAGGTGCCGTGTGTGCATGGCATACGCAAAACTTTATCAGAATGCCGCACAGCCCCAGGCCACGGGTATGCGAATGCTGTGGGAATAAAACTTGCGGTCAGGCGGGTGGCGGTGGCAAGGTATATCTGGCGTAACACAACAAACGAAAGCAGCATTGCTGCCGTCGGATGGAGCGCATGGCCCGGTTCTCGCAGCGCGCCGGCAAACACCTGGTTCAGTATCCGCAGCAGGTTGAACGGCACCCCTGTCCGCAGAAAGAGCATTCCGTAATAAAGCACCTGTGCAATCCATGTTGAACATAAAAAAACATCTGGTACGGAAAAAGCTCAAACACCAGTACAATCGGCAGCGTCCACTGAAAAGCAATTTCCAGCGAAGTTCTTGCCCCATTGCGAATCCGCAGCAAGTTCTGCGCTCCGCAGCTCTGGACAGGCAGAAGCGGAACCTGGTCAATCTTGCTGAACACCGACTACCCCGCCATGCATGCCGAGCCAAAACGGTTTATGTATCCCATCACGAACATGCTTGAAAACGCGGTAATCGACATCTGTATTCCGCCGGGAAGTCCCAGCACGAGCACACGTTTGAGCGATGGAACATCGATTTTGACTTCAATGAGCGAAAGTCCGTACACTTCATTCGTTCTGAGCGTCACAAAAAGCACCAGCATTATGGATACTGCTTGCTATATGGCAGTCGCGTATGCCGTGCCAGAGATGCCCCGCCGCAGATGGCAGCAAAAAGCACTATATTTTTTTATGCGCTTATGCTAGAATGTCGGCAGGTGCGAGGAAATGACAACGACAAAAATCAACAACCGCCGTTATCTGGGCAACAAATACAGGCTTCTTCCCTTTATAACCGAGGTAATCTCGGCGGAGTGCGGCGACTTCGGCACGTTCGCGGACATTTTCGCAGGGACTGGCGCGGTCTCGTCCGCCTACACCGACAAGCGCCTCATAACAAACGACATCCTGTACAGCAACTACCTCCGTGAATACATAGAAAGCGAATTCAAGGACGGAAAAATCAACGCGAGGCTTGCGGCCTGAGCAGGAGCATTTTATGGAAAAACGACACACGCAGATTGACGACATAATCGAGGCGATGCAGAAAAACGGCGGCTATGCGACGCTCGCCTACCTCAACCAGAACGTGGACACGTCAACGTGGAAAACGAAAACTCCGTTTGAAAGCATACGGTGCTATTTGCAGCGGAACAAGGATTTTTTCAGGATTCAGCCCGGTTTGTGGGCACTGGAAGACTATCGTGACACGGTGCTGGAGAAATTCGCCATAAAGGAAAATGAAAAAGAACAAATCGAGACATTCACGCATTCGTATTATCAGGGGCTGATTACGGAAATCGGAAACATGAAGCGCTTGCTGACATACACCCCGCCGCAGGACAAGAACAGAATGTTCCTCGACAAGAAACTTGGCGACATATCGACCATGAAAGAAATGCCCGAATTCACGTATGAGAAAATCGTAAAACGTGCGCGAACGATAGACACCGTCTGGTTCAACGAACGGAACTTGCCGAATGCGTTTTACGAGGTCGAGCATTCCACGAACATCATCAATTCGCTGAACAAATTCTTCGAGCTTCAGGACTTCCGCGCGGGCTTCTATATCGTAGCGGACACAAAGCGCAGAAAGGAATTCGACGACAAAATGAGCCAGTCGATTTACAACCCCATAAAGCCGCTGGTGAGATTCCTTGATTACGAGTCGCTTTCAAATCAGCACAGCAAAATGTCCGAACTGTATAACAGCCTGATGATTTTATGAGAATGACGTACAATAAAATAAGACTTTCCGATTTTTTGCATTACTTTGATTTCTCATTTGTCCTCAACGACAATCGCACATTCTCATTGGTTGATTTGCAACAGGCGAATTTGGCAAACATTGAGGATGATGAATTCATGATAGACAGGAACGGTGTTGCGCAATGCATTGAGCGGTTGGACATTTATATTTATGATTATACGATACGATTTCTAAATGAAAACACAGACTTTCAGTTTGATACTGTCCGTTCCGCATTGAAATTCGCAGAAAACTCAAAAGAGAATGAGCTTGTGGTAAGATACTGGTGCGATATGGACATATTGAATGCCGTCTGTCATCCGGACAGCATAATTCTAGATTTTGACGGGCAGTTTTAATGCGCGGCCGCACTTCTTTTGACCTGATTGAAAAAATGGGTTTGGTTGCGCTGGTTGACAATAGAATCTCTATCACCGACATGGGAAGGCGTTTTCTTGACGGCGAGATTGAAATCGGCGATGTCATGCTTTCTTATCTTTTGAAGTTCCAGTATCCTAATCCGCTGATGAAAGGCTTTAAGGGCTACAACACGATTCCTTTTGTTAACGCGCTCCGGTTGATACGGTATGTAAATGAGAAATGCACATCCCGAAACATAAAATCCAAAGGCATATCAAAACTGGAATTCGGCATTTTTGTTTTGTCAATCGTGGACTTTGCGGAAGTTGAGTCCATCGCGGAAAGACTTTTGGCATTCAGAGAGCAATATGAGAGCTTAAAAACAGACAAAGAAAAATCTGACTTCGCGGATGATTACATCTCAGATTATCTGGCTGATTTCAACAATCCGCAGGAGAACATACACGAATACACGGACAACATTATACGCTGCCTGCGCCTGACAAAATACATCTATATCCGAGGCGGAGGATATTATATCGATTTAGAACCGCGCCGTATGCAGGAAATAAACGCAATCCTTTGCGATTTGTCTGGCGAGGCGCATTACTATTCTGTCGAGAGCTATCAAGCCTATATCGGCGATTATTACGGCTACATGCTTCCGTTTGAGACCGTTGAATCGTTGCAGAAAATCGCAGAGGACATTGTTTCCGAAACAAAGGATTTACGGAAAGCTTTGCGAAAATCCGCTGTTTCTGTATCTCTTGCCACCGATGTGAAAACGCTGAAGAAACAGATTGCAGATTTGCGAATAGAACGTCTGTCATTGCAAAACGAGACGCTTAAATACACTTATGAGGCTGACGGCAAAATTGAAGAGGCAGAAAACGCACTCAAAAACATCATGAAACTAGGTATGAAGCCGTCTATAGCACTGGAGAAATGGGCGAACATCGCGCTCAATATCATTGACGATGCAAGGCTCATCAAGCCTAATTCTCCGCTTGGTGATGACAACGAGCCGACTTTCACCGCACCCGCAAACGTTCCCGACATCGAATGTTTTTATGATACATTCAGCGCGATTTGCGAGGTTACGATGCTCACAGGTCGCGACCAGTGGTTCAACGAGGGGCAGCCAGTTATGCGGCATCTCCGCGAATTTGAGGATGCTCATAATGACAGTCCGAATTACTGCTTGTTCATAGCCCCTCGCTTGCATGACGACACTATCAACACATTCTGGTTTGCTGTAAAATACGAGTATAAAGGAAAAAGGCAGAAAATCATTCCGATTACGATAACACAGTTAGTTGAACTGCTTGATGTGTTCAATTTCGCAAAGTCCAAGGGAATAAGGATTTCTCACTCTGAAATGATGTCGTTTTACAATGCATGTACGAATATCGAAGAGGTAGAAAATTCAACGGAATGGAGAAGTCATATTGCGAATCAGTTTACTGCTTTCAGGCAGAAATTTTTATGATATGCAATATTAGGAAAATAAATATGAGAAACAAAACACTGATTGATGAACTAGATATAGACGTTCAGTCGTTACAGGCAAAGAAACCACAAACCGAATACAAGATTCAATATATACGAGAATATGTGTTATATTGGCTGAAAGTTTCTGTGAATAGGGATAATATTGAAAATATCAATTTTATAGATTGCATGTGCAATGCGGGGATATATCAGGACGGAGATTTTTGCACTTCTGTAGAAGTTTTACAATTGTTTATAAATGAGGCAAGATCACATCCACAAACTAATTTTTATTTGTATTTGAATGATTATAATGCTGAACGAATAAAAATTAGTCAAAAAATTATATGTAGTTTTTTGAGTAATGAAAATTTAAATAATATATTTGTGTCTTATAGGACAGTTGATGTAAATGACTATATTGAAAAATATTTACCGTTTGAAGAACCGTTAAAAAATGCTTCTTCAAATATATT
>JAFLSN010000023.1 GCA_022510905.1 Treponema sp.
ACCGCGCGTCAACCGGCTCAACGAGAACATGGCCGTTAATCGCGTCAGTGTTCTGCTCCTGAATGAGATAGCTCTCGGCAAAAAGCCGCTTGCTTTCGGGCGTGTCCTTGCTGATTTCCGCGAACGACGGAAGCGTGATTGCATTTTCCGGCAGTTCGTCCGCATGGCTCGTGTACCAGACTGTGCCGCGCACGCCGCGAATCTGCCGCGCGGGAATGCCCTGTCGCAAAGCGGCGGCAATTTCCAGAATGGAGCGCTCGCCCATGCCGTACATCAGCAAATCGGCCTTTGAGTCAAGCAGGACGGAGCGGCGCACCGTGTTGGACCAATAGTCGTAGTGGCTTGTCCTGCGCAAACTCGCCTCAATGCCGCCGACAATCACATTCACGCCCTTGTACGCCTCGCGGATTCTGGCGCAGTAGGTGATGAGGGCGCGGTCAGGACGATGACCCGCCACGCCGCCGTGCGCGTAAGCATCCTCGGAGCGGGGCTTGTTGTTCGCCGTGTAGTTGGAGACCATCGAGTCCATTGCGCCCGCGCTCACAAGAAAAGCGAGACGCGGCCGCCCGAATCTGCGGAATTCCTCAACGTTTTTCCAGTCCGGCTGGCACAGAAGCGCGACCGTGTAGCCGTTCGCCTCCAAAAGCCGTCCGAGCAGCGCCGCCGCGAACGACGCATGGTCAACATAAGTGTCGCCTGAGACAAAAACAAAATCGACCTCGCTTATGCCGCGACTGAGAAGCTCCTGCTGTGAGACGGGAAGAAAACCACAAGGCATAAGTCCAAGTATAGCACAAGTCGCCATGTCCATAAACATATAAAAATGAACGGGCATAAAATTCGGTTCGTTAAAATATTCTGAAAATAATTAACATGATAAACAGGAACAACATTTTTTGCAGGATTGCCAATACTTTTCGCCTGCAAGAAACTCTTTTTGTGGAACGAGTCTTGCCGCCATTTCCAGGAAAGCAGTCTGCTTGACATTTTCGGGCGTACCGAATTATGCTTAAAGCAGGCATGATGCATCCGCCATGTTCTTGGCTTTGGAGCGCTTTTCAAGAATTTTATTCCGCATTTTTCTCAAATTCACTTATTTTTATCGGATTTTTGTGGCAATTTTGTCTTGAATTTATTCCGTTTTTTTGGATTTCATCTTGATAAATCCAACCCGTTCATCAAGATGAACAGAAATTTTTCTCTTGATGAATTTGCGGTGCTTATCAAGATAAACAAAAGCGCCTGTCTTGATAAAATTTTTTGTCCGTCAAGATGAAATCGCATTTTTGCCTTGATTAGAATTCTCTGGTGACTGGCTTTTATGTGCGGGCAGCTTGCGCCAAAAAGAATGCATGGAATTCGCTTGTTTTAAGCTTGGGTTTGCTTCTGTTTCCTGCGCTTTCCGAATGCATACTTGTAAAAAAAATCGGTAAACGATAAAATAAACTATGTCATTTTTTCAGAGCATTGCGGAATTTCTTCAGTCCATTTTTATGGCTTCATCGCCAGAAGTAAAAAAACGGCAGGCTATAAAAAAAATAGAGCTGGAGCTTCGTGATATTCAGCCGTCGCTGTATAAAAACAGCATGGTGCAGGTGAATTTTGCCGAAGCGCTCCGCATGATGTTTGCCTGCACCAAACCGATTGAAAATCTGCTTTCAGAAACTATTTTTAGCGAAGACATCGAACACAACCACAAATACGAGGAACAGCTTTTGCTTACAGGTTTTCCGCAGGAAGTGCAGGAAATGTTGGAAAGCCTTTCATTCGAGCACCGCAAGGCCGAAGCTTTGCAGGCAAAATCCCTCACGCGCCATTTTGATGCCGAACACCGCACTCTTGAAAAAATCATCAAGGAGCTGAACAGCAAAGATCTTATAAAAATTGACAACGTACTTGACCGGATCAAGCAGCTTTCAGACATATGTCGTTTTGGATACGTGAACGCAATCCGCATGTTTGACATAAATTTTTTGAGCCGACCTGAATACGAACCCCAATTCCAGTCAATTCCGCCCGATTTGATTGAAAGCACTTTGCAGGATTTGTATTACGTGTGCGCTGGCATGGACATTTCCAGTTCGGTGGGCAATGCGATTCTGGCGCTTGCGCAGCTCAAAAATCTTGGCACGCTTGACGAAAAAACAAAATCGGATATCCTTTTGAATCTCAAAAAAATACAGGGGCTTCTACGGCATGTATTCACAGAGCCAACACTTTTAAAACTGGTGCGTGTGGCAAAAAAAGATCCTGATTTTGTTCCCCCAAAAGCAAAATATCAAGTTAATGCGCGAAAAAATTACGCGAGATACCTTGAAATGCGGTTTACCGTTGACGAAGGTCGCCTTAAAGTTGAAATTCAAGACGAAAACTTGCGGAATCAGGTGCATGAAGTGTTCGGCGACCGCCAGCTTGATTTGATTTCGGGTTACAACTCCACGCTGAACAACCAACTGCGCCAGAGTACGCCTAATTCATTCGTTTGGATTACGCCGCTCCAGATTTTAAAATCATTTTTCAACGTGTTTTATTCGGAACCAATCCGCGCACTGCTGAACAATATTGTGATCGAAGGCTTTTTTAACGACCCGGATTACAAAACCAAATTTTCTTCGATGGTGTATGCTTGCAACGAAAGCCTTGACCGTATTCTTAAATTTGAACAGCTTTTTAGTCGTACCAACGAATTTGATGAATCGCTTATTGTGGGCCTTATCCGCGACAGCCACAAAGATGACAGTTTTGCCGGTAAGCTAAAAGACTTGGTTGAAAAGATAAACAAGCGCGCCAAAGAAGTGATTCAGTTTGAAGCCAGCAATGTGAACCAGCTGTACGGCGCTGTGGGCGAAATCCTTGCTGACTGCAAAAAACCCAGTTCCGATGTTATCAGCAATTTGAAAGTGCTCATGATTTCTTCGCGCAATCGTGACAGCGCGGAAACGCTGGAGCGCCAGTATCCACAGTGGAAGATTTTTCTTGAAATAATGAAGAATTATGTTATAATTGGGAACGCGGAGAAAAAAAATCCATGAGTGATGAGGAAGATCTGCGCAATAAATCTACATCCTCAGAATACGAACCGGAAACATTCCCTGTTTCAGAAGATGACTTCAAGCAGATTATCTCAAAATACGAAAAAAAACTGTACGACCTCCAGCAGCTGCTTGAAATTTCCCGTTCATTGTGTACAACTCTTGACCTTTCTACGCTAATTCAGTCTATTTTGTATATTGCCATGGCGCAGATGAGGGTGCTGGGCGCAGGTATGTTTGTGCGCGATTCAATCGAAAGTCGCCACTACAAGCTTGGTGATAATTACAGCGGCCTGGAAGTTGATACTTCCATGCAGTATGTGATTGATGAAAATTCTTTTGTGGTAAAAAAACTGGGAAGTGCGGGGCGTGTGTTTATGCTGGATGAACTGGTAAATGAATGTCCAGACGAACACAGCGTGCGTGTGATTGCTTCGTTGAATCCTTCGCTGGTTGTGCCACTCATCCTGAAAAATCATTTGAACGGCGTTTTGCTTTTGGGCGAACGCATTTCCATCGGCCTGGGTGAAGACGCGGAATATACATTGTATGAGCGCGATGAGATTTTGACTATTTCTTCGTTGGCTGCGGTTGCCGTAAACAATGCTTCACTGGTGGAACAGTCTTCTACCGACATGATGACACACCTCAAGCTAAAGTATTATTTTTTTAATGTGCTCACTGACAAACTGGATGTTGCAAATGTTCAGGAACAGCATTTGAGCGTGGTCATGTTTGACATTGACTTTTTTAAGACTTTTAACGATACCTACGGTCATGCATGTGGGGACTATGTTCTGCAAAAAGTGGCCAAGTTGATTAAAGATGGTATTCGCAGCCATGACATGGCGGCGCGGTACGGTGGCGAAGAATTTGTGGTGATGCTGGCAAACACAAACAAAAACGATGCCCTCGCCGTTGCTGAACGAATCCGAAAAGCGGTGGAGTCATTCGACTTTTTTTACGATGAAACGCACATGCAGGTAACAATTTCTGGTGGCGTTTCAACTTTTTCAGCTGCGGCCAATCCCCTTAATTCTGCAAAGGTTCTTGTTGACCAGGCGGATCAAGCGCTATATGTTTCCAAACGGAATGGGCGCAACCGCATTACCTATGCAGACCCGTCTATTCTTGTTACGGAATCTGTTTCATCATGACCGCGCTGCATAAACCGTTCCGTTATGTGTTTGTTAATGTTACCCTCATGCTGGTGCTTGTGAATGTGGCGCTGTTCATGTTCGTTTCCATGAATCCTCAGCTGATGGCTTACATGGGATTAAGCGTTACCGGCGTGGTAGGTTACCGGTTTTTTTGGCAGCCGTTTACTTATATGTTCATGCACGGCGGATTTCAGCATATTCTTTTTAACATGCTGGGGCTTTTGGTGTTTGGCGTTCCGGTTGAAAAATCGCTGGGTTCAAAAGAATTCGCGCTCATGTATTTTGTGTGCGGCATTTTGAATGGCGTGATTTTTGTGGCCGTTCACTATCTTCTGGGACGTTTTGTAAATCCCATGTATTGGTATATCAATCTGATTGGTGCTAGCGGGGCAATCTATTCCATACTGCTGGTTTTTGCAGTTGTGTTTCCGCGCAGCATTATCAGTATCTGGGGGATTATTCCTGTTCCTGCGCCGTTATTGGTTGTGATATATGCTGTTATAGAAATCGGAAGTCAGTTGTTCAACGTACGTTCAGGCATTTCTCATATGAGCCATTTGGTTGGTTTTGCATTGGCTTGGCTGTATCTGATTGTACGTATGAATAAAAATCCTATGCAAATTTGGAAGGATGCATGGCGTCGCTAAAAAAAACGGCAAGGATTTTGTGTTTCGCCTTGTTCTGCGCCGGTTCGCTGTATTCTCAGGAACCTTCGCAGAAAGAACATTTGCGCATTCAGTTTTGGGCTGAGCTTGACGCATTCCCGGGACTGTTCGGTGATGAATCTTGGAATGCCAGCGCTTCGGAATCTGAAAATCCTGGTGAAGAAGCCTCGAATGCCGCGAAACCGGCAGATTCTTCCAAAACTGGACAATCCACATTGCGTCCTGAACTTTCGTTGTTTGCGTTTGCAATCGACCGCATGAAGCAGATTGCGCCGTTTTTTTTAAACGGAATGATTAACGGTTGGACGTTCGACTACACACCTTCAGATAAGCGTCGTCGCGTCAAAGAATATTTTGAATGGGGCGAACTTCGCCCGTTCAATTCGCAGCTCAATCCTATTGTCTACAACGAGCCTAAGGTAATTGACGAGCGTCTGGTAGTGTGGGCTTCATGCAACCGCACCGAAGCCCAAAAACTCGCCTTTCAGCGGTGGGAATCAATCACGCATCCCCGGCTCAAAGGTGTTGGTCGCGCACCTGTTGGAATGGGTTTCGCTGGTATTCAGGAAGCATCTGCACAGGCCGTTAAAAATGCCGTTCATGCCCATTGGCGTCAGATTGTAAAAAACAAACCAAAGGAAATTTCGGGAATTTTGTTACTTATAAATAAACCGCGAATTTATATACAAGAAGGACATTACGTTGTTGACCTTGATTTTTTTATGGAAACTGATACAATGGTTCCATATAGCTATTATTGAAGTTCATTCAAACACTGATTCTGAATGACTTCCATCACATTTTCCAGGGAGGAAAAACAAATGAAAAAACTACTAGCCATGTTTGTATGTGTGCTTGTTGCCGCCGGAATGTTTGCCCAGACTGCTGCCGGATCCAGCTATGCGCTTGAGGGTATTGACAGCTATGCGGATACCACAACCCGAACTATCAAAGTAGAAGATACTGAGGAACTGCAACAGCTTCATCCCAAAGCCCGAACCAGCGTTACGATTGAGCTTGAATACACTCCGCTTACAGGTGAAGTTCACTTCTATTACACCTGTCTTGCCGGTTTGTTTGATCAGGGTGAAGCCATGAACACAGCCATGGCCGTTTATGAAAATTTTGCCAAGGAACAGGGCTACAAGCACTATACCTACAACAAAAAGGATAAAACCAAGTGGTTCAAGGATGACCGCAAGGTTCGCTATGCCAAATACCACTCTTGGGTTATTTTTACACGCTAAAACGAACAGTATTTGCTCAGGTTTTTATATCGGGCAGTTTTAAACCATTCTGGTTTTGGCTGCCCGTACAATTTGGCGCCCATACAAAACGACGCCGCAAAATTCCTAATCGGTATATAAAAATTGGACTACAAAACGCTTATAAAAAATCTGCACCCGCTTGAAGTAAAGGTGCTGCTCAAATATGGTCTCACTGATGAATTGACATCTAGCCGTCTGCAAATGGAACTTGGCTACAAGGAAGGTCACGCAAATCAGGCGTTCAGCTGGCTGGCTGGAAAAAAGCTTTTGGCAGAAACGGCACGTACTCCGCATATGTATTTTGAGCTTACGGATTTTGGTCGCGCTGTTGCCAAAAATGGCACCGCCGAAGAACGTGTGGTTCAGTATCTTAAACAAAACGGCCCTGCCCTGCTGCCTGATATTGCTCGTGCTCTTGCGCTCGAAAACAAAGAAATTGGCTCTGCGTTTGGTTCTCTCAGCAAGGCCGGCGTATTGGCAATGAATGAACAAAAAAAAGTCATATGTACGGAAAAGCCTTTGCCGGAACGTTTTAGCATTGCTAAGCAGCTGATTCAAAAAGCTCTCTCTGCGGAAAATAACCTGCTTGATGCCGCGCAGCTAAGCAAGCAGGAAATCGAAGTGATGGGAGGGCTTGCCAAAAAACGCGGTACTTCTGATTCTCCCTTCCGCACAATAGAACGTGAAACCGTTGCCTATAAGCTTACGGACGGATTTGCCCATGTGGTTGAGGCACTCAAAAAGGCTGGTGTTACTGGTAACGAAATTGGCGAAGTTACGCCCACTATGCTTGCTTCCGGGGAATGGAAAAACGGCACATTCCGTGGCTACAATATCAACATTCCACCTGCACGCATTATTCCAGGACGCACAAATCCTTATGTGCAGTTTTTGGAAAGTGTTAAAGACAAACTCTGTTCGCTTGGTTTTGAAGAATTTGACGGACCTCTTGTTGAAACCGAGTTCTGGAACGGTGATGCGTTGTTTATGCCCCAGTTTCACGCAGCGCGCGACATCCACGATGTGTACCGCATAAAAACGCCCACCCATGCAAAAAGCATTGAAGAACCGTATCTGAGCAATGTGGCTGCCGTGCACCAAAACGGAGGCACTAGTGGAAGCCGTGGCTGGAATTACCATTTTGACACGGAATTTACTCGCCGCTTGATTATGCGGAGCCAAGGCACGGTGTTGAGCGCCCATCAGCTGCACACGGCAAAAGTTCCTGGCAAATATTTTGGCATTGTGCGCTGTTTCCGCTATGACAAAGTTGATGCCACACACCTTTCAGATTTTTATCAAACAGAAGGAATAGTGCTCGGAAACGAAGTGAATCTGAGAACCCTGCTTGGATTTTTGCGCATGTTTGCTGTTGAAATCTGTGGTGCCACCGAAGTGAAATATGTGCCAGGTTACTTTCCTTTTACAGAGCCTTCTATCGAAGTTCACGTAAAACATCCAACATTGGGTTGGTTTGAGCTTGGTGGAAGCGGCATTTTCCGCCCGGAAGTGACCAAAGCCATGGGTGTGGAAGCACCTGTGCTCGCCTGGGGTATTGGCATAGACCGCATGGCACTTATGGCATTGGGCCTGAACGATTTGCGCGAGCTGTTTAGTGAAGACATTGAAAAAGTGCGCTTGAGAAAGGCTCGTTTCTAAACTCAAATGCGGTCATCACAAGTGTTGGCGTAGGAACAAGACCGATTTAATTGTGGTGGCCGTATTTTGGGTTTATATTTAAAAGCCAATCAGCTGATTTCCATAAATCCTGCCAAATCATGGTATTTTTCATATTTTGAGTGAAAAATCTTTCATTTTAAGCAAGTGACTTTCCCTAAAACTGTCTAAAAAAAATGCCGATAGTTCTAGTAAACAAATGGGTGGGGCGGACAACATCGTTGCCAATGCTCTAAGGATGTGTGGTGGTATGAGGAAAGTGGAAAAGCTTGCTGCGCTTATTGCCGGAGTAGTGCTTTTTTTAGTAGCGGCGCTGTTTTCTATAGCATTGATTCTGGGCATGTTCGATTTTGGCATGAATGTTCCCGGTGGAGGAAACCCGCTCTACCGTTTTGGTATCATGCTTGTTTCAGTTTACGGCCTGAGCAGTTTGCTTATTCCGATTTTTTTGCTTGTTGCCGGTAGTTTTTGTTTTGCAGCCGAATGGACGGTGCAGAAAGCCGCATGCCTTTTGGTAAGCGTTGTTCCATTTTTTACAATTGCAGGTGCCGAACGTCTTGCGAGAAAAATCGCTGAAGATGATTCAAGTCCTATAGCAACGGTAAAAATTGCTTGTCTGGTTGTAATTGCCGTTTTGCTTGTTGTTGCTGAATATCTGCTTACTCTCATTGCGGCAAGCCGTGGACGAGTTTCTGCAAAGCAGCCGGAAGCTTCCACAAAAAAATTCCATTTGCCATTTGATGAAGGTGAAGAATTTTCCGGGAAATCTGCTCCCAAATCAAAAATCGAAGACAGTGTTTTTTTTGAAGATGAACCTCTTTCAAGGCCACTGCCGTCATTTTTGCAAAAAGTAAGAGAAGCTGAGCAATCGTTGGTAAAACGTATTGCCCAAACCTATCAGCGCGGAAAAAAATCGCTTCTGCAAAAATTGCATGACCATAATCCCATTGCGGAATCAAGGACTAAAAATGCCGAAGGTTCGTGGACGCTTGAACAAATTTTACAGGAACACAAAAAAACTGAAGATGCATTTGCTTCTGATCCTGTGCCTGAGCCGTTTATGCCGTCGGAGCCTGAACCCAAAAATAATCAAAACGGCTCTGACATTTGGTCAATCGACAGCAACGGCAATATAAAAGAGCCGTCAATCATCAACACAAAATGGAGCACTGAACCAGTGCTAAATGCTGTGCCGTCTTCAAATGACAGCCAGAGTCCAACGGCAAACAGCACACTGGATGTTGCATATGAGCCGGAACTGCCCTCCACAGTGATAACCAGCCAGGAACCACCGCTTGCACAAACCGAACCCGCTTCCAAAAATCAAACATCCAGTCCTATGGAGGAAGCCGTTTCTGTTCAGCCTGACGAATCGCGAGCTGATGATGACCCATGGCATATTGCGCAGATTGAGCGTGAAAGCAAAAAAGGTCCGCAGGTATTTTATCTGGGAACTTCATACAAGCAGTCAAAAAATTCGGAACCTGTAACCGAAGTCTCCGATTCTTCCGAAGCTGAAAAAAAATCTGATGTGGCTTCTGATTCCAGGTTGGAACTTGCATCCGACGCGGCTGAACCCAAAAAAACAGAATCCTCTGGCAATACCGTTTCTGAACGACCCGAACCCATTTTACAGGCGGCCAATTTGCCTAAAGAGCCTGCTGTGCCCGAGCACGAAGTTTCTTCTGCCATGCCAGCGCCGTTACAGCAGCCACAGTCCGATTCAGGTGAAGATGACATCATCGAGCAGTTTGAAAAATCCAATTTTGATTTTACAACAGATGAGCTTTTTGATGAATCGAACAATGACGACATCGATGATGAAGACGAAGAGCTTTCATACGAAATTCCATTTGAAGATGATGATACAAACGAATCTGATTTTGATGAAGAAGATTCATCTGACGACACCGCACTTGCCGACATCCAGAGTGACATTCAGACTTTTGATGCCGAAACTGATGATGAAGATTTTGTAGATATTGATAATGAAAGTAAGGCGGAAAACGACGCTTCTGAGCCAGTGTCCCAATCTCCGTCTACAATGAGCGCAGTTGTTCAGCCTGTTGCCACCAAAACAGCTGTGAAAGTTGCGCAGCCAGTGGCGGGTTCTTTGCAGCCGGAAGCGCATACCGTTCAGCCAGCCAGTGCATTGCCAGTGTCTGTTCAGTCCGGGGTTACACAATCGCCTTCCAAGTTGGAATCAAAATCTCCGATGTCTACTGGTAGCAGTTCTATGATTTCAGCGCTGGATTCCGTGTTCGCAAAAATGGATGCCGATGCACAGGCGGAGGTTGAAGCCCAGTCTGTGCAGTTTGACCCCACAGCAGCTCCCATTGTTGATAGCACTGGACACCTTCGTTCTGGAAGTGTTCCGTTGGCAGGAATCACAAGCCCAGAGCGTAGTGAGTCTGTTCCTGTTGGAAATCGGGTTACACAAACTCGTGTTGAAAGCGATTCACCTTCTACAGAAAAACCTGAATCTAGCCCAGTTCCGCAGTCTGATAGCTCACAGGAAACTGCGCCTCAAGCTGTTTCAAACTCCGCGCCTGCTTCACCTATTCCTCGTGCAGTGCCAAAGCGTGTGGCCCATGGCCCTTACAAAATCCCAACGGAATTGCTGACCGCGCATGAAGAAAATCCCTACTGGATTATTGACGATGAGACCAACCTTGCCGCCGCCAGCCTCAAAAGCACGTTGAACGAATTTAAAATCAACGCAGAAGTGACGGGAATCAGAAAAGGTCCTGTGGTAACCATGTTTGAGATTCTTCCCGCGCCTGGTGTAAAGCTTAGCAGAATCGTGGCGTTGCAAGACAACATTGCCCTGCGCCTTGCGGCAAGCTCCGTGCGTATTGTCGCTCCCATTCCTGGAAAGCATGCAGTTGGAATTGAAGTTCCAAACAAAAACCGTGCCATTGTTTCGTACCGAGAATGTATCGAACAGAATCTTCCAGAATGGAAAAAAATGGCGGTTCCAGTGGTTCTTGGCAAAGACATTCAAGGAGAAACACAAGTAATTGATTTGGTAAGGACACCCCATCTGCTCATTGCCGGTTCCACGGGTGCTGGAAAATCCGTGTGCGTCAACAGCATGATTTTGAGCATTTTGTTTAAGCGCAGTCCCAACGAAGTAAAGCTCATTCTTATTGACCCCAAAATTGTTGAGCTCAAACTGTACAACGATATTCCACATCTGCTTACACCTGTCATCACGGAACCCAAGCGGGCTATGCAGGCATTGCAGTATTGCCTGTGCGAGATGGAACGGCGCTATGCATTGCTTGACGGTATGGGGGTGCGCGATATTTCAACCTACAACAAAAAAATAATCGAGCGAAAAATCGCCACAGAAAAACTTCCCTACCTGATTGTGGTGATTGATGAATTCGCAGATTTGATGGCTACCACCGGAAAACAGCTTGAAGGCGTGCTGGCCCGTCTTGCCGCAATGAGCCGTGCGGTTGGAATCCATCTGGTGCTTGCAACGCAGCGGCCCTCAATCGATGTGATTACCGGCTTGATTAAGGCAAACATTCCCAGCCGCATTGCGTTTATGGTTTCGAGCAAAATGGACAGCCGCATTATCATTGACCAGGTGGGTGCGGAAAAATTGCTGGGCAAGGGCGACATGTTGTATGCGTCTGCAACCGATCCGTTCCCTGTCCGTATTCAGGGTACATTTGTAAGCGATCAGGAAGTTGAAGACGTTGTTGAATGTGTCAAGCAGTGGGGTGAGCCTGAATACATCGATGACGAAATTTTTGTTGACGATGATGAAGATGGCGGCGATGACCAAATGGTATTTGCAGATGGCGGCAGCGACGACCCGTTGTATGATAAAGCACTTGATATTGTTGTTCAGTCTGGAAAGGCGAGCGCAAGTTTTATTCAGCGTAAACTGAAAATCGGCTACAACCGTGCAGCCCGTCTTGTTGAATTGATGGAAGAACGTGGTATTGTGGGACCTGCAAACGGAAGCAAACCACGCGAAATTGTGCATATACCATGATGCGCGAGGAGGAATTATGTTAATTGATATAAAATATTCCGTTTTGTTTTCTATCTGCGCCTTTGTGTTTTGTCTTGCTCCATTGTTTGGCGGCGGAAAAAAAGACACCACTCTTGAGCAGGTTGAATCTGATTCAAGTGCAAACGATATTTCTGATTCAAATGAAACCGTTGACCCAAAAAAAATCTGGTACAACTATAAAGTGCCGCAGGGCGAACCAGTGCCTTTTCACGAAGTGTGGGGCTATGTTATGGAAAAGCGTGAATCAGAATATCGGAGTGATATGCCCATCACTGATTTGTGTTATTTCGGGGCCGACATCAATATGTATGGCGAAATCACGCATATCCCAAATCCTGACGCAATCAAATCGCGGGGATTCAAAGGACGCACCCATCTTGTTGTTACATGCGAGGGGCGCTCGTTAAGCCATTTGGTGCTTGATCCAAAATTCAATATACGCAAAGAAGTTCTTTCGACACTTGCAAATGCCGCAAAAAAATATGATGGCATACAGATTGATTTTGAATTGGTTCCACTTCGCGATGCTGAACATTTCCGTACATTTTTAACAGACTTGCGTTCACGCATTGGCAACAGCAAATGGCTGACAGTTTGTCTGCCAGCACGATTGAAAACAGATAGCATTTATCCGTATGAAAAAATTGAGCCGCTTGTTGACCGCATTATCATCATGGCATATGACCAGCATTGGTCAACTAGCGCCCCTGGTTCCATTGCTGAAATTGGCTGGTGCGAACGCATAGTTGACTATGCAAAAACCGTCATTCCCAAAAAAAAGCTGGTCATGGGCCTGCCGTTTTATGGCCGCACTTGGCAAGACCAGTCGCTTGGCAAAGCCTGGTACTTTAGCGGCGTGAACAAACTTATCAAAGAAAATCATATTGACAATGTAAGTTACGTTGATGACATTCCTTGTTTTACGTTTGAAAAAAATATCAAAGTCACCGGTTTTTTTGAAGACACATGGTCGTCTGTTGTACGGCTTCGGTTGTATGCGTCAAAAGATGTTGATCGCATTGCATTTTGGCGAATCGGACAGGAGGACGAAAACTTTTGGCCGTGGCTAACCATTCAGTAAATGCAAGGCCGCGCCAGATACATTCAGAACTGTATTCTGACTTTTCTTTTGCCGCAAATGAAAAACTGTGGGCTTCACAACTGTTGCGCAACATGCTATACTAAAGCAGCTGTACAGAAAATCCATAACGGATTATCTGTAAAATGACTTTTTACAAGAGCGCACAAATGAATAATGAAGCAACGGCATTGTACGAACGTTTGCAGGCCATGTATGAGTTCATGCAAAATGCAATTGATACACAGGAAGTTGAAAACGCGATTTTTGAATATGAAGATTGCGTAACTGAAGAAGACTATAAAAACTGGGTGCAGAAATATTCCTTTTTTATGTAAATGCCCAAGGATTGCATAATAAGGCAACTATGCGATTGTTGAGCCGTGCTAAAGTCACCAATAAGATTTTTTCTTACAACAAGAATATTTGAATTTTCTTACAGTATTCTGCATATTTAAATGCTTGCGCTTTTGTGAATCGACACACCCCGAGGCATAAGCAAGGTTTCACTCTGTGAAGTGTGGTATAATTTTTCTTAAACTTGACCCTTTAGCAGTGATAAAGAAACCTTTAGACTTTGCTGGGTGTGTTGTTTCAATTGTATTGCAGTCAAGTGTACACACCCTTTCCTTAGTTTCGCCCTTGATTGCAGCAAGCCTCATGTCCTGGGCCAGCTTTAGAAGCACACTATGTGCCTTTCCGCACAAATCAAATTTCAAGTTTTAAGTTGAATGGCAAACTAAAAAGTGTGTTTTGGTCAGGTGCAACAGACATCGCTAATTTGAAGTAAATTTGTTCTGGCAGAAATTAAAGTAAAAAATCCTGCCGGAGCATGTAAAACGCCGGCAGGATTTATAAAATTGCGCTATGCATGAACCGCATTGTTTTGGTTCATGCAAAGTGTTTAAAGTGCATTACACCTTGAACAAGTCAATCTGTGAACCAATCTTGTTGATGGCACCACGCACATTGCTTGAAATGTCTGAAAGCACGGAACCAGAATGGCCGACTTTGCGGGCACCAACACCCATTTCATCCATGCTCTGTTTCATAGATGCTGTTGAGTTGCGGAGCATCTGCATTTCTTTCAGAATCAACGTGTTCTTGCTTGACATTTCTTTGGAAGCCGCTTGAACTTCCACTGTACTGTCATTCATGGCGCGGAGAGCTTCGCTAATCTGGCGGGAACCGGAGTTCTGCTCTTCCATTGCAGCTTTAATTTGCAAAACAATCTGGTCGGTTTCACGGATTTTATTTGACACGGCAGAGAATGCCGCGCTTGATTCCGTGGAAGCGGCAACCACTTCAGAAATGGAATCTTTGATTTTATTCAGCTGGTCACCGATGGTCTTTGACTGTGCCGAAGATGTTTCAGAAAGCTTACGAATTTCGTCCGCAACCACCGAGAAGCCTTTACCTGCTTCACCTGCATGGGCAGCTTCGATAGCAGCGTTCATAGCCAGAAGGTTTGTCTGTTCAGCGATGTTGGATATTGCTTGGTTAGCTTCTTGCAACATGGTTGACTGACCTTCAATCTGCTTGATTCGTTCGTTCACGTCTTCCTGTTTAGTAAACCCGGTCTGTGCATTTATTGAAAGAGCTTCAAACGAGAGGGCCATCTTGTCAACGGAATTGTTAACTGAAGCGATGTTGCCAACCATTTCTTCAACAGCAGTAGAAGCCTGTGCCACACTGGATGACTGCCCGCTAATCATGGAGTCAAGCTTGGTGATGTGCTGTGCAATGTCATCAACCGCGTCTGCCGTGTGGTGCACACTTTCGCTCTGGTCGTTGATCTGGTGCGAAATGCCATCGATGTTTGCAATAATCTGGGTGATTGCGCTCGATGTATCTTCGGAAGATGCCGCCATTTCTGTACCAGAGGAGCTGAGTTCTTCTTTGGAACCTCTAACCTGCCTAATTATGTCTTGCAGCTTGTCAAGGAACAAGTCGAAGTGAATGATGAGGTCACCTATTTCATCGCGGATAAACAGTTTACAACGTTTTGTAAGGTCGGCTTCACCTGTTTCCATTTCTTTGAGGAAGTTAGTAACGTTGTAGATACGCCACATAAGCCAGTTAACAAAGCGATAAGTAAAGAAGATGATGATTGAAATGGCAACTACCAGAATCGGCACAATGATGATAAGCGTGCGGTCGCGTGTTTCTTCAATAACTTCCATGCTTTTTGCAACGAATACCATGCCGGACACAGTGTTTCCAGAATGGAGCGGGCTGTAAATGGCATAGTAAGGTTTTCCTGCGATGTAGGTCATACCCTTGAACTGGCCGCCATTTACCAGAACCTGCGTTATAACGTTCTGGTCAGAAACTTTCACACCTATCAAGTCGCGGCCCAGTGTGGTTGAAACGCGAGTATCGCCTTTCAGAACTGTAGATTCTACATCGTAGCTGTTTTTCATCTGGCGCACAAAGATGTCATCATCCATATCGTAGCCCACCGCGATACAGCCGATAACAGCACCTTCGTAACGCACCGGTGCCGCCGCAACCATTGCGTAAGGATGGTCAGCAAATTCATCAAGCATGGTAGCAGATGTGCCGCTCAACGCCGAGCGCACCACCGATGTTGAGCTGATGCCGCCAGTGTTACTTGCAATGTGATGTACACCGCCAGGAACTACGGTTCCGTTCCGTCCGACAACAATCAAAAAGTCAATTTTTCCCACATCAACGGCATGTATCAACAACCGTTCAAGCGCATAGCGATCATTGTTGACAAGGGCATTTTTTAAATCGGCAGTCTCCGAAAGGATGCCCGCGTAGCCAATCAATGTGTTGTTCCAGTCGGTAAGGGTCAAATTAACACCCTCTGCGGTGTAATCCAGCCCCTTTTCCGTGTCTTCAACAAGACCGTTGTTGAAGATAAACAAAGTTAAAATCATCGTACCCGCAATACAGCCAACAATAGAAAGGATGGTGATGAGTAGCAACTTTGTTTTAATCTGCATGTCACGTTTGGCAGTGGTGTCAAACCTGTCAAGTTCTTTCTGTGCCATAAAGCAAACAGCTCCCGTAAAAGTGTAATATGTTTATTGGCGCCTTCAATATTAAAATAGAAGAAACCACAGAATATTTTACCATATAAGATTCAAAAAAACAAGCCTTGTGTTGAAAGTTCTGATTGAATAAATTATTTGGCTCTTGACCACTTGAACCCTGTTCTGGATGATTTGGCTGGTCAGGAGCCATTGTTTTTGCAGCTTTGCTTCATGCTGAATTTTCTGCGATATGCCAAACTAGCCTTGTGGAATAGAACTGTTACGTGTTATAGTGGCTGTGTCTGCGTGGTTTTGCGGATTTTATGCGGTTCAGATTTTTTGAATGATGGTTGCTTTATGGAACATAAAGGCAGGTTCGCACCTTCTCCCAGCGGACGAATGCATATCGGCAATGTTTACACGGCACTGCTTTCGTGGCTTTCAATAAAGCAGCGCGGCGGATCTTGGCTGTTGCGTATTGAAGATCTTGACAGACAACGCTGCAAGCCTGAATATACCATTCAACTGCTGGATGACTTGCACTGGCTTGGTCTTGACTGGGACGAAGGCCCTTCTGGTGACAGCGAGCCACATTCTCCGTATTTTCAGTCAAACAGAACTGAATTGTATCAGTCTACGTTTGATCAGCTAAAGTCGAAAGGTCTTGTGTACGACTGCTATTGTAGCCGCGCGGATGTTATTGCTGCACGTGCTCCACACGGTTCAGATGCACTTTCAGTATACCGGGGGCACTGCCGCGAACTTTCGGAGAATGAACGGCGTGTGCTTTTGCAAAGTAAACGCCCTGCCCAAAGGATTGTGGTGCCAAATCGTAAGAGTACATTTTTGGACGGACACTACGGATTGCAGCATCGGAATTTGTTTTTGGACTGCGGTGACTTTATTATTCGCCGTGCGGACGGAGGGTTTGCCTACCAGCTTGCTGTTGTGGTTGACGATGCCAGCATGCACATAACGGAAGTGGTTCGTGGCAGCGATCTGCTTGCCTCAACCCACCAGCAGATTTTTTTATACAATGAGCTTGGTTTTGATATTCCCCGCTTTTATCATGTGCCGCTTCTTGTGGCAAAAGACGGGCGCCGCCTTTCCAAGCGCAACAAAGATCTTGACATGGGGGCTCTCCGAAAACAGTTTACGCCCGAGCGGCTCGTCGGAAAAATCATGCACCGCTGCGGATTCATTTCAGAAGAATATCCGCTTTCGCTGCAGGAGGCGCAAGCGGTGTTCTCCTGGGAAAAACTTCCATGCAAAAATATCTGCATCACAGACTGAAAGAAATAGAGGCCGCACTGTGCGACTCTGCGTTGTCTCAAAAATTTGCTGTGGCAAGGGCTGTTAAGTAAAAAATATCCCGCCAAAATCTGGCCGGATTATAAACTTCGTTCTGTTTATGGTTCATTCGGAACGGATGCATGTCTCCAAATATTTTTGTTGGGGCGTATCGCGCCCTAAAAACTTGCCACCGTTGGAAAATTGCTTGAAACTGCGCTTTGCGGCTTGTTGCAAAAATAGTTTCTGATAGTGCTTGAGTCAGTCCTCTCGGATAATACGATAAACGAGTTTTTGCAGAAAACTGGAAGTTAAAATCAGCGGCGATATTTCGGCACTGATTCTAAACGTTCATATATTTCCAGCGATAAAAAAGTATCAAGTTTGTTCATCGCTGGAAACGGAAGTAAATAACTCAGTTTTGAAAAACTTGAAGTTAAAATCGGCAACACCATTTGAGTTGCCGATTTTAAACGTTCTATTTTTTAGAGGGAACCGTCGGAAGTATTTGGTACCTGTACAACGGAGGCGCTTCGTTTGCGTACCAGATATTGGCCAAAACCCGCGCTTTCAAGACTGTCGGTGGTAGACTTAATCTGGTCGGTAGAAATGTCTCGGATGATAACGCGCGTCATTTTTCCTGAAACCTGATATGCCACATTTGTAAAGCCGGCATCCAACAGTTTCTGTGCCATTTCTTCCGCATTGGCATGGCTCGAATAGGCACCTAGCTGTATGTCCCAGCGTTGTTCTTCACTTGAGTCCTGCTCAACAACTGCGGCGGTTTCAATAACAGATTCCGTTATGGCAGACGCAGCCTTTGTTGGTTCGGCCGAATTTGTGGACGTGGCTTTGGCGGGAGCCTCTTTTATGATTTCAATATTCACCTTGGCAAGGCCTGAACCTAACATGCCAAGCTCAATTGCTGCGGCTTTTGAAACATCAATTTCGCGTCCTTCTACATTGGGGCCGCGGTCATTGATTCTAACTGTAACGGATTTGCCGGTTTCCAGATTGGTTACTCGAACGATTGTGCCAAAAGGCAGCGTTTTGTGTGCTGCCGTGAGATCGTTCATATTGAAGATTTCACCATTGGCAGTTTGGCGTCCGTTGAATTTTTCCGCATAATAGGAAGCTTCGACGTTTGTCTTATAATAATTCTGGGCAAACAACCGAGCGGCGATAGAAAAAAACAGCAATAAAAGTGTATATTTCTTCATACTCAATGTATCGGCTTGTTTTGAAATATGATTAGCTTTTGACGATTTTTTTTGCTGAATTTGGCAGGAGCCGACAAAATGCGCGAAAGAATAAGCGACATCCGTGCGAACCACCCGCATGCCTTTTAACAACGCTCGATTGGTCAGTTGATTTTCCAACGTCCACCATCTTTTACAAAGCGCTTTGCGTTTACTTCTAGCAAGCGTCCGTCTTCTCCCAGCATTTTGACCATATATGTGATTGGATTCACTTCTGTAATGCGGAAGTTTGTACCGTCGTAATACAGGCGCAATCCTTCGTTTGGCAGATTTTTGCGGGCCTGCGCATACCAGTCATATTCATAGCTGAGGCAGCACAAAAGCCGTCCGCACTGTCCGCTGATTTTCATGGAATTGAGACTTAGATTCTGCTCTTTGGCCATGCGTATGCTCACAGGACGCAATCTGTCGCTCACGGAATTGCAGCAGTATGGACGGCCGCAGACGCCTAGCCCGCCCGTGATGCGGCTTTCGTCACGCACACCTATCTGGCGGAGTTCAATGCGCATTTTAAAAACGGCAACAAGGTCTTTTACTAACTCGCGGAAGTCAACGCGGTTGTCGCTTGAAAAAAAGAACAGCGCTTTTTGTTCACCTACCAAAAAATGCACGGAAACCAGTTTCATGTCAAGGCGATGGTGGGCTACTTTTTCGCGGAATGTTTGAAAAGCCTGTTTTTCTTTTTGCGCAAGATCTTTGGCGTGTTTTAAATCGCGTTCATCTGCGCGGCGGATAATATGCATGATATCGCTTTTTTTTATGCCAATGGGGTGTGAGGATGTGCCCAAAACGAGTGCCAGATCATTTCCGTAGCGGGTAGGCACGATAACGTGTTGTCCTGCGGAAAGAGAAATGCCTTCAGGGTTAGTGGCATATACCCCTTCACTTGAATATTCGAGCCTGAGCTTGTAAAGTGTTTTGTGATACACGAACACTTCTCCGTTGCTTTCAGCAGCGCCTTCGCCATCTTCCAGCGCGGAGAGGTCTTCATCTTCTTCATCTATGTCTTGTTCGAAAATATCTGACATAAAACAACCTCATTGGCATTGAACCCGTTTGGTGGCATCATGTACACACGGAATCTCCGCCCATGCATTCATATTGTATCAATTATGCTGCCATCAAGTCTACTAACAGACCTTGGATTTCGTTTACTTTGGCAAGCATTTGCAGAGTGTCTTTGTGGCTTGAAATAAGCCATTTTGCCATGTCATCAAGCTTTTTATTGATAACGGTGATTTGCACCTGCGGGTCAAACGGGCGGCCTTTGCGGTTGAGTCCGGGGCGGCGCCGCTTTTTGAGCTCATAATTGTTTTGCACAATGAATCGCATGAACTGTGCTACTTTTTTTCGGTAATCGGCAAAGTTTTCTGGCAAGGTGCTTTCTTTTAGACGGTCGGCAGCAATGTCGGCGGCATCTTTTAAATACACTACCGCTTCTTCAAGTTCCATTCCGGCGATTTCGGTGGGAAGTCCTGCTTGTGCCAGCTTGTATTCAGCCTTTGTGCGCTCAAATGTTGAAGTGAACAGAGCGCGTCTGCTTTTGAGGTCTTTATGCTGCTTTTTTGCTTGTATGGCGCTTTCTTCGGTGGCTGCTTGCGAGGCGTTAAAAAATACACCCGGATTGTTTATGGTTTCAATGCCGTCCATGTCTATACCTGCGATAAGCTGTGGGTATTGGCATTAAGGCGTGACATAATGGCCGCATGGTTCTGCCATGTGTTCACGGCGTTTTCGTATTCATCTTGTGCGCTAAGTGCAATGCAGTGGCCCTGTACAATCACCTGCCCTTCTGCCTGAAAATGGTGTGTCTGGATGTCGCCTATAACCGCTGCGGTTGAAAGCAGATGCACAGATTCTATAGCGGTGATGTGCCCTTTTATAATACCACCGATAACGGTTACGGAATGCGCGGTTATGTTTCCCTTGATGCGGGCATGTTCACCAACAATCACATTGCCGGTGGTCTCAAGGTCGCCCTCAAGGTCTCCATCTATCCGAACCATGCCGTTCATTTTGAGGTCGCCTGTTATTTTGGAGCCTGTACCGATAATGCTGTTTATTGAAAAACCGTCGTTAAACAGAGACATGCTATTTGATGTTGATATATTTGGCTGGGTCTACCACGTCAGAACCGATGTGGACTTCATAGTGCAGATGCGGGCCTGTCGTAATGCCTGTATTTCCTATTGTGCCAATTACCTGCCGTTGGGTAACCATCTGTCCTTTTTGTACGCGGGTAGAATTCAGATGGGCGTAGCGAGTGTAGATTCCGTGCTTGTGCTTGACAATGATATACAAACCAAAACTGTCATTGTAGCCAACGGTAACCACCTGTCCGTTTGCAGTTGCCACTACAGGGTCGCCTGAACGATATGTGCTAAAATCCATTCCTTTATGGATGTACCACTGCCCTGTGATAGGGTGCACGTTCTGGCCAAACGCCATGGAAATGTGGCCGATGCCGTTTCGTACAGGCCATATGTTTGGAATATCCGAAAACAATGTGTTTTGGCTTTTGAGCATTTCTCCAATCTGCTCGATTGGCTGCACAGCGTTTTCAAGATATGACGTAAGCTGACGCACATCCGCAACTTCTTTGAGTGAGCCGGACGCGATGTCCTGAGTACCAAACAAAGAAGAAAGGTCGCTGTTTTGGTTTGGAGTTTTTGAAATCGGATTGCTCTGGTTTATGCCCAAAAGTGCCAACGACTGGCTTAGCGATGACTGAAACCGTTTTGCCGTTTGCAGCAGATTGTTGTTCTCATCGCGCAACTCATCGAGGCTGGCAAGGGTTTCGCGGTTTTCTTCGCGCAGGCGGCTTATTTCGGCACCGCTGCTGGCGGTTTTTCGGTTGAAGTACACAAATGAACAGGCAATGCCAGCCACAATCACCATGCCCATGACCATGGCAAAAATATTGGTCTGTATATTCAGCACCTTGGACTGATTGTGTGGCACAACCATGATTGTAAGTTTGCTGTCAAAAATCTTGAAAATACGAACAAAAAAGCGCCCGATTTTGGCAAAAAAAGAAGCCAGCAGCTGTATAAGACGAGAAACAAAGTTTTTTTCCAGTTTCTTGTATTTGCGGGTGCGAACCACTAACTGCTCCTTTTCCTATATATAAAAGCCACTATACCATATTGACAATATTGTGTCAAATTTGCAAACACTTGGTGCTATGCAAAATTAAGTTGACTTCTATACCCACCTGTGTTATCTTTATCGGCAGAGATAGGCAAAAAATTTATGGGAAATGCGGGCAGATTCGGGATGTTGCTGGCAAAAACCCGTCTATTTCTGGGGGCACGGTAGCCCATATTCGCACTTTTTAGGGAAGAAAAGCAATGCAGTTTTTTGATACTCATGCCCATATAGGGCTCATTTATGATGACCCTATAGAACAGATTCGTGTTATTCAGAAAGCAAAGCAGGCGGGCGTTACTCGCATTGTGAGCATTAACAACAGTCTCCATGATTTTAAAAAGGAATACGCCGCTTTAAAAGCTATTTCTGGCATTTATCATGCAGTGGGTGTGGGGCCGTCGGAAGTAAAGTCGCCCGGTTCCGATTGGGTTCGCATTATCGAAGAAAGTGTGAAACTGCCAAATGTGGTGGCCATTGGCGAAACCGGCCTGGACTATTTCAAACAGTTTGGCGACAAGCGCAGTCAGATTGAACTGTTCATTACACAGCTGGAGCTGGCGCAAAAACATGGAAAGCCAGTCATTATCCACAACCGTGACGCAGGAAAAGACATTTTTGAGATACTTTCAGACCGTATTCCTGAAAAAGGCGCAATTTTCCACTGCTATAGCGAAGATGCAGCCTATGCGAGGCAGTGCCTTGATGCGAACCTGCCGGTGTATTTTTCGTTTGCGGGGAATTTAACTTATCGCAATGCACGGAACCTTCACGAAACGGTGTTGAATATTCCGCTGGACAGGATTCTGATAGAAACGGAAAGCCCATTTATGATTCCCGCTGAATACCGTGAAAAAAAGCGTACTATGCCAGAATATTTAGTTTCCACAGCCAAATTTTTGGCCGAGATTCTCGATATGAATATTGAAGCCCTGAGCGCCCAGCTGTGGAAAAACAGCTGTACTGTATTCGGCCTTTCCGAATGAATTCCGCTGTGGCTATGGCAGAATCTGTGCGGTTTTGTTGTGGTGTTACCAGTTTTTTCGGGTGCGTCATTCCATAAAAAATTAAAAGCAACGTATGACTTTGTATCATCCAGTTAAAATTGGCTCGCTTACTGTGCCAGGCAACCTGTTTTTGGCTCCAATAGCTGGCTACAGTGATCGGGCGTTTCGTTCGTTGTGTGTGACGTGCGGGGCTGCATTTTGCACAACAGAAATGGTTTCTGCGGAAGCGCTCACACGTGGCTCTCAAAAAACCGAATCGCTCATGGCCAAGGCACCCCAAGAAAAAGACTATGCTGTACAGTTGTTTGGTGGCACGGCAGATGTAATGGCGCGGGCGGCAATGCTGGTGCTAGAACGAACTGACTGTAGCAGTATTGACATCAACGGGGGATGTCCTGTTCCAAAAATCATAAAGTCAGGTGCGGGCAGCATGCTCACCAAGGAACCTGAACGGTTATACGCTATTGTGAGCGCGGTCAAAGATGCAGTGGCATCGTATGCCAGGATTCATCCTGAGCGCGGTCTTGTTCCAGTTACCATAAAAATACGGAGCGGCTGGGATTTCGGCACCATGACTTGGCGAGAAACAACAGAAGCGGCACTTGCAGCCGGAGCAGATGCCATAACCATTCATGCGCGTACTCGTGCGCAGGGCTACGAAGGCAGGGCCGACTGGAATATTCAAAGGCAGTTGGTGGAATTGGTAAACGGCAGAATTCCCGTGTTTGGTTCTGGCGATGCCAACACGCCTGAAACGGCAAAAGCCATGCTTGAACAGACCGGGGTTGACGGCGTGATGTTTGCTCGTGGAGCCATGGGCGATCCATTTCTTTTTACGAGGACGCGACAATTTCTGCTTACTGGAAGCTATGAGCGGGAATCGGTGCAGGAGCGTTTGCAGGCCGGGTTTGCGGAACTTGAGATGAATGTAGCTGACAAAGGCGAAAAATGTGCGTGTCTTCAGATGCGAAAAAAATTTTGTGCATACAGCTCTGGCATTCGTGGAGGCGCACGGCTCCGCAAGGCCATTGTTGCCGCCTGTTCCGTTGCTGATTACAAGGCCATCTTTGCACCCTATTGCGCATTTTAGCACGAATAAATTCAACGGCCCATTAAACTTTGGGCCGTTGTTTTTTGTTAATCTTTGATTGATTTGTACGTGTCAAAATCAGCGAGCATTTCTGGATCTTTATTTTTATCAAGCAGGCTGATAATAACCGCGACTGCAAGGCACAGCAAAAAGCCCGGCAGAATTTCGTACAGATTAAAAATACCACCGTGCAGGTTGTGCCAGATTATTACCGTTGCACCTCCCGCGACAATGCCGCCAATAGCACCTTTTGCGGTTGCCCCGCGCCAGAACAGCGCCAGCAGAATGAGCGGCCCAAAAGTGGCGCCAAATCCCGCCCAGGCATAACTGACCAAACCAAAGATGGAGCTGTTCTGGTCAAGTGAAATCAAAAACGCGATAATGGCAATTACGAATACGGTGGTGCGGCTCACCATCATTGTGGTTTTTGCGTCGAATTTTTTATTCAGCAAGGTTTGGCAAAAATCTTCTGTAAATGCACTTGCGGCAACAAGCAGCTGCGAATCAGCTGTGCTCATGGCGGCGGCAAGAATGGCGCACAGAAAAATCCCTCCAATAAATGGCTGATATGTCTGAATTATGGTTGCAAGAATCACGCTTTCGTTTTCCGTTGCTGAAATCAGCGGGTCAAGATATACAGTTGCAAATGAACCGATTCCAACGGCGCCAATGAACGCGATGGTCACCCAGCTGGTGGCAATGCGACGTGAAAGCTTGATTTCTTTGTTGCTGCGGATTCCCATAAAACGAACCAAAATATGTGGCATACCAAAGTAGCCTAGACCCCAGGCAAGTGCGGAAACGGCAGACATCACGCTGTAGGATTGATTGCCAGTGAATTTTTCCTGCATGACTGAACCGAATTCACCTGACATGGCACGGCTTGCAAAAACTTGCACTTTTTGCACCGCGTCTATAGGCCCACCGACTGCGACCATCATGGCAAAAATAGTCAAAATCAATACGATGAACATAAGTGTGCCTTGAATGAAGTCAGTGGTACATACGGCGCTGAATCCACCTAGCAGCGTGTAAAGCAAAATCACTGCCATGCCAATGACCAGGCCGCAAATGTATGGAAGCTCAAAAACAGTGTTCAGCAGTTTTGCGCATGCAACAAATCCTGATGCAGTGTAAATCACAAAGAACATGACGATGAATATGGTGGAGAACAATGAAATAATGTGCTTTCTGTCGCGGAATCGGTTTGTCAAAAATTCTGGCACAGTGATGGCATTTCCGCATGCAATGGAATATTTTCGGAGCGGTTTTGCCACAATCAGCCAGTTCAGGTAGGTGCCGATTTCAAGACCCAGCGCCGTCCAAAAAGCTTCTTTTAGGCCGCCAAGGTAGGCAACTCCGGGGAGCCCCATCAACAGCCATCCGGACATGTCGCTTGCTTCCGCGGAAAGCGCAGTTGTCCATGGGCCAAGGTTCCGTCCTCCCAAGAAAAAATCCTCAGAGCTGTTGTTGTGGTTCATCCAGCGGATTCCCACATAAATCATTACTCCAAGATAAATCACAAAAGCTATGACCTGTTGAATCATTGCGTTTGACATTTTGATTCCTCCCAGTTTTATGGCATTGACACAAGCAGATGTAATAACCGCGTACATCAATATTTCATAATTCTAAGGAATATAAACCGCTTGTGCAAGTGTGCTGCGAATTCTCTTGCGATCAAGTTGGATTTCAGGTACGGTTTTGGGCTTATATAGACCATACAAAACACAAGCTGTACCGCGTTTAATATTTGCCAAAAAAGCACATTTAGGGCTGGCATAAATCTAAAAATATGGTATAGTTAGCCCATGACAGCAGAAGAATTTTTCAAGAAAATAATGGGAAGTACAGATTTGCAACAGGCTCTTGAAAACGCTACCGATAGTGGTACTTTGGATGATTTTTTAAAGACGAATGGCTGTTCTGCTAGTGCTGCTGAATTTACTTCTTATATTTCAGAGCATTCATAAAATTTGTACCTAATTTTTCATTCTTTGAATAAAGAATGTGTTAAAAAAAGCATCTCTAATTTATTCAACACGTTTGTTGTTGAATTTCTTTTTTGTAGTCTAACAGTTTGGTTCATTTGGCAGATATGTTCATTGCAAGTAGACTTTCTGGATTGAGGCGGCTCTATTTTATAAATGAAAAACTGTTTTTGTATTGAATTATACGGAAACGGTTTCATTTGCAAGCGGGAGCTATTTTTTGCACACAGTCAGACAGATTGTATTTGAATATAGAACTTTACCCAGGCAACCGGACGATTTGCGAATGTGCGTTAAATAAAATTGAAGGTTTAAAATCAGCGTTGAAATATCGCCGTTGATTTTAACTCCGGGTTTTCTGTAAAGGCTCGTTCATCGTATTGTCAGATCGCGCGGGCGTACTCGCCACCCTCAAAAGCTGAGGTTCACTGCGGTGCCGCGCTTTTAAGAAGCATTTTCTGCCATCTTGCAGCGGAATGGAAAATCAGTATGGGAATTGAATCGTTTTTATGTGGAAGCAATAATCGTCTGGACAGTCAGCTTTTGTTTACGGCTGAAGTTGACAAAATGACGGGAATTCTGCGCCACACACTTTTGGTCGATGGTAGCCGCCGCGAAAATGACGCGGAACATTCATGGCACATTGCGCTGATGGCCATGCTTTTTTCCGAATACGCGCGGGAGCCGGTTGATGTGGCGCACACGGTGCAGCTGTGTCTTGTGCATGATCTGGTTGAAATCTATGCGGGCGATACTTTTGCATATGACTTGCAGGCAAACAAAGATAAGCATGATCGTGAAATTTCTGCTGCACAAAAATTATTTACCCAGCTTCCGCCGGAACAGGGAACTGAGATCCGCGCACTTTGGGAGGAATTCGAGGCAATGGAAACGCCTTGCGCAAAATATGCCGCGTGCATGGATAGGCTGCAACCGTTTTTGCACAATACACTCACAGAAGGGCACACTTGGGTTCTAAATGGTACAACTCGCGCCGATGTTGAACAGCGAGTGGCGATTATCAAAGATTTTATGCCGCCTGTGTATGAATGGGTCAAAAAAAATATTGAAAATGCAATAGAAAAGGGATGGCTTGGTGCCTGACCTGCATAAAATAAATTCTTCTTTTCGATTATGTAATGATTAAGGCTCTTGGCTAGTTGAAACCCAGACATTTCCTAATCAACACCTCGGGGCAAATATCGGGGTGTGCTGATTCGTGCGAAAAGGGTGCATACCGCGCTTCTGCAAAGCCAGGGGAGATGTACCCTTGACCGCAATTCCTTATAGGAACAACACCTCCGACAAAGGCTAAAGATTTCTTTATCACTACTCAGTTATCAAATTTTAGAAAATCATACCCCGATACTTGCGTTGAGGCGTGCTGATTCGTCTTTTAAATAATGCGTTCCAGTTTTGCTGTAAACTGAATGCTGCGCTCGGTTTCCATGCCATCAAATTTTACAATGTAGCAGGAGGCGTTGGGATTTACAAGTGCGATGGTGCCGCTCCCAAAAATTGGGTGGCTCACGCGGTCGCCGGCACTCAGCATGGTGCGCATGGCTTTGAGGCGTTCTTCATCGTAGGCGATGATTTTTTGTGTCTGTGCAACAAGTCCATCGTCAAGCGGTTTTACTATTTCCAGGTTTTTTAATTCGGCATCAAAGATAAAACGGCTAGGATACTTGAATATGCCGTCATTTGCTTTGCCTTCAGCATCGCTCAAAAAGAGGCGGCATTTTGCGCGGGTCATGGCAACATAGGCTATGCGGCGCTCTTCTTCCATGTCATCGGGTGTGTTCACTTTGCGGCTGGGGAAAATGCCTTCGTTCATGCCGCACAAAAACACGTATGGGAATTCCATACCTTTTGCCGCGTGGATGGTCAAAAGCCTTACGCTGTCATTTTTATCATCACGGTCAAGGTCTGTAAAAAGTGCAACATGGTTTAGGAAAGTCTCCAGCGTTGAGTCTTCGTCGAGACCTGCTTCGTTTACGCTGCGTTTGAATTCTGCCACGTTGTCGAGCCGTTCTTGGTCAGCCTCAAGGCGCAGAAAGGCTTCGTAACCGGTGCGGTCAAGCAGGGTCTGAAGGATGCTGCCAAGCGGAATTTTTTTGTGCAGCGTGGGGGCACTGCTTTGCGGCTGCGGTAGCATGTCACGCACACTTTCGATGGCGCTGATGTATGCGGTGGCTCCAGTCTGTTTGAACAGCGGTGTGTCGGACGCGGTAAGTTCTTTTAGTGCTGTGTAGGCAGAACAGCCGTGCTCTTCTGCGTATGTTTTTATTGCGGCGATTTTCTGCTTGCCGATTTTGCGCGATGGCGTGTTCACGGTGCGGTAAAATGCCACATCGTCTTGCACGGTGAGCATGCGCAGATAGCACACGATGTCTTTTATTTCGCGGCGGCCGTAAAACTCGGTGCCAGAAAGGATTCTGTATGGAAGGTCGTTGTTGATGAATGTTTCTTCGAGTACACGGGAAAGATAATGGGCGCGGTATAAAATCGCAATGTCGTGATAATGAATGCCATCACCATCGGATGAGCCTTTTTTCTGGTTTTTAGCGGAATGATTTTTTACAAGCTTTTTTATCTCGGAGCAAATCCATTTAGCCTCGTCCGAATCATTTGGGGCATGGAAGTAAAGCGGCTTTGCACCAGCGGGTACGGTGGCGACAAGCTGCTTAGGATAGCGCACGGTATTCTTTGAGATGAGGGCATTGCTTGCCGCCAAAATCTGTGGAGTTGAGCGGTAATTTTGTGAAAGCACGATAGTCTTTGCGTCGGGGTATTTTTTGTCAAAATCAAGAATGAGCTTTACATGGCTTCCTCGCCAGGAATAAATCGTCTGGTCGGAATCTCCAACTATGAATAGATTCTTGTGCTTTGCTGAAAGTATCTGTGTGATGCGGTATTGCTTTGCACTCACATCCTGAAATTCGTCTACCATCACGTATTGCATACGGTCTTGCCATTTTTCACGCACGTCAGGAAAATTTTCAAGGATATATGTGGCAAAATTGATTAAGTCGTTGAAATCCACTCCGAAGCATTTTTTCTGCTCGTATATAAAGCGAAGAAAAATTTCTTGGTTTTGTTCCAGCGGCTCTTGGGGATTGGTGAATTTTTGGCGCAGCTCTTCATTGTTCAGCTTGTAGAAGTAGTTGATATATGTGTCAGCCTGAATCTTTTTTCCTTCAAGAACTTCATCGATTTTGCGTTGCACGGTCGTTTCTTTTAACGTGATGTGCATGTCCGCAAAAATGCGCAGCATGATTTCCCGCCAGTCCTCTTTGTCAAAGATGATGAAGTTTTTGGGGAAGTTCAGAACATTGATGTCTTCGTGAAGGAGCAGCGTGCAGAACGCATGGAACGTGCAGATGAGGCCAAGATCCATGTCTCCGAGCATGGAGCGCACGCGGCTTTTCATTTCGTTTGCCGCGCGGTTGGTAAATGTGACGCATAGAATATTTTGCGGACTGATTCCTACATCGCGCACAAGGTAGCAGTAGCGGCCGATGAGCGCACGGGTTTTTCCTGTGCCCGCTCCTGCAAGTACGCGCACGTGACCTTCGGTGGTTTTGACAGCTTCCAGCTGGTTGCCGTTCAGGTGCGAAAAATACTTTGGCTGCTCAAGTTTGTTTTCCGCTGTTCCAAAAATTCCCATAAAACGAGTATAGCATAACGGCAGAAATATTTGTAGTGAGCCTGTTGTGATGTCTGAGGCGTGGCCAGTTTATTCCTTCCACTCTGTGATAAGTTTGCATAAAAGACTGCGGGTTGAAGCGGGCATGGCATCAAGTTTTTTTATAACGGAATAGTATTTTTTGCATAGCTTTGTATTTATTTCAGCGGCAGGGCGGAGAGTATTTTTTTTGGCGGTTCGGTGCCGGTCACAAGATATTCCACAGAAACGCCCAGTGCATGGGCAATCTTTACGGCATTTTCGGCGCTGGGAGAAGTTCCGTTTTGCACCAGATAATGGTTCAATGTATTCAAGCTGATTCCTGTTTTTGCGGCCAGTTCCTTGGTCTGCATGTCGTTGTAAATCAGTTCATCTTTCAGATTTTCTTTGAAACCCATAAACATCATGGTAGTCATTTTTGATTATTACTTGCATTGTATTTGTCAAAAATGATTATACATTATTTGATAAATCAAAATTGATTAGTAAAAATTTGGCTAATCAAAAGACAATATAAGTATGTCATGGTTGCATTTATTTGTCTTTGCGGTGTCGTTCATGCTGAATTTTTATGGAGTGTGAGATGAAAAAAATCTGTACTGGCGATTCTTTGCGATGCACTCGCATTTTATGACATTGTGTTCGCGGAAAAACCTAAGTGAATTGGCTGCTCAATGTAAGAAATGCGGCAGTCCGTCTACACGAATTTTATCTTGACTTTTTCCCAGAGTCACCGAGTTTTCTGGATTTCTTCTTGATAAGAAATTCTATTCATCAAAATTAAAATTTCACTCTGCTGAATGAGTTTTGATGTCCGAAAAGCGGCCATCAGATTTGTTCTTTAAATTTTATTCGTGCGGAAAGGGTGCATACCAGCCTTCTGCGTCGGGGTGTGTTGATTTTAGGCTGGTGTTTGTCTGCTGCGGTGCGGAAACAATTTAGTTGCAAAATGGTTTATTTTTCTGTATACTCCTAACGGAGTGAATATGGATTATAAACGAAAACGAATCGGCCTTCAGATTGGTTCGCTTGACAACGGGCTTCAAACTGATATTTTTACTGCGGTAGAAAAAAATTGCAAAAATAGAAATCTTGACCTGCTTGTTTTTGTTGGTGGAGATCCAGATTCTGCTGATGCCCATTTTTTGCAGGCAACTATCTATCAACATATCACAAAAAAAAATGTAGACAGCCTGATAGTAACCTCCGAGTCGTTTTTGCGTTGGGAAAAAGAAATACAGGCAAAAAATGCCAAAATCGTGTCCGATTTGGAGATTACTTCCCATTCCGAAGATGGCGAGCTGAATGAAGCTGAAATCGACGCCGTGGTGAACATGCACAACGCGCGCCAAGGTATTCCCGACCCGGTTCCTGCCGTGTACATAAAAGAAACCAGTTTGGGAATACCATATGTGACCAGCAACTATGTGGAATCGCTTTACCAGCTGATTGACCATGTGGTGATGATGCATGGCTGCAAAACATTTACCATTGTTACTGGCAAAAAAGAAACAACTGATACAAACCATCGTCTGGAAGTATGCCTTCAGCGTCTGGCTCACCATGATATTCAGATGTCACCTGAACGCATTTTTTCTGGCATGCTGAATGAATCGAGCGGTGCGGCCGCCATGGACTATTTTGATAAATCTGGTTTGTTGCCTGTGGATTGTATTATTGCGCTTGACGATGACATGGCCATTGGCATTGCGATGTATGCGCGCAAACACGGTTTGAACATTCCTGGAGATTTTAGGCTGATTGCTATTGATGATATTGTACGTTCTCAGTTTGCAAATGTGACTATTTCAACGCTTAACATGCATCTGGGAGAACGTATCGAAAATGCCGTTTCGCTTGCGGAACAAATGGCCGAAGGCAAGCCGATTCCTCCATGCACAGTTGTAACCAGCGTTCCGAGGTTCCGCAAATCATGCGGGTGCATTCCGTTGGATGATTACAGCACCAATTATATTGATGAATCCGGGGCCCGTGTTCCATATGAAGCGATGGCGGTACACAATCTTACTGCGAATTATTTTGTGCTTGAACACGATATTTTTTTGATGCGGCAGTTTTTCGGAAATCTGAATGCGGCCCTCACTCTTCAACATGCCTTGAACCATCTGGAACAATCGCTCCCGTCTTTGCACATGTGTGCCTGCGCGGTGGTGCTGTTTGAACGCAAAATGGAATTTTCCCCTGGTGATAGCTTTATAATTCCTTCCAGGGCAACACTCGTGCTTACTTACGAAGATCCACGTTTAAAAACTGGACAGCATGATGATTCTGAATCATGTGAAAAGATGTTTGACCCTTCAAAAGAACTGCTGCCGGAAGGCACATTTAGCGACCGCCGGCGTATGCTGATGGTAAAGGCCCTACATTATGAAAACACGCTGTTCGGCTATGTTGCATATGAACCCGGTGATTTGCACCTTGCCTTGTACGACACTGCGTTTTCCATGGTGGCAAGCATTCTGAATGCGGCCATTCTGTTTACCCAGCAGACTGCGATTGAGCAGCACCAGCGCACTATGCTCCAACAGCTAGGAGATGCAAACAACGAGCTGACAGGTCGTTCTTTTACTGACGAACTTACGAGTGTGTACAATCGGCGCGGTGTTTTCAATTTTGGCCAGCAGGCCATGGACTTGGCCTTGGAGCGCGGCCAGTGCGGAATGGTGTTTTATGCGGACATGGATGGACTTAAAGGCATTAATGACACATTTGGTCATGATGCGGGAGACATTGCCATAAAAACAATGGCCGATATTTTAAAAAACACATTCCGTTCGCAGGATGTTGTGGGCCGTATGGGTGGCGATGAATTTGTGATCGTAGCCATCGGACTTTTTCCCGAGCAGCTTGACAAAATTCGTGAGCGCGTAAAAAAGGCAGAAGCAGATTGGTACACAGCGCACAAACCGCCGTTCCATTTAGGAATCAGTTTTGGTGTTGTGCCGTTCAACCAGCAGACCGGTGGCATTCTTGACGAGCTTGTAAAAGAGGCGGATAAGCTGTTATATGAAGAAAAGGTAAAAAAACATTCCCGCTCTGCCACCAAAGAATCAGTGTTGAAGTACGAAGACTGAAAGTGTCGCGGTTGTGCGCAGACCGCGCGGGTTGATTTTTGCCATGCGGATTTCATTTGTGTTGTAGCAAGGAACGGCAGTTTGCTAGCGATATGATTTTGGGGAGATTCAGGGATGAAAAAACATCACCTTGTTTTTATGATTCTTCTGGCAGTGAATGGGGCAATTTTTGGCCAAGTGCTTGACTCTCCGGGAGTGCAAAACACATTTTGGATGGGTTTTGGAAATCCGCTGGATATTGGTTCCACAACCAACACGCGCTTTTATGGCTGCGTGAACACATTGCAGACTCGTATTGACATTACTAAATTTTCTGTTGAAGGCATGCTCAACTGGGGACTTTTGAGAGCATATAAGGTTTCCGGGGGATTTGATGGTGTTGAGTCTTCTTTTACGGAACATAATCATCTTTCGCTGTTTCAATACAGCAATGCCGATGATTCAACTTATCCAGTCGCGTTGCAGAATTTTTGGTATGTGAATTTTTTGTGGCAGCCGATTAAAGAAATCAATGTTGCCGCTGGTTCATACCTCAATTGGACTGTGGGTGCGGCTCCTGACTATGGCGCACAACCGTGGGAGCACGGCGCACATGTACGGCAGGGCGGCTTTTATATCACTCACGATAGCCGACGTGGAAATGTGTCGCAGTATCGCTTTACTCCCGACGCTCCAGATAACGAAGGGCAATATGTAGTGGGCTTTGTGCATTATGCAAACTGTTACGCAAAAGAAGCTATCGGCATTCGTTATGTGTATGAAGGCGACTGCGGTGTGCATGTGGGATTTGCCGTGCCGGAAGGGTGCAACACAAATGACACGCTTATGAACCTTGGCATCGAATTTTCACCCGTTTCGTGGTTTTCAATTTCTTCTGCCTGGGAAGGAATGTTCCGCGCACGTGGCAATCTGTATGCGGGGTTAAAGTTTGGCGGTTCTGTTTTTATGATTCAAGGTTATGGCGCGTTTGATTCTCTTTTTGACAGCGACCACAACAACCGTTCGTACAGCGTTGGCGGTGCGATAACATTCACAATTCCAAAAACTACTATTATCATACACCCCGAAGCTGCATTCAACTGGTTTGGCAACGATGACTACACTCCGGCTTGGTATGCAGGTGGAAAAATTACGTTTGACATGACAGAGAAATTTGCCATAAAATGCTGGGCTTCCTATGCGCATGGTTCTAAAAACAAGCGTTGGGACAATCCTTCATATGAGCAGTATGAAAAAACCAAAGACTACAATGCGGGCCATATAGTAACTATTGGTCCTGAAGTTGAATTTACGCTCACAGACAGTTTTATTTTTACGATTTCGTCTGACATCCAGTTTGGAAAAAGCCCCAACGGAAACACCTGCAATGCATGGAGTGTCGGAACATTCTTTACCTACCGCTATCACGCCAGTAAAATTGAACGAAAGAAAAAATCATCATGATTCGTGCGCTGACGTTTAGCCGTGGCAGCCCTGCACCGTATGGCGGTTCTTTATGCGGAACTCGTTTTGCAGTCCGCAAGATTTAACTTGTGAATTTGCAAAATGTGCCGTACAATACAAGAAAAGCGACACGCTGTGCAGGAGGTGCGATATGGCGGTTTCATGTTATTCACTGGGGGCGGCGCAAGAGGTAACCGGCAGCAAGCATGTGCTGGAAGTTGATGGCCGCTGCTTTATGATTGACTGCGGTGCATTCCAGGGAAAACGCGCTGAAGCCGACCGCAAGAATCGCGACTTTGATTTTTCCGCAGACAAAATTGAAAGCGTGATTTTGACCCATGCCCACTATGACCACTGTGGATTACTCCCCGTGCTTACTAAAAACGGCTACGGTGGAAACATCTATGCTACACCAGCTACCCGCGACCTTGCAAATATCGTAATGATGGACAGCGCCCGCATTCAGGCACGTGATGCTGAATTTTTGGCAAAGCAGGCCAAAAAGAAAGGCGAAAAGTTTTTATGGAAGCCGTTATTCACGGAGGAAGATTGCGTTAAGGCCGCGAACCAAATCATCGGTCTGAGCTACAATCGCCGCATGTACATTGCACCAGATGTGCAGCTTGAATTTTTTGATGCAGGGCATATCTTGGGAAGCGCCTTTGCAAACATTACCATTACCGGCCAGCGCAAAAATAATCTTACAGGAAAAAGAGAGACCCGTGGGTTAGGTATGGGCCGCCGTGTGTGGCACAGTCTTTTTGGACTGAATCCTAAGGCTTTAGAAATCGGCACCCATAAAAATGCTGGTAGCGTTGTCAGTGGAGAAGTGGCGCTCCGTGGAGCACCTTCGGACGAAATCCGTGTGCTGTACACGGGAGATTTGGGGCGCATTGGAAAACCGATTATTCGCGATCCGTCCCATGCAATGCCGGCACCAGACTATATCTTTATGGAAAGCACCTATGGCAACCGTCTTCACGAAAATCCAAACGATGCCATGGATGACTTGGCTGAGATTGTTCATCGCGCTGTTGAACTCAGAAGCAAAATCATCATTCCTACGTTTGCGATTGAACGTGCACAGGAACTGGTGTACTATCTGCACCTTCTGGTTGACCAAAAAAGGATTCCAAAAATTCCAATCTACGTTGATAGCCCCATGGCGGTAAATGCCACTGGCATTTTTCAGTTGCATCCGGAATGCTATGACGAAGCCACTAACGAAGCATTTTTAAAGCACCACAAAAATCCGTTCGGTTTTAATGAACTCACTTTTACCACCAGCGTGGAAGAGTCAAAGGAGCTCAACAATAAAAACGGTCCCATGATTATTTTAAGCGCAGATGGCATGTGCGAAGCTGGCCGAATCCTCTACCACCTTGCGAATAACGTTTCAGATCCGAATAATATTGTGCTCATTGTGGGCTACATGGCTGAAAACACTTTGGGCCGCCGTCTGCGTGACGGAGAAAAGGAAGTAAAGATTTTGGGTGACTGGTACAAGGTGAATGCACATATAGAAACAATCAATGCGCTTAGCGCCCACGCCGACTACAAAGAAAGTCTTGCCTGGCTGAACGCGATAGACACCAGCCGTTTAAAGCACATTTATCTGGTGCACGGTGAACACAGCGCGCAGGAGGCTTTTCAGGATTATTTGCGAGACAACGGATACCCCAACGTGTCTATCGTCAAATATGGCGAAACATACACGTTGGATTGAGCGGCATCACCGTGGAAAGTTCTGAAATCTATGACGAATCAAGGCTTGTGGCGCTGGAAACAAAGCTTTCGTATCTGGAAGATTTTTTGAACCAGCTGCAAGCTGTAACGGTGGCGCACAGCGAGCAGCTGGCACTGCTGCAAAAAGAAAACCGCCTGATTGCCCAAAAACTTCGCGATTTGTCGGACACGCTTGAAGGCGATATTCCTGACCGCAAACCTCCCCATTATTGAATATGTTTGCAGCGGCGCAACAAAACCATAAAGGCTGTGTCTAAAAAAATATGGAAAACGGAATAAATACAATCGCCGTCTTTGGGGACTCAATTCTTAAAGGCATTGTCACGGGAACGGAAAGCGGCCAGATGTACGATATAGCCAAAGGCGATTCGCTTACGCTGGCTTCGCAGGCGTTGGGATTTGAACTGCTCAATTTTAGCGCGTTTGGTAATATCGTTATAAAAGGACAGCGCACGCTCGAACGGCAGCTTTCGCGGGGTCTGCAAGCAGACGCGGTTATTATAGAAAGCGGAGGCAATGACTGCGACCGTGATTGGATTGCCATGTCCAAAGACCCCGGAGCTTCACGCGATAACCGTGTTCCATATTCAGATTTTATGCGCATACTTGACCAGATGGTGCAGACTGTCCGCAGCCACAAAATGACACCGATACTTACTACTATGCCGCCATTGGTTTATGACCGCTGGTTCAACACCCTTTGCATTAACGCAAACCCCGATGTGATTTTAGACGTGTTGGGGCATGACAAAATGAATCTGTACAGGATTCATGAATATTACAGCCTCGGTATTCTGCACTACGCACACACGCACGATGTGCAGCTTGTTGACTTGCGCAGGGAGCTTTTGACACTTCCAGATTATCCTGAATATATGTGTCTTGACGGAATTCATCCGAACGAAAAGGGCTATGCGTTTATCGCGTCAATCTGGCAAAAAGAGCTTCCATTGCTCAAAAAAGAATTCTAAAGCGGCGGCAGATATTTTTGTGTTGCGGCTGCACCTGATATTTGTAACGCAGCCGTGTTTACCAGCTTATGCTCAATGTTTTTGTTTCTGAAAGCGTAAGGAATTCAACAAGGGGAAACACAAATATGGCCCCGGCTTTTAAAATCTGCGGCTTTTGAGCAAACCCTGTTGAATCCGTTTTTATAACGGCTTTGCCTGTCGGCGCATACATGGTAATAGAAAGCTGTGCCTTGGAGAGTTCCGCCGCAAGCTCCGTGCCATAGACCGCTGCGAGCGTGTCCGTGTATTCTTCGGCTGTCATGTGCTCCCCGGTGAGCACGGGCGCCATAAATAAATCCATGTAGCTCTGGTCATTTTCGCCCAATGTTGCAACAAGCTGCCGTATGCTCTGCGGCGAAAGCGTGACAAGCAGATCATGTGCCGTACACTTTAGAAATGATGCCATTTCAGGCGATTCGGCGGGAATAATCGCCTTGGCAGACAGTTCTGTTGCAGAAGGCACGGCGGCATGAACGGCAGTAAACGAACGCGCCCGCAGCGCCGACTCTATTTCTTCTGCGGAAAACAGCACAAGCCCGGACTCTGCGCCGCTGGTACCGCCATTCAGCATACCCATGCTTGTGCTTGCAGCCTTCACTGTTTCTGCAAGCACATTCCCGAGGTTCATGTTGAATTGAAAGGCACAGCTTGCATCTGGCTGGGCTTGTATCACAAATGTTGCCGAGCATCCAGAAAATGCGAGCATAGCCGTCAGCAGAAAAATCGGATAACAGTATTTTTGTTGAACCGCCATATCAAAAAAACACCCGGTGCCTGCAAAAGTTACTTTTGGATCGGACATGCGCAGGCTGCGAACACTGTGCCGCTATTTCTTAGGTAAAGAACCTGCGCCACCGTTTTTTGTTCTGGACATGATTGCATTGTATTCATCGGTTGAAGGCAAAAAACGTCCGGAAGCAAAGTAGTGCTTTTTCCAGAACGGTTCATCCATCGCGCTGATGAGCACACCCGTCTTCGGCCCGTCGCTTACCGCAGAAATAAACACGCGCTTTCCCTTGAATTTTCCCTCACCTTTGTATATTCCCAGATAGATACCCACATGTGTTACGCGTTTTGAAGCAAGGTTGTTTTTAAAGAACACCAAATCGCCTGGCTCGCGGTCATACGGCATCACAGATTCTATGCGGTCATATATCGCCTGCGCCGTGCGTGGGAGAGAAATATTCAGCCCATGTTTTGTGACGTAAGAAACAAAACCGCTGCAGTCAAACCCACCGTCCTCCGGGCCGTGTCCTCCGTACACGTATGGAACGCCGCGCAGGGTGAGCGCGTATGTAATAAACTTCTGGCGCTGTGCAGAAACCTTGCGTGGGGCAGCATGAACGGGAATGGCAATGAGCAGAATCAGCACCACAAATACTGCCACCGTCAATCCGTGCATGAGGTTTACAAAAAGCTTTTTGTCTGATTTCATAGTTCTTCCTCGCTGTCTATGGATTCCATGCTGAAAGGGAAAGCAGGCAACATGCAAAAAAGCCAGCACCGCATTTTGGCACAACATCGTTGCCGCATTGTGCTAACGATTTAAATCTGCTCCCTTCTTAAAAATCGGAAGACTAAAAGAAAAATTGAGTAAAATCTGTTGCAGGCCGCATCCCCTCCCCCCGTATTGCGGCGCAATTCACCGCAGCAGCCACGCACTGCCGCCCCTGTTCCTTGACAACAGCGACTTCCTCTTGTACACTAACCACATACCAGTGAGCAGGCAGAAAAACGTGATGTTCTTGCAGAAAACTCTTGACAGCCTTCCCGCCTCTCCTATCCTCACTGCTCACTGGCATAGACTGTACCCTACAGGACACCGCATCGCCCCGCTTACCGCGCACACCATGGCGGAACGCGGCGCCCTCCCCACGCGCATCATTTGCTCTGCAAAACCCCTATATCACAACACCATACAGGAGAAGCCCTATGGCAAACAACACAATCAGCTACGCCCTGCGCGAGAACCTCTTGACCGCAGACCCCGACGACTGCATGGGTCGCAACCTGCGGTTGCTCACCGAGTTTGCCATTCGGTAAGCACGCGAAGCGTGCGACACATAGCCGCCTACCAGAAGCTTGAGGTGGAGGTTTACAAGGACATCATCGCAAACGGCGGGCACCTGAACACGCCGCTCATCAACACGTCGTTCAGCATAACCGGCGTGTTCGCGAACATGGCGGACAGCTTCGACAAGACCCGCCACGCGGTCAAGCTGAACGTGAACGCGGGGAGCGCCCTGCGCGAGGC
>JAFLSN010000024.1 GCA_022510905.1 Treponema sp.
CCGTAACGTTTGAATCAAATGGCGGAACGCTATGCTCACCGATGGAAGCGCTTGTTCTGGAGAAATTGCAGATGCCCGTGCCAGAACGCCAAGGCTACGATTTTGCCGGATGGTTCACCGACAGCGGACTGGAAAATCCAGTCGCCTATCCATATACGGTAACTGCCGACATCACGCTCTATGCAAAATGGGTTGAAAACAGCAATATTGTTATTACCGCGCAAACAGCAGGGAGCATAGACCTGAGCGATATTACTGGTGAGTACACTATCAAAGTGACAGGGAGCATATCACAAAGCACACTGCACACACTTGCGGACAAAATGAAAGCGTCAAAAGCGTCATTTACCCTTGACCTGTCCGATGCAACAAGATTTACGGCAATAGCGGCGACCTCTGACAATACATCGATATTTGCTGACTGTCCATTGCGCTCTGTCGTTCTGCCTAAAACACTGGACGCAATCGGCAACTATGCTTTTTATGGATGTTCTGACCTCGAATCCGTAGAAATCGATGGAACAGAAACTGTCGGGGCATATGCCTTTGCAAATTGTACTAATCTGCAATACATTAGTTTAAAAAATACAACTACTATTGGAAAGTATACTTTTCAAAACTGCACGAGCCTCGTTTCAATCACCGTTGATACAACGACTATAGGTATTGGTGCGTTTTCTGATTGCACCACATTGACATCTGTGGTTATCGGGAAGAACGTAAAGTCGCTGGATAACAGCAATGATGGCTGTTTCTATAAGTGCAACCAACTCACATCGGTGCGTTTTGAGGATACCGCAAAGTGGTATTATAAGAATTCATCGTCTTATTCATATTCACTCAATGTGACGAATGCCGCCACCAACGCAAGCAATTTGAAGTATTACACCTATTTGTGGTACAAGGAGTAGCCGCATGACCATCCCTTGGCACAGACGCAAGCACATCTCCCACAGCGAGTACATGGCGGGCTTTTGCGAAAGTTCCAAGCCTGACCGCGTGAGCGCGGAAAGCAAAATCGCAAAGGCCTACGAGCGGGCGGCAAAAACCCGCGAGTTTGAAATCGGGCTGTACTGGAAGCGCGCGGGGTATTTCTGGGCGTTCATCGCCTCAATCTACACGGCGTTCTTCAGCGTGCAGAAAGAGTTTTACTACAACAAACACGCGGGCTTCACCCATGGCGCGGTTCCGCTGCTTGTGCTGTCCGCGCTCGGATTTTTCTTCTGTCTTGCTTGGCTGCTTTCAAGTTACGCCTCAAAGCACTGGCAGGAAAACTGGGAAAAGCACATCGATTTGCTTGAAGATTTTGTCACGGGGCCGCTTTTCAAAATATACAGCGCGGGCATCTCGTTTTCCGTCTCAAAAATCAACATCGCGGCGGGCTATGTCACTTCGGTTTGTGCCGCTGGTCTGTTCGTGTTTGAGGCGGTTGAATTTTGCAAAAAATTGCAGTCGATTCCGCGCATTCTGGCGTTCGTGGCGATGCTGACGCTTACGGTTTGTGGCTGTGCTGCATTTTATGTCTGCGCGAAAGGCAACACATCGGATTCAGGCGAAATCGAATTCGACCGCAAAGCGTATGAAGGGGCGGAAAATGAAGCCTGAGAGACTGATTCTTGTTCTTTTTGTCTGCATGGGGATTTTGCTCGCGATGATGTACGGAGCGTTTGAGATTGGAGGCTTGGAAATGGAAAAGAATTGTGTACATCTGTTAAAAATAGTCACGGGTGCTTTTGTTGCAATTACAGCAATTGTGATAATAATTTATATTTGCTGTATTGATTGCGATAATGCTAATCACAATCAAATACATATCAACATGAACAAGTTTATTGAACTTGAAGGCGACCTGCATAGTTTTTATGTGCTTAAAGATGAAAAGGAAGACAAAGCCCCAAAGGAAACGCAAGCCGTCATCTACTGCGGAAGCGATGTCCTAAAACAAAGTCATTTTGCGGACAAAGGCTCGCTGAAATGCCTCGCGTTTGCAGGAAACAGTTGCAAGATTGAAAAAGACTTGTACACAACGCTTATCGCAAACAATGTGAACATCACTATTTGCAACGGAAATGTTTTGACTCTTGTCAACAAGGACGGCGAAGCTGTCTCTTCCGTCAGAATTGCACGAAGAAAGAAGCCTAAAAAACAGTAGGAACGTGCTGTTAATGGGAAAATCGACCTTTCTGTTCACAAGAAATGAGTTTACAAAAAAAATGAAAACCATGTTTACAAGGAAAAATCTGTTGAAACAATTAAAGCGCATAATTCCGGCCGCGCTCATCATGTATAACCGCTCAAGTTCTCCGTTTTTGCTGTATGTTTGGGGTAACATGCAGAAATGAACAATACGGGGCGGGCTGAATGTTCAGGCCCAAAAATGTGGGATATGCTAGATAGAACCAAACGGCAGCAAACTGTTTACAGGCTTTGAATTAGAATTATCGAATAATCGTAATCGCATTTCCATTGATGAGCTTCCCGCGCAAAATGGCATTTATGAGTGTACATTCTCTGGCGGCACACAATCCCTGAGCCCCGTTCTGAAAAACTGACATACAGCGCAACACAAAAATACCCCCCCACCCGCTGTTTCTACGGCGCAGTTTCAGCCTATGCTATGCCGCGATGATTGTCACAACATCGCTGTAGGTGTAGACTGGCACCTTCCGGGTTGCCGCTCCGTCTGGCTCCTTGTACTACGCCCGATTTACGGTTCTGGTCTATGGGGATAACCTCATGGGAATGCTCGCAAATGACTGCGGGAAATTCCTGCAAGGCCGGCAAGGACATTGGCGGCACAAGGTCTTTATCCGCACGGGTTCTGTGCTAAACAGGCCCCTTGTTTTTTTGCCTTACATCTTGCACTCTGGCCATGGAACAAGAGAGCCGTCCTTTGTCTTTATCATGTTCCGTCCCGTATAAATCACGGAGCAGCTTTCAGGCGGAATTCCTGAGAAGCCGCACCAGTGCCTTAGGTTCTTAAAGTAGTCTTCGGAATATGTGGCTCCGGATTTGATTTCCCACGCATGGATGTTTTGTTCGTTGCCCTCAGTTTTTTTTGAGAGCAGGTCAATCTCTGTGCCGGTCTTGTCACGCCAAAAGCTTATGGCGGGCTCCTCTCCTTTGTTCAAGGCGCTTGCTCTGAAACGGTTTATGACAAGATTCTCAAAAAGGTTTCCCCTCAGATAGTGTGATGAAAGCTGGCTTTCGTTCTGTATCTCAAGAAGAGAGCAGGCAACGCCCGTGTCGCAGAAATAGAGCTTGGGGCTTTTTACGAGCCGCTTTGAGAAATTGCGGAAGTCTGGATGCAGAAAGTAAATTATGAAGCTTGCCTCAAGGAGCGAGAGCCATGATTTTGCGGTTGTCGCGCTGATTCCTGCATCGTCGGCAAGGTTCTGTATGTTGAGAAGCTGGCCGATTCTTCCGGCGCATAGTTTTACGAACCGTTTGAAAGTATCAAGGTCGCCTATGTTCTTGAGCTGCCGAACGTCGCGCTCCACATAAAGCTCTATGTAATCCCTGCAAAACTGGGCGGGCGGTATGTGGCTGTCAAAGATGCGCGGATAGCCGCCAGTAAAGATTTGGCCGTCCACGCCGGGGGGCAGAATATGGGCGCTATTCTGCTCCTCGTACGAGAGCGGAAGCAGCTTTAGCACGGAAGTCCTTCCGGCAAGCGACTGCGATATGGACTCCATCATGTTCAAATTCTGGGAGCCAGTGATGATGTACATTCCGTTTTTGTGCGCCGAATCCACATGGGTCTGAAGGTAAGAGAAAAGCTCCGGCACCCTCTGCGCCTCGTCGATTATCGTCTGGTCGCTGTATGTCTCAAGGAAGCCCTTGCAGTCATTCCGGCAGAAAGAGCGCATGTCAGGATCCTCAAGCGAAACATAGTTCCATGCAGGAAGCGCGTTTTTTGCGAGCGTTGTCTTTCCCGCTTGCCTTGGCCCCGTCACGGTGACAATCGGATAAACTTTCAGCAGGTTCAGAAAATGCTGTTTTATTGCCCTTTCAATCATGCCAAAATTATACTGGACAAATCCGCTTTTGAAAAGTGGATTTGTCCAGTATAACCCCCGCCCGCTATGTCTACAGTGCAGCGGGCGGGTCAGTTTCAGCCTCAGCCTATGCCGCCACGATTGTCACAACATCGCTGTAGGTGTAGACTGGCTCCTTCCGGGTTGCCGCTCCGTTGAGATACGTGGACTTCACCGCAATCCTGTAGCTTGACCCTTCGGCGGCCTCGTCGGGCAGGTAGAACCCCGGTTTTCTGGGGCTGTTCTGCCGCACAAGGCTCGTGCAGGCAATCCAGCCGGACTCGTCGTCAGGAACATCGCCTTTTTCGTAAGCGGGGGCAAGGTACAGTCCGCTGTCCTCGGGGCCAGCTTTATACGCCTGCCTTAAATGACAACGCTCTTTCCCGCTATGGGCAGCGCGGACTCCTCGTTTCTTGTTCTTTCTGCGAAACCGCCATAGAACGAGCAGATTTACCTGCTCTCACGGTCATTTTAACAGACTCAATGGCCGTGCCTCTGCCGGCAGCCACGCAAGGCATGGCTCGTCTTCTCGTAGTGCTATTGTCTTTGCCGCATGGTGGCGGGCTTTTTCTTGGGCTCGGGGAGGTCATCAAAAATCTTCCGCAAAAGCTCCGCGAGAAAATCCGGGCTGTCCACATCGTCCACCAGAATCATCGGCCTTGCCCCGGGGTACGGCTCTTCAAGCGTGAAGCCGGGAATCGCCTCACGCGCGGAGGGCACGTCCTTTATGAGCAGGCGGCTGTCGTAGATTCCGCCCGCAATCCGTCCGTGAAAATAGAGGATGTACTCGCCCATCATCTTGCGCCATGAGACGCCTTCGATGTCGAGCTGCCCTCTGATGAAGTCAAAATATTCCTGCGGAGTTGCCATGCGCGGATTATAGCACGGAAGGTCGCGGCGGTGGAAGCGGAACAAGGTGTGTGCCGCTTAAAAAACATTTGCCACAGCGTGTATTGGGGTGTATACTTTTGGCATGAAGAGATTTGTTTTTGCCGTTGCACTGGGGCTTTTGTTCCTGCCGGCGCTGTTGTTTGCACAGGCAAACAAAAAAGGAGCCAAGGTTTCCATGAAGGAGCTGCGCATTCAGAATGGAGAAAATTCAATCTATGGAAAAATGTTCTTTCCGAAGGACGAAGAGAAGCACCCGGTGATAATTTTCAGCCACGGGTACAACGGGAGCCACAACGATTTTTTTGATGACTGCCGCTTTTTTGCCAAGAACGGCTACATCGCCTACAGCTACGACTTCTGCGGCGGAAGCGCAAGGAGCAGCAGTTCTGGCAGGACCACCGACATGACCCTTCTTACCGAAAAGAGCGACCTTCTTGCCGTGATAGATTATTTTAGCGCAATGGAGAACGCCGACAGCTCGCGAATATATCTTTTGGGCGGAAGCCAGGGCGGTCTGGTTACGGCGCTGGCTGCGGAGGACGTGCCCGACAAGGTGAGGGCCATGGCCCTGTACTTTCCCGCCTTCTGCATTCCCGACGACTGGCGCAAGAACTACCCCAATGAATCGCTCGTTCCCGGGGAGCTGAGCTTTTGGGGGATGACGCTCGGGCGCGGCTTCTTTGCCGGCGCAATCAGCATGGACGTGAACAAGGCCACCGGCAGCTACGGCGGCAATGTGCTGATCATCCACGGTGACATGGACGACATTGTTCCGCTGCGCTACGCACAGGAAGCGCAGAAGCGATACGCCAATGCATCGCTCAAAGTCCTGAAAGGCGAGCGCCACGGCTTCAGTCCTGCTGCGGCTGCCCAGGCGCGCAAGATGGTGCTGGAGTTCACGGAGGCAAACTGAAAGCCGCGCACGGCTCCCACAGGCAAAAGAAAAGCCGCCCCACAGGGGCGGCTTTTGGCTATTTGCGGGTGTATGGTATGGGAATTTTTGCGTAACCATAAATTTCCCAACTCCAGACTTCCCATGTGAGGGTCAGTGTTGTATCGGTGAGTGTGCCGGAATAAGGTATTTGCTTGGGCAACCCTAGACTTTCAAGTTTCATCGTCTCAGTATCTAGTATGCGCTTTTTAGGCTGGAATGTGATGACCAATGATTTTCCGTCTTTGTCGGCAGTCTTTGTATATTTACCAGTCTCGAACAGCGTTCCCCAGTGCAGACCGGCATATACATCACCTTGATATGTACCGCCTATGTACCGCTCATACCTGCTGTCTTCTTCATACAGCAGGTATCGTTCGATATAGTTATCACCATCGTCATAAGCCAGCCCATCCGCCCGGTACTCCACGTAGTCTTTTTCTGTTTCATTGCACCCCGTGACTAGGATGGGGGGGCAAAGGCCAGCAGCATGGCGGCAACAAGTCCGCTGCAAGTTTTAACGTGCATTGATTTACTACCTCCTCACAAAAACGCCACCGCAGGAGCATACCCCGCGCCGGCGTTCCCGTGTGGCCAGTGTAGCACAAAAGCGGGGGCGTTGCTAGCTCCGTGGCGGGGGTGCTCACCGGCACTGCGCAAAAAAAGCCCCGCCGTACAATGTACTGCGGGGCAACATGCTAAAACAGAACAGCGATGAGCAGGCTACAGGCTATCCTTGATGCCCTTGGAGATGGTTATGTTGCTAAATGGCTCATCTAGCTTCTGCCAGAATTCAATACCACAATTGAACCAAACATCTCCCTCGTTGAGACCTTGTATGTGATAACCTACTTCCCCTTTTTGACCAATGCGCTCGCCGCGATTTCCCGGAACACGGCGCGAGAATCAGCCGCAGTCTGCCGAACCGGCCCGCCGTCTCAAAAATCCACTGCTCCACGGCGGGTGGCACATCGTAACGGGCAAAGTCGCGCAGCACGCCCACCGCGTCATCGGGGAAAACCCCGCGCCTGCGGCATTCCACAGCGAAAGCGGCGTGAGGCGGTAGGTGTGCAGATGCTCGGGGGGGAACGCTCCAGCTCGGCAAAGGGAATGAGCGCGTTGTAAAGGTTTCTCCACAAGCGTATTTTGCATACAAAAAGCCGCCCGCGCAGTGGCGGACGGCTTGCGTGCCGTGCTCTACTTCAACCTTCGACCAGCATCCCTTGAATACATCGTCACCGATTTCTGTCACATCGTCAGGAATCACAACGTTCTCAAGCGGCAAGTTAGATTTTCTACCGCATCCGAGACTGCGCGGACGGATTATGAATCTCCCATGTAATCCAAATCCACCTCGCCGTCGGCGCAGCTGACTTTTGCTCTTGATGACACATTGCAGTACCAACCGGCGCCTTTTTCTATTTCGCCCCACTGCGCCTTTGTACCGCTGTACTTTATTGTATCAAGCATCCCGCAGTTACCGAACGCATGAGGACCGATTTCAGTCACGGTGTCGGGAATACACACAGTCCTAAGTGCTGAACAGTCATAGAACGCTTCGCTGCCGATTTCGGTCACGCTGTCGGGAATCTCCATGCCCCTAATCGCAGTGCAACCATCGAACGCATGTTGACCGATTTTAGTCACGCTGTTACTAATTGACACGCCCTCAAGTGACTTGCAGTCGTTGAATGCTAAGCTACCGATTTCGGTCACGCCATCGGGAATATCAAGTTTCTTGGGCATATCAGATTCTTTACACCCCGTTATCTTTGTGCCGTCCGTTTCAAGATAGTCTGGAATCCTCATCTTTTACTCCTTGTCAAGCTTTTCGATGATGATTCCACCTCCGTTATCGTCATCATCGCCACTGTCCTTTCTGTTGAGTATTTTCTTTGGCATATCAGATTCTTTACACCCCGTTATCTTTGTGCCGTCCGTTTCAAGATAGTCTGGAATCCTCATCTTTTACTCCTTGTCAAACTTTTCGATGATGATTCCACCTCCGTTATCGTCATCATCGCCACTGTCCTTTCTGTTGAGTATTTTCTTTGCTTTGGCTACTGCGGCCTCATAAGGAAGGTTCTTTGCTTCCAGCTTTTCTCTTCCGTTGATGAAGACATCATAGTTTCCGCTGGCATTTTCTATTACGTAAACGATTTCTCTTGCCATATATGGCCTCCTTTCGCGTTTAATGTCCGCCGACAATTATGTATCTGCACATGGGGCAACGCCCCGCGCCAAGTGCCGAAAACGCCCCTCCCTGTTCAGCCGGGAGGGGAGAAACCATGAAAGCGGTTTACTCGTAGCAGCGTATTAGTTTTGAAGAACCATCAAGATATTCAACTATGATTTCCCCGCCACCCTTGTGTCTGAGCACTTCCTTTGCTTTGGCGGTTCCAGTTTCATACCCAGCGTCTTTGGCTAGTAGTCTTTCTCTTTCATTAATCCAAACATCAAATTTTCCGTTTTCTTTTTCCGTTACGTAAACAACTTCATATCTTTCAGCCATATATGGCCTCCTATCGCGTTTTACTTCCGCCGAAGATTGATTTATCTGCACACGGGACAACGCCCCGCATCTGTGCCTTTGTCTGTGGCGGTTTCGCAGGTGCGAAACCGAGACTCGCTAAAAACGCTCATCAGTTCGCGTTTTTCTGGTTACGCCGCCGCTCCCTAGGTTTCGACAGGCTCAGCCACCGTACTTGCCCGCATGGTGCGGCATTCTGGTGCCACGCCACTGCGGGATTATGCCCCCGCGCCAGCGCGGTATTCTAATGCCGCACTGCCGCGGTACTATGCTACCGCGCCACCGCGGGACTACGCCCTGCACCGGTGCGGCACTACGCTCCCGCAACGGCGGTCAAAGTCTTGCCGAAGCGCCCTGTTTTGAGCGTCTTGCCTGTCTTGCGCGAGGAGTCGATTTTCGTGCGCACTTCCACCGTGAACTCGCCCGTCTCCACGCTCGCTGGCAGCATGACCAGAAGCCGCGCCGGTTTGTTCTCGATGACGGTCTCGCAGCGCACTTCCCCCGCCGCCGTGAGCGCGAACACGCCCTGCTCCGAATCCGCCGCGTCGAATCTCAGGCGGCTGCCGGTGATTTCCATGATTGAGCCGGCTTTGATTGTCGCACTGTCGCCGGTCACTTTGTCCGTCACCGTGGTGATATAGGGGTCGGTGCTCGCCGCCTCCGTCTTTTGCGCCTTTGCCTGGCTTGCAGCCTCTTTGAGCGCGTTCCCCGCGTTCACGTTGAGCTTTATGGCGTGGCGGCTTTTGTCAAAGCTGTCCGCCGGGTTCTTGAACACGCCGCTGATTGAAAAGCTCGTGTTGATCAGCGGGGTGTTGATGTGGCCGCCGTTGGCGACGATTTCCTTGTAGACCTCCTGCTCCAGCTTCTGATACGCCACGATGTCCGCCTCAGTGAGCGAGGAGCCGCGCTTGATGATTTCGCGGTTCACGTCCTCCTGCGTGTAGACTTGCGCGTCAACGACCTGTGCCATGCAGTCGTCCGGGTCAGCGGTGAGCAGGTTCTCCCTCAAAGAATATTTGATCATACAAATCCTCCTTTACGAATGAGTTGGGTTGGAATAAAACAATCCCGCGCACGGCGGGACTGGACAGGTGAGAGAGTTGAATATGCAGGCTGAAATGGGGTGTGTGGCATTGCCACTTGTGGGGAAACAAAAAAGGACGCGCACCGCGAACAGCTGCCTGCGGTGTGCGTCCTTCTATCACATGAAACAGAAAATCTCTTGGAGTACCCCTCTGTTACCCCCCCCCGTTAAAATTTCGGCCGCATGGCGGTCGTGGGAGGAGGTTGTTTTGGGCTGAATGATATTCCGTCATGCCCTCAGTATATCATGCCTGCGCTTTGCTATGCAAGCGCGTGTGCCGTTGCTACGTGTGCTGCGGTTCCGCCGGTTTTATTGTGGTTTGTGGCTGCTCTGTTGCAAAAAAGCGCATTTGCGTATAAACTGGTATTGAATACTTACAGACATGAAGGTTGTGTAATGGGTACAGAGATGCAGACAGAAAGTTTTTCTTCTTTGACGCTGGTGCAAAAGCCGATCCGCATTGGTATTGATGTGGGCTCCACAACGGTCAAAGTTGTTGCCCTGGGAGAAAATGACGAAGTTCTGTACGGTGCCTACGAGCGCCACCGCGCCGACATCCGCAACACCATCATCCAGGTTGTGAGCAGGGCTTTTGACGAGCTTGAAAAGATGCTTCCCGCAAAAGACCGGCAGACTGTCAGTGTCAAAGTGACTGGTTCCGGCGGGCTTTCGGTGAGCCACTGGCTGAACATTCCGTTCATACAGGAAGTTGTGGCCGCGACCACTGCCGTGCGAAAGCTCATTCCGCAGACCGATGTGGTGATTGAGCTTGGCGGCGAAGACGCGAAAATCACGTATTTTACCGGCGGCGTGGAGCAGCGCATGAACGGCACCTGCGCCGGTGGCACTGGCGCGTTCATTGACCAGATGGCGGCGCTGCTTGAAACAGACGCTTCCGGCCTTAACGAGTTCGCTCGCGGTGCCACGACCATCTATCCAATTGCGGCGCGTTGCGGGGTGTTCGCAAAAACAGACGTGCAGCCCCTGATAAACGAAGGTGCCCGGCGCGAGGACATAGCCGCGTCTATTTTTCAGGCGGTTGTTAGCCAGACTATCAGCGGCCTTGCCTGCGGAAAGCCGATTCGGGGGCATGTGGCGTTTTTGGGCGGTCCACTGCATTTTCTTGACCAGCTCCGCGAGCGTTTTGTGCGCACACTCAAACTTTCACCCGAAGAGACGATTGTGCCGGAAAACAGCCAGCTGTTTGTGGCAAGCGGCGCGGCGTATTCTGCGGAACGTGCCATCAAGTGCGTGAATCCGGGGCAGGAGGCTGTTTCCTTTCCCACGATTGCGGAATTCCGCGAAAACCTGAAGAATCTTGTTGGCGCGGAGATGCAGGAAGTGCAGCGCCTTGAGCCCCTGTTCAAGAACGAAGAGGAGCTTGCTGAATTTACCGAGCGGCACAAAAACCAAAAGGCGCTCACGGGCAACCTTGCGGCAACCACCGGGCCTGTGTTTCTGGGGCTGGATGCGGGGTCAACCACGACCAAGGCCGTGCTCACCGACACCGAGGGGCGCATTTTGTGGCGCTTCTACGATGTGAACGCTGGAAATCCTGTGGAGCTTGCCGTAAAGGTTTTAAAGGACTTGTACAGGATTTTACCCAAGGACTGCTACATTGCGCGGGCGGTGAGCACAGGATATGGCGAGGCCCTTTTCCAGGCGGCGCTCGGCGTGGATGCCGGTGAAGTTGAGACGATAACCCATTACCGTGCGGCGGATTTTTTTGTGCCGGGTGTGGAATTCCTGCTTGACATAGGCGGACAGGACATGAAGTGCCTCCGCATGAAGGACGGCGCCATTACGTCGATTCAGCTTAACGAGGCGTGCTCTTCCGGCTGCGGCAGCTTTCTGGATAACTTTGCGCGCACCATGGGCATGAGCGTGCAGGATTTTTCAAGGCTGGCTCTGCTTGCGCAAAAACCTGTTGACCTTGGCACACGTTGCACGGTGTTTATGAACAGCCGTGTTAAGCAGGCCCAGAAAGAAGGCGCGACCGTGGCGGACATTTCTGCGGGGCTTTCGTATTCCGTGATAAAAAACGCGCTCTTTAAAGTGATTAAGCTGCGCAAGGCGAGCGACATCGGCAAAAAGGTTGTGGTGCAGGGCGGCACGTTCAACAATGATGCGGTTCTCCGTGCTTTTGAAAAAATCGCGGGGGTGGATGTGTATCGGCCGGATGTGGCGGGGCTCATGGGGGCATACGGTTCCGCGCTGATTGCCCAGGACCAGTGGGAGGATTTGCGCCGCCCCAAGCCCGGCGACCCCGACCAGACCCCCAAATTTGTCAAGTCAAGGATTGCTACGCTTGACCAGCTTGAAAACTTTTCCGTGTCTTTGGAACTGCGCAGATGCGGCAAGTGCTCAAACAGCTGTCTGCTTACAATCAACACGTTCAGCACGGAAGGCGGCGGCACGGAGCGGTATGTCCGCAAATTTATCACCGGGAACAGGTGCGAGCGCGGGGCCGAATTGGGCGATGAGGCCCAGGTGGTTGACGCAAGCAACAAAGAGGCGAGCCAGCTTAACGGGGATCGCGAAGACCCAAAGAATCTTCCCAATTTGTTTGACTGGAAATACAAGCGCCTGTTCCAATATGTGCCGTTAAAGCCCGAGCAGGCCCCCATGGGAGATGTGGGCATTCCGCGTGTGCTGAACCTGTACGAAAACTATCCACTGTGGTTCACATTTTTTACAAAGCTTGGATTCCGTGTGCGGCTTTCTCCGCGCTCAAGCCGTGGCGTGTACGAGAAAGGGCTGGAATCAATTCCGTCTGAATCGGTTTGCTATCCGGGGAAAATTTCACACGGGCATGTGGAAAGCCTTTTGAAGCAGGGCATAAAATTCATTTTTTATCCGTGCGCTCCGTATGAAAAGCTTGAAGATGAGGGTGCGGGAAACCACTACAACTGCCCCATAGTCACAAGTTATCCGGAAGTGCTCCGCAACAACATAGACGCGCTTAGGCAGGATTCTTCCATTCTGTTTATGAATCCGTTTTTGCCTATCTACGACAAGGAAAGGCTTTCAGAGCGGCTTTATGAAGAGCTCCACAAGCATTTTGCAAAACTCACCCGGGCGCAAGTTGACTCTGCCATAGATGCCGCCTGGAAGGAGCAGGAGCAGTTCAAAAAGGATGTGCAGAACGCCGGCGAGGAAGCGCTGGAGCAAATCATAACGCGGGGGGCGAACGGCATTGTGCTTGCGGGGCGGCCCTATCATCTTGACCCCGAAATCAACCACGGCATTCCCGAGCTGATTCATGGACTTGGCCTTGCCGTGTTCACTGAAGATTCCGTGGCGCATTTGGGCTCAATCGAGCGTCCTCTGCGCATTGTTGACCAGTGGGTGTACCACAACCGCCTGTACCGCGCGGCGAACTTTGTGAGCGGCATGCCCAATCTTGAGCTGGTGCAGCTCACGAGTTTTGGCTGCGGCCTTGATGCGGTGACCGCCGACCAGGTGGATGAAATCTTGCGGGCGCGAAGCCGTATGTACACGTTGATTAAAATTGACGAGGGCTCGAACCTCGGTGCGGTGCGCATACGTATCCGTTCTCTTATTGCGGCTGTAAAGGCGCACGAGCGCAACCATGTCAAGCTTGCCGTAAAAAGTGCGGCGTACCAGCGGCAGGTTTTTACCAAGGAGATGAAGTACAAGCACACGATTATTGGCCCGCAGATGAGCCCCATCCATTTTAGGTTGCTGCAGAAAGCCCTCCGGTATTGCGGCTACAATTTTGTGATTCTTGACGCTGTTGACCCAAAGGCTGTTGAGACCGGCCTAAAATACGTGAACAACGATGCCTGCTATCCGTCGATTCTTGTGGCCGGACAGATGATTGCTGCGCTCGAAAGCGGCAAGTATGACTTGGACAACACGAGCCTTGTGATTACGCAGACGGGCGGGGGCTGCCGTGCGACCAATTACATCGGTTTTATCCGCCGCGCCCTGAGCGACGCGGGCCTTTCTCATGTACCGGTGCTCAGCCTGAGTGCACAGGGCTTTGAAAAGAACCCCGGGTTTAAAATCACCTTTGGTATGCTTGACCGTATGCTCCGCGCCATTATGATTGGCGATGTGCTCATGCGCTGTCTGTATCGGGTGCGTCCGTATGAGGCGGTGCCCGGAAGCGCCAACAAGCTGTACGAAAAATGGAACGGCAAGGCGGAAATCGCGCTCCAGAGTTTTTCTCTCCATTCATACCACAGCATAATCAAAGGCATTGTGCATGACTTTGACACGCTTCCGCTGGTGGCCGTCAAAAAGCCGCGCGTGGGCGTGGTGGGCGAAATTCTGGTGAAATTCCATCCAACGGCAAACAATCAGATTGTTGATACAATCGAAAAGGAAGGTGCCGAATGTGTTATGCCTGACTTGGCCGACTTTTTCTTTTATTCGTTCAGCACGGGCATCTTTAGGCATGAGAAGCTGGCTTTTCCCAAAAAAACGGAGCGTAACGCACGGCTGTTTGTGTGGTTTATAGAGCGGTACCGCAGCTACATCAAAAAGCAGCTTAAAAAGAGTCATCGCTTTGACCCGCCGAGTTCAATCTACGAGCTGATGAAAGGTGTCGATGACATTGTGCAGCTGGGCAATATTACGGGTGAAGGCTGGTTTCTTACTGCGGAAATGGTGGAGCTGATTCATTCCGGAGTGCCGAGTATTGCGTGTGTGCAGCCGTTCGCGTGCCTGCCAAACCACGTGACGGGCAAAGGCATGATAAAAGAACTGCGCCGACGTTTTCCGGGTGCCAATATTTCCGCGATTGACTACGATCCCGGCTCAAGCGAAGTGAACCAGCTGAACCGCCTGAAGCTGCTGCTGTCCAACGCGCCTGTGGGTGCCCATCCAGACGAAGAGGCCGACGGCATGGTGCACAGTCCAGATGGATTTGTGGTCAAGCCTGACATCATGCTGGCGGAAGGCGGCATGGGTTTTGCCGATACGGAGCCGGTGAGCGAGGACGCTATTCCCGCAACTGGCACAGGAGGACAGATATAACATGAAGCAGACGGTGCTGTTAAAAAAAGTGATGCTGTGGGTGGCAGTGGTTTTTGGTGCTGTGCCATTCATTTTTGCCGACTACAACAGCTACGGCATTCCCGACTCAACGGAAATCCGCAAATCAATCGTTGACTCCTGGTTGACCGCACCGCTGTCTGAGCTTCAAAACAGACATATTGAATCCAGAGTTGATTCCATCGGTACTGTATATCAAATCCGTATGGAAGAAACAGTTGAGGATTATATTGTTGTTGTTGCGCCCCGCTCATTTTTGAGCGTGGATGTTGTGCGGGGCGAGTCACGCGAAACCACAAAGATGGAAGTGTATCCCGTGGGGGCGCCGGGAAGCTGGGTCTTGTACCGCAACAAAGTGACTGGAAAACCAAGCAAGCTTGTGTGGTATTTCAATTCTGATTCCGATGTGTATGTTCAGTTCCGTCCGGACGATTTAAAAACATATGCCGACATGCTCGTGTGCGGTTCATATGCGGCCCGTTCCGTTCCCATGGGTATCAGGTTTGACAGGTTGTACACCGCGTCTTTTTCGGACATGCAGAACTGGACTAACCGTTCTCTGCCGTGGCAAAAGGTAACGGTGGTGCCGGGGCAATATCATTCAGTGCTGCAAATGGTGGCAGTCATTAAAGAAAAGATTCCACGCATTTCGTTTGCGGAAGAAGCTTGCTACAATGAATCTGGCGAGCTGTATTCAATCAGCACAGGAAAACCGTTTGTGCAGAACGATGGAACAATTTATGTTGCAGCAGCTCCGGGGCATGTAACGCTTGGCACCGCAGGATTTTTAAAATGGATTGTGGACGGCATTGTTGAACCGCGCATCGGTCGTGGAACCAATATTGATTCATTGCTGGAGCCTACCATGTCGTTTGATAGCTTGAGCAAAAATGGTGTGCGTTCGCAGAAGTACAATTTGACGTTCACCCTTGACTGGACGCGGAACCTTGCCGCCGCCGCTCTTTCCGCCCGCTCTACACGCACATACACGTACAAAACCGGTGGCGTTGATGTTACTGTTACACCGTTTGCCGCCGATGTAAAAAACGGCGTGCTCGTGTCTTCTTCCGGCTACATCGAAAACACTGGTTATGCCATCAAAAACATCAAGGGGCTTTTGTATGTGCTTGCCGTTACGGAGCCTGGATGGTGCTATCTTGCGGCGGTGAGGCAGACTTCCCACGTGGTGCCAGATGATTTGGTGTTCAATGAATGTGCCGTTTTGTTTCCTTATTTTGATGCCACGGGGCGCTTCGGTTGCTATGTGTTTGAGAAGGGGCGGGAAATTAGCCTTGCCAATTTTATTTCACGCTATGAAGGTTCGTTCGTGCATTTTGCGCGGGTAAAAACAACTGACACGTTTTTTCCAAAATGAATGTTTAAAATCAGCCGTGCAGATGGTGCGCCTGATTTTAACTTTGAGTTTTCTGCAAAAACTCGGTTATTGACTGCCGTTTCTCACTTCGTTGCGGAACGGCGTTTTCAGCAATGAAAAAACTTGATGTTTTATTGCTGGAAATAGTAGGAAGGTTTTAAAACGAACGCGCAGTCTTGAAGGGCTGGCTTGCCATCTTCTGAAACTGTTTTCACAGCAAGCCGCAAGGCGCGGTTTTAAGCAAGTTTCCGCAGATGGCGGGTTTTAAGGAATCGTTTTTCTACACTGTGCTCAGTTTGAATTTGTTTGGCTTACGAAGCATGGGTTCTTGACTTCGTTGTTCGCGCCAGAATCTTAGGTTGTTTTATGCTTTGGATTGCCGTGTGCCAGACGTTCCTGAAAAAGACTTGTGTTATGTTAAACTTGCTGCTGGCAAAACGGGCCTTGTCTGTTTTGCGGACTATGCCGCCACCGTGAACATGGCCACAGAATCTGCCACGCAAGCTTTCAAGGAGAGCTGACAATGAAAACCCCACGCAATGTTTTGCGCTTTTTTTTGCTGTTGGGCTCCATGCCATTGCTTTTTGCCCAGACAGATTCAGACTGTTTGCAAATGCACGAACCTGTCGCAGACTTTTCTGGCGACGGCCTTGATTTCGGCCGCGAAAACGTTTTTGTGGTTTCAGAAGTTCTGGCTGAAAGTCCAGACAGCAATTCTGCGCTGTCTGATGAGCAGTGGGACGAACCTGTTGCAGAGCTTGACGATATATCCGAGAAAAAAATCTATGTGGAAGGGCTTGTCAAAGGCGGCTATCCGTTGCTGTTCGGCGGCAATTTTTTATTGTACAGAAATAGCGGCCCCGCTCCTTTTTTGCTGCGTTTTTTCCATGAATCGATAACGGGCTACGGTTTGCACAGCGGCACCGAAGGGTATGATCAAAAAAACACTGCCCTGCATGGCGAAAAACGGTTTGAGCTTGAAAAGGCCAGTGTTTTGCTTTCAGCATCGTATGATATGGGCGACTACGGCTTGCAGCAACATTCTCCAACGTTTTTTGACATGACCCATCAGACCGTGCGTAGCACCGATAGCGTGGTGTGGCAGCTTCCCCTTCATCTTTCAGCAGGCATTTCTGTTTTTGGGGAATGGTACGCCCGGTATGTGGGCATTGTGCGCGGTGCCTCTCCTTATCTTTCGCAGGAAGCTGAATCAAGTGTGCTTTCGCTGCTGCCAGAATTCTGTTTTGGCTGGAAATACAAGGACTTTGACGTGGGACTTCATGCGCGCTACATGTTTGAGCACGGCTTTATTGGGCAAACAGATATTCCAGGCGTTGTTTCAGACAGGACGGAAACAGCTCACCGTTTTGAAGCGGCCTTTTCCTCTGTGTTGAAATTTTCGGCGCTGGAGCTTTCGGCTTATGTGGCGATGGTAACAGGCAATACGCAGGGGAACCAAACTGTTCTGGTTCCCTTTATGTTTGGGCTCGGCGGCGAGTGGGATGTCGGCCGTTCTGGTCGCCAGTTCAGGCTGAGCGTCAAAGGTGGTCTTGATTCACAAATGGAGCGCCAGTCGGAACTGGAACGGTTGTACCGGTTTTCATTCGCGCACTATCTTCCGACTGAAAAATCCGATTGGTTTGCGTCTGTTGAAACGGATATTCCGCTTGCAAAAGCTTTTGCGGTTGAAGCTTCCATTGTGTGGCGCACTACCGCATTTAAAAATGGCATTTGGGAACCTGATTATGGAAGTCCGTTGTCCACATCTGCGCTTTATCTGCTTTTGCCTAAAACGCGAACTCTCTTTAACAGTACGCTTGGCGTTTCGTTTTCATACAAAATCATCACGATTTCTGCTGAATGGAATACTTGCTGGCTCCATGTTCCTGCGCTGGAAGAACGCACTGCCGTTGGCGTAAAAGTGCTGTTGCAGCCGGAAAACGAGCGCTGGGGTGTTAGCTTCATGCTCCGCGAGGCACTCGGTTCTGGAGCTGACTTTTGCCCTGTGATTTCCGCCGATGTTTTTTACCGTGTGCACCGTGTCATTCAGCTTGGAATAGCATGCACCGACTTTTGTAAACTTGTGAGCGGCCACACTCGGAGCTACGCCAGTTCTGGCTACGAACAGAATTCTGGCACTGCTTCGGTGTTTGTTAAATTTTTCTTCTGAGGATTATGAAATGACGCTCTGCGTAGAGCTGCACAGCAAGTGTGTGCCTTTGCCTTGCAATCGGGGCACATGCTTTTTGTAGAAACATAAACTGAGGGTACTGCATGATTAAGACAATCATAAGTGGCGGTGTGCTGATGGTTCCCATTCTGCTATGCGGAATCATTGCCACATTCATTATTGTTGAGCGGCTCGCATATTTTATTGCCGCCAGAAAACGCGATGCTCGCTTGCTGTGTTCCGTGCGCACGGCGCTTTCCGCACATAACGGCGCTGAAGCTAAAACCGCTTGCGAGGTTGCAGGAACGCCCTGCGCGCAAGTGCTTGCAACGGCGCTTTCTGCACCGCATCTTGACGAAGCTCACTTAAAAGAACTTTTGCAGGCAAAAATGGATTCTGTTGTTCCTCAGCTTGAGCACCACCTGTCGGCGCTTGGAACTATTTCGCACATAGCTACTCTGCTGGGGCTTTTGGGAACTGTGACTGGCAACATAAAGGCGTTCGGTGTGTTGGGTGGCGGAGGTTCTATGGGCAACCCCGCCCTGCTTGCAAGCGCCATTGCCGAAGCGCTTGTGACCACGGTGGGTGGCTTGTGCATCTCAATTCCATCGTTCATTTTTTATAACTATTTTACATCGCAAGTGAATAAGTTCATACGCGAAATGGAACTTGCTGTAACACTTGTGATTTTTAAGTTGACAGGAACGGATGTACCCGCATGAAAATTTCTGTAAAACCAAAGGCCGGCGCAGGTTTGGATCTTTCTCCTATGCTTGATGTCATCTTTCAACTTGTTCTATTTTTTTTGGTGTCAACCACGTTTGCAACACTTCCGGGCATTCAGGTGAATCTGCCGCAAAGCACTACCGCGCAAAGCACAGAATTGAGCGGCATAACTATCACAGTTCAGGCTGACGGGCGACTGTGGTTCAACGAGCAGGAAGCTACGCTGCAATCACTTGATTCATTGCTTTCTGAATTTGATATTGGTGAGCTGGCAAAAGAAACATATCCCGTTGTGCTTTCTGCGGATGAGCAAATAACAAGCGGCGTGATTGTCGGCATATTTGATTCTCTGCGGAAAAACGGTTTTGGTGCCGTCAGTCTGCGTACTGCCAGTCCGAAATGAGTGTCGCCCTCCAGCGCCTTTCTGTGCGAATCGGTGTTGCCGCTACATTGGCTTTGTGGCTGTGCCTTGCTCTGTTGTGCCTGTATGTTAAAGTGCCGGAAGCCGCCGCGTACAAGACCATCCATATTCAGCTTGCAGCTATGCCTGGTTCGGATTCGGATTTTACAGCTGCCTCTCCGCGTTCCGCGCAGAATGACGAAGCTTCTTTTGCGTTTAACGAAAATATGCTTTCAGAATCTCAGGCTGAGTTGGTTCAGAGTCCGGCCGGCTATTTTGACACAGCCCCAAAATCACAAAATTCTACGGAAGCTGCTTTGCCGCAGGTTGAGGTGCGGCCGCATAAAGGTGATGCAGATTTTTTTCCAGAAAATTCTGCACATCCTGTTGCGGAAAGTCATGCTGAATCAGAAAGTGCACAGACTGTTGTTACGCCGGAACAGACTCATTTAAAACCTGTGCCGTCATCGGCCACGCAGACTTCCACAAGTTCAGCTTTGAGCAATGCGAAAAAAGATGATGCATCGCAAACATACCAGCCCGGGAACGAAAATCGATTTGAATCGGATTATGCCAAAGTGCACTCTGGTTCAGGTAAGACAAAACGTGCGTCGCGATCCAGATTCACTTCTGCAAAAAGTGGTGCTGTATTGATTCGCGTTTCAAAGATTGAGTTGGCGCCTTGGAATGGCTCGCCTGGAACTTCAAAAGACTCTGGTGGCGCTTTTTTTAGTGGCGGCAGACATCTGCGTTCAGAGCCGGTCATAAGCATTGCCAAAGGCAGCCTTGAAAGCTCCCGCACCGTTTTTGTGCAGTTTTTGGTAGACGCTGACGGTACCGTGCCGTTGAACAGCATTTCCATAAGCCCTGCTGCCCTGTTGCCATCTTCTGTGCAGGGCGAGATAAGGCAGCAGATAAGTGCCTGGCAGTTTGACGCAGACCTTGGAGCGCCACCCGCAAAGGCCAGCTTCACTCTTACCATTCAGCCTCGCTAGTGCCATGCCGAATTTTTTGGAAAACAAAATGTGTTTGCCAGTTTCGTTCACTTCCGTTTTGTAAGGATTTTTTGTGTGGTGGGAGCGTGTTTATAATTGGCAAAGCTGCCGCATGGAAAATTTATGCCGCTACGCTTTGCTGCGTCAGTTTTTTTGCGTTGAAAATCTCAGCTTCCCTGGGATTCATATTTCAACATGCGCCGTTTATTGCGGGGCAATGGACATACCCCTTTTATATGCTGTATAATGGTATATATGTTTCAGGGAATAAAGGCAGTCGCGTTTGACATAGACGGAACCATTTACGCTTCTTGGCGGCTCTTTGTGCGTATGCCAATTTATTTTTTTCGCCACATCATATTTTTTCGTGATTTCAACGAAGTGCGGAAAATCCTGCGTCGCTCCGCTCCTGTGGCAGACTTCTACGAATACCAGGCCAGGCTGTTTGCAACTCAGCACAAGATAGATGTGGCTTTGGCAAAAAAGGAAATTCAGCGCATATGCTATGATGGTCTCCGTCCGTTCTTTTTTAAAATAAAAAGTTTTCCCAACATATATGATACGGTGCGCTCGTTAAAAGCCGCGGGGCTCAAGATTGCCATCCTGTCCGATTTTCCGCCAGAGCAGAAGGACAGCGTGTGGGGCATCCGTCCGCTCTGCGATGTGTGTATGAGCAGCGAAGAAGCCGGTGCGCTGAAACCTTCAAAATATGCGTTTGGACTGCTGGCCCGGCGGCTCAATCTGAAACTTGAGGAAATTCTGTATGTGGGCAACAGCGTCAAATACGACATTGAAGGAGCGCGCAATGCCGGCATGAAAACAGCCTTTGTTTTGACAGGGTGGAGAAGGCTGTTCAACCGTCCTCTTCCGCAGGCTGATATTTCATTTAAAAGCTATCGTCAATTGTGCAATATTGTGTTACAATAAAAACGATTTTTTATTGGGTGGGAAAAAGTGGATGTTATAGCAATCGTTCTTTCATTGCTGGCTTTGCTGGTGTCTGTTGTGCTTCGGTACATGGACAAAAGTCAAACTTCAATGGAAAAGCTGAAGCGCTATGCTGACAGGCGTGAGAACGAGTTTGATGAAAATTTTAAAAAGCACGTTGAAACCCTCGTCCTTCGCATGAGTGAACTTGATACCAAGGACATTCAGGCAAAAGCTGCTGTTACCCGCCTTCAGCAGCAAATCGAGGAATTCAAAAAAATCAGCAGTACACTGGGCTCTTCCATAGATTCTGTCAATTCCATCGGAGACCGGCTCAAAGCGTATGATGGCATTCTCCGCGAGCTTATGGAAATGACAAACGCCGCTGAACAAAATATGCAGGGCTTGAAAAATCAGTCCGTGTTTATCAACAAGCTTGGTGCCCGCATTGCCGCCCAAGACAAAACTGTGGACACCATGAAAGACAGGCTCGGTGAAATTTCCAAGCAGTTTTCTGCCACAAACGCTGCCCAGCTCAAAACCATTGCTTCTGATTTGCTTGCCCAGTACGAAACCCGTGCAAAAACAATCGAAACAACCACGCATGATGCGGCCGAGCAAAACAAAGCTGTAATGGCAAAAATCGTTTCTGATATTGATGCCGCATATAAAAGTGCCGCTGCCCGCGCCCAGTCACTGGAGGCCGAAGCATTTAAACAGCTTGCTGCCCGGGCCGAGGAAAGAGAGCGGCGCTGCATTTCCAAGTTGGATGAACAGTCCAAGCAGCTGCTTGCGGCCATCAATGCTCGTGTTGAAGAAACTCAAAAAGCACTTGACAGCAAAACGGAAGAAACCGTGCGTACTCTTGAACAAAAAATCGCTGCATACGATTCCCAGCTGCATTCACTTGACACCATGACCGCCTCTGTTGAAAAAGACATCAGAAGCGTTAAAAAGCGTGCCGGTATCATCAACGGCTATAACGCCCGGCTCACTGCGCAGGACAATAAACTTGCCAGCATTGAAAAACGCATTCTCGTATTGCCAAACCAGTTTGTTGTTACAAATGATGCGCAGCTCAAAGCTGTTGCCGCAGATTTGCTCTCAAAGTACGAAACCCGTGCCAAAGATATTGACGAGGCAACTCAAAAGTCGCTTGAACAGTACAAGGAGGTTATGGCAAAAATCAATGCCGATATTGAGGGTGCCTATGCCGCCGCCACAGACCGTGCGCAGGCGCTGGAGTCGGAAGCATTTAAACAGCTTGCCGCACAGTCTGCGGAACGTGAGGAGCGTTGTAAGCAGGAGCTGAACAAACAGACCGATGGTCTGCTTTCGGCTATCAATGCCCGCGTTGAAGAAACCCAAAAAACGCTTGACAGCAAAACCGCAGAAACGGTGCAGGCCCTCGAACAGCGAATCGGCGCATATGATGCCCAGCTGCGAAATCTTTCTGACATGACGAACAATGTTGAAAGCGACATCAAGAGCGTCAAAAAACGCGCTGATATTTTGAACAAATACAATGCCCGCCTTGCAGCCCAGGATAGAATTCTCGCCAGCTTTGAAAAGCGTATTCCCGCGATTTCAGATAAATTCGCTGAGACCAATGATGTTCAGCTCAAAGCGGTTGCCTCTGACCTGCTCTCTCAGTATCAGGCCCGCGCTGATAAAATTGAAGAATCCACGCACAAAGCGCTTGAGCAGAATTCTGCCGTTATGGAAAAAATTACCACTGATATCAATGCCGCCTATGACAACGCCATTAAACGTGCCGATGCTCTGGAAGATGCGGCATTCAAACGTGTTTCCGAGCGGTCTGCCGAACGTGAAAAGAAATGCATGAACGAGCTTGACGTGCAGGAAAAACAGCTTATAGCCTTGGTTGATTCACGTCTCAAGGCGGCACAGAAAACGGTAAATGAAAAAACCGAGACTTTCCATGCATTTGTTGACGAGCGCGTAAAAGCCTTTGACGAACGTACCAAAAACCTTGAGGTCGATTTCAAGACGCGCTCAAACACAGTTTTTAAAGCGCTCGGCAAAAAAACATCTTCGCTTACTGCCGATCTTGACAGGCGCATTGCAGGACTTTCAACCACCTATGAAGAAAAAGTCAAGGTGCTGGACAATGAACTCTTAAAAAGAACGGAAGATTTGCAGAAGCAGCTTGAAGACAGCACTACCAGGCTTGACCAGACGTTTCGGGAGCGCGCCACAAAAATTGCCAACGCTATCACTGAAAAAACAAATACGCTTGAAACCGAACTTAAGCAGCGAACTTCCACAACCCAGGAAGCCGTTGATACGTCTGCTGCCACGCTTAAAAATGCTATCGATGAAAAAATCGAAGAGCTTACTTCTGATTTTAAAAATGCAACCGCATCTCTGCAAAAATCCATGGACGAGAAAATCTCGGAGCTCTCTACAAAGCTTACAACGTCTACCAGCTCTTTGCAGAACGACATGACAAAAAAGATTACGGAGCTTTCCACAGGATTCAGAACGGATTCCGTTGCACTGCAAACCGACATGGTGCAGAAAATTTCCGAGTTTTCTAGCGGACTTGAATTGCAATCTTCTTCCTTGCAGCAGTCGCTGAATGACCGCATTGGCGCTCTTTCCCAAAAGCTTGAAACAGAAACAACATCGTTACAAGATTCTATGGACAAGCAGTTTGAAACATTGTCTTCTAATTTTGAAAAATCTTCGGATACACTGCAAACCGAAATTGATAAAAAACTTGATGACATTACATCTCGTCTTGAAAATGAAACGAGTTCGTTGCAAAAAGATTTGGAACAAAAGACCGGTTCCCTGTCAAAGTCACTTGAACAGACCACAATGCTTTTGAGTGGTGATTTTACCCAGCGTGCGAACGAACTCACTGAATCAGTGCAGCAGAGGTTGAGTGATTTGGTGAATGAGGCAAAATCAAAAACTGATGTCGCCACCGAACAGTACCGTGAAGTAGCGGCTTTGTACACGCAGCATATTGAAGAGAGCACAAATTCTTTGCTTGCAGAGCTGGAGCAGCGCACTGAAAAACTGCAACAGGACATAGACGAAAAAACTGTTTTGCTTGCTTCTGATTTGGAACAAAAAACAAAGGCGCTTGACGAGCGGCTCCAGATTCATGAAAAAACATTCGATGATGCATTGGATGCAAGTGAGCAGAGCCATAAAAATGCGCTTGACAAAAAACTGTCGCTCATGTCTGCGGAGCTTGAAGGTGCGACAACATCGTTGCAACAGTCCATCGGCGGACGGATTGAATCCCTTTCAGAGCAGTTTGAAACCGAAACAAAATCACTTCGTGAATCCATGGATGAAAAGATTGATTCGCTTTCTTCCGCTTTTGAAGATCGTGCGCTTTCATTGCGTGATTCCATGCAGAAAAAGCTGGATACGCTTAATGCAGAGCTTGAGAATGGAACCTCCACAATTCAAAGCGCCATGGATGAAAAAGTTGAAAGCCTTTCCGCTGGTTTTGGCACGGAAGCGGACAGTCTTGAACAGGCGATTGGCAAAAAACTTGGAGCCCTTTCCGAAGAACTCCAGACCACCACGGAATCGCTGCAAGCCGCCATGGAAGAAAAAATCGGGACACTTTCATCTAGTTTTGAAACAGAAGCCGGCAGCCTTGAACAGGCGATTGACGAAAAACTTGGCGCCCTTTCTGCCGAGCTGTCAGATACCACAGAATCACTGCAAACCACCATGGAAGAAAAAATCGGAACGCTTTCATCCAATTTTGAAACAGAAGCGGGCACTCTTGAACAGACGATGGAACAAAAACTTGGTGCCATTTCCGGGGAACTCCAGACTACCACAGAATCGCTGCAAGCCGCCGTAAAAGAAAAAATCGGAACGCTTTCTTCTGGAATTAAAACAGAGTCAATCGCCGTCGAACAGTCCTTGAGTAAAAAACTGTCCGAGCTCAAAAAGCTGTCAGACTCGCTGCAAACCATGCTGGACGAAAAACTTGGTAAATTTTCTTCTCGGTTTGAAACAGAAGCGGGCAGCCTTGAACAGGCGATTGACAAAAAACTTGGCGCTCTTTCCGAGGAACTCCAGACTGCTACCGATTCGTTGCAAAGCGCCATGGAAGAAAAAATCGGAACGCTTTCATCTAGTTTTGAGACAGAGGCGGGCGGTCTTGAGCAGTCGATTGACGAGAAACTTGGCGCTCTTTCCGAGGAACTCCAGACTACTGCCGATTCGTTGCAAAGCGCCATGGAAGAAAAAATCGGGACGCTTTCATCTAGTTTTGAGACAGAGGCGGGCGGTCTTGAACAGACAATGAACCAAAAACTTGATGCCCTTTCCGAAAAGCTCCAGGCTACTACCGATTCGCTGCAAGCCGCCATAAAAGAAAAAATCGGAACGCTTTCTTCTGGAATTGAAACAGACTCAACTGCCATAGGACAGTCCTTGAATAAAAAACTGACTGAGCTCAAAAAGCTGTCGGACTCACTGCAAGCAATGCTGGACAAAAAGCTTGGCACATTTTCTTCCAGATTTGAAACTGGTGCGGCCGCCCTTGAACAGACAATGGAACAAAAACTCGGTGCCCTTTCCGAAGAGCTTCGGACTACTACAGATTCGCTGCAAACTCAAATGGACCAAAAACTTTACACGCTTTCAGATGAGGTTGAAAAAAAGGCGGCCACCCTGCAACAGTCTGTTGACAAAACTGTTGACACTATTTCTGCATCTGTTAATTCATCCACAAAATCGATGGACAAAAAAATGTCAGATTTGGCTTCGCAGCTTACACAAAAAACCGATGCGCTGCAAAAGGCGATTGACACAAAAACTGGCGCACTTTCCACTGAGCTTGAAAAAACAACATCGCTGCTCGATGGCGACATGGTAAAACGTGCCAATGAGATTACGCAGTCAATGCAGCAACGCCTTGCGGAATTGGTTGACGATGTAAAGAACCGCACGAGCGCCGCCGCCGCACAATTCCAGGAAGTCACTTCATCATATTCTCAGAACATTGAAGACCGCACCAGCGATTTGCTGAACGCATTGAATAATCGCACCGCCGAGTTGCAGCAGGACATAGATGAAAAAACGGATGCGCTTGCTTCCGAGCTTGACAAGCGAACCGCCCATCTTCGTTCTGATTTGGAAGACAAAACAAACGAGCTTTCAGTCGCCATTGAACAGCGTACTTCAGATTTGAACAATGATTTGTACAGCCGTGTTGATACAACCGCATCCGATATTGAGACACGTACCAATGCCCTTGAACAGTCTATCCATGAGCGCACAAATGCATTGGAACAATTCCTCCGTGAACACACCGACAGTCTTGAACAGACCCTGCAGGAGCGCACTGGTTCCATTGAGCAGGAAACTCGTGAGCGGATGCAGGAAATTTCTGAAGCACTTTCACAGTCATATGCGGAAGCAAAAGAAACAGCGTCTGTGCTTGGTTCTGAAACGCGCGAAAACACTGCGCAGCTTCGTGCCGTGCGAGAAGAGCTTGCTTCACAGGCTGACCAGCTGCAGGAGCGGTACAACGGTCTTTATGACCAGATAATGGAAAAGGCCAAAAACGATGAGGATGCGGCATATGAAAGATTTACAAAACTCAGTTCTTCAAATCTTGAAAAATTTGAAGCGGATGTGCAAAAGCATGTGAGCGAAATGCAATCGTCCGTAAATACCGCAATGGCAGATTTGGAGCAGAAAGCTCTGGCCGTTCATGCCGAGGTTACCGATGCAATCCAAAAATGGCAGGAGCAGTATGACGCTGTTGCCGCGGCATCTTCTGAAACTGCCGAACGTGTAAGCGCCCAGACCCAGCAGAATTCTGAGCAACTTGAAAATTTCAGTGCGAGCATGAAAGCCCAGCTTAAAGAATTTGACGAAACCATTTCAAGTTCCATGAAGGCGATCGCAAAAGACTATGACATGCGGGAAGCACAATTTCTTGCTGGCATAGACAAGCAGCTTGACGGCTACAAAAAAGAAATGGATCGCCGGTTTAAACGGCTTGCCACGGCAGGAAACGATATTGAAAAACTGGAAGCAGCTCTGCGAAAAATCGTTGACCAATCGCAGAAAAAAGTGGGTTCTGATTTTGATAAATTTTCTGAATCCATGTCAAAGAAACAAGCTGATTTTGAAAACGCCATCAAAACCAGCGAAAAAAAGATTCACGAAGAATTGGGGTCGATTGAGAAGAACATCGATGAGCTCAGACGCAAATCGTATACCAACATGAGTTCCAAACTCAAAATTCTTGAGGACTCGTTCGTGGTTGATTTGAAAAAGCGCGAAGATTCCTTGACCGTCAATTTAAAGAAGCATGAAGACAGTCTCACGGATTCTTTGAACAAATGGAAAAATGATTTTGACAGCAAACTAGCTTTGTTCGTGGATGAATACGGCCAGAACCTTTCTGAGATTGAAGCCCGGTACCACGATGAATTCAAAAAGCAGCTTGTTGATTTGCAGAATAAATCGCAGGAACAGCAGGGGCGTTTTGCGGAAGACATCCAAAAAAGCAATCAGGAAATACAGGAGCAGATTGTTTCTGTTTCAAAAAAGTTGCATGATTTTATTGAACAGTACAGCACCGAGCTCAAAAACACCACCGAACAGGCAGACGCATATTTAAAGCAGGAGACCGATGGCTACAATCAGCGTGTTATGGAGCAGCTTACAAAGACTGAACGAGCGTTGAATGAGCAGCTGGAAGCTCTTAAGCAGGACATAAATGACAGGCAGAAAAGCAGCACGTCAACAATCGATGCTGCCATACAGCAGTTCACCGGCTGGGAAAAACGCATTACACAGCAGTATGAAGATGCCGGGCGTCAGATGGCTGAGCAGCTTGCTACCATTGCGCAGAATTCCCGGCAAGGACTTGAAGAGCTTGAAAAGCGCACGATTGGCACTCATTCAAAATTGGAATCGGATATTGCCGATGTCGCAGACCGCGCCCGCCGAACACTCGCAGGGTACGAAAATCGTTCCGAAGAAATTATGAAAAAGCTGCAAGATCTGTACGACACCATGCTTGACGACACTAAAAAACGTGTGGCTTTGCAGACCAGCGAGGTTGACCATGCAATCAATGAGCTCAAAAAAGAATTCAAAGAAACGGCGGAGCATGATAACCAGCTGTACAAAAAAATGATAGACAAGCTGAACACAGATACGCTCAATCTTCAGATGATGGTTGATGAAATCAACAATGGTGTCGCAAAGTTCAATTCTGAAATCAATGTGTTCGACAAAGCTGACCAGCTCAAAAAGCAGCTCGATGACTCTATCACTGATTTAAAAGGTGAGCTCGAAAAAATTTCAAGCTACAAAAACCTCATCGCTGATTTGACATTGCAGATAAAAAATGTTGAGCGCGCCAGTGACGATGTTAACAGCCGGCTTGGAACGTACAGTTCGCAGCAGAGTCAGATTGAAAATCTTGACGCAAAGTTTTCAAGTCTGCTCAAATTGAGTGCCGGCATTGATTCAAAGATGAACGAGCTCAATTCAATAAAAGATGATTTAATCAATATGCAGACAACGATGCGCAATCTTACGGAAAAATTTGCGAATATTAAAACTCAGTACGACCGCATTGAAAAGAAAGGTGAGACTATAAACAGTGTTGCCCTTGATGTTGACCGTTCTTTTGAGCGAATCACGGAGTTGGAAGAACGGCTTGAACAATGTTCGCATGAAGTAAAAGCGCTCCCTGATGAAATTGAATCTATGCGCGGTGGCATTGACAAGCTTTTGAAAAACAGCGGAAAGATAAATGACGCGGTAGACAAACTTGCTTCGTTGCAATCGATTATCGATGACACGGAACGCAAAATTGGCGATATGTCTGAGTCCAGCAAAAATATTCAGAATGCGGAAGAACGAATTCAAAAGCTTGCCGCCGGTGCGGACGAACAGCTCAAACTGCTCCAAAGGATTTCCAGCGCTAATGTGTCTAAAAAAGCACCTGTGGCCACGGCTTCATCGATTACACCTCAAATGCGCGAGGATGTGATTAAGCTCAATCGTATGAACTGGACAGAGAAAGAAATCGCCGACCGGTATAATTTAACTATAAACGAAGTGAAACTGATTTTGGACTTGGGCACGTAAGCAGGCAGCTGCAATATGCTTTTACAGCAAGCGAGGCACCGATTTCACCAAGCCCTTCATTAGTTTTGGCTTTTACAAAAATCTGTTCGCGCGGTACATCCAGAATATTTGCAATGGAAGCGATTACCGCGTCTCGGTGCGGGCTGAACGCGGGGCGCTCCAGCTCCAGCACACAGTCGAGGTTGCAGAGCTGCCAACCATTGGCACGCACGTCTTGCCAAACAATGTTGAGCAAAGTTTTTGAATCAGCGTTTTTCCACTGCGGGTCTTCTGGCGGAAAATATGTTCCGATGTCGCCCAAACCGCTTGCACCGAGCACCGCATCGGTAATGGCATGGAGCAGCACGTCTCCATCTGAATGTGCGGCCTCTCCTTTTTCAAACGGAATTGTCACGCCGCCGATAACAAGTGGCCTTCCTTCAACAAGTCGGTGCAGGTCGCTTCCTAGTCCAATACGAATCTGGCCCATGCTATGTTGGCGGGTTCCGGGCAAATCAATATCTTCTGCATAGGTGATTTTTCTGTTGGAACTTTCGCCGGCGGTTACATGCACGTGGCTGTGCCCGGTTGTTTCCGGGAATGCATCCCAGATTTCGCTGTCATCGGTGTATTCAATGTGTTGTTGTGCGGCAAGTCTGTGGCAACTAAGCAGTGTCTGCAATAAAAATACCTGCGGTGTCTGAACGGCAGCCAGCTTGCTTCTAACAAGATGCTCCTGTATGGTGCCATCGGAGTTGCATTTTTTTTGCGTGTCAGTGGGAATGACTGCGGGAACGGCGGCACCGTAATGTTGCGCTGTGTGTATGACTTTTTTGATAAGATTGCCTGTTACGAATGGGCGGGCCGCATCGTGAATGAGTACCAGCGAATCGCTTTGGTTGAGTGCGGCAGAAGCGGCTTCAAGTGCATGGCACACTGAAGCTTGCCTTGTTGCTCCACCAGTTACAAATTGAATGGGTGTGTCTGCGAGAAGTTCTGCAACCGTGCCGTCTGCAAAAAATGCGGAACGAGCCTGTGCTTCGTGGCCGGCAGGAATTGCCACTATAACCAGCGCAAAGTGTTCTGTTTGCAAAAATGCACGGGCAGACTGCGAAAGCACAGTGCCGTTTTGCATCGGAAGGTATTCTTTTTTTGTGCCACAATGCATGCGACTGGAAGACCCGGCCGCTGCCAGAATCAAAACCAACGGCAGGCGGACTGTCTGTGAATCAGTCGTCACCATCGTCTAAATCGCCGTCGTCGTCGGAATCTTCATCTGCATCGTCTGAATCGTCGGAATTTTTGTCGCTCATGTCGCCAAACTCATCTTCATCGTCTTCGTCCTCTTCATCAATGAGGCTGGGTTTCTTTTCGGTTTTTGCGCCGAGCGGTTCAAGCTTTACATGCAGCATGGCTTCAACTTCTTTTGGCAGTTTTCCCATGGCTTCGGCAATTTCGTCTTCAAGAAGTTTTTTTGCATTGTCGTACAGTTTTCGTTCCAAGATAGGAAGTTCTTTGATTTTTGAGCGTTTGTACAAGCAGCGTACTATGGCGGCAATATCGGCGATAGTTCCTTTCTTGAGCAGCGCAAGATTGTCTTGATAGCGCTGTTTCCAGTCTGAAGTGGGTTGCTCAAAGTCCTCTGAAAGCATGTCGAGCGCGGCCTGCGCTTCTTCCGCAGATACAATCGCACGGATGCCTAATTCCTTGGATTTTGTAACAGGTACCATTACAAACATGTCGGAAACTTCGAGATAGATTTTGTAGTAATATACCATCTCGCCATTAAATTCTTTTTTGAAAATTTCCGTGATTTTTCCTACACCCTGGCTGGGGTAAACAATTTTTTGGTTTACGGAAAATTCTGTCTTTGGTTTTGCCATACAGCGCCAGTATAACAAAAAGTTTCAAAAGATTCAATTATACCTTGTGAACTTGTAAGCGATAGGGCATTTTACCGCGCTATGCATTGGATAAAAAACGCCCCCGATGCAAGGCTTCAAGTCGTGTGGCAGCTTCGCGGAAGCACTGTATTTGCCCTTTCTGCACGAATCATGGTTTTGCAGATATTGTGCCATGCCCCAATGTGTTGTTGTAAAGAACAGTGTGGCCGGTTGAAAAATACGGACATGCCTGCGGTATGGTTCATTCGGTTTTGGAGTCGATGCTTGCAAATATGACGAATCTATTTTATATTGGGTTTGCTGTGTGGGAACTGTTTTTATAAAAACCACCGTTTGCGCCAAAGCAAAATGTCAAGGAGCCTGTTCATGAAAAACATCATTTGTTTTGTGTCAGCATGTCTGTGCACGTTTGTTTTTGCATCCTGTGCCACACCATTGCGAACGGCAGTGAGCACCATGCCGGAAGCTGCGCTGGATTTAGGCTCGCTTTCACGCGACCAGTACATTGTTGTTGGAACCGTGGCGGGGGAAGCTTCTGTTGATGTGAGTTCTTCGGATTTAAAAAAAGATTTGGAGGCTGACCTTGATGAACATTCAGTGGGCCGTTCATACAAACTGAAAGGCGACACAGGTGCCTATGGCTTTATTGGTACCGCAAAGCGCACCATGACTATTGAAGACCGCGTGATTGCCCTTGCCACATACAAAATGATTGAAATGGCCCGCTGCAATCAAGCTGATGCCGTTCTTTATGTAAATACCGCCATAGATATTAAAGACAAGAAGCGAACCAACACGGTTACCGCAAAGGTCACAGGCATAGCCATCAAGCTCAAGCCTGACTCAAGCGAAATGCTCAGCCTTCCTTCCGAGCAAGAAACCGTGGTCGTGGAGCAGCCTTCCACCAGTATTCAGGCTGAAGATGAACTTGGCGATGCAGAACCTGGGCCGACATATTTTTTTGCAGATGCCGAAGATGAGCCTGAGGCCTAAGCCCAGGCTACCCGCATATGCCGTGCAAAAAAAACACCGGTCATGTCAAACGCATGAACGGTGTTTTTTTTTGCACATGCTTTATGGGCCGCACAGGTCTTGTTGAATTGTGCGGCCTTGTTTTGTCTACAGCGATGCAAGCGCCCTGTTCAGACGCTCAACTGATTTTTCTGTACCCAAAATCAGAATCGAGCCTATAAGCGGAGGACTCACTCTGCTGCCGGTTATTGCCATTCGGATGGGCATCATAAAATCTCCCAGCTTTACGCCGAGCCGTTCGGCATGTTCCTTTGCTTTTGTTTCGGCGGCTTCGTGGTCAAGCTGTGGCAGTTCCTGCACAAAACCAATGGCAGTCTGTAGCACTTCCTTGGTTTTGGCTTCGTCAAGCTTTTTGGGAATGAGCGCTTCTTTTGCGGGCACATCTGGCTCCGCAAACAGAAAGTGCACCATTTCGGCTGCATCTGTCAAAAGATGCAGCCGCTCCTTGATAAGCGGCATAAGGCGCATAAGCGCAGCCTTTACATCGGCGCTTGACATTCCCATGCGCTCATCAACGCACACAGGTTCGCCGTTGCTGTCCAGGGCAATGCCTGAGTAGTCTGGGCCCACGCGCGGTTTTGGCTGCGGGTTTTCAGGATTGATCTCAAGCGCCGCATCTCCGGTTCCCGTGATAAATGGAAGTGTCCATCGGTACAGCTCTTCATCGCTTAACGCACGGATGTATTGGCCGTTGTACCATTCAAGCTTTTTATAGTCAAACACTGCCGGAGCCTTGTTCAGGTGTTCAAGCTTGAAATTGGCGGCAAGTTCATCCAGTGTGTAAAGATCCCGGCCGTCTTCGTATGAACAGCCCAAAAGCGCCACGTAGTTTACTATCGCCTGCGGAAGATAGCCTCTTGCGCGGAATTCATTCAGGCTGGTGGAGCCGTGGCGTTTTGAAAGCTTTTTGCCGTCTGAGCCGTTTACCATGGGCAAGTGGCAGAACTCCGGGTGCTCCCAGCCAAAAGCGCGGTACATCTGCACATGAAGCGGAGTTGATGGAATCCATTCCTGCGCGCGCATCACATGGCTTATGTGCATCAGATGGTCGTCCACGATATTTGCAAGATGGTACGTTGGAAATCCATCGCTTTTGAGCAGTACGGGATCGGGGCTGATGTCTTCGTTTTTCCACACAATATCTCCCAACAGGTGGTCGTGGAATTTTGTCTCACCTGCCATGGGCACTTTTAATCGGATAACATACGGAATCCCCTTTGCAAGATTTGCCTGCACTTCCTCTGCGGTGAGATGGCGGCAGTTGCGGTCGTAGCCGGGCGGCATTTTATTTTCAGTCTGAATCTTTCTGATTCGTTCAAGCCGTTCCGCATCGCAAAAGCAGTAGTATGCCTCACCCTTTTTTACCAATTCCTCGGCATATGACTTGTACAGCTCAAACCGTTCGCTCTGAACGTAAGGGCCAAAGTCGCCACCCTTTTCGCCGCCTTCATCCCAGGCAATGCCCAGCCAGTTCATGGTGTCGTACAGGTTTTTTACGTATGCTTCGTCATAGCGGGTGCGGTCGGTGTCTTCCAGCCGCAGAATGAATTTTCCGTTCTTGGAGCGGGCAAACAGATAGTTGAACAGGGCTGTGCGCACCCCGCCGATATGCTGCAATCCTGTAGGACTCGGGGCATACCGCACTCTTACATCAGACATTGCCTACCTCCACCGCTTCTGGTTTTCGCAGGAAAGCCGCTGAAAACTGAACGGCCAATCTCGCTTCATATCTTGTTCGGACGCAGTTCATTTGTTACCTCCAACATTGCGGGAATGTGCCAAAACACTTTCGCAAAAGGCGTGCGTTTGTTCGTGGAAACCCGCTTTGTATGTTTTCAACATTATAGCGGGAACATGTACCTTGCTCAATATTCCGCATGAATTCAGCATAAAAGAAAACTGCTGCAAACAGCCCGTATTCATATATGCCCGCTCGCATAGACCAGGCTGTAACGCGGTGTGTGTCACAATGTTGGCACGGCCTGTCTGGTGGCCCCGGGTTTTAAAAAGCGCCCACCTATGTGGCGTGCCAGATACAGAAACGGCGTGTCCAAAAACGATGTGATGACATAAATCGCATAGGTTGAAACTATGATTGACACGAACGTGCCGGCGGTGTACATGCCCCAGAAGGCGAGCAGTGTAAACACCACGGTGTTCACAAACTGGGCGGAAAGCGTTGCCACGTTGTTGCGGAGCCACAGAAACCTTGTGCTGTTATTGCATCGGTTCGTGGTTGCATTCCAGATCCTGTGGTAGAGCCAGACATCAAAAAATTCACTGGCAAAATAAGCTATAAGACTTGCGCACATGACACGTGGCGTAACGGCAAACACGGCGCGAATCTGTGGAGCCGATATGTCATTTTCAGATGGAATGTACAGCTGCCATGTTAAGCTGATGATTATGAACAGCAGCGTTGACGCTATGCCAAGCCACACGCCTTTGTCAGCTTCTTTTTTGCCGTACAGCTCGCTTAGAATGTCCGTGGCCAAAAAGCTTGAGGCAAACAGCGTGTTGCCCAATGTCATTTCCATGCCGAACGCTTTTACCAGCATGAGCACCTCGATGTTTGCCGTAATCGTTTCTAGCACCGTCCAGGCAAACACCCCGGTTTTTCCGAACATACGGAACATCACCAACAGCCCGCCGAAGCACAGCGCCACCGACAGCACAAGCAAGAGTTCATTTTGAAACTGCATGGAATTTTTCTCCTTTTGTTTAACGTCAGGTTGGTAAACTAACTGACGAAATAGATTTGTTCAGAAAGCTGAGTATATCCACCTGCTAAAAAAAATGCAAGCAACATTCCCCTGCTCGTCCTGCCTGCTTTCCGGAACTCCTCGGCGCAGCAAGTTCACCCATCGCAGGATAACGTCCGCATAATTCTGCCCGCATTTAATTTGACAGCACAGATTGCAGGCCTTATAATAAACACATGGTAGAAGCCATAAAAGCAGCCTCCGCCCCCCCCATTCATGTATAGCATTTTCTCTGCCATCATCGCTCCCGAGCCGTAAAAAGCATCCAGCCTACAGCACGAAACGCCTCCCCCGTGTTCCGGTGCCACCATCAGCACGGCCAGATTTTTTCCCGCGCTCCTGCTCACGGCCAGTGGAAGCGGCATACGTCATCTCCGTGCACGACATAACACCTTCAGGCCCCTCAGACACCATTCCAGCGACCGACAAGCATGAATCTGGTGCGGCAAAATCCTCCGCGTCAACTGGCAAACACGAATCTGGTGCGGCAAATTTCTCCGCGTCAACTGACAAACACGAATCCGGCGCGGCAAAATCCTCCGCGTCAACTGGCAAGCACGAATCCGGCGCGGCAAATTCCTTCGCGTCACTCGACAAACACGAATCTGGCGCGGCAAAATCCTCCGCGTCAACTGACAAACACGAATCTGGCGCGGCAAAATCCTCCGCGTCAACTGACAAGCACGAATCTGGCGCGGCAAATTTCTCCGCGTCAACTGACAAGCACGAATCTGGTGCGGCAAAATCCTCCGCGCCACCCGACAAGCACGAATCTGGTGCGGCAAATTCCTTCGCGTCACTCGACAAACACGAATTTGTTGCACCAAATTCCTCCGCGTCAACTGACAAAGGCGAATTTGACGCAACAAAATCCTTCGCATCAACTGACAAACACGAATCCTGCGCGGCAGATTCCTCTGCACCACCCGACAAGCACGAATCTGGTGCGGCAAAATCCTTCGCGTCACTCGACAAACACGAATCTGGTGCGGCAAAATCCTCCGCGTCAACTGACAAAGGCGAATTTTGCGTGGTAAATTCCTTCGCGTCAACTGACAAGCACGAATCTGGCGCGGCAAAATCCTTCGCGTCAATTGACAAACACGAATCTGGTGTGGCAAATTCCTCTGCGTCAACTGACAAGCACGAATCTGGCGTGGCAGATTCCTTCGCGTCAACTGGCAAACACGAATCTGGCGTGGCAAAATCCTTCGCGTCACTCGACAAACACGAATTTGTTGCACCAAAATCCTCCGCGTCAACTGACAAGCACGAATCTGGCTCACCAAATTCCTTCCCGCTGCCCGACAAGCATGAATCTGGTGCGGCAAATTTCTTCACGTCACTCGACAAACACGAATCTGGTGCGGCAAAATCCTCCTCGTCACCCGACAAGCACGAATCTGGCGTGGCGAATACCTCTGCGTCAACTGACAAACACGAATCTGGTGCGGCAAAATCCTCCGCGCCACCCGACAAACACGAATTTGTTGCACCAAATTCCACCACGTCACCCGACAAAATACTTTCCGAGGCCACTGACAGCCTCACGGCGGCCGACAAAGCCCCGTCCGGTGTCTCCGTCACCTTCTCGTCACCCGACAGAATGCCGTCGGAGGCATCTGATGCATTCCCGTCACCCGGCGCGGCTCCCGCGCAGGTCAGATGCGCCCTGTCAGCGGTCATCGCGAAAACTGCCGGAAGCAGGATTTTCGACAAAGACGGATTCCTGCGCACGGGAGTGTACGGCTGTCAGCCCGACCTTGCGGAGGGGTATATCTGCACCGGGAGCCTTTATCTGTGCGAGGCTGTGTTCCTGCCGCTGGGACTTGCCCCGTCCCATCCTTTCTGGGCGGGCCCGGACGAGCCGTGGACGGCAAAGAAAGTCTGGTCAGGAGCGAATATTCCCTGCGACCATGCGGCGGACTGAAAGGCGCTCGCGTGCGGATTTTTGTGCGCGGCAAGCCGCATGGCAAAAAAAAACACGGGATTTCTATGAAGCCGGTGTTTTGCTTTCCGCTCAAGCACTACGCCTGCGCGGGCGCGGCGAGCCGCTCCGCCATCTGCTTCACACGCTCCAGCGGCACTTTCGCGATGGCGGCAATCTTTTCCACTGACAGGCTGCCGTCTTGCAGCAGACTCTCCACGAACTCAATGTTCCTCAACGCAACCCGCTCGTCGCCGTATTCCTCTACTATCCTGCACACGGTGTCTACCCCCTTTGTCTCCTGCTTGTGGAACCGTACCCGCTCGGCTATCTCGCCGTAGTACATCCTCTCCGCGCTCGGCTCGCTGAAGTCGTGCATC
>JAFLSN010000025.1:0-27208 GCA_022510905.1 Treponema sp.
CACTTTCCCGCGAGCTTCATAAGCGAGGGGCTTGACCAGACGCGCGGCTGGTTCTACTCGCTCACAGTGCTTGCTGCCCTGATTTTTGACAGGCCCGCGTTCCTCAACTGCATAGTCAACGGCATCGTGCTCGCGGAGGACGGGCGCAAGATGAGCAAGAGCCTCAGGAACTACACCGACCCGGTGGAGGCCATAGACAAGTTCGGCGCGGACTCAATCCGCCTCTTCCTCATGCACAGCGCGGTGGTCAGGGCGGACGAAATCCGCTACTCGGACGACGGCGTGCGCGACACCATAAAGAGCATAATCCTACCGCTCTGGAACAGCTACAGCTTCTTCGTGCAGTACGCCAACATAGACGGAATCACATGCACCGGCCACGAGTTTGACGGGAAACTCCCGGACAATCCGCTTGACCGCTGGCTTTTGTCCGTGTCGCAGAAGATGGTGCGGGAAGTTACCGCCGCCCTTGACGACTACGACCTCAGCGCGGCGATTGACCCGTGGCTCTCGTTCATCGAGCAGATAAACAACTGGTACATCCGCCGCAACCGCCGCCGTTTCTGGAGAAGCGGCAACGACTCCGACAAGTTGGAGGCCTACGGCGCGCTCTACATCGCGCTCAGGACGTTCACTCAGGTCGCGGCCCCGTTCATTCCGTTCTTGACGGAGATTATGTGGCGGAACCTGCGCACCGCGGAGGACAAGGAGTCCGTGCATCTGACGGACTATCCTGTGTGCGACGAGCGGCTGCGCGACGAGCGGCTGGAATTCCAGATGGCAACCGTGCAGAAGGCGGTTGTGCTCGGACGGAGCCTCCGCAACCAGTTCAGCATAAAGAACCGCCAGCCGCTTTCGAGCGTTGCCCTTGTGACACGGAACGCGGAGGAAAGGAAGGTCCTTGCCGCCATGGAGGACACCATTGCCGAGGAGCTAAACGTGAAGCAGGTCATCTTCCACGAGCGCGAGGATGAGCTTGTGGAGTACAGGGCAAAGGCGAATTTCAAGGCGCTTGGTAAAACGCTCGGAGGCAGGATGAAGGCCGCCGCCGCAGTGATAGCGGGGCTTTCAAACGAGCAGATTGCCGCGATTCTTGACGGGCAGGCGCTTTCCATAACCGTGGACGGCGTGTCCGTTGATTTGACGGAGGAGAATGTGCTCGTTGAGCGCCTTGAAAAGGAGAGCCTTAAGGTGGCGAACGACGGCACGCTGACCGTGGGCCTTGACACCGCAATCACTGAGAGCCTGAGGCGTGAGGGCTACGCGCGGGATTTGGTTCGCGGCATACAGAATCTGCGGAAGGAGAGCGGGCTTTCTGTGACGGATCGCATTCAGCTTGCTGTTTCAGGAAACGATGAGCTATTGGCTTCGTTTGAGCAGTTCAAATCGTTCATAATGGAAGAAACCCTCGCAACCCGCACCGAATGGGGCGGAGGGGCCGTTCAGGGTGAGGCCGGCTGGAATACTTCCACCGTTGAAGCAGAAGAAATGCTCTGGACGGCCGCAATCAAAAAAGTGTCGGAGGACTGAACATGGCTGGCTCTGTTTTAAAAAAAACTGTGCTGGCGGCAGTGTTTGTTTGCGTGCTGCTGGCTTCAGGCTGCCGCTCAGTGGGTGTGCGCTCCGACCTTCCCGAAGTGAATCCGCTTTCTCTTCTGAGCGATGATTCAAGCATCTACATCCGCGTTCCGGTTCGTTTCCATCAGGAGCTTACCGCGTCTATCCTCCAGGCGGAGGAACCCGCGCTTTCTGAAAAGGCCGCGCAGCATGTTGTTTCTCGCATAAACCTTCTGTACGCGGGCCTTGCCACCGTCAAAGACCGCTCCCGCGTTCAGATTGCGGCGCAGGGAAGCTACCCTCCTGTGGCTTTGAAAGTGGCGCTCTCAAAAAAGAACGGCTGGAACCGCCAGCAATATGTGGCCCTGTCAAGCCCGGAAGCGCTTTCACTCAATTTTCCGAACACATTCGACTACTATATGCATGAAGGCAGCGAATTTGAACTTTCGTTTCCTTCCGCGGAAATATTCGTCACGGCAAAAAAACTGCATCCGCTTCTTGAGCAGTATGCGCTCCGTGCCGAACCCGCCGACACGGAGTACAACCGTTGGCTGTCTCAGCAGAGTGACGACATTCTGTTTTACATAACTCGGCCGGGGCAGTACCTGCGCAATCTGATTGGGCAGTCTGTTTCTATCGGCTGCGATGCAATATACGGCTCGCTCCAGTATGCGCCCGGCAAAGACTCTCCGGATTCATACAGCGGCATCTACACGATGTCATTCAACATTGCACTGGCAAGCGAAAGCGCCATGCGGCCGATGAAAGCCCTGCTCACGCTTTCCATGGCCATGATGGATGTGGAGGTGAGCCAGGTTGACAGCAGGACCTTGCGGCTTTCAGGCTTCCGTGTTTCTCGGCAGCAGATAGAGGCGCTGTTCACGCGCGAAGCAATCACTGGAAAGCACTTTAAGGTCGTGAAGGGTGAGGTGATTGAAGAAAGCCGGAAATAGGCGTGCATAGCGCCATGTTGGGGAATGGAACCATGGACGGAAAAATTGTCTTAAATGCAGAAGATTTGGACGGCTACCTGACCGACGAGGATCAGCTGGATTTGCAGCGGCTTGAAGCCATGTACAGAACCGCCATGGCTTCTTTTGTGCCGGTAAACGAGGATGCCATAATTTCCTGCTTCGATGAGATGGGGCACACGATGCAGTCGGTATGCGCCAAACATCCGCGCATCAAGGTGTATTCGTTTGAAACGGAGGAAGGCGCCCATGCGGAGGCAAGCCGCGTTATTTCAAAGCTTCGCGACACAAAAACAAGCCATGCCGAGTTTATGTATTACAGCCAGCGTGCCTACGAAATGCTGTTCCGCCTCGCATATACCGACAGCCATTCCGACAGGAAAGGCCACATCATCGTGCAGACACCTGTGGACAATCCTGTGCAGAACTATGCCGTGCACAAGATTCCAAATGTTGACGACAAGATTCAGAATGCCGTGATGTGCGTGATGCTTCGAGGCGCGCTCCTTCCTTCGATGATTATGTCAAAGGAAATACAGGAGTATTCTTCGGCTGGCTACGTAACTCCGTTTGCGCTGTTCAAGATAAGCCGCGATGACACAAGGCAGGAAAGCGACATGCGGTATATCCTCAACCTGAAAAATTCGTTTTTCAACCTTGATGAGCTTGACGGAAAGGACTGGGTGTTTGCCGACCCCATGAACGCTACAGGAGGCTCCCTTGTGACGGTGGTGAAATACCTGCAGTCGCTTGGGGTGACGCCAAAAAGCATAAAATTCTTCAACGTGATTTCCGCGCTGAAAGGAAGCCTCAGGGTCTGCCGTGCGCTTCCCAACTGCACATGCTACACGCTCTGGATGGATCCGGTGCTGAACGAAAAGGCCTACATCATGCCCGGGCTGGGCGATGCTGGCGATCGCCTTAACGGACGCGACAACCAGGAGCATCCAAGGAATATCATACAGCTGATTGCAGACTATGGCCACAACATCACGGGACTGTACCGTTCCCAGCTGTACAAGATTGAACAGCTGGTGCTGGGTTCATTGTGATGCAGCGTTATGTGTACACCCGCAGCATTTCGGTTCCAGCCCGGCGGTGCGTGGTGGTGGCGGCCTTTGCGTTTTTGCTCTCCGTGTGCGCATCTTCATGCATTTCTACGGGCATTCCTGTGCCGGGTGAAGCCGCCAAACGGGAAACCAGCATCACGGCAGAATATTTTCAGATTGCCAAAGGCTATGAGGACCTGAAAAACTACACCAAGGCAATCGAATATTACAAGCTTGCCATGAAAAACAAGGAGCTCTACGATTCAGCCTATTATAAACTGGGGCGCTGCTATGCGCTCGCAAAAAAATGGGAAGAAGCTTTGGTCATATACAAGGTGCTGTTAAAAAAAGACCCTGAGAACACATCGCTCCTGCGCTCAATCGCCTACATCGAAGCCATGCGGGGAAACACTTCGGAGGCCGAGATTCTATATGCCGGTTTGGTTGAAAAAAATCCCACCGACATCGCGCTGCTCAGAAACTACCTTTCTGTGCTTATCGTGAACGAGCAGTTTGAAAATGCCGTGGCGCAGTATACGCTGCTTTCTGAAACATTTCCTGACGATAAAGCCATCGCAGATTTTAAGGCAAAGCTCGCCGAATATCTGCCTCCAGAGCCATCGGAAGAATCCGGCTCGGAAAGCGATGGGCTCGGGGCCGAACCGTCATACATAAAAGACAGCCCCGACGAGGCGGAGTGGGATATCCCCATGCTTGACACTGCCCGCGATGTTCTTTTTTTGTATGAAGTTGAAAAAGACGTTATACTTGAACTGAACAAAGCCCGGTTCAATCCGAAGAAATATGCTGAACTCTACATTGCGCCCCGTGCAAGGCGCTTCAAAAGAAAACTGTACGAAGACGCGGTTGAAACCGTGGAAGGCGCGCGGGCGGTAAAGGAATGCGTTAAGTACATGTCAGGACTTGGCTCCCTCTCGCTGCTTGAGCCTGCCGAAGGGCTTTCAAATTTGGCTCGGGCCCGTGCGTATGAACAGAGCCGTACCAACCAGGCGGCGCATACAGGTTATTATGAAAGCACCCTGTCTGAGCGCATGGGGCGCTATGGAAGCTTTGCCTCTTCAGGGGAAAGCGTTTCCTATGGAAAAAACAGTGCCCGCGAGATTGTTGTGCAGCTTTTAATCGATGACGGCATAAAAGAACGTGCTAACCGCAAAAAAATACTGAACCCGGCCTTTACGTTTGTGGGCACAGGCTATACCGACAGGCACGAAAAGTTCGGTTCCGAATGCGTCATAGACCTTGCGGACGACTGGCATCCGGCGGAAAGCGAAGCCGGTCATGCCGAAGATGGGCCGTGACGGCCGCAGACATTCAGTCTGCGATTTCCCTGTTTTCTGCGGCAGAAAGGTAGGTGCGGTATTTCTCGGGGTTCACCCTGAATGCCACGATGGGTGATTCTTCGTCTTCTAGCGCATGCAGCAGGGCCTGCTCCGATTCCAGCGCAAGCCGGTTCCCCGAAATTAGGCGTAGCGAGCGGTTTGATATGCCCATGGCGACGGTCGCAGATGTTTCCTTCGCCTTCAAAATCCCCGTGATTCCAGCATACAGTTCTTGCGCTTTTTTGATGGCTTCATCTGTGTCAACATTCTGAATGATTACCGAGCAGCCGTCATCGTTGTATTCAAATACAAGGTCGTTGAAGCCGAATGTTTCCGATATGTAGCGGTACACATGACGTGCGGCCTTGCCGGTCTTTTCAAGGCCGATAAATCGCATGGTAAGCAGCGCGAGGTTTTCTTCCCGCGAGGCTGCACGAACCAGTTCGCTGTCAAGGCGCGGCAGCATGTATGTGCTCCAGCCAAATCCTGTGACGGGAGAAAACAGTCCCTGCTCCGATGTGGATTGGGCATCCGGCTCCGAATTTGGAGAGTCCGTTGTTTCCGTAGATGAAAGCCCTTGCTTTCTGGCTCCTTCAGCCTGCGCGGGCCCGCTTTCTGTTTTCTGCCCGGCTGGTTCCTTGTGCTGCACATCAGGTGCTGTATTGCCGTTCGGTGGAAGGGGGTCGCTTTGCGCTTTTTCTTCAGTCTGGAGCACATCGGCGTTTTTTTTGTCCGCATGGTCAGGTGTATGTTCTTGAGGCGCAGTATGCTGTGCATCTTCCGGATCGCTTGGTTCGATTTCAGCTTCCTTTGAAAAGTCCTCAAGGGGAATCTGGAGCTCTACATGCAGGTAGACCAGGTATACACCGCATGCTATGGTGGCAAGCAGTATGATGAAAAACGCTATGCGCCCACGGTAAAAAATTGAGGCGGGTTTTAGCAGGTACAGCACGGCCGTGAGCGTGAGCGGCGCGTTCTGTTCGGTCGTGATTATCGTGCTGTATGAACGCACCAGCATGGAACGTGTGGCGGGATTGTGCGTGGTGTCGGCAGGGTATGAAAGAAGCGCCTGTCCGTCCTGCGAAATCTGTAGCGCCGCGATTTCAGCGGTGTTTCCGATGGAAGCCAGCAGCGTGTCTGTAAACTCGGGCGCGGTGGATTCGTGGGTGCGCGCTACATCGCTGATGCTCCGTGTAAGCGCGGCCCATCGTTCCTGCGACCTTGTGGGCCCCTTGTAGTATTCCATTCCAAGTGAAAGTGAAAAGCAGATGAGGGTAAGCGCATAGATTGCACCGATGCATAGCGTGAACAATGTGTTACGTTTTGTCTTCATGCTTTGTAGTATAGCGCAGTGCGTGAGAGTATGCAAGTTTTAACAGAGTAAAAAAATCACCGTAGCCATTTTTGTGCCGCGTGTGCTTAAGCCAGGCCACAAACGGAAGGGCCGCGATCACCGCCTGATTCGGCCTGTTTTCCGGGGTTTTGCAGAATGACTTGAGTTCCGCGAGCCATCGTGAAAGCCCGTTGGGGTCGCTCTCAAACTGCGGAATGCCTTGCACCGTGCATTTTGAGGCACGCACAAGGCAGGAATGTTCAATGCTGTAGCCGTGCCTGTGCGCCCAGCCGCAGAGCGAGGTTCTGTAGCCGTCAAGCACGGCGTTGGTTTTTGGGGCGCGAACGGTGCCCGAAAAAGTTGTGCGTTCCTGCGCTGCTTCAAGCTCTGTTCTGAACATCAGGGCAGCGAACTGCTGTTCTGCCGGAAAAATTCTTGTTCCGCCTCCAAAAAACTGGCGGTCAAGATATGTGCCTCGTGTATATGCTTTTCCGCTGTTGTAGCAGAAGTCCGCGCCGAATAGTGAGATACGTGAAAACCCCATCTGCCTAGCAAAATCGCATGCCGCTATTGTCACGGTGCCGGAGCCGCTTTCAAGCGATAAAAAACTGCTTCCGTTATGCTGGACAAAACTTAAAAGAGGATGTCCGCTCGAAAAAAAGCACGTCCGGTGTCCGCGCTGCCTTGCAAGGTGCACGGCTTCGTGCGGAGTCGCGATGTCAAAGACAAACAGTGTGCCGTCCTCGGAGGTGCTGTTGTGCGGACATGGATAAAGGTGCGAAAGCGATATGTGCTGTGCGTCAACCGAAACCACTGCATCAGGCTGGATGCCATGCAGCACAAGCGGCCCGTAGGCGGTGTCTGTCGCGAACACAACGTAGCGTTCTCGGTTTGCTTTGAGCGACTTTATGCTTGTGTCAAGGCTGGGGCCTGCCGCGATGATTGCCGCTGTTTTTGTCGTGTCGAACATTGGCCGAGGTTCGGACTTCTTCATCATGCCAGAATGATTGTTGGGCGTAAGTCTTTGTGGATGGATGCCAGGGTGGACACTGGCCTGGACTGTGCCCTCGGTAGCAATGTGACTTTGCAGGTTCAATAGAATGTTACGTTCCCACTGAAGGCCGAAATGGGCCTGCACTGAATAGTCTGCGGAAATGGATGCAAGCGACTTTGATACCGCAGCCCTGAGCGCGGAACAGGCAATCACGTTTCTGTCTTCCCATGCGCGGTGCGCCACAAACGAAAGCGGGCCGTAAAACGCCGGAAGGTAGTTTTTTACAAGCACAGCTTCTATCGTTTCTGGCGTGCAGAAAAACACGAGCGGGTCGCAGCAAAGCTCTCGCACGGTCTCTTGTGCAAGGCAGAATGAAAGACTTTCATCGTCGGCTTCGCTTGCGACCAGCAGCGCGTGTGGAAATGCCGTTTTTAGCGCGGTCAAATGAAATCCGCCCCCAATGCCGCCCACCACAATGCACCCTGCGCCTTCTTGCACGGACTGCGGAAACCTTAGGGCTTCTCCATGGGGATTATATTTTGAATGCATGGGGCTTCCATCCAAAAACAGCGGGACTGATTCTCCCGTTTTTGCCTGAACCGTTCCACTGTAAATCATTGTATGCTCCGTCCGATGGCACGCTTAAGATCCCGGGCGCAGCGCTCCATCCCTTTTTCGATTGCTTTCAAGGCCTCCGCTTCTTCCGGCGTATTTAGGCTCCGTTCCATTGTCACCGCTTCGGCGGGAAGGGCGGCCTTTATCCATTCAGGGTTTGAGCGGTTATTGTCAATGATTTTGTTCATCAAAGAAACTCGTTCGGCTGTTGTGATGTTCTGTTCATGTGTGTGAATGGTGATGGGCGTGGCGTTTTTCAAGCGCGAGCATGTTTTTGAAAAGAAGTCCTCGCCAACATCGGCGATAGTGCCGAGCGGTTCTGAATAAGGTGCCTTGCAGAGACGGAACAGCTGCCCCTTGAACGCTGCCGTTGCAAACCAGCTGCGGTATACTGAAAGAGACTCGGATGAAAACCTCGCTTTTGCGCAGCGGGTCTCTCCTGTGGAAAGGCGGCTGTCGTTCACGGCATCGGTCAGTTCAAGTTCGTTTGGCTGCGTGTGCGAAAACCCGGGCGAAGGCTCAAGGTCGAGCCCGCAGAAAAACACCGGCCCCGTGGTTAGCGAAAGTGCAAGATCAGCCGCGCTTCCACTGACACTTCCGTTTCTTGACGCGGGCTGCGTCTTGTATGAGCAGGCCTTTAAAAGCTGCTCGGCGGGACCGTCTCCATATGAAAGCGGCACGATGGTTCCTTCCGAAAGCGCACGTGCAAAACAGGCCGCTTCTGCCGGCAGGGCGACGGGGATTTTTTTTTGCGTTGAAAGCGGACGGCCTAGATGCCGTTTTGCCCAATAGCCTCCGTCAGTTGAAATGCACAGGTCAGGAACAATGGAATAGTGCAGCAAGGGAGACAGCGCGGAAGACACTGCGAGCAAAAAAAAATGGCTCCGTGTTTTGCGCAGAAAATGAAGCATCGGAAAAAGGCTCGGCCCGCTTGCACACACCACAACAGGCTGGCCGCCCGGACCGAGGCTCGCTGTGTGCCGCGCAAAAGCGCAGAAGCGCAGTGAATTTTTGAGCCACCGTTTCGCAAAAAAGCTGCGCGTGGCAAGCACCGACCTGCCTTTGAGCACAGCCTTTTTTATGGCGTTCCATACCGTGCGGTATTCTTCTGCAAAGGCGGTTTCGCTTGGCTTCCAGGAGGCAAAGCAGCACGAAACCAAGCCTTCTTCGCCCATGAACGTGTACAGCTGCTCCGAAAGGCTGTCTTCATCGGCGGTGGAGTAGAACACTTTGTCCCATACCGCGTCGTTCTCCGTAAAATCCCGCGTGTACTGTACGGCGCAGAACACGGCTCCTTTAAAGCGGGTGCGTAGCGGTGCGGCACAGTAGGAAAGGGCAGGGCCGGTGACAAGCAGATAGCGCGGAGAAAATGGACTTGAAATGCTTTCTGCAAACCTTTCCGCTTCCCGTGACGGATTGTATGCGGAATGGAGCTGCGTGGTTCCTGCCCTGCATGTGAGTTCATCGTTTGAGGCTCTGCTAAAATGAATGTCCACGCCTGCTCCTGTGGCGGCCGTATCTGTCAAGAATAAAGCCGCATGGGGCTGGCGCGACCATACGGCTTTGCGAGTAAAAACAGTATCCGAACCTGTTATGAAAGTCCCAGCTCATTGAAGAGCCGTTTGTATGTTTCAAACTGCTCTGACTGGGCGAATTCCGCGATTTTTTCTTCTGGAAGATTTTCAAGCAGCTGATCCATGTATGTCAGGACAGATTTGATTTCTTCTTTCAAATCCTCGGGAATCGCGTTTACGGATGAATGCGCGGGTGCGGCGGTTTCATCTTTTTCTTCTGTGGCAATGCCAGCCGTTTCAGGTGCGGCGGTTTCCGGCTCATCGAGTGGCGCGGCGGCAGCGCCAGCCTGTTCCGGTGATTCTGGTTCATCCGGTATTTCATCGGGAAGTGATTCGGGCTCAGCTTCGTTCTGCCTGGCGCTTTCTTCTATGGCCGACTCTTCCTCCGTGGTGGAATTGACATCCATTCCGATTTCAGAAAAAAGTGGTGCGGTGCTTTCCGCAAAGCCACGGTTGGCCCCGAGCTCCGTCAGCTCCTCGGCGTTTTCCTCTGATTCGGTTACGATGGCGGAAACCGTAGGAACTTCTTCGCTTTCTTCTGCCTCAGGTTCTGTATCGGTAACGTCTTTTTCTGAATCCCATGAGCTGAACACCGCCTCAACAGGTTCCTCGCTGATGCCGGTTTCGATGACTTCTTCATCTTCAGTTCCATCAGTTTCGGATTCTGGGCTTGAAGGCAGCGACACTTCGCTTGTGGTCTCGATGACTTCTTCGTCTTCAGTTCCATCAGTTTCGGATTCTGGGCTTGAAGGCAGCGACACTTCGCTTGTGGTTTCGATGTCTTCGTCAGCTTCGGTTCCATCAGTTTCGGATTCCGAGCTTGAAGGCAGCGACACTTCGCTTGTGGTTTCGATGCCTTCTTCATCTTCAGTTCCATCAGTTTCGGATTTCGGGCTTGAAGGCAGCGACACTTCGCTTGTGGTCTCGATGCCTTCTTCATCTTCGGTTACATCAGCCTGCTCTTCTTGGACTGGCTCATCCTGCATGGCATCGACCGGCGGTATGAAGTCCTCGTCGGCCGGCGCAGTATCCTCTGAAAGTTCTGGTTCTGCGGCTTCAAGCGGCGTTTCGCTTGGAACTGTTTCCGTTGGCTCCGGTGCGAGTGGTTCTGCGCTGGAGACTTCTTCTTGTGGTTCGGTGATTTCATGGACTTCTGCATCGGCGATGGTGTCTGCGGATGCCATGCCTTCGTCGGTAAACTCGGATGTGTCCAGAATGTTCTTGAGCTCGTCGTCGTTCAGCGCGGTGTCTTCATCGGCATCCAGGCTGTCCGTCTCGGGAAGTTCAGGCGCTTCGGCGGTTTCTGCCGCGGGGATTCCAAATTCAGCCTCATCCAGCTCGGACTGCTCTTGGGATAAAGCTTCCTCTTCTTCCGTGGCCGGCTCTTCGGCTGCCTCAGGCTCATCGGGTGTCTGCGGAACCTGTTCCTGCGATGACGGAACGCCTGAAAGCAAATCAACAGGGGCCGCTTCGTCTAGCACATCCACCATTTTTGGAACTGAAATCTGGGGAGGAAGGCTCTCCTGTTCTGTTTCAGGCTCCTCTCCGATGTCTTCATCGAACACGGGTTCTTCGAGCGTTTCGTTTTCAAAATCAAGGCGGAGTCCTGCGTCGGGAAGGGCGGCTTCTTCTGTGCCAAGCCCATTGTCAAGTGCTGCCTCTTCATCTTTAAACTCGGATGTGTCCAGTATGTTTTTGAGCTCGTCATCGCTCAGCGCCGTGTCGCCGTCGGCTTCAAAGCTGTCTGCATCCTGAGTTTCGGGTTCAGCCGATTCCTGGATGGGCTCAACCGCGTTGACTTCCTGTTCTGGCATGGGAGCAAAAGTGCCATTTCTGCGCAAGGCTTCGAACTCGATTTTGAGAGAATTGATTTCTTCTTTAAGATTGTTGATTTCTCCTGCGATTTCCTTCAGGAGCGCCATGTTTTCTGCGTCGAACGTTTCGTCTGTCATAGGAACCTCGTCTTCCTCATAAGAATAGTGATTGTCTGCCTCGGGTGCTTCGACTGGGACCGCCTCAAATGTTCCGTTCACGGCTTCCGAAGGCTGTGTTTCCATTGTTTCATCAAATGTGAGCGGCACACCATCGTACAGCCCTACATCTTCGGTGTCTTCGTCCGTGCGGAACTGGGATTCCGGCGCCTCGCTTCCTGCAGGTTCTGGTTTTGGCGCAGCCCGCTTGGGGTTTGCGGTGGCTTCCGTGGGGTCTGCGTCGATCAGCTCCTGCTCGGTGATAAACTGTTCCAGCGGAATGTCCTCATTCTGCTGCTCCGATATGTCCGGTTGTACAGATGGTGTCGCGCCTCCGTTTTCCTGCACGGGCCCGGATGCTTTTTGGCTTGACTGCTCGCCGTCTTCCGGGGTGGTGCTTCCGCTGTCGGAAGATGCACCGCCAGCGCTGTCGGGGTCTGTTTCGCCTTCCATGCCTGCGGAAGCCAATGTTTCTTGATTTTCGGCTTTCGGCTGTTCGCCTGTGATTTCATTTTCTGTGGAGACGCCTCCGGCGGTGTCATTTTCTTCAGGCTGCGTTCCGCTGTGATTGCCGTATGGCTCTCCGCTAGGCTGCGGCTCGTCAAAATCAGGAATCTCCTCCGCAAGCTCACGGGCGCTTTCAGAAAAGTCGTCGGGGCTGCTTTCTTCTTTTGTGATGTTTTGTTCGGCCCCCGGGATTTCCGTTTCCTCCTCGTTGAACACGGGAGACTCAACGGTAAAGCCGTTCACGTCAAAACCGTTGCCGTCTGCCTCCTGCCCTGTGGCATCGGATTCGTCTGCACGGACGGCGGCACTCTCGTCGGGGGAGGGCACTTCCGGCTTTACCACTTCGATAAATGAATCAAGCTCCATTCCGTCGCTTTCTGTGGAATCGGCTTCTCCGTCAATCTGTGGCTTGTTTTCAACGGAGCCTTCGGCTTCGCTAAAAGAAAGACTTCTGTCAGTTCCAGTGCTTTTTTGGGGCGCATCGGAGAATGATACCGTGGCGCCGCTCACATCTTCCACGGAATTAAGTATTGAATCGAGGTCAAAATCATCGTCCCCGGCCGAAAACTGCTGCGCGCTGCCATCGGCTAAAGGCGCTTTTTCCGTGGGCGTGATGTCAAGCGAAATGTCTTGGCCTTCGGAGACATCGGATTGGCTCTGGCTTTCAGCGGCGGGATTTTCAGTTTCATCATCAACCGAGACGCTCATGTCGTAGTCTATCTGAGCATTTTTTTGCTGTCCGCCAGAGTTGCCTGCGGCTTGTGCCGACTGCTGGTCTGTGTCGTCTGACATTCCAAATTCGGAAAGGTCAATAGTCTCGCTTTCCGTGCCTGCCTGGGCCGTGGAAGCTGCGGCGGGATTTTCCGGCAGGCCTGATTCAAACAGCGTGTCAAACGCTTCCGCTGTGGCGGCGGACGCAGGCTGCTGTGCGCTTTCTGCTGCGGTGTCGTCCATGAATGCTGAAAGGTCGATCATCTCGCTTTTGTCTGCCGAACTTTCAGGCTTGGGAGCAGGTTCGTTCCTGCTGACTTCAACGTTTTCTTCTTCAGGGGGAAGCATGGTGTCGTCAAAGGTGAGGTCTATGTCGAGAGGCTCTTCGTCGATGAGCTCTTCCTGCTTTTGCCCTGCATTCTCGCCCGCGTCCGGGCCCATAAATGCTTCGAGGTCAACTTCGCCTTCGTCCAGAAAATCCGAAAGGTCAACTTCGCCGTCAGCCCGGTTGTCGGTGAATGCGGGGGACTCGTCTATAAACGCGCTGAGCGCTATGTCGCCGTCTGAAAGGTCTTCCGACGGCTTTGTGTCTTCCGGGATTTCTGTGATGTCGCCGGTGATAAAGTCGCCAAGGGTGGCGGGAGTGCTTTCTGTGCTGGAAGTGTCGGCGGGGGCTGCACTTTTCTTTGCGGGTTCAGGCGCTGAAATGCCTTCGAGGTTTGCTCCCGCGGCGGCGATTTCGTCAAGAAAGGAAAAATCCGGCAGGTTCAAGTCGCTTTCTGTGTTGTCATTTGCGGCCTCCTGCCCCGGGGTCTTGACCCAGACGCCGTACTGGTCAAGCTCATTTGATTCGTCTGTCAGTTTGTCCATAGCATCCCCTTGTCACCTCTTTTGTGCTTTTTCAATCATCGGCACAAAATCCACAGCGCAATAGAAGAAAAGTTGAAACACCCGTGCCGCTTTTGTCCGCGTTTGCGCCCAAGGTTTTGCCACAGTGTACAACAAAATCATGGATTGTGCCACCCCTTTTTGAAAGCGGCCGGCGCATTTGAAGCCACGCATCCGGCCTTTTCGCAAGGCCCGCTGTCGGCCGTGAAGTAGAAAATCTACTTTGCCCGGAACTGGTGTCGGCTTGGAGGTAGAAAATCTACCTTGCTGCCGCAGACGGAAGCTGGCCGGTAGGTTTTCTGCTTTACCCGGAACTGTTGTCGGCTTGGAGATAGAAAATCTACCTTGCTGCCGCAGACGGAAACTGGCCGGTAGGTTTTCTACCTCGTCCAAAACTGGTGTCGGCTTGGAGGTAGAAAATCTACCTTGCCGCCGCAGAGGAAAGCTGGCCGGTAGGTTTTCTGCTTTGCCCGGAACTGTTGTCGGCTTGGAGATAGAAAATCTACCTTGCTGCCGCAGACGGAAACTGGCCGGTAGGTTTTCTACCTCGTCCAAAACTGGTGTCGGCTTGGAGGTAGAAAATCTACCTTGCTGCCGCAGACGGAAGCCGGCCGGTAGGTTTTCTGCTTTGCCCGGAACCGCTGTCGGCCTGGAGGTAGAAAATCTACCTTGCTGCCGCAGACGGAAGCTGGCCGGTAGATTTTCTACCTTGTCCAAAACTGCTGTCGGCGGGAGGTAGAAAATCTACTTTACGGTTTAACTGGCGTGGAACCATGTAAAATACATCTTCCTCCTTGTTTCCTTCGGGAGCTGGATATGTTTTGCACATTGTTTCCGGCTTAGGGTTCGGGCTTTGTACAGAATGTTTCATGCCTCTCCTTTCTGTTTTGGTTTTGAATGTTTGTCCAAGTCAACCTGCGGATATTTTTGCGGACGGCAGTGGCGCTCCGCTGTTTTGTGTGCGGGGAGGTCTTTGGGGCTTTGTTCCCCCTTGTGGTTTGTGCCTTGGCTGTGGTATACTTTCAAGAACATGTACGGGCTTTTGACTTTTGTGCGGCACACGTCTTTTTTGTTCGCGGCCATTGTTCTGGCACTTTCAGCTGTTTCGTGCTCTCAGCCTAACACCGCCCTGCAGGAAGAGTCAGATACGCTCAGGACTACGGCCGAGGCCCTTGACCGTGACACTTTCTGGGCAGATGAGCTTGAAAGCTCCGTGCTCACCGCGCGCCTTTCCGGTGCCGACGGCATAGACAGCTCCGTGCCTGTTTCGCCAAAAACGGTGGCCATTTCTGTGCAGGAATCTGGCTGTGCCCCGGTTTATCCTGAAGTCGAGGGCTTTGCGTCTCTCGATGTTTCCGCGCTTTCGGAAGGTGCGCTCCGTGTGCTTAACAGGTTCTGCGCCGCCGTAATCGCCGAAGAGCCGCCGTTCGAGCTCATGGCGGACGGGCGCACTTATGTGCTTTCGCTGTTTTTGTATGACCTTTCGAGGCTTCCCCGGGGCCGTGGCTTTGGGCGCTATGTGCTGGGAAAACCGTTCGTCAGCGACGAGCTGTGCCAGTGCCCGGTGCGTTTTTTTTACAAGGCGGAATCTCAGGTCAAAGCCGCCACATACAAGGCCGACGGCATTGACTTTTTTTTGTATGTGGTGCAGGAAGATGGCGAGTGGAAAATTCAGCAGATAGTATATGGCGAACGGAGGGAAACGCATGAATGAAGAGAAGGAGCTGACCCGCATTGAACGCGAGCTTGTCCTGCAGTATCTTCGGGACGACAATGTTCCAGTTACGGTGACGCTTGAGGAAAAGCCCGGGGCGGTGGAAACAGAAGTGAGCGGAAACGTTGCGCCGGTTCCCGCAAAAGAGGCCCGGCTGCCTGCGAGTGTGCTGTTTCCTGTAGCCATCCCGGCCGAGCAGATGACTGTGCTTGACCAGGGGATAATCCTTTTGAAAAACACTGGTGCCACTTCGCGCACGGTGCAGGTGTTCCTTGGAAAGACCGTGCGGGTTCAGTTCTACTTTAACCATCTCGGCCTCTATTTTGTCACTGTGATGAAAGAATGCTCGAAAGGGCTTGCGCTCGTGGTGCCAGCTTCAATCTACCGCATGCATGAAACGCCTTCTGCCCCTGACTATCTTTTTGTGGGCACAATATCGTTCCTGTCGCATGACGGTGTGCCGGTAAAGCTTTCTTGCGTGCCCCGCGCGGACTATCCGCTTTTTGTTCGGCCAAGCTGGGGCGACATCGCGACCGAAAACCAGCAGGCTGCGAAGGCCCTGCTGGAGCGTTTTGTTTCGCAGGAGCGGAGCGAAAACGGCGAGGGCTTTGGCAACGGCCTGCATCTGTTTTCCGTGTGCCGCTACCTTGTGGAGCCTCCTGTGCATGAGCCTTACGCGCTTGACGGCGCTGTGCAGCCGCTTGAAATGATTTATGTGGACGAGCAGAAGATAGTGCTTGCCTCTGCCAAGTCCGACCTTGAGCTTGAGTTTTCCGTTGACTACCAGTTTGACCTTGTGTGCACGCTTCAGGCCCATTCGCTTTTAAAGCGGACGGTGCGCATTGTCTGTACGGTGGAGCGTTCGTACACGGACGGGGAGCGTCCTGCGACCTGTGTTCTGTGCCGCTATCTTGCCGTGCAAAAAGAGGACGAGCGCTTTTTGTACGAGCGAATGTACGGCCGTCCTGCCGGAGTGGTGTAGCGTAAGTCTTTTGCCGTCGCCTTGCTGTGCGCCCGTTTTTGCGTATTACGGCCCGGAGCTTGAACGGCGGCTTCCGCGTCCGCTATCCTTGCCGGTTTTTGTCCTGCGGTTCCGGCTGTTGCGCAGGGGTGCCCGAGGCTTGCGCTTTTACCGATTTTGAGTTTCCCAGGAACACTGCGATTGGCTGAAGGTATTCGATGTTCTCGCAGATGATTTTCACTATCACCATGAGGGGAACTGCTACAATCATGCCAGAGAATCCCCATAGCCAGCCCCATAGAGAAAGGTTCACCAGAATCACGAACGGGGAGATGCCGAGGTCGGAGCCTTCCCAGCGCGGTTCGACTATGTTTCCGAGCACCATGTTGATAAGCAGCACCGCCACGGCGATATACACCACGTAGCCCCAGTGGGGAAAAAACTGGAGCGTGCCGAACAGGGTGGTAAGCGACCATGATATGATTGAGCCGAACGTGGGAATGAAGTTCAGCAGGAAGGCGATGAATCCCCACAGTATGGGAAAGTCCATTCTGATGGCGGCGGTGGCCAAAAAAACAAAAAATCCAGTCATGAGCGAAACAAGAAATTTGATTGAAATATAGCGCGTTATTTCCGTGATGATGTGGCGTGTCATGGAAATCACTTTGTCCCGGCTTTCGCCTGCAAACGCCGTGTTCACCTTTTCGCGCATTGAATTCATTTCGAGAAGCAGGAACACCACGAACAGCAGCATTACCATCACCAGTTTCGCCGCCGACACGAAACCCGTGCTGGTGGTGAGCGCGAGCTTTTGCAGTGTAGTGCGGAAGTTCAGCTGGTTCCAGAGGTTTGTGATGAGCGATGAATTTTCATCGAACGGGAGCCTGAGTGTTTTTGCCGCCAGCTGGTAAAGCGTGGTAAAGCGTTCTTCGTAGCGCGGGTAGGCCCTCACGATGGTGCGGATGCTGGTGGCAAGCAGGTTGCCAAGAATGAACAGCGTCACCATGATCAAAAACACTATCAAAAGTATCGCCGCCACCGTGGGCACATGCAGCCGCCTGAGCCGTTTTACGAGTGGATAGAATACGAATGCAAGAAGTATCGAAACCGCGATAGGCTCTGTCACCGCCTGTGTTACTTTCAGTATTCCGCAGAACGCCACAAAGCACACGAACATGAGCAGAAAAAAAATGGAGCGGGTGTAGTTCTTTCCTGCCATTGGCTCCTATGTTCTCCTCGGGGCTTCGGTTTTGGATGCAGGTTTTGGCCTGATGGTGTCGAAGCCGCACAGCGGTACCAGAACCGGCGGCACAGTGATGGAGCCGTCTGCGTTTTGGTAGTTCTCGAATATGGCGAGCATGGCCCTGCCCACCGCGATTGCCGTTCCGTTCAGCATGTGCACGTATTTGTTTTTGCCGTCATCGTCGCGGTATTTTACGTTGAGCCGGCGCGCCTGGTAGTCCGTGCAGTTTGAAGTCGATGTCACTTCGCCCCAGTCTCCGTTCGGATGCTGCTCGTCGCTGCGGCCCGGCATCCATGCTTCCAGATCCCACTTGCGCCAGGCCGGTGCGCCCAGGTCGCCGGTGCAGGTGTCAACCACGCGGAAGGGGAGGGCAAGACCCGTAAAGATTTCTTCTTCAATCAGGCGGAGCTTTTCGTGGATTGCCTCACTTTCCTCCGGGAGGCTGTACACGAACATTTCAACTTTGTCAAACTGGTGCACGCGGTACAGGCCTTTTGAAAAATGCCCAGCGGCCCCGGCTTCTCGGCGGAAGCAGTGTGAAAGTCCGCAGTAAAAAAGCGGAAGAGATGCCTTGTCGAGGATTTCGCCGGAATGGTAGCCCCCGAGGGTGATTTCCGCGGTGGCCACGAGGCATGTCCCTTCGTCTTCAAGGCAGTACACGTTGCTTTCGTTTCCGCGCGGATTGAATCCGATTCCCTGGAGGACTTCCTGCTTTGCGACGTCAGGGGTTATGAACGCGGTAAATCCGTGCTTGCGCAGCGTGTTCAGCGCATATAGGATCAGCGCCTGTTCCAGGAACACAGCTTCGTTTTTTAGGTAGTAGAACTTCGGGCCTGACACTTTTGTGCCGCGCTCAAAATCAATAAGGTCGAGAGATTCCGCAAGCTGCACGTGGTCTTTTGGTTTGAACGCGAATTCGCGGGGCGTTCCAACGCGCTTTATTTCAAGGTTTTCCGTGTCGAGCCTGCCTACGGGTGCCTGCGGCGAGGCCATGTTTGGAATCTTGCGGGCGGCTTCGTCGAGCTCGCTTTCAATGCCGGAGAGTGTTTTTTCAACGGAGGCAATCCGCTCTTTGAGCTTTTTTCCTTCCTCGATAAACCTTGCACGGGTGTCAGGGTCAAGCTTTTGTTTCATGGAGGCGGCGTTCTCGTTCCTCTGCTGCTGGAGCCCCTGCAGTTCTGTTACAAGCGATGTGCGGCGGTCGTACAGCTGCACCACGGCATCGGCATCGGCGGTCATGTTGCGGTTCGCTATGTTCTCTTTTACAGCCTGAAGGTTGTCTTTGATGAATTTGTAGTCAAGCATAGATTTCTCCCTTTCTGTCTTGTTCGCTTTTTGTGAAGGGTTTTCCGTTTCGCAAGATGCAAACGAATCCTGGTGCAACGCCGTTTTAAAGCGTGGTGCGGCGCACATGTGTGGCATTGCATCTGCCAACCACGGCTTTTACCGATGATTATAGCACAGAACGCGGCCTACTGCAATTCGTACACGGCCTGAATTGTAACCGTAACCGTTTTGCTGTGGGCCGAAAGCGGCGTGGAATCCATTGCCGCTTCAATGCCCAATGCTGAAATTTTTGCGTTTCCCTGCTTGCGTGGAAAGGTGTTTACGGTGGTGTCTGAAAGCGAAACCAGTTTTCCTAGCACGGCACCGCTTGCGCTTGCAAGCAGGTTCGCGTTTTCTTCGGCCTGCTTCACCGCGAGCAGCCGGGATTCGCGCACGGCATCGTCGAGCTTTGAGACGCTGTATGAAAGCGATGTAAGCTCGTTTGCGCCGGCTTTCACCGCGATGTCGATGATTTCTCCTGCGCGGGCCACGTCGCCTAGCTGGATTTTCACTTCATTGCTGACGCGGTACTGTCCGTAAACGATGTGGTCGCCCTGGTACGTTCGTTCCTGCGTGATTGCATATCCGTTGGTCGAAAATGAATCTGCGGTGAGCCCCGCGTTGGTGAGCGCTTCCTGTACCTTTGCCATTCGCGCGGCATTTTCTGAGGTGGCCCTGCCGACATCCCAGTTGCGTGTAACGGTGGCAAGCACTATTGTGACCGTGTCGCACCGCACTGTTACCTGCCCCCCTCCAGAGACTGTTATGGTGCGGTTCTTTGCCTCCACCTGCTTGATGGTGCAGGAACACAAAACTGTGGCGGCCATGGCAAGTGCAAGGCATGGTGCTGCAATACGCATATCGACTCCTTATATACAAATCCGCGTCATCGTATGGTGAAATAAAAGCGCTTCAGGTAGGTGATTCTTTCCTGCGCTTTTTCCCATCTGATACTCTGCGGGTATTGTTTCACAAGCTGTTCGTAGGTGTCCAGCGCTTTTTTGATGTTCCGCACCGGTGAATTTGCTTCCAGCACCTGCCCTTGCAGGAACAGGCCTTCATCGAGCCTTGTGGCTGCCTTTGCAAAAAAATCGTCCAGATGGCGGAGGGCATCTTCGTGCTTGCCTTCATCGTAGCTTTTCTGCGCAAGACCAAGGAGCGCGTCGCTGGATTGATCTCCCTCCGAAGCTATGTCTGTAATGTGCGTGGCGGTGCCTTCGTCTCCCTGAGTGGAAGCCCGCGCGTTTTCGTTCTGGTCGGAAGCAAGGGCGATGTCCGAGGAGCTTTCTTCGTTCTTTATGACTGTCTGGCCGCCTTCGCTTTCCCGCGCGGAGCCGTCGGGCGCGTTCATGCCTGTCTGTTCTGCATCAGGCTCCTCTTTTGGTTCGGGCGGAACCGCGGAGGCGCGCTTCTGTGTTTCTGTGGCGCTGTGCACACCGGCAGGCGTGGAAGCTGCAAGCAGCTCTTCGTCAGCTGTTTCGCGGGCCGTTTTTTCTGGGCGCGGTGGAACTGCCTCCGCATACGACGGGGCTACCGCATGGTTCGATGAGCGCGCGATCGTGTTTTCAACGGTAACCGCAAGATAGTCGTCGATGTATGAACCGGTGAGGATGTCGTTCTTGTAAAAATGGAGGACTGTGTTTCCTGCCTCGCGTGAACGGAGCGTGAATGTTGTGGTGTCCGTGTCGAGCGTTCTTTTAAAATACCTCATCAGGTTTTTGCCGTCTGTCTCGCCGATGTATATCCAGCCGTTTCCGGGATAGAGGATGTCGAGGTACTGGTTTTTCTTCATGGCGACTGTCCTGGACGGCACAATGCCTATTGGTTCCGCCCGCGGAGGGCTTTCGTATTCCGAGCCGTCCAGTTCTATTGATGCGGTGGAATGGGTTCCGTCCTCGCCTTCCACAGGAGCTTCCGCCTTTGCGGGGGAATCCTCGGCCTTTTGCGGCGCAGCTGGCTCTGTAGCTGAAACAGCCGTGCTTCCGCCAGAGCCGGTATTTGTGTCTTGTGGACTTTCCGTGGCTTGGTTGCTGTCATGAGATGACTGGGCTAGGATCACGGCTCTTTCAGTCTGCCGTTCACGGGACTTTCTTTCGGTGGAGACATTCTTCTCTTGTGCGCTTGGAGCTGCGGCTTTGGTGCGCGTGTCCGGCTCTGCTGCACGGGAACTGCCGTTTTTGTCTGCTGTGTGCGCCTCTTTGTTCTTGTCCTGAACGAGGGAAGTGGATACAGCATTGGAACTTGCAGCTTTGTATGCTGCGGCGGAAGGCGTTGAATCCTGCACGTGGGTCTGCGCGGTTGCTCTGTCTCCTAGATCGGACGGAACAGCCTCCGTCAGGTTTGTTTCGGCGGGAACATGTTCTGCAGGAGAGAGCTTGAGGTCTTGCCCGGAGTCTTTGGGCTGCACGGAAAGGTCGCGCTCTGCAAGGAGCTCTTCGATGGGTGTTTCAAAATACGCCTCGTTCGGGTCGATGGGTTCAAGAAGCGTGGCTATGCCTTCTACTTCAGGCTCGTCCTGTATGGAGCCAAACACGTCATAAAAAGGATCGTCCAGTACGAGTTCTTCCAGCAAGGCCGTGTCATGCGTCTCTATTTCTGCGGAAGGAATGTCATTTTTTTCGTCTTTCGCATCATCCTGTGCGGATATTTCGTGCATGGCCGCTGAATCTGCCGACTCCTGAACAGCCTGCTCCGTGTTGGAAAAGCCTTCTTCCGATGGCGGGGGCGTCTTCTGTTCTGTGAGGCCGGAGCCGGTTTCTGATGTGTCGGCGCTGTCGGGCTGGGCCAGCTCGCTTTCGATTGTGTCTTTTACGGCCGGCACGGTCATGGTTGCGGCGGCCGCCTTGGGGCTTGATACGCAGAATAGAGCGATGGCCGGAAGCGTAACCCATAGCGGCAGTTTTCGGTTGCATGGAAATTTCATGGCGCTGCTCCTGTGATTGTGTCGATGAGCGCATCGTTTGCGCGTTCAAGCGATTCAACCGTGTTTTTATCTGGCGTGGTGAACCAGGATTCGCTTTCCTCTTTTGTCCATGAAGTGGACGTGGTGCGGTAAAAATAGTAGTCGTCGGTGCCATCGTTCGCCGAGGGCGCAAAAAAGCTTTCAGCCGGTGTGATGTCGCCCCTCGGCTGTATGCTGGCGGGCACGGTGGAGGCTGTCTTTCGGGCTGCATTCGCCACTGAAAGAACCACGGCGCCAATGCCGAGCACAAGCAGTATGCCGAGCACTGTCACGGCGAATTTTCCTTTTTGGGAAACAAAGTCCCTGATGCGTTCCTGCATGGAATCAAGCATGTTCTGCGTCTGCCTCCGCTTTGTATGTGGATTCGGCGCCGTCTGGCGCATTGGTCTCCGTTTCTTCCTGCGACCGCCCGGCCGATGCCTCGCTTTCAGTTTCTGCGGCTTCGGCATTTTCGGTGCTGTGTGACGGTTCCGCATCCGGCGCGGGAAGTTTCAGCGAACCGTCGGGGTTGTGCTCCCTGCGTGGCGGGCGGGGCGGAATCACAATTCCTTCTTCGGGGGGCACATCTTCCTCTACGAACGTGTCGGCCTCGCTGTCGAACGCAGCCCGTCCGTTGAGCATGTCGTCGTCAAGCTTTATCTGCACCACTTTGGTCACGCCGCTTTCTTCCATGGTCACGCCGAGCAGTGAAGAAGTGCCCATCACGGTCTTTCTGTTGTGCGTAATCACGATATACTGGCTCACGTTTGCAAACGTGCGGAGCGTGTTCACAAAGCTCGAAACGTTCTTGTCATCGAGCGCTGCGTCGATTTCGTCAAGGAGGCAGAATGGGCTAGGGTGCACCTGGTAGGTGGCAAACAGCAGGGCCACAGCCGTCATGGTTTTTTCCCCGCCTGAAAGCAGGGAAATGTCGGCCAGTTTTTTTCCGGGCGGCTGGGCGTAAATTTCGATTCCCGTGGTAAGCACGTTCGCGGGGTCAACAAGCCTCAAGTCGGCGCGTCCACCCGGCTGACCTTCTGCGGTCACGAACAGGCGGCGGAACATGTTGTGGAAGTTGCGGCGGATTTTGTTGTATGTGTCCAGGAAAAGTTCCGCGGATTTGCTCCTGATTTCCTCTGAGACACGCACAAGGTTTGCCAGCGTTTTCTGCGCGTCGTCGTAGTTCGCCTGCTGGCGTTCGTAGCGCTCTTTTTCTTCGGCAAACTGGTCGATGGCCATGTAGTTTACGCTTCCAAGGTCGGCTATTTTTTGCCTGACGGCGGAAAGCTTTTCTTTGAGCACCGCGGCGCCTGTGGTAATCGTGTACATGCGTTCCTCAAATTCCATGAGGTCGCGCGAATAGTTTTCCTGGAAATTCTGCTTGATGTTGCGGATGTCAGTGTCATGCTGGGCAAGCGACACGTTGATTTTTTCAAGCTGCCCCTGAAATCGGTTTTTGTCCTCAGTCTTTTTTTGGAGCGTGGCCTCTTTTCCGCTCACCCGGCTGTTGCACTCGGCAATCTGGCGGTCAAGCTCTGTGAGCTCCGCCGTAACAGCTTCGCCGCGCCGCTGGAGTTCGGCAATCTGCTCGTCAAGCTCGGCAATCTGCTCGTCCATGCCGTCTTTGCGGCGTGATTCCTCGAACAGCTCCGCTTCAAGGTCCCGCAGCGAGCCCTGTTCCGTGGAGAGAGATTTTTGCAGCGTCTTTATCTGCTGCTCGGCGGCAAAAATCTGCTGGCTCATTTCAGCCTGGTTCACGCGCAGTTTCGCAAGCGTGTCGCGGTAGGTGTCTATCTTTTTGGTAAGCTCCGCGTTGGCGAGCGAAAGCCCTTCGCTTTCTTTTTGAATGCGCATGACCTCGGCGAGGTTCTCTTCGATGGAACGGTCTATGTCGCGCTTTTTGGTGATGATGCCTTCAGGGGAAAGAAAGTCGTCGATGAACTGGGGCGATGTCTTTTTGTATTCCTCCAGCGCTGCGGAAAGGCCTTCTAGCTGTGAAAGCACTTCGCAGAACGCATTCACGGCGTCGGTGCCAAAGCGGGCCGCGTCCGATTCCTTGTGCGAAGGAAGGGCCGCAAAATCGCGGAAAATGTTGGCGCGTCCGTTCGCGAAGATTTTGAGTTTTTCGAGGCGCATGGAAAGCTCTTCCTTTGCTTTTTTGTTTGCGGCGGAAGAATAGCCCGCGTCTTTTAGCCTTGCGTCAAGCTCCGTTACGATGTCTTCGGTGATCGCGGCGAGCTGCTTCTGCAGGTTCTGGCGGTCGGTTTCGAGGTTGCTGATTTTTCCGCCGTTTATGCCGATCTGTTTTTCGTTTTCGTTTATCTGGCCCGCGCACTGCTCGATGTTTGCGACAAAGCCCTGTATGTTGTTCGTCAGATCGGAGAGGCGCTTGTTTTTCTCGTGCAGCTCCGCGTTCTGGCTGTCGATTTCCTCGTTGTATTCTTCGATCCGTTCGCGCACGTTTTTGATGCGGTTCTCAATCTGGCCGATTTTTTCCCGGACTTCGCTCTGGTGGTCCCGCAGCTGCTTTGACATGGCCTTCTTGCCGGTCTGGTCGGTGGTGATTTTTATCACCTCCTGCTCCTTGGCATTCACCTGCTCCTGCAGCGCCTTTATGCGGTCGGTGTTTTCGTTGAGCGTGCTGTATATCTCTTCGATTTCCTTGATTACGGCGTCGCGCTTTTTTTCGATGTCCGTGCGGCTCTGCTCCTGCCGCGCCTTGTTCTGTGAGGCGTCCTTCAGTTTTAAAAGCTGAATGTCAAGCTCGCAGGAGAACTTTTCTTCATCGAGCTTGCGCCGTTTTTGGGCCTTTTCGGCCTGCACCTTCAGCGATTCATAGCTGCGCTTGGTTTCGGCAAGGCCCATGTCAATCTGCGCTAGGTTCGCCCGGGTGCGTTCAAGCTCCCGTTCAGCTTCGGCTACTTCGGCCTTGCTCCTGCTGATTCCGGCGGCCTCCTCAAAGAGGTACCGGCGGTCTTCGGGCTTGCTTGAAAGAATCTGCGCGATTTTTCCCTGCTCCATCACGGAGTAGGCCGCTTTTCCAACGCCTGTGTCCATGAACAGCTTGCGGATTTCCACCGCATGAGCTTCGCGGCCGTTTATGTAGTATTTGTTTTCGCCTGACCTGTAGAACCGGCGCTTTATGGCGATCTCCGTGTCCTCCATGGGGAGCAGGCCTTTGTCGTTTGCGATTGTGAGCGTTACTTCCGCGAGGCTCAGCGGCGGGCGGGTCTCCGTGCCGTTAAAAATCACGTCCTCCATGGTGGCGGCGCGCAGGTTCTTTGAGGATTTTTCGGCGAGCACCCATTTTATGGCATCCACAACGTTGCTTTTTCCGCATCCGTTCGGGCCCAGGAGCGCGGTGATGCCGTCTGAAAAATTGATGCGCGTGCGGTCGGCAAAGGATTTGAAGCCGTAAATCTCAAGACTTTTTAAAAACACAGACGTTCCCCTCTTGTGCGGTTCATTTCAGTATAGCAGGAAACGGAGGGTTGAACAAGTGGCAGGGTGTGTCGAACCGTCTGCGCCGGCAGTTTTGGATAAAAGGCCCGGAGCCGCGTCCGCAGCTTTTTTTGTGCCCGCGCGGTCTTCTGGCCGGCGGCCGTCCGGTCATGCCTCTGGCTTTACAAGCTGCCCGTGCGAAAGAGCCTTGGGGTGCACCGTTATGCCGAGCCGTTTCTCAAGGGCCGCGTACCGCTGTAGCTCCCATGCGTCGCCTATCACGCAGTTCACGCCGGTTTTTCCCGCGCGCGCGGTGCGGCCCGCCCTGTGGATAAAAAAATCGGCGCTGTCTGGAAAATCAAGCTGCACCACGTGGGTTATGTCGGCGATGTCAAGCCCCCTGGAGGCAAGGTCGGTGGTTACAAGCACGCGGAGCTTTCCCGAACGGAACCTGTCTATGGCGGTCTTGCGCTCTTTTTTGTCAGTCTTTGAGCCGAGCGCCATGCATTCCACGTTGTGGTAGCGCAGCTTCGACGTTATGTTCTGGAGCTGGTCGTTTCGCGCGGTGAACACAAGCAGCTTTTTGGGTTTTACCGCGGCGACAAAGCTCCTCAGCGTGTCAATCTTGTCTCTCCTCTCCGCAAAAACCGCCCAGTGCTCAATCTGCTTTTTGAGGACATCCTCGGGTGGCATGGTGACAAGCTCGATGCCCCGCGCTCCGTTGGAAACCGCGCCTCTGCCGTCCGTTCTGGCCATCTGGAGTGTGCTCCTTGTAAAATCGCTTACAGTGGCGGAGCAGCCCACAAGCTGCACGGCGGAGGGGAGACGCTCCAAAAGCCCTATGGTTTCGCCCCTCAGCTCCGGGCTCAGGAGACGGTCCGCCTCGTCCAGCACGAGGGTGCGCACGGAAGCGACCTTGAGCTTTTTAAGGTGGATGAGCTCAAGAAGCCGCGCGGGGCCTCCCACCACGATTGCCGGGCGAGCCTTTAAAAGCTCAAGCTGCCGGCTCAGCGGTGCGCCTCCTATGCACAGCGCCACAGGAAGGTCTGTGACCAGCTGCACCTGCACCTTGATTTGCGAAGCCAGCTCGTACGTGGGCGTGGCTATCAGCAGCCTCACATCCTTTGAGGCCGGTTCCTCGGACATGGCCTGCACAAGCGGAAGCAGGAACGCGAACGTCTTGCCTGTGCCGGTTTCGCTCTGGAACATCACGTTCTTTCCCTGCGCCACAAGCGGCATTACAGCCTCCTGCACCGCGGTGGGCGTGACAATTCCATGCGCGGAAAGCCGCCGTACCACGTCGTCCGCAATGCCAAAACCAGAAAAACCATGACCAGAAGGAGCTTGTGCAGTATGTTCCATAATGGAGGTACTATATCCCAATCACGCGCCAGTGTACAGAGCCGCCATGCCGCCTGAGGGCACAAAAAAAGGCGCTCCGTTTTGGAACGCCTCTTGTACTCGGTACTAGATTTGAACTAGTGACTTCTACCGTGTGAAGGTAGCACTCTACCGCTGAGTTAACCGAGCGGATATGCCCACACTATAACGGAGCCGGCGAACTTTGTCAAGCACCGGGCGTCATTCTGCCGGGCATCATTCGCCAAACCTTTTGCAGGAAGGCCACGGGAGCACCTTGCGCACACGCGAAAAGCCCAAAAACACGCCGGGGAAGCCGTGCGCAAATGCGCGAAGCCCGGAAACGCGCCGGGGAAGCCGTGCGCAAATGCGCGAAGCCCAGAAACGCGCCGGGGAAGCCGTGCGCAAACGCGCGAAGCCCAAAAACACGCCGGGGAAGCCGTGCGCAAACGCGCGAAGCCCGAAAACGCGCCGGGAAAGCCGTGCGCAAACGCGCGAAGCCCAAAAACGCGCCGGGGAAGCCATGCGCAAACGCACGAAGCCCGGAAACGCGCCGGGAAAGCAAAGTGCGCCCGCACATTGCCCGGAAACGCGCCGGGAAAGCAGAGTGCGTTTGCACATTGCCCGGAAACGCGCCGGGAAAGCAGAGTGCGTTTGCACATTGCCCGGAAACGCGCGGGGAGAGCAGAGTGCGCCAGCACATTGCCCGAAAAC